>NZ_JAHXYG010000002.1:0-902928 GCF_019970085.1 Chryseobacterium lathyri | reverse complement strand
GGATGATCCATCTTTCGCTGTCTTTCGCCAGGTATTCATTTTCCCATTTGGTAATGAGCCAAACGAGTAAAGCAATAAACATAGAAGCCATAGAATATACCTCTCCTTCTACAGCAGAAAACCAGAATGTATCTGAAAAAGTAAAGCATAATGCTCCTACAGCTCCTGCAAAAAGGATGGAGATTTCCTGGTGTTTTGTAATTTCATCAAAATCCTTGTTCAGCAGCCGTCTTACAAAATGGGTAATCGTCCAGAACAGAAATAAAATGGTCAATGCGCTGAAGAGTGAAGACATTGCATTGATCACAACAGCATAATTCTGTTCATTTCCCAATGCAAATATACTGGCCATAGCTCCCACAATCTGGAATAAAGCAGCTCCGGGAGCGTGCGTTACTTCAAGTTTTACAGCTGAGGAAATATACTCGCCGCAGTCCCAGAAGCTAAGATAATGTTCCATGGTGGAGAAATAGGTAATCAGTGCGATAACGAAAATCACCCATCCTAAAATGGTGTTCCATTTTTTAAAAGACCAGTTCTTCATAAACTATGTAGTTTCAATACATAGTAAGACAACCCAGATTGGGGAATTATTACATAATCATTAAAAAACTTAATATCATTAAATAGATTTAAGATTGTACTCCAAAAAAAATTACTCAACTCTGAATTTTCTGTTTTTACAGTCTACCGTCAGTTTATGATTCAGGAAAAGCTTATTCCCTATCATTCCCTGCATCCCGGAGGTTTTCATTAAAAGGTTCTGCATCTTTGAGGTTCCTTCAATATAGGTCACTTCCGAAAGCTTAAGGTTGCGGTTTCCAATTTTGATTATTTGGTCGGCAGGTGCAGAAATAACCGTTAAAATATTTCCCCAGGAATTTCCTTTTTCTTTTTTGACATTCCCGTTTGAGGTTCTGTATTTTTCCCATTCTTCTCTGTTGGTAATAAGCTCGTATCCGCTGGTCCCTGAATCGTAAAGCAGTTTCAGATTTTGATTTCCCAGTTCTGAAGGAAACAATATTTTACGTTTTTTAAATTCAAAGGCTTCAAAACCTTTTTCATCCATATTCTCAACAAATGAACATACCGTGTTTTTAAAATCCAGAATCATAATCCGCTTTTCCAAAAGGTCTGTTCCGATAGTTCCAATGATATGAACCGCTTCGGTATTATCAGGATGTATTGCCCTCCCATAATTTAACAGTTCAAAACGGTCAGACGTTATACTCATATTTCCTATGCTGAACTGCAGTGAAATCTGGTTTTCCTGTTTTTGAGACGGAATCTGATTCTGAAATTTTTCCCGGAGAGATTCTATGGATTTTTTGTAAAACAGCGTCGTTGGAGATCCGGAATCCAGCTGCATATAAAATGTTCTGTCAATACCTTTGAATTCTACAGGAAGAAGAATTGCCGCATGAGCATTTCCTTCGGCAGAGTCCCATCGCATACCTATATTTTGTGCAATACCTGAAACAGCCAGATTGTTTTCCGGTGGTGTAAATTTTTTATCAAAATATAAGTAACCACCCAATAATAACAGGACAGTACATACGGCAACCGATAATGCAATTTTCTTAAAGATTTTCATGCTTCAATTTTTCTGCAAGATTCAGCATTATCATTTGATTTTCCTGCAAAAACAATATGACAAGTTTACGCCATTTGTACGACAATAGCTATAAGAAACTGGTTTTCAATTTGATACACAAATCGTTTTTTGTATTCAAACAGATACCATTTTTAATAATTACAAACAGTTTGGCACAGAGAAAAGCAATTAAAAAGACCAGAAAAAGTGGAATTTTCACTGCCAATAGTTTCTGGATGAACGGACTTATGATCATTAAAACAGAGACAGCAACTGCCAAAATGATTTGAACGCTTACTATATTTTTCCCAAGCTCTTTACTGACCGGATCTTCGGTTTTGTAAGTTAAAATCAAAGGGAATATAACTCCCCCAAACGGAATAATAAGCCCCAGCAGGGCAGAAAGATTAATTAATTTTGCTCTATCAACAGAGGATTTTTCTTCATCTGCAGAGATCAGATTTTCAGGGTCTGTTTCCAGAATACCGGCAATAGCTTTCAGGGTAAATCCTTTAGGAACAGTTCCTGCTTCAATGCGCTGAACCGTCCGTAATGAAAGGCCTGACTTTTCGGCAAGTTCGGCCTGGGTCATATTCTTCCCTTCTCTCAAAATCTTAACCTTGTTTTTCATTGGGTTATTAATTTTAATTGCTTTTGTCAGACTTTAACATTAATTACTTCTTAGCTCACCAATTTCTTTTACCAGCTTTGGATACATTTTCTGTAAATCCGTTCCTCTTTTCGGTTCCCGGTTCATGCTGCGTTCCATGCCGTCGTAATCGTTTTCAGGATATAATTCGTATACGGTGTCTTTTATAATGGATTCTTCATCGTCGTGATTTTGGGCATACGCCTCATCAGCAACATACAGCAGACCTTCTGCCCAGCAGTCTCCGATATTAAAACTGTATTTTCCGCTTACGAACGACTGAATATCAGCTTTTATATCTTCAAAGAAGTCTTTTCCCTTCAGCAGCAGCCAACATCTGAAATAGATAAATCCATCATCAGAAAGATAATCATCAAAGACATATATTCCATTTTCATTCTTAAAATCACCCTCCAGAATGATTGAGAGTTCTGCAATTTCAGCGGTATAAAGCTCACTTAGTTTTTCCTGAAGCGTTTTTTCAAAAAGTATCATTCTGTCTTTCCCAAATTTGGACAA
This sequence comes from Chryseobacterium lathyri, assembly GCF_019970085.1. Lineage (NCBI taxonomy): Bacteria > Pseudomonadati > Bacteroidota > Flavobacteriia > Flavobacteriales > Weeksellaceae > Chryseobacterium > Chryseobacterium lathyri. The sequence continues at coordinate 900,166 of NZ_JAHXYG010000002.1, read as the reverse complement.
ATAATCGGTCAGGATCTCAATATGCTCATCAATATCATATTCACTCCAGTGGGCTTTTTTATATTTGTTGGATTTGTCAATGGCTTCCCAAAAATAAATATCGGCTTTTTCGTTATCCGAAAGCTCCGCTTTTTGTGGGATTTCATCATTTTCCTGAATTTCTGTATAGCCTTTTTTTATTTTTTGAGCAATCAGTTTTTCAGATTCCTGAATGCATTCGCTTTCATCGGCATATTCTTTAGCTGTTTCCCGGCCTTTAGTTCCGGTTTTCCCAAAAGATATTTTCTGTACTTTTCCGGAATACTCAATATTCCAAAATTTGTCGGATAGCTCTTTTTGGTTGATAAAGTTCCTTTTCATAAAAAATTGTGATGGTATTTTCTTAAAGTGGTGAAACTACAAAAAAACCGTGGAATCAAAAAAGAATAATCCCTTAATGATAGGTGTTTTCAGTGAATTTTAGTACGTTTTTTAGCTGAATATCTTCCTGAGAATTAATAGGTATTATTCAGTCCTCCATCTAAAGGAATACTGGCTCCGGTAAGATAAGATGAATATTCCGATGCCAAAAAAGCAGCCAGATGACCATATTCTTCGGTTTTACCCAGTCTTTTCATCGGAATTTTATTTTCTCTGGCTTTTTTTATTTCTTCCTGAGATTTGCCTGTCTGCTGCGACTCGTGACTGATCAGATTCTGAATACGCTCCGTATCAAAATATCCTGTCAAAATATTGTTGATCGTAATCTGATGCTGTGCCACTTCATTGGATAATGTTTTTGCCCAGGCAATCACGGCTGAGCGGATGGAGTTGGAAAGGGATAAATTATTGATCGGCTCTTTGACAGATAATGAAGAAACATTGATGATACGCCCATTTTTCTGTTTGATCATATGTGGCAAAGCCAGTAAAGTTGTCTCACAAACCGTTTTAAAAAGCAGATCAAATGCTTTTTGATAGTCGTCTACATTTTTATCCTGTGCCAGCCCCGGTTCCGGGCCATTGGTATTGTTAACCAGGATATCTATAGAGTTATTGCTGAAATATTCGGAAATAATCCTTCTGTATTCTTCAAAATTAGAAAAATCAGCCACCAGATACTGATGCTTCTGACCGGAATTGATTACAGGCAATGAAGATACCATCTTTTTAAGTTTTGCTTCATTGCGGGCCATTACAGTTACGTTAGCTCCGCATTTGGCCAGCTCCAATGCTATTCCTGCACCGATTCCCTGGGTAGCAGCTCCTACTAAAGCATTTTTTGAAAAAAGTTCAATATTCATAAGTGGATCATTATTGAGGATTATGGGTATATAAATGTAGCAAAAAAGCTTGACATCCTGAGCCAATAAAACGCTAATTACTGATTATGCGAGAAAGTATTTTACCTGGGTAATGCAGGAGGCAGCACTCTTTCCGGCTTTGTGGATAAAGTCCTTAGAAATGCTTCCAGTTGAGTAATTTCTTCATCCGTAAGATCCAGCAGCCTTACAAAACCTGATTTTTCAGAAGTAAGTGCTATTCCCTGATGAACTGTTGACCGTTTTTGGGAATGTTCAGGGTTTCCCCTGCTATAAAACTGGATCACCTCCGTAAGGGTGGCCATAGAGCCGTTATGCATCCATGGTCCTGTTCTCGCGACTTCACGCAGTCCGGGTACGCGGAATTTCCCGGCATCTTCCGGGTTTTTGGTCACCAGATACCGGCCCAGATCTTCTTCTTTCGATCCCAATGAAGAAGTTCCTACATTTTCAAACTGATTGTTGGAAAAATAACCGGAGCTGTGGCAGTTCATGCACTGGGCTTTGGTCCGGAAAAGATGCAGTCCCATCAGTTCATCATCAGAATAGACATCTGCTTTCCCATCAATGAACTGATCAAATTTAGAAATCCCGCTCTTTATGGTTCTTTCAAAAGCCGCTATTGCCTTGGAAATCCTGTCTTTTGAAACCATTTTATCTCCAAATGCTTTTTCAAATAATATTTCATAGCCTTTAATCTTTACAATTTTTCCGGCTGCGAGATCAATGTGCCCGTTCATTTCTCTTTCATCACGAATCGGCATTTCGGACTGTTCTTCAAGGGATGCAGCGCGGCCGTCCCAAAATAATGACCGCGCATAAGCTACATTCAGGATGCTCATTGCATTTCTGGTACCAAGCTGCCTGTCGTGCCCAAAAGAGAAGGTCCGGTTATCACACCATCCCAGTTCAGGATCATGGCAGGAAGCGCATGCGATCTGATTGGATTGGGAAAGCCGCGGGTCGTAAAAAAGTATTTTTCCCAGCAAAGCTTTATCTTCAGAATAGGGATTATCCTCAGGGAACTGAATTTCAGGCAGATGTCCTATTTCAGAAAAATAAGGTACAGCTTGCGGATCCAGAATTGGTTTCGGCCATTTTGAAGGGTCTCCGGAAGAATATAATTTCCTCAGTTCCGCAAGGAATGAGGATTTTTCCCTGATTTCCTTTTGAACACTATTGCTGAAACAGTTATTCAAAAGAGACACCGTAAGAAATGCAATTAATATCCAGCTCAGGACATTCTTCATGAATATTGGATTTTGGCAAAAATAGGGAATCTCTTAAATACATTTCAAAAATTGATAGGAAGATTCTGTTTTTCATTTTACATACAGCAAGTTTTACAAAAAGTTCTTATGAATCTCTCTGTACAACTCTCCATATGCCTGGACAAGATCCTCTAAACTAAATCCGCGGTTCAAACCACTTGTATTCGGTAAGACCCAAACCCGGCATCCACAAAAATCTTCGGGTTGTAAACCCCATGGAATTTCTTTTTTTCCTGAAAAAGACTTATACGCTGCCTTACCGAGAAATACAATATATTTTGGCTGAAATTCCGTCATTTTTGTTTTAAAAAATTCCAGGGAGCCGTCGAACTCCTCTTTTGAAAGCTCATCGGCACGGGATGTTGCTCTTGCTACAGCAGTAGTAAGCCCATATCCGAAATCTAAAATACTTCGATCATTTTCAGCTTCGATCTGGTACGGAGTAAATCCTGCCTGGTGCATCACTTTCCAGAACCGGTTGCTCTTTCCGGAAAAATGGTATCCTTTTTCAGCAGATTTTAAACCGGGATTGATTCCACAAAAAATAACGGTGAGATTTTTGGCAATGATATCTTTCAACATGTTAAAAGCAGGTATAATTTATTGGTCTACAATTCTCTATGAACAGCAAGATAATATTTATTTTAAAATATCCAATGATCATCTTCGTTGCAGCTGATTATCAATAAAAAAATCATTAAAAAACAATTGTGGCATAAATATTATTGTATATCATATAAATACACCAGATGGAAAACATGTTACAAAATATAGAACTGATACACCGGTATTTATCTATCAGTATAACACACCAGTTCTACTCAACCGTTGATTTGGAAGGTGAATATACCTTTACACAGAATATCGTATCTAAAAAGACCACCATTGCTTCTACATTTACAAACAAAATACTACTTTATCCTAAACTGAAATTATTTTTAACCGCACTGATTACTGAAATCAATAACGGAAATTGCACTGTTGACTTTATCCGTGAGAAAATCAAACATTTTGAGGAAATAAGGTATCTGCCAGTCAAAAGAATTATTTAAACAAAAAAAATCCTTACAGATGAAGTAAGGACTATTCTATAATTCTAATATTATCGCATTTTATACGACTCCTACTAGTTTATTTATTGCTGTAAATATTTAGCTACTTTTTCTTCCAGATCATCAAGGTTGAATGGCTTAGCCACATAATCATCAGCCTGAGCTTCCTGTGCCAGCCTCACAATGTCATTGTTGGCTGTTACATAAATAACCGGGATTGACCTGAACTCTTCATGACTTTTCAGAAGCTGGGTTGCCTGAACTCCTCCAATTTTTGGAATCCAGTTATCCATGAGAATAACATCTGGCTGAAACTGCGAAACTTTTTCCAAAATATCATGAGATGTTTCTGAAATTTCGACCTGATATCCATTCTCTTCAAAAATGATGGTAATGATCTCTAAAATAGTGGTATCATCATCAAAAATCAAAATCTTCTTTGTGCTCATATTCTTTCTATTTAAATCTTAGGGTTGTTATACTGTATTTTTATAATTGATTGATATAGTCTGCCAGATTATCCGGTGTAATGATTAAATCATAGGCAACTTCCTGCAGCGCATGCTTAGGCATATACTCTACCTCGGCCGTCTCCGGTTCCTGAATCCAGACTTTTCCTTCATTTTTTTTGATAAATCCCAAACCTTCCACTCCATCAGCATTGGCTCCTGACAGCAGAACGCCCACCAGGTTTTTACCATACACTTCCGCAGCAGATTTGAAGGTTACATCGATGGATGGCCGCGAATAGTTCATTTTCTCTGAAAAATCCAGTGACATCATATTTTTGTTCTCGAACAGAAGGTGATAATCTGCAGGAACTACATATACTTTATTATTCTGAATTTCTGTTTTATCATCCACTTCCACCACTTCAATGGAAATGAACTGCTGCAGCAGTGTCTGCAGGATATTGGTTGAATAAGCCTTACGGTGCAGTATCAGAACAATAGGGAAACTGAGCTTATCTTTCAATTTTTTAAGCATTTCAAGAATGACCTGCAGACTTCCTGCGGACCCTCCTATGACCACTAATTCTGTTTTTGTGTTTTCTGTTTCCATGATCATGTTTTACATATGCTCTGTTTTCTTCCAGATGCGTTGGTCATCTACCTGATGGTAATTCCTGTCAAGTTTGGAAAATCTAAGGGTTTCTTTTGCTCCCAGTGCGAGATAGCCTAAATTTTCAAGACTGTTATCAAAAAGTTTAAAGACACGCTCCTGCAGTCCTCTGTCAAAATAGATCAGTACATTTCTGCAGATGATGAGCTGAAAACTGTTAAAAGAGCTGTCCGAAACCAGGTTATGAGTAGATAGAATTAATTTTTCCTGTAAGCTTTTATCAAATTTCACACTGTCATAGTTCGCGGTATAATAATCTGAAAAATCTTTTTTGCCCCCGGATAAAATGTAATTCTCCGAATAGGTTTTCATCTGCTGCAACGGGAAAACGCCTGAACGCGCAGTTTCCAAAACGGACGGATTAAGATCTGTACCATATATCAGTGACTTATGGTAAAGATTGGCTTCTTTAAGCAGTATAGCCATGGAATAGGCTTCTTCACCGGTCGAGCAGCCGGCTACCCAGATCCTGATCAGCGGATAGGTCCCGAGCTGTGGTAAGATCTTTTCTCTGAGAGCTTTAAAGAAATGGGGATCGCGGAACATTTCTGTAACATTCACCGTTATTTCTTCTACAAAGCGCTTCAGGTATTCCGGATCGTTAAGAATGGTATACCTGAGCTCTGCAAAGCTGGTAAATCTGTCAATCAGGCAGATGCGGTTTACCCGACGCTTAAAAGAAGCTCTGCTATACTCTGAGAAGTCATAGCCGTACATCTCATAAACATCTTTTATGAGGTATTCTACTTCTTCATCTTTTACAATACTGGGCTCTAACATTTTATGGAAGCTTTTCTATGGCTGCGATCAGCTGGTCTACATCAATAGGTTTTGATACGTAATCCTGAGCTCCGGCATCAAAACATTTCTGACGGTCTTCCGGCATTGCCTGTGCTGTAACAGCGATTACAGGAATCTGACTGATAGACGGCGTATTTCTGATCATCTTTATGGCTTCATAACCGTCCATTTCAGGCATCATCATATCCATAAGGACAATATCTATTTCATTTTCTTTTAAAATCTGAATAGCTATCTGAGCGCTGATACAGCTTTCAATCTGATATCCACGGGATTTCAGGGTGAGTTTGAGTGCAAATATATTACGTGGATCATCGTCCACAATTAAAATTTTCTTATTCATCATTTAACTTTCATATAACCAGACACGCAGTAAGGATAATAACTGATCAATATCCACAGGTTTCGATATATAATCTGAGGCTCCGGCCTCGATACATTTTTCACGGTCTCCAATCATAGATTTTGCTGTAATGGCAATAATAGGAAGTCTTGTAAGGGCCGGCATTTTTCTGATTTCTTTTATGGTTTCATAGCCATCCATTTCAGGCATCATCATATCCATTAAAATAACGTCTATATCTTTATGTTCTTTAATCTGCTGCAGGGCATGTTTTCCATCCATAGCCACAACTACCTCAACTTTATATTTTTCTAAAGCCTTGGTCAGAGAGAATATGTTACGGACATCATCATCGGTAATCAGTATTTTTTTACCGCTCAACACTTCAGTCAATGATCCTAGAACTTTGTTTCTTGCTGTTTCAACAGAGTTATTTTTTTCTTCCACCAAATGCAGGAACAAACCTACTTCATCTAAAATCCGTTCGTAAGAATGGGCGGTTTTTACGACAATGGAATCTGCATACTGCTTGATCTTAAGCTCTTCGGATTTGGACAGACTGTGCTCTGTAAAAATAATGATGGGCAGGTTTTCCAGTCCTTCATAACTTTTGATAGATTCAATGATCTGGTATTCATTCCCTTTTGAAGCTTCCAGGATGACGCAATCCACATGAGATGACGTCAGGGCTTTCACGCTGTCTTCCACATTATTTTCTACGGATAAGGAAATATTGAAATTACTCAGGAAGTAAGCCAATGCACTGGCATGTTTAGCATTGTTTTCAACAATTAGGACCTTTTGAGGAGATTTCAGAAGAGCTTCTTCAATTTTCCTGAAAACATCGGTCATTTTATCGAGTGCCATCGGCTTATTAATGAAATCAATGGCCCCTTTCATCAGACTTTCTTTCTCAAGCTGCAATACGGACATCATATGTACCGGAATATGCCTGGTTGAAGCATTGGATTTAAGCTCATCCATCACCTGCCATCCATCTTTCACCGGTAGCTGAACATCGAGCAAAATAGCCTGTGGGTGGTACTGAACGGCTGCGGATAGTGCATAATCTCCTCTTACCACTACTACCCCCTTGTATTGGTTCATACGGGCATATTTGAGTAAAGCTTTTGCAAAATGAATATCGTCTTCAACAATTAAAATTACCTTATCCTGTGCAGTTATTGCATCCCGGTCATCGTCTATAGCTTCCGGAATCGGCAATACTTCTACCGGTAAGGCTGGCTGGGATTCTGTATCTTCTAAAATATTCTGAATCACTTCAACATCTTCACGGATGATATCCACCAAATGCACGTCGGTTTCAGACTGAACTGTTTCAGCCAAAGCTTTTACAGGAATAATCAGACTGAATTCGCTGCCTTCATTTACTTTACTTTTCAGGGTTAATTCTCCTCCAAGCAGTCTGGCAATTTCACGGCTTATGGATAATCCCAATCCGGTCCCGCCAAATCTTCGGCGTGTAGAGCCGTCCGCCTGCTGAAATGCTTCAAAAATAATAGCCTGCTTTTCTTCCGGGATTCCTATTCCGGTATCTTTTACAGTGAAAACAATAAAGTTTTTATTTTTAGGATCTTTTGCGATGTTCAGCGTAATGCTTCCTTCCGATGTAAACTTCAAAGCATTTGACAAAAGGTTACGCAATACCTGGTCTACTCTAAGCCTGTCGGTCTCGATTGTATTTTCGACATCATTCGTTATCTGAATATCAAATCTGAGTTTCTTTTCCTGAACAACGGGATTGAATAAGTTTTTCAGATCTTTCACCACATCATCAATCGCTACATCCTGATATTCCAGTGACATTTTGCCTGATTCTATTTTAGCCAGGTCAAGGATCTCATCAATAAGGGTCAGAAGGCTGCTTCCGGAGCTCTGAATAACTTTTGCAGATTCTACTTGATCTTCATTCAGGTTTTCATCAGGATTTTCGGCCATTAATCTTGAGAGGAGAAGAATTGAATTTAGCGGAGTCCTCAGTTCGTGGGACATATTGGCTAAAAATTCGGATTTATATTTGGTGCTTAAGGCAAGTTCTTCTACTTTTTTCTGGATTTCGCTGTTTCTTTCTGCAATCAGGTGATTTTTTTCTTCGAGCAATCTTGAACGTTCTTCCAGTTCGGCATTGGCCTGCATCAGTTCTTCCTGCTGTACTTTCAACTCTTCTTCAGATGCCTGAAGCTTTTGTGTCTGGGCTTCCAGTTCGGTATTCAGATTTTCCAGTTCGGCATGTTGCACCTGCAATTCTTCTGATTGAGCCTGGGTTTCTTCCAGGAGCTGCTGTTCTTTTTCGCGGCCTTTGGCTGCATTTAAGGCTATTCCGATATTGCGGCTGCTTTCAGCAAAATAATTAATTTTGTCTTCATCAAAATCTGATGTTGATCCTAATTCCAGTATCCCGATACAGTGACCGTCGGCATGAACCGGAAATAATAATATGCTGTTAATTTTTATTCTGCTGCTGGCAAAACTTACGGCAAAATCATCTTCCCGAAGGTTATTATAAACCTGCATTTTTTCATTGGCAAAAGCCTGGCCAACCATTCCTTCCCCCGGTTCGAAAGTTTTTTTCATTGTACTTTCCAGACCGAAAGCTGTACTAAGCTTAAGTATTCCTTCATCAAACAGATATAAAGCACCGTTGATGCATTTACTATATTCTACAAGCTGGTTTAAGGATACATCAGAGACTTCCTTCACGGATTTATTGCCTACCAGAGATTCATTGAGTAAGGCTAATCCTTTCTGACGCCAGTCACTTTTATTAATCTGGTCAAAAGACTTTTTCAGAGAATCGGTCATATGGTTCAGGGAATCTACCAGATCTCCAAGATCATCCTGCGAATGATCTACTGCTTTCTGGCTGTAATCTCCATTGGCCACTCTGTTCGCTATCTGTTGAACAGCACTTACACGTCTGCTTATTTCCAGATCTTTTGATCTTAATTCTTTTTCTAGTTTATCTCTCCGGATCAGATCTGCTCTCAGCTTAATATAAAAAAACAGGGTAACAATTACTGCTGATATTGCCGAAACAATAATAAACATAACAGTTGTACCGGATGAGCGGTTGAGATCTTTATTTTTAATTTCGAGCTGGCTTTCTTCGTATTGTACAAAATCGTGGACGATCTGGCGGCATTTGTCCATATAGCTTTTGCTCAACAGGATCTGCTGCTGGGTCATTATAATACCATTCCGTCTGTTGTGGACAAACTGCTTTAAATTGTCAATATTATTGTTAACATTTTTTTCCAGGTCATTTAAACGCTGCTGCTGTTTTGGATCTGAGATATCTAAAGATTTTGCCCGTTCTATCGCTTTAGAAAATTCGCTTAAACTGCGGTTGTAAGGTTCCAGGAAATTTTCTCTTCCTGTAAGCTGATAACCTCTGTTTCCGGTTTCGGCATCCAGCAGGGCAACAAGAACGTCTTTTACGGCCGTTATGGATCTTCTACTTTGGGAAAGGCTTTCACGATGATCCATCTGTTTCTGAATGCTCAGATAAGATGCAACTGAACTCGCAATCAGGATCAGCAAAGATAACCCGACCCCAAACTGAAGATTTCTGATTATTTTTTTAGGCATGAGAAATTTAGTTTAAAGGTAAAGTGAAATAGAAAGTAGAACCTTCTTCTACTTTACTGGATACTCCTATGGTTCCGTGGTGCTGTTTGATGATTTCTGAACAGATGAACAATCCGATACCCATTCCCTGAAACTGTAGTGAGGATTCTTCTACACGGTAAAATTTGCGGAATACGGCGTCCTGCTTAAAGTCCGGAATTCCTATTCCGAAATCTGTGACACTTACTTTTACTTCCTGCTTTTCTTGGTCTACAAACGTAGTGACTATAATCTGGTTATTCTGAGGAGAATATTTGATGGCGTTGGTAAGGAAGTTAATGAGAACCTGTTCTATGCGTACTTCATCTAAAGGAATCAGTATATCCGGATTTATACCATGCCGTTTTATCTTGACTTTATTTTCGTCATGGGTCTGGATAATGGTTTCAACCGCATTGCTTATAATGTTTTCAAGGCTGGTTGGCTTTTTGTTGATTTTAAGCTTTCCGTTTTCTATTTTGGAAACGTCCAGCAGATCAGTAATCAGGTTATTCAGTTTTTCGATCTGGTCCTGGACCTTGTTCATAAAGCCTGCTTCAGCACTTTGCTTATCTAGTTTTAATTTACGGTCCAAAAGCTGAACATAAGCTTTTATACTGGTCAAAGGTGTTTTCAGCTCATGACTGGCAATACTCAGGAATTCATCTTTTTCTTTTTCTACTTTTTTCTGATCATCAATATCGGTAAAGGTTCCTACCCAGTTTTTTATTACATTTCCGTCATTCACCGGGGTTATTCGCAGGAGATGATATCTGTATTCTCCGGAATCCACTTTCTTTATCCTGGCCTCTAGCTCGAGTGCCTGGCTCTTTTTGCGGCAGCGGTTAAATTCTTCTCTGATATTAAGGTCATCGGGATGCACTTCGGGAAAATCCACATCTGTATCCGAGTATTGATACCACTTGCAGTTGACAAATTCTATATTCCCATCTTCATTGAGTGTAAATGCAATCTGCGGAAGTGACTCAAGCATGAGCTGAAAGTGATCGATCTGGGATTTCATGGTTACCTGTGATTCGCGTCTTCCTTTAACTTCCAGTTCCAGACTCTGCTGTGTCTTTTTCATGGCAAGATTCTGCTCCTGAAGACTGTAAAAGGTTTTCACTTTAAGCAACAGAATTTCAGGGTCTACCGGTTTTGTGACGTAGTCTTTTCCTCCTGAGGCATATCCGCGGGTTATAAACTTCTTTTCGGTATTGACTGCGGATAAAAATATAATGGGAACTTCTTTTGTTTTGCTATAATCAGCTAATGTTTCTGCGACTTCAAATCCATCCATGCCCGGCATCTGCACATCCAAAATAATCAATGCATAATTATTTTTTATGGCCTTTCCTAATGCTTCTTCTCCGGAACTGGCTGTATCTACCTGAAAATCTTTAGATTCCAGCAGTTTTTTCAATGAATAAAGATTGCTTTGGTTATCATCAACAATTAAGATCATAAAATGAATCAGTACTTGGGGGTTTATTTTATATTTAAGTCCCGCCAAAAATACTCACAAAATTTCGAAAAACATTGATTTTTTTATTCATTTTACGTCTACATACCACACGTATATACTTATAAATCAATTTTTAAAAAAAATAATATGAAAATTTTATTATATTCAAAAAAAAGCTTTAAATCTAATACTTAAATGATACCGGACAAGTGAACATATACGGCGAATTCCAGGTGATCCGATGTTTATTGACAGATTTGACCTTCAGAAGGCCAAGAGCACTATATAATTTTTTAAACTATCGGTCTGTACATTGGCATTGATATGAAATAAGGATAAGAAGGCCTGTGATCAGAAAGTAAAATCGTTTCATTGTATAGTATCAATGAAGTACGGCAAAAATAATCCTTTTCACAAATGATCATACAACAAATGAAATACAACCTAAAATTGTTACCATCTGGTTGTCCGGTTACTTTAGGAATAATTAAAATAAATGATCTCCCAAAACCACTCTCACTTCCTGCACAGATTTTTTAAAACCTCACCACTACTTTCCCAACCGTCCGCCCGGTTTCAATTTGCTGATGTGCCTTAGCCATTTCTTCAAATTCAAATACATGGGAGACATAAGGTTTCAATATACCTGCTTCCAGTAAGAACGCAATCTGCTTCATATCGATCCCATCGGAATAGACAGACATAAAATAACAGGCATGCAGTTTTTTTTCACGGGCTCTTAATTCGTCATCTTCCGTATGTCCTGACGGTAATGTGACAATGGTTCCAAATGGTTTTAATACCTGTACTGATTTTTGAAAGTTTTTGCCTCCAATGGATTCAAGAACAAAGTCTAAATCCCTGAGTACTTTTTCAAAAGAAGTTGCATGGTAGTCGATATGCTCATCAGCCCCTTGTTTTAATACGAAATCACGATTGGACAATGAAGATGTACCAATGACATAGGCGCCCCTGTATTTTGCTATTTGCACAGCAAAATGTCCCACACCACCCGAAGCAGCATGGATAAGCACTTTATCTGTTGATCTCAACTTACCGTAGCTGTTAAATGCCTGCCATGCCGTTAAAGCCGCCATGGTACTTGCGGCAGCTTCGATGTGAGTGATATTCTTCGGTTTTAAAGTGAAATGTTCGGCCGGAGCTGCAACATATTCTGCATACCCTTTACCGTGCCCCACGAAATTGACCATCCCAAACACTTCATCATCAATGTGAAATTGCGTGACCTCACTTCCGACTTCCACCACTTCTCCAGAAATGTCCCAACCTAAAATCAATGGATTATATTGTGCGAGTTCTTTTGCCAGCGGAGCCTGTCGGCTTCGTACTTTGATGTCTACCGGATTAATGCTTACAGCTTTCACCTTAATCAGTACTTCATTTGTTTTTATTTCAGGTTTTTCTATGTTTTTATAAATAAGGCATTCAGTTCCTCCAAATTTTTCCAACACGATTGCTTTCATAGTACTTCTTTACTGTATTAATTTTACAAAAATAGACTGGAAAACAGAGTAAAAAAAGGTACATTTAAAGCTTATTTGGGTATCTTTACGATATGGCAAAAGAAAACATCCATCAGCCACTTGAAGTATTCTATGAAAAAGTGAATGATTGTCCTCTACGTGACAGGCAGTTCAATTTTTTCGAATTTGTATACGTCATTTCGGGCACGGGAAATCACACTGTGAATGGAAATAAGTTTTGGTATTCTGCAGGAGATCTATTTCTCATAACGCCCAATGACTGTCATGCATTTGATCTTGAACATACCTGCGAATTTATGGTGATCCGTTTTGGAGAAAGCTATATCCGGGAATATCAATGGAAAAGTATAGACCATATAGAATGTCTTTTATACTATGCATCCCATATACCAGGCTCGGTACTTGTTAATAATGATGACAGAAAAATGGTTGATTTAGTGATACAAAACCTACAGCAAGCTATTAAAAATCAATCTATTTACAATGAAGACCTCATCCGACATTTTGTGAATGCTGTTATCGTAATCGCTGCAAGAAACATGGCTATGATTCAGCCAAAGTTGATCACCCTCAATTCTGACAGCCGTATTTTGCAAATTCTGGATTACATTCAGAAACATATAAGCCGTCCTGAATTATTAAAGATTAGCATAATTTCTGAAAAATTCGGGTTATCCCCTACCTATCTTGGCAGCTATTTTCGTAAGCAATGCAATGAATCTATACAGCAGTACATATCTTCTTACCGCATCCGGCTGATAGAGCACAGATTACGTTTCAGTGATAAAAGAGTTCATGAAATAGCCGATGAATTTGGGTTTGCTGATGAAAGCCATATCAATAAGTTTTTCAAACGACATAAGGGATTGAGTCTTAAAGCATACCGAGTGGGAATTAAATCATTAAAAGATTAAAATACATTTTAAATGATCACTCTGGAAGTCCGTTTTAAGCACAATTATGTCTTAATCAGCTTTTCAGCCAGTTTAAGCATTCCGTAATCTGTCTTTTACTGATAAATACATCTGAATTGATTTCAGGAGCCGGAGAAAGTTTTAATTCTACTTTTTGACTGGAATGCTTGATAATCTCAACAATAGCATTTTTATTGATGATAAATTTGCGGTTGATCTTAAAAAACAGATCCGGATTCAGCTTATGGATGATATCTTTAATGGTATCATCATAAATATAGGTTTTGCCATCGTTGGTGGTCAGAAACAGGTATTTTCCGGAAGCAAAGAAATAAGCGGTCTGATGTTCGTCTATTGATTTCAGTTTATTTCCCTCGCGTACCATGAAATGATTCATTTTCCCGGGATTTTCCGGCTGACGTAAGGTGGAAATAGATTTGAGGACGGGTTCGGGATCAAAATTGGACCGTATGGAAATGAATTTCTGTAATGCCTGATGCAGATTATTCTCTTCAAAAGGTTTGAGAAGATAATCTATGGTAAAATGCCTGAAAACACGTATTGCATATTCATCAAATGCAGTGATAAAAATAATGGGTGTAAAGAGTTCCACCTGTTCGAAAATCTCCAGACTCATGCCGTCCCCCAGGTGAATATCCATAAAGATAAGGTCAGCAGAATGGTTTTCGAAGAAGTCTATGGCCTGTCTTTTTGAACGGAGAATCACGGTTTCTGTGACAGGGACTATGGTCTGCTTATCCAGCAGATCCCTGAGATAATTAACAGCCAGCAGTTCGTCTTCTATAATGGCGATTTTCATAACCTCACAAAAGTACAAAAAAACCGCTTAAACTATTACGTTCAAGCGGTTTCAGAGGATGTTAATATAAATGTTTTATAAATTCGGATTATTCTTCTTGGCACTCATAGGATATTCTATGATATATCTCGGGTCATTCTGCTGAAGAATATATTTTACACCGTTGACGATATGAATAATTTTTTTCTGGTCTGCTCTTCTCAGATCGAACCATCTGTGGCCTTCGAGAGCAAACTCCCTGAATCTTTCGTCCAGAAGATAGCTCATGAACTGTGAAGCATTCATTGGACTGATCTCGTTCTGAACTGCGGTATATCCTGCAGGAGTATATCTGTTGGCTAAAACTTTCAGCAATGCTTCTTTGGCTTCATCAAGCCTGTTGAGCTTTAATAATGCTTCAGATTTTATAAAGTATAATTCAGCTGTTCTGAAAGAGACCCTGAAATTATTACTGCCTCCTTTAATCACTTTATACTTATTGTTATTTTTTTCAAAATAGATTCCAAATCTTTTGTCTGTAGCGGAATTATATTTTGAAATCAATTCCGGAGAGGCAAAAATTACATTTTGAACATTGGTATTCAATGGATTATCTAGCGCCAGGATAGATTCCACGGACGCATAATGATTAGGTGCCGTATTGTTAGTATTTAAATTACTTAATTCTCCTTTTACAGCCAATACCGTCTGTGCATTATACAGTGCTTTATTCCAGTCTCCCTGATAAAGAGCAAGTCTTGCATTAAAAGCAATCAGAGCATTTTTAGAAAATTTATAGTTAGCACCGGCAGCCTGCTGCTGTTCTACCATAAGACCCTCCGCTTTTTCCATATCTTCATGAATCTGATTGTAGACTTCCTGTACGGTAGAAGGTTTTAATACTGCTTCCATGTCAGCTTTTAAACTGATAGGAACTCCCCTGTCCGCGGAAGCCGTAGCAGCATTATAAGGTTTTGCATACAAATTAACCAAATCAAAATAGGAATACGCACGCAATGCATAAGCTTCTGCCAGAATCTGATTTTTTTCAGGAGAATCTTTCATGGTCTTGCTGCCTTCGTTGATCGCCTGGTTCAGGTAGAAGATGACTGTATAAAAATCTGCCCACTGAAATTCTTTTGTTTCAGCATCATAATTGCTATCCTTCCACATAGCCAGTTCACGATAGTAAGGGAAATCACTGGTATTTTCATCTATTACCATCTCATCTGTACGAAGTGCAGAAAGGGATTTATGAATAGGATATTTGGAATAGGCGGACGTCAGTATTTTTCTGTAATCTTCAACGCTAACCGGAATCACTTTCCCTTCAGGCTGTATATCCAGAAAGCGGTCACAGCCGATACTTGTAAAGCTGATGACTGCCAGAGCAATGAATGTAGTTATTTTTCTCATTTTTTCAAGTTTTAAAAAGAAACATTAAAGCCAATTGTAACTGATTTGGCAATAGGCTGCGCATAAATATTACCATAGGTTTCGGGATCAAAATATCCTTTATACCCGTTACTGAATACAAACAGGTTACGCCCTTCCACACTCAGTCTCAGACTGCTGATTCCCATAGGATTCGTGAATTCTTTAGGAAGTGTATATCCTAAACGGATACTGCTGATTCTCAGGTAACTGATCTCTTTTGCCCATATATCAAGCAGACCATAGGTATTGTTCGGGCTGTCGGTAAGCCATTTGTTCCCCATCCATCCCGGGTTGCTTTCCATATCAGGACTTGTTATGGCCGGAAGCGAAATTCCTGCTTCGTAGATATCCCTTGTATAATTTCTTCCTCTGTCCAAATTCATTCCTCTGTAAGAAGGGGATCTCATCACCGTCTGTTTAAAGTTGAAAGCTGCTGAAACAGTCAGATCGAAATTATGTATTTTAAAGGTGTTTATAATACCCCCGGTAAATTTAGGATCTCTGTCTCCAACATAGGTAAAAAGGCCTCTCATTTCTTCAGCGGTAAGCTTTGTTCCGACCAGCTGCCCCGGAAGGAATTCTTCATACACATCATAGAGTTTAAAGAAATCCTCAATTTTCACCTTTTCGTTTCCTTTCCAGAACATAGGGTTCCCGTTCTCATCCATCCCTGCCGTTTTCAAAGCAAATACAGCATTTACAGGAAGTCCTTCCCTCGAAGGAAGCATTGAATTCTGACGGGGCTGCTCAGTAATGACGTTACTTTTATTATGAGCAAAATTAATCGTGGTTGACCATTTGAAGTTTTCATTATCGATATTTCTCGTAGAAACTGCCAATTCAAAACCTTTGTTCGTTAAGCTTCCCCAGTTCATCATCGTATAATTGAATCCTGTTTCAAGAGGTGTTTCTCTCATACTGATCATATCTGTTCCTTTTCTGCTGTATACATCGGCAGTAAGGTTGATACGGTTTTTAAACAAGCCCAGATCAAGCCCTAGATTCACATTGGTGGTTTTTTCCCAGCGGAGCTTATCATTCGGAGCCGTGATTACATTAATAATTTCTTCTTTTGTTCCGGGAAGAATGTTGGCTTCTCCATATTCACCGATAAAAAACGGAGATGTATTACGGTCAATATTTCCCTGTAAACCATAGGAAGCCCTTAATCTCAGATTGGAAATAAGAGGTACATTCTTCATAAAGTTTTCCTTTGTCACCAGCCAGGACCCAGAAACAGCCCATATTGGCAGGTACTTGTACTTTTTATTGACTCCAAAAAGATTGGTCCCATCATATCTCACACTTCCGAAAAATGTATATTTCTGATCATAAGTATAAGAAGCCGTAGCAAACATAGAAGCATAAGCGTTCTCTACCGTAGGCATTTCACGATAGGTTTCGTATTTTTTATCTCCGGCATAATCAGAGTTGGGAAATATGATCGGGGTTCCTGTTTTGGTAAGACTGTTAAAACCAAAAGCTCTGGTAACCGTAGTATTATCCTCTGTTTTACGGATTTCAGTTCCGGCCATTAAATCAATCTCATGCACCGAATTAATTCTTGTGCTGTATAACCCCTGTAATTTCCAGTTGTATTGAAAGAAATCATTGTTCCAGTTTTGCTTAATATCTCCGGCAGGCAGGAAATAACGGTAGGCACCATCTTTATAGTAACGGGTTCCCTCTTTCATCTTTCTGGTAAAGTAGGTTTCCTGTCCGGCGTATTTTTCTGTCTTATTGGTATCATACTGAATGCCCAGCTGTGAAGTAAACCTGAGGCTTTTGGATGCTTTATACTCTAAATCCAATATCGCTTTTAATGACTGATTCTTCAGGGTATACTCTGTATTTTCTCTTTCTTCAAGAAAATTGAAAGGAATATAAGTATCTGCAAAACCGTCGATATCTTTGTCATAATTATAACTTCCATCCGGATTGAAAGGATTCATATACGGATTGGCATTTCTTGAATAATTAACCGGGCTTGCTGATGCGTCTGCATCTGTCATAAACGACTCTTTCTCGCTGCGTGTTCCAAAAACAGAGATTCCTGCATTCAGCTTATCACTTATTTTGTAATTGTTCTTTAAAGTAAGGTTATATCGTTCAAAACCCGTCCCTATGGTGGTTCCTTCTTCATCATAATACCCCAGTGAGAAATAATAATCCGAACGGTCGCTGCCTCCTGAAAGGCTTAATCCGTATTGCTTGTTGATGGCATTTCTATACAACAGTTTCCCCCAATCCGTATTGTTATTTCTTAAACCATCGATCTGCTGACGGGTAAAAGAATTCAATGCACCCAAACCTCCGTTTCTGAAGGCATCAAGCTGACTGTTTTTCATTAAAATTCTCATGACTTCACCTTTATCCGCACGATAAGTCAGGTCTGCGCGGCTGGCAAGCATCAATTCGAGATCAACTTTTTCAGAGGCATTCAACAGGTTGAGTCTGTCGAAATCAGGGCGTGCCGTCACGAAAGTATCTGCTGAGAAATTCAGCTTCATCGTTCCTTTCTTTCCTTTTTTTGTTGTAATGGAAATCACACCGTTTGCAGCTCTGGCTCCATAAATGGCTGTAGCTGCTGCATCTTTCAGGATGGTAATATCTTCAATATCATTAGGATTAAGTCCGGCAATAGAAAAATTCTGAAGCTGGTCAATATTGTCTTTATCACTGAAATTCGGCACATCATTTCCTTCTAACGGAAGACCGTCAACTACCCATAACGGATCCTGTGGACCGGAAAGGGAAGCCGTTCCTCTGATTCTGATTTTTGCAGGGCTTCCCGGAGCTCCTGTTTCCGGTGTTACTACAACTCCGGCAATCTGTCCTGCCATCATCTGATCCACACTGGCAACACCGGCCTGGCTGATATTATCCATCTTTACAGTGGAAACAGCAGAGGTTTGCTTGCGTTTTTCAATTTTCTGGTACCCGGTAATGATGACTTCCTGAATCTTGTTTTTATCTGAAAGTTCGGGAATCAGTCTTACGGTATAGTTGGTCTTGTCTTCGCTGATCATGATGATCCTGGACTCATAGCCGGGATAACTGACCAATACAGATTTGGTTTCTGCCGGGATTTCCAGGATGAACTGCCCGTTCTTATCCGTTACTGTACCTACGGATACGCTTTCAATAATTCCTTCAAGGTCGGTTTTGGTGGAAACGGACTGTGTTTCTATTTTTACAGATGCTCCTACAATAACACCAGAGGTATTTTCGTCTTCAATTTTTCCTGCAATAGTTTTCTTTTCCTGGGCCAACGCAATCTGAGCCGCCAAAAGAGGTAAAAGTATTAGAGTTTTTTTCATAGCTGATTATTTGTTTAAAGCCTCTTTTATCCGGATGATCAAGTCTGCGTAATGAGCCCTGGAAGCTTCATCTCCTTTATTGTTAGTTTTATATAGTAAGTTCAGTACTTTCTGGAGTTCTGCTCTTTTATAAGTGGTTACTTCAGATACTCTTTTCATGGATGAATAGTTGATATTCCTAAGGCTCTGATCTTCTCCATGGAAGTTGCAAATCATCGGAACGTTCAGCGTATTTTCAACCTTTAGAGCTTTTACAGCTGTTTTTTCAAATAGTTTATTGACGGAAACGATTAAAGCATCCACATAATTTTTCTGGGTCATCTTTTCAAGGATGGTTAAACTTCCTTTTTTGCTGAAAATGGCCGTACGAACCTGGTTGAATAAATTTTCTACTGTGTAGATTTCTTCTTTTGAACCGGAAACTTCATGTTTTAATTCATTTTCGATCATTCTGAGCAGTCGGTCATCCATAAACAGGGAGTAAATATTCCCATACTGCATCCCTCTCGCTAAAGTATAAGGAGTCTGCTCGAACGGTCCCATCGGTGAGTTTTTAACCGGATAGGTTTTCTCTGTAATCGGATTAAAAAACAGCCACTCCGGAAGTTCAATTGCATTTTTAATGAGATAATCGACAGCTCTTTTCTGAGTTTCAGCAGGTACTGCCTCATAGGCTTTTTTATTGCTGCCAAAAACCGTCTGATTCAGATAAATGCCTCCTACATTGGCCATAACATGACCTGTGTAGAGATCCCATTGCCCTATTACTCCCAGATACAGCTTTCCGGCATCTGTATAGCTTTTTCCGTCTTCATAGGTCCATGTTAAAAGGTTCTTTACAACAGTCTTCAAGTTTTTGATCCCGTATTCACCGGCTTTCATGGCATCATCGCCCAGGTCTTCAGACTGTGAACGCGGATCGATGGTTTCCAGGTAATTCTGCTGTTCTCCATAGAAATACATAGGATCATCCTGGTGTTTTTCTATTAAATTCCTGAGTGCTTTTTTCTCGGATATTTCGTCCGGATACCAACGGTACCCCCATTCAATAGCATATTTATCATAGACACCAATTTTTGGAGTAATGGCCGTAACCCCATCTTCCGGCTGGGCAACGTAATTGTACCGTGCATAATCCATAATGGAAGGCGCTGTTCCACCCATTTTATCAGTGAATTCTTTTGAACGAAGTGACTCTACAGGGAATGCGAAGGACGCTCCCATATTGTGCTTCAATCCAAAGGTATGCCCCACTTCATGGGAGGATACGAAACGGATTGCTTCCCCCATATGCTCATCACTGAATGTATTTCCCCTGGCTTTTGGATCTATTGGTCCTGTCTGGATTCTCATCCATTCCTGAAGGGATGTCATCACATTATGCCACCATATGATATCCGATTCAATGATTTCACCACTTCTCGGATCCACTACCGACGGCCCCATCGCATTGGCCTTAGGTGAGGCAGCATATGTGATCACAGAATATCTTACATCGTCAATATCAAAATCTTCATCTTTTTCATCCGGCATTTTGGCGATAACGGCATTTTTAAAGCCTGCTTTTTCAAAAGCGACCTGCCAGTCATAGACGCCTGCAATGATTTTTTCACGCCATTGCTTTGGTGTTGATGGGTCTATGTAGTAAATAATCGGTTTTTTAGGTTCTACCAGCTCCCCTCTTAAATATCGTTCTTTATCTTCATCTTTGGGTTCAAGTCTCCATCTGGTAATAAGCTGCTTTTCATCCATTTTCTGCTGACGATCGTTGAATGTCCAATGTTTTTCACTGAAAAATCCGACTCTTGAATCAGCTGTTCTCGGCTGCATCGGTATTTTGGAAAGCAAAACGAGGTTGGTAGTAACTCCAAGGGTTACCGGCAGGTCCACGCCTCCTTCGTTTACGGATGTCGTCAGTTGAGACTTCACCACAAGGTTCTGAGGAAAGGTTTTTACTTTTTCTATATAGGAAAGGTTTGACTTTACGGATCCTCCAAGACCTACATTGGCCAGAACATCATTGAAACTTTTCTGATTTCCGTCAAAGATTTTATTTACTTTAATGGCTACAGAGGTAGAATCGTTGTTTTGGGCTTCAATATCAAAAACCTCAATCACAGATTCTGAAAAGTTATCTTTAACAGATCTTGTGATGGCATCATTTTTAGGTGATGATACCTGTGGAACCACAGTTTTCACCCAAACTTTTTTGGCTACAGTGTCCCGGTGAAAGGAAATGACTTTGTTTTCATAGTTCATTCCTTTATTGAGACCGGCTTCGTTTACCTGCATCGGGACCTGTGACAGTTTATTGACTACCAGAAACTGACGTCCCATCAGGCTGTCAGGAATTTCAAAATATACATCTGTTTTTACCTGAATGGTATTAAGAAGCCCTTTTTTGTAAATTCCTTTTTTGATCAGATCATCAATTTTCTTTGCTTTCTTTGATGAAGAGTCTGTTTTTTCTGATTTTTCTTTATCTGTTTTTAAAGTGTCTTTTTTCTGTGCAAGTGCTGCCGGTGAGGCTAAAGCGAGTCCTAAGTACAGTGCCAGCCTGTAGTTCTTCATTAAAATAGTCCTATTCATTCCAAATTATTAGATATCCCATGTTTCTGCCGCAAAACTATAGGTAAAGAAATAATATCAACATTAATAGGGAGTGAGAGGTGTATTTTTGGGAGTGAGTGGATTTCATTTTTTATTCCAATAAGGGTAAAAAACATATGAAATATTCACCACCTACTGAAATATTAACAGAATTATTTTTAAAATAGTCATAAACCTGATTCAAATAATCAATTCCGAATTTCTCGCCCTGAACCTTTTCTTCTGTCTTTGGCTGCCATGTATTTTTAATACTAATACCATCATGTTCTACAGTAATGATAATGTCCAATGGATGATCTATGGTAGCAATATTATGTTTGATGGCATTTTCCACGACCATCTGAAGAGAAAGATACGGAATCCGCTTTTCGAGACTTTTTTGGTCATTGATGACGAGATCAAAAGTAAGTTCCTCATCAAACCTGCTTTTTAAAAGATCCATATACTGCTGAATAAAACTGATTTCTTGGGCAACAGGAACGATATTTTCTTTGGGAGGCACAATAAGATACCGGTAAATCCTGGAAAGATTCATGGTGAATTTCTGTGCATTCTCTTTGTTGATCCCGATGAGCATATAAAGAGAATTCAGGGAGTTGAACAGGAAGTGGGGATTGATGTTATTTTTAAGCTGCTGAAGCTGGTGCAGGGCTTCTGCTTTGTGCATTTTCTCGTTATCCACCAGCAGGAGATTTTTTTCAGACTGGATCTTTTCTTTTTCTCTGTATGCCAACGCTGTGGATCTTTGGAATAAGATAAAAACGGTAACAATAAGAAAAAGAGCTGCAAGAAAGATATACACGGTGTAGGTCTTTGTTTTATTGACACTCTCATCTATCAGGAAGTTCACGTGATTTACGACGGCGTATCCTTCGAAATTATCGGTCTTCAGTGGTTTTATAAAGCGGGTCACGTCTACGTTCAGATACTCGGAGACCGTGCTTCCTTCTGTATATCCCGATTTTGTATTACCCGTTATTGTGTCTTTTGGTTTAATGTTGGTAAACTCAAAAATATTTTTGCCTAAATATTTCTTTTCAGGATGGGTAATGCAGACACCTTCTTTGGTAAAAACGTAGGCATAATTGTTCGGGGTTTTATCTATATTGATGAAGTATTCGTGAAGATCATCCAGGCTTACTGCAGAGCCATAATACAACAGATCTTTATTGGACAGTGTAAGAGAATCATAACTTACCCAGTACATACTGTCTTTACGGATGTTTAAAAAATCACGGAAATTTCCGGAGCCGTTATTGTCTATCTTTATGTACTTTCCTTCTTTTCCTTTTTTTCTGAACAGGTAAGATAAAGGGCTGCTGCTTTCAAATTTCCCGGAAGCATGGTTGTAGTAGGCATACCAACTGTAAGGCAGCAGATTACGTTTTCGGTTCAGCTCGTTCAGAACGGAAGAGTATTCTTTATAATTTTTCAGACCGTCTTTCTGGATCAAGGCCCGAAGAAGATACTGATAGTCTTCGATATTCCTGAATTCTTTTTCTATGGTTTCGTATTTCCTGAAAAATGTTTTCCGGGCAAATTCTTCATTATTTTTCCGGCTGTCATGAGTAATAAGAACACTCAGCACGGCAAAAGCGGTTGAAGCAATTAAACAGGTCGACAGAACCGCTATATAAATAGATTTCTGAGATATTATGTGTTTAAAATTAATATTCAATTCTTATGATTATTTTACATTGATTTTTAATAATCATATTAATATTTTGTTGGTGTCTGTTTTCAACGAAGCTTAGTATACTTTGCATGCACTAAGGCTGTTAAGACGGAACAATCTTTGGTGATTCAACTAAGCGAATACTTAATCTAATGCTTTTTTGAAGCTCTCAATTTCACTGCGGTTCACTTTTAGAATACATAAGGAGCAACAATATAATTTGATTTATAAATGGAGATTAATCAATTCAAAGCGAGCACTTTAAATATGCAAATCAAACAATTAAAACCAAGAACTCTAGTTTGGGATTACAAATATAAAAAGAAATTAAGAATTTAATGTACTCTATCAAGAGATCCGTTACAAAAACAAGTGTGGTTTTATTGATACAAAAGAGTATCTTTCAATAGCTTATCTACAGTATAAAATGAGATAATATTTCCCAACCTTTACTAATTTTTGTCTTTTAGCAACTAATTTGGGTTCGAAATTTCCTTCATTTCCTGACCTTTGACCGATTTTTTCTGTTAATAAATTTACAAAGGTCTTTTTTGTTCTTAATGAGACAATACCTCTTTTCTTGCCATTTCAGGCGTTTATTTTCAATTTTATTAAAATTTATATTCAATAAATAAAAAAATGTTAAAAATTTATTAAAAATACAAATAATAATTTCTATTTTTAAGTGGCATAAAATGTAAATCATGATAAAAAACCTATTTTCTAAACCCAGTTATGGCCAGGAAGCTATTAGGGGCAAACTTTTCTTATTGATAGTGGTATTATCCACGGTTTGCTCAAAAGCACAATCCCCCTCCCTAGAGATGGCCGCAGGTGACAGTAATCCCACTACTAATGTAACCAATGTTGTAGGTAGTACTGTAATCAGACTACGAAACAATACAGACAACCCTACTGGTAGTACTTATGCTACTTATGCAAATCCCAGTGCTTTGAATGTTACGTATACTATGAGCAATCAGCAGTATACACAAACCAATTTTACCGGCTATAACGGAGCTATTTTCATGGGATATCCGGGAGAACCTATTCTGACATTAATGAATGCTTTCGGAAATACAACTGCTAATACTCCTTTTACGAGCAGTGATGCACCGGTAGGGACTGGTATTGACATTACAACAAACAGGGCTATCAATTTTTCCACCAATGTTCAGCCACTGACAGCTGCTGGAAGAGCCACAAATCAACGTTGGCAAATGGCGGACTTAACTCTTACTTTCAGCAGACCGGTTAATAATCCATATTTACAGATTAATGCACTCGGAGGAACGTCAAACGGACAATCTTATACAGCAGAATTTGATTATGTGTCTTCTAATGTGCCGGTGTCTTTTTCTAAGATATCGGGTACGGCGCTTTTGAATGTTACTTCCACTCAGATACTAAATTCAGCCACAACTCCTGATGGTGCAGCCGCCAATGCTTCCAGGGGAACTGTATTGGTGTCCGGCACGGGTATAACAACTATAACCTTGAGAATATTTACACGTGGAGCAGCTGCCAATACAGGTACTAACTGGCATGGAACAACAAATACAGCAGGAGATGGATATATGCTGGGAGTAACTGCCTCAGAATCGAACTTAGGCGTTACAAAAACAGTTAATAACTCAACACCAGCTGCAGGAAGCACTATCAACTTCACTGTGACGGCAAATAATACGGGCGCTTCCAATAATACCAATGTGATCGTAAATGACCTTCTTCCCTCGGGATACACTTATGTTAGTTCTACAACCTCTACTGGGACCTATAATAGCGGAACCGGAGTCTGGACCATAGGAAGTCTAAATGCTGGTGCAAGCGCTACTTTACAAGTTAATGCAATCGTGAAAAGCACAGGTAGCTATATGAACACAGCTACTATTTCCGGAGATCTTCTGGATCCTGATAGTACGAATAATACCGCAAGCGTAACACCAACACCGGTTATTACTGATACAGACGGTGATGGGATTGACAATACCGTGGATCTTGATGATGATAATGACGGCATTTTAGATACAGCTGAAGGCTTTTGTACATCTCAAAGTGTCTATACTTTGAATACGGCCAGCACCTTGGCAGGGGCTACCATAGGAGTTAACGGCGGAAACTTTAATCTGGTATATACCCTAACTTCCGGTCCTGCAGTAGCATCATTAGGAAGCAGTTTTAATGTTCCCTTCTCCTATTCAGACCTTAACAATACGGTGAATGCACAAAACCATACCTGGAGTATATTCAATACTTCAGCAACTGAATTCAGAATACTTCCCAATACAACTTCTTTGTATACCGGCTTACCTACTAATAATACAACCACTGAAGATCAGAGTGGTGCCTCACCGAATACACCAGACTCATGGTTCAGATATCTGCTAAGCACCAATAGAATTTCTCAATTGGGAAATTACACCACTACCATAGGAAATTTACCTACAGTAACGGGAACTTCTTCTTATAGCAGCAATACTGCACTCAATTTATTTTCGACTTTTAATGCCTCCAATGCCGGAGCGGTCCTGGGAAGCGGCTATTATTCAAGAATGCAATTCCAGAACACTACCAATACAGGAGCTGGAGCTGCAACATTGCCTTTTGGGGTAAATTACGGTAATACCTATACATGGAACTACACAGCATTTACCAGTACAGCAGGCACAGGTGCCGGAAATGCTGGTGACAGAGGACTGATCACTATTTCACAGAATACGGTTACTTTCTGTAATCACAGAGATACAGACGGAGATGGAACACCGGATTATCTGGATCTGGATTCCGACGGAGATGGCTGTTATGATTCTCTTGAAGGAGATGAAAATGTACTTGTTGCACAGTTGAATCCAAATGGAAGTATTGCAGGAGCTGTTGACGCCCAAGGGGTACCCGTGATCGTTAATTCTGGTGGAGCTGCAGATTCAGGTGCAGATCAGGGACAAGGAGTCGGGACTTCAGCTAATTCGGCGATTCAGGATACTCAGTGTTTAACAGGGTTCGGATGTACTAACAATATGTACCTTTCTCAATTAAATACATTATATAATGTAGACACTGCTACCAATCCTTTTACTTATACACAGATCGGACCTGCCGCTGCTACAAATTATAATGCAATAGGCATTAATCCGCTTGATGGTTTCATGTATGGAATGCTTACCAACTCTAATACGATTATCCGTATCAATGCCGACGGTACCTATAATACACTCGGAGCGGTAACAGGTTTACCTGGTGCAGTTATATATAACTCAGGAGAAATAGATAATCTGGGAAACTATTATGTAAAATTAAATACCAATAATAATCAGATTTACAGAATAAACCTGACAACGTTAACTGCTACATTGATTACGCTTTCAACTAGTGTTA
This sequence comes from Chryseobacterium lathyri, assembly GCF_019970085.1. Lineage (NCBI taxonomy): Bacteria > Pseudomonadati > Bacteroidota > Flavobacteriia > Flavobacteriales > Weeksellaceae > Chryseobacterium > Chryseobacterium lathyri. The sequence continues at coordinate 873,549 of NZ_JAHXYG010000002.1, read as the reverse complement.
ATTTACCTGATATGGCATATAGCATAACTACGGGACTGTTGTATGGTGTCAACTCAACTAATGGGCAGCTCGTGTCCGTTAATCCGACTACAGGAGCTGTAGTCCCAATAGGAATTACACCTGGAGCGGTTAATTTTGGTGCTATGTTTGCTTCCAGCACAAGTGAAATGTTTGGCGTTGATAATACAGGAGGTTTTTATCAGTTTAATCTTACCACCGGACAGAGAGTTCTTATTTCCAATGCGCCTCCAAGTTCCGGAAATGACGGTGCACATTGTGTTAATACCCCTATAGTTTTCAGTGCTGATCTTGCTGTAACTAAAACAGACGGTGTTACAACCTATGCTCCAGGTACCTCTACCACTTATACTGTAACAGTGAGTAACAGTGGGCCGTTTGGAGTTCTAGGGGCCACTGTTTCAGATCCTGTTCCTGCAGGAATTCCACCTGCAAATGTGAGTTATACCGCAGTTGCGGCAGGCGGAGCCACTACATCCGTATCCGGAACGCAATCAGGAGCAATTAATGACCTGGTGAGCCTTCCCGTTGGAGGTACTGTAACCTATACAGTGGTGGTAAATATACCTTTTGCCTATTCGGGAAATCTTGTTAATACAGTAACCATTACTCCTCCGTCTAATATAACTGAAGTCAATAATACCAATAATACGGCAACAGATACGGATACCCAGGCAGTGTGTTATAAGCCGGCGGTAACAGCAGGAACAGCGTTAGACTCTCCTATGGGAATTACTTCCCTGGCAAGAGCCGGGGCTTCTACAGGAGGTAATAATTGGCCAATGGTAAGAAAAGGCGCCTGGACTGTTCTTGAAGCCAAAACGAAAGGGTTTGTGCTCAATAGGCTGACTTCAGCACAGATTACTGCTATCCCGGCTGCTAATCTGGTAGAAGGAATGATGGTGTATAATATTACCCTGGATTGTTTACAGGTTAATACCAATGGGACTGCTGCCGGATGGGCTTGCTTTAATACCCAAACTTGTCCTACTAATTAATTAACTTACTTTTAATATATTCAAGATGAAAAATATTTTCGTAATCATATTGACCTTATTCTGTGAGCTTGCTTTTTCGCAGGTTGCAATAGGAAAGACACTCGTTTCGTCTCCATCTGCTTCACTGGATTTTGGAACTGCCAACCGGGGAATAGTACTCCCCTGGGTAACTTCAACGGGAGCTGTAGCAGGTGTTGTGAACGGGACAATGGCCTATGACCTTACTGATAAAAAAGTGAAGGTAAAATATGTTTCAGGCTGGAAAGATCTCTCAGTGGACAATTCAGGAACTACCGTTGATCCGCTGACTAGTGTAGATGGGGTAACTATCCAAAATACAGCTACAGAAAATACAGCTGCCAAAACATCCATAGGTACTCCAACCTCTACTCCGGGTATTTTGGTTTTGGAAGACACCAATAAAGCAATGATTCTTCCCAAAGTGGACAGTCCACATCTTAATATCATCAACCCGGCTCCGGGAATGATGGTGTATGATACTTTTAATAAACAGTTAGCTGTTTTTAACGGTAACGTCTGGACTTTCTGGAAACAGTAATATATAAACTTACAAATCAAAAAAATAAGCAGCCTCAATGAGACTGCTTATTTTTTTCCTGAAATCTTGAATTATTCTACACCTTAATTTAAAATCTAGTCAAGATTACTGAAACTTTATTATATTTTTTCCTGATAAATCTTTTTCCATTTTGCCACAGTATTCCTGCTGAGTCTATACTCATTAGCTAATTGTGTATTATTAAGATCATATTCTTTTTGATAGCGGAGCAATACAATGATGGATTCTTCATCATAAGATTTTGACTGTTGAGTGATATAAGACTTTTTCTCCCCTACCGTTTTTGATATCAAATTATTGAATTTAATAATGTCAATGCTTTTATCCAATGGTGGAATGGAAATCTCTTTTTCCAAGCCTTTACATTTTAGAAGATCAGAATAAATTTTTTGGTAATTAGGTGTTCTCATAGATTTTAATGTTTTCTTAGCCACTTATACAGTGTAGTTCTTGGAATATTATACTCATCAGTGATCTGCGATACAGTCTTTTGATTAGAAGCGACCAGACCAACCAAAAATTCTTTGATTTCCTTGGTATAAATATTTTTTCTGAAAATAATCTTTTCTCCGCTCTCTCTTATTTTCTTATTGTTTTTAGTATGAGAGATTCCGTCATACAATAAAAGATGGGTTACATATATTCTAAAAAAATCATATTCTAGCAGCTTGCACCATTTTAGAAGAGAATCGGTGTCTATACTTTTATTGCCATACATCCTTACTACCTCTTTCTCTCCGGTTTTGAAGAAATTGCACGCCCTTTCAATAGAAATTTCTTTCTGTTCCATCTGCTCTTTAATATAATTTCCTATATGTATTTCTTTAAAATCTATATCCATATTATTGAAGATTGGTTTTTTTTATATGCTTTTCTATCCATCTATAAATCATCCATTTATAAAGATTTTTCTTAGAAATATTATTTTCTTTGGAAACTTGTGAAATGCTTTTTTGCTTAGTATCAATCAGTTCTAAAATAAAGTCTCTTATTTCTTTTTCATTGTGATGCATTGGATTCATTATATTAAGGTACAGATAGTTGTTGCATTGAGAAATTCCGGCTTTCTACAAGGGAATTAGGAGCCGTAATTTGTACATTTGTAGTAGGTTTATCTCCGGCTCCCCAATTCATCGTCAGATAAATCCGGTCTCCTGCATTCAAATGCACTATACAATTTACATTAATAGGCGTATTGGCTGACTGGGCAATGATATCCATAAAATTTCCCCGATTACCACCAATAATATTCGCAACTGCCGTCCCATTTTTAGTAATATTCAGGTTAATCCCCGTCCATTGAAAAGCACCCGAAGGCGCGCCGCCACTCCCAAAATAGGAATATCCTTCTATTTTGTACACTCCTGATTCCAAGATCTGCCAGTAATCTCCTGCATCATTCCATAATACAGATCCCCCCTGATTAACAATAACATCTCCTACAGAAAATGGGATAATTTGCGGAGTACTGTTATTAAAAGCGGTAAATGCAGTTCCTGTATAAGTTACTGTATCCGTGGCTCCCAGCGCGGCAATAGTTGCCGTTGTTTTATCGATGAATGTAGCCAGCTCCCATGTGGTACCGGAAGCTGTTCCTTTGCTGATCATCATAGCATAGCCACCAGGATTCAACTTAAAGCTTGCCACTCCTGCTCCCGATTGGTTGTCTATTAATTCCGTTCCACCTGCTGCAATGGTGAGCTGGCCTGTTCCGGTATTTTTAATATAATATACCCTTCCCAGGATATTTCCAGCAGCAGGACTGGCTGCTACAGCTACCGGCAGAGTAAATGTAGCAGGAGTACTGCCATTAAATGCCATATAGAAATCATTTGCCCCAAGCGTGGTGGATGTTGATACATTTTTATATTGCCCGGCTATAGAACCATTGACTGTCAGGGTACTTCCCGGCAAGGAAGTATTAATTCCAACATTTCCCGCCTGTGAATAAACAGCGAATGGTAGCATGATTAAAGCCGCAAATACTATTTTTTTCATCATAATATTTTATAAATTGATAATAGAGAATAATTTCATTAGGGTTTCCAGAAAGACCATACTGTTCCGTTGAATACAGCCAATTGATGTTTAATATTGTCATATACAATCATTCCCGCCGAAGGGCTGATGATGTTTGCATGCGGGCTGTCTACTTTGGGAAGGATCATTGCTTTATTAATATCTGTCAACACTAAAACACCCGGAGTGGTATCAGTAGCTGCATTGGTTCCTATTCCCGTTTTAGCGGAAGATTTTTCAACAAGCGGATCCTGTAATGTGGTATTCACAGTTCCTGTAGTATCTATGCTTAAGTCAAACCAATTTCCGTTTTTGCGGTATTTGATCTTTTTATCCGTGATATCATAGATCATGGTACCATCTACAGCTCCTGCTACTCCTGCTGCGGAAGTCACCCAGGGTAATAACAGTCCCCTGTTTTCTGTTCCAAACTCAAGTGAAACAGACGAGTTGGTCACTGAGCTCTTGCCTATTGCCACCTGTGAAGAAACACAGGTAGAAATAACAGCCAATATTGAAATGAATATTTTTTTCATTTTGAGAATATTATGAGTTGATAGGGTTATTAATAATCCGGACAGGTTTGTGTGTTGAAACACTGCCAGCTGAATGAAGTTCCATTATTTGTGGTGGTATAGATCTTTAAGCAGTCAGCTTCTTCATCATACACCATCATGCCTTCCACAGGAGTGGCAATGGCATTCACCTGGGCTGTGGTAGGAATCCTGTTCACGACAAATCCTTTGGTTTTGGCTTCCAGTGCTGTCCATGCTCCTTTACGAATCATGGGCCAGTTACCGTTGTTTATTCCGGCTCTTCCCAGTGCTGTTATACCAGATTTAGTATCCAATACGGTTCCGGCCAGTACTGCCGGCTTGTAACAGAAACATCCTGAACTGATGGACGCATTTTGAGAATCACCTATTGCCTGTCCTGCAGCTCCTGCAATAGTGGGAACACCATTAGCATCAACACATGAAGAGCCTGCACATAAATTCTGATTAGAAGCCGTAGACCCTGTTCCTACAGAGAGGCTGCTTGCCGCAGTTACTAATTGTAAGCTTGTAATATTAGCAGCTCCTTCCAGTGCATCCACACATCCGTCATTATCTGAGTCCAGGTCAAGCTGATTGGGAATGCCATCCAAATCAGTATCTATGGAAGTACAAGTCTCCTGCCCGTCTAAAAACACATCAAAACCATACGCCCAAACATCTGCAGCTACTCTTAATTCAGCATTGGTGATTGTTGCCGTAGCTTGATAGGTTGTAAAAACAGTTGCATCCGGCAGAAACACGATCTTCCTGTCTGCATCCCGGATAAAAACAGCTTTCCCATTGGCATCCACCATTGCTGCTTCATAGGTTCTGGTTAAGGAAGCAATGGTCATTTGTATTGCTCCGGACTGGTTAAATGTACTTTCCGGCCAATATCCATTGGTAAAAACAGCATCACCAATAAGTCCGTAGGGAACATCTGTATTTAAATTATTATTAGTAACCTGATATCCGTAATCTGTTGCATTATTCTGGGAAACAATCACTCCCTTGCTATTATTTTCGGACCAGGAAAGTATTCTGGTATTTACGGCTGTTGAAAGCTTATCCACGGAGGTTTGGGCATCAGCTGCTGAGGACCCTACATAGAAAATATCTATATTATCAGTCAATAATTGTGCTTCAGTAATGGCTGCTTCAGTAGCATAAGGTATAAATGTAATCCCTGGAATTTTGTCATAAGTGCCTGTAGGGCTAAAATTAGCTGTATTGCTGAGCATGTTGATCATTAACCCGGTTCTTCCAAGAGCTGTATTTAGATACCCTATTCTCAGATTTCTGGTCAATCCACTACAAACGTTCCCTTCATTGGTATCCAATATACCGTCATTATCATCATCCAAATCTGCAGCATCCGGCAGAATATCTCCATCGCTGTCCAGACATTTCCTGATCGTAACATCCAATGCCTGAGGATCGTAGGTACTCAGATAATCCGGAATCCCGTTAGTATTGGTATCTACAATATCTGCTAAACCATCACTGTTGGTATCTGTTGCCGTACCTGCCAGTGAAGTAAAGGTATAGTTAGGAGTTAAAGAAGTTGTTGCTCCGGCTTCTAAAGCATCACTACAGGTATCCCCATCCGAGTTTAAATCCAGATGATTGGGAGTACCATCCCCATCCGTATCTAGTGTGCTGCACTGAGGCGTAACAAATCTGTCAAAAAAATAGGTCCAGGTATCTGCAATGGCCTTTTGGTCATTGGTCGTCGGAGTGACCATACCGGATTCAGCATTATATATGGTAGCATCCGGGAAAATCAGCAAATTATATCCTCTATCTGTAATCACTACAGGTCTGAGATTGGCATCTGTCATCAGAATGTCAAACTGCCTTGTAGTAGACTGGATCGTCATCTGAACTGTCCCTGACTGATTCAGGGAAGAAGTTGGCCAATATCCGTTGGTGTAGGTATTCGTTCCTATAGTTCCCGAAGGTGTGTTGGGATTGACATTATTAGGGGTAATGGTATACCCATAATCTATAGCATTATTCTGAAGGGCAAATATAGATTTGCTGTTATTCTGGGCCCAGGTGATCAGTCTGGTATTAAGGGCTGTAGATACCTTGTCTGCACTGGTGGTAGCATCGGCCGCCGAGGAACCTACAAAAAATACATCTACATTATTGGCCAGTAAGCTGGCTTCAGTGATGCTGGCTTCGGTAGCAAAAGGCACCAATGTGATCCCTGTGGTTTTATTATAAGTACCGTAGGGACCAAAGTTATTTAGGTTTAACAGCATATTGGAAGCCAAACCATCGTCTCCTACACCACTGTTTAAATATCCTACCCTGATGTTCCTGTCTATTCTTCCACAGAATTCTCCTTCGGTAGTATCTGGTACTCCGTCATTATCATCATCTATATCAATAGGGTTTGGAACCCCGTCGTTATCTGTGTCGGTACACAGGTTCTGGTTAGAATTGCTGGCATATTTTGCATAGGTGGAAACATAAGAGACCTGTCCGCTGTCTACACTGGTTTCTATTGCATTCGCCAAACCATTGGCTCCGTAAGGCGCAGGTAAAATGCTGATCGTTTTATTGGAAGTCGCTCCTCCTTCGTATGCATCCGGACAGCCATCTCCATCACTGTCGGTATCCAAATGATTGGGCTTTCCGTCTCCATCCGTATCTACACTGCAAATTCCGGGTTTCGGATGTGCTGAAGGGATATAAACCGTAGCTGTTGAAAGCAGGGATGAGATTTCGTGTATTGCAGCCGTACCCGCAGTTACAGAGGTTGCATTGCCTGCAGAAACGGTTCCTATATACCTGATCTGGTAATATAGATATGCTGTTGTAGAAGTATTTGTAAAAGTAGGATTGGTACCAGCTATACTAATTCCGGCACCTGTGGTAAGAAGTGTAAAGGTGGTACCATCATTAGAACCGTATAATTTGGCAAAACCACTAGCCGCCATTCCACTGGCAGCCTGGGTAACCGACATCGATTTTAGGATTACCGGAGTTGGATACTGTACCGTAAAGATTCCTGATCCTGAAGTGATGGTTTGTAATGCTGCAAAATTATAAGCAGTAACAGTAGTTCCGTCATTAAGGTTATCATTATAAAGCAACGGGATCGTATTTCCGGCCGCAGGATCCCCGACTCCTCCATTTAATGTGGAAATGACAGAAGTAATCCTATTGGCTTCGTATACCGTATAGAAGCAGTCCGGCGATTCTTCCGCATCCGGAATACCATCGTTATCGTCATCCAGATCAATGACATCTGTAATGCCATCACTGTCTGAATCCTGGGCTTTTACTATATTTGTTCCTGCCAAAAAAAACAAGAATATAGTAAAGAAGCCAACTAAAAAATTAAAATTTTTCATCATTTGTATTTTATTTCTCCAACAACTGAACAATTAAACTCATTAATTTTTATTAATAAATTTTTCCAACTGCATGTTTTTCTCTTTTAAAGTTTTTATTTCTTTCTTTAATTCAAAAACATACAGATACAGTTCTTCTATTTTTTCCAGGTTTATTTCCGCAGCTCTGTTGAGTACAATTCCACCCTGAGCTTCTATTTCAGAGGCAGAAGGAACTCCAGGTAAATGCTTATTAAGGCGTGTATATTCTTCCACCTGATCCAGGTCCATCATTGTATAAGATGGCTTTAGCTTTGATAATCCGTCAAAATGCTTTTCAAACACATAATCAGGGGTTATTGTTCCCGAGGCTAAAATGTTACCAATAACATGCAGCTTTTGCGAAGGGCTCATTGTTCCTATCCCGAAATTCCCGTTGGTTGCCAGGATAGCTCTGTTGGTTCCCACTCCAAAAACCAAGGGCCCGGAAGAAGTGTTGGTCCCTACGAATAATTCCGTGCTTCCGGTAGATAATAACCTAGAAGTCCCATCCGTTAAAAGCTCCATATCCAACATTCGGCTGGAGCCAATCAAAGCTCTGATCAAGGAGCTACTGCTTCCTCTTGTAATCAGCCTTGTGCTTCCCGGGACAGCTACATTAATATCAAACGCTATATGATTGTTTGTGTTGGTAGTTCCATTTTGAAACCACAGCATTTTGTTATTGGTTGAAACCATTCTGTCACCCGTAAGAGTCCCATCAGAATTATAAATATTAACTCCCTGCGGAAAGGTAACGGAGCTTGAAGAAATCCCGTTTACCGTAGTAGTCAGTGTATTTCCTGAAATTGTGTTGGTCACACTGTTGATGATAGGTGCTGTACGTGCAATCCCGTTGACCGTTGAGGTCATCGTGTTACCTGAGCTGCTTAACAGGTTCGTGGTAGCTGCCGTAATAGCAGGACCCAGATTAACCGTATTGCTTGCAATTCCATTTACCGTGCTTGTTAAGCTGCTCCCGGATAATGACAATGCATTAGTGTTAATTATAGGAACAGTAGCTCCCGTCACTCCATTAACCGTTGTAGATAAGACGTTTCCTGAAGAGGTGTTGCTTACAGTATTTACAGCCGTAGTACTCGCTGCAACTCCGTTCACGGTGGAAGTAATCGTATTGCCCGTTGAGCTCAATGCATTGGTTGTGATTCCTGAGTTTTTTGCCAATACCCATCTTGTCCCGTCATCATAATATAATGCCGGAATCACATCATTTACTGTTGCTGTGTTATAGGCTACCATTCCCGCTACGTGAACTGATAGAGGAGCCGGAGAAACTGTGGAAACTAATGCTAGCCTTGGAGGCAGAAGTCCTTTGTTAGCTGAAACGATATCTAATGCTGCATCAGGATTAGGAGTAGAAGTATTTATGCCAACCTGAGCAAATGAGAAAGTTGAAATCAGGAAAATTCCTGCAGAAATTACATTTTTTTTCATTGTGTTGTTTTGTTTTTAGAATGTCTGTTTAATCAAAAAGCGAGAAGAAGGAAAAGTGATAATTCACTTCCGATCTCAACTTATTGGTAATTAAGATTATTATACCTGTATAGAAAAGGTATAGGAAGGGTTACAGTATTTTTCATCATTTGTGTTGTGTTTTTATAAGGCTGTCAAAATTGTATAGAAATAAGTATAAAATTTTATAACGTAATTTCTAAATAAGCTCCGAATATTTTATCATTTGTTTTCGCTTACAAATCAATAAAAATATTCTATCAGAAACAAAAACCCGAGGTACCAACAGAGTACTTCAATTTTTAACAGACTGCAAATCAAAACGTTAATTAATTACCTAGATTATTCCGGAACCATACAACCATATCATCTTTTGCAGGTACGGAAAGTCTTTTTCTTAAATTGTATTTGTTATTTTTTACGGTCTGGACAGCTTTAAAGGTATACTCCGCAATATCTTTTGTATTAAATCCCAAATAGATATAAGCGCTTAAAATAAGCTCAGAAACTTTAAGGTTAGAATTGATTTCTAATAACTTTTTCTGAAAATCCGGATATTTTTCCTGAAAGTGTCCCCAAAATTCAGGGCTGTTGTTCTTAGCCAGATACATTATTCCATCAAATGCTTCACTGGTTTTCTGCCCCGATAATAAAGCTTGTGCATTTTTTTTCTTTTTACTTGAAGCCGATAGCATCCTGTAAACTAATGGAATCATTGTGACAGCACTCCCGATCAATAAATAATATATAATAAGATTTTTCTTTTTTCTTTTTTTGTGTTGTTTTGCTAACATGCTAAATTAAGTACCATTGATTAATAATTCTTAAAGACATGAGTAATAATGACGTGTTTAAACCGCAATTATTAAAGATGAATTGTAGTCGATTGCTTAGGCCCAATGTCTAGCTGCTCGTTGTACAATATCATTTTGAAGTAGAAATATGCATCCTTTTTCATCGTGTTTTAAGTTTTTGTGTTAATAAAGAATTTTAAAATTCAAACCACAAAGCAAGAGAAGTCAGAGTTGAAAACAAAAAAAATAAGGTACCAACGAGGTACCTTTTATGCTAAATACAATAATAACAGCTACTTAATCACTCAAATTGGTTTTATGCAGTGAATATCTTTAATTTTTTTCTAATAGAAATCTATCCTTTTCCACTAGAAGATTGATTGGTAAATTTGTGCTGAAATTAGGCCTTACCTAAATGATTCTCATCCATAGTGTGATATCTTCCTGCTGAGGAACATCCAGCCTTTTTCTAAGATTATATTTATTATTTTTTATCGTCTGTACAGCCTTAAAAGTATATTGGGCAATATCTTTCGTATTAAATCCCAGGTAAATATAGGCACATAGGATGAGCTCCGACGTTTTTAAATTAGGATTAATGATCAATATTCTTTCGCGAAATTCGGGATATACCTCCTGAAAGCGGCCCCAGAATTCCGGGCTGTTTTCTTTTGCCAGCTGTATAACTTCTTCAAAACTTTCATTTACTTTTTTCTTAAGCGCTCTTACCTGTTGATCTTGCTGTAAAATAGCTGCTGTATTTTTTGTAAGTAAAAAGTCTTTTTTCTTATTTTTCATGTAATGTGAAAAACTTAGCACACTGATTATGATAATAACGCCCAAAAATAGTCCCCCTAAAAGATAATACAGCTTCATGTTTGAATTTTGATTCTGTTTCTTTTCGTCATTAATAAACTTTTTTTCAGTAGCCTGTATGGCTATTATATTATTTTCAGCTAAACTATCTCTTAGTTTTGTGTATTTCAGTAAATACTCATTGGCTTTATAAACGTTATTTTGGGAACTATATATTTCAGCTATGTCTTTATAATTCTTCATCACATTTTTAGGTCTCTTCATTCTCATGGATGCTTCGAGGGAATTCTCATAAAACGCCAAGGCTTTACTGTACTCACCTTTATATTTATAATAGCAGCCTGACATATAATTAAACACCAGATAATCAAATGTTTCCGTAGATTTTTTCAAAAGACTTTCTGCTTTATCCAAGTAAAATTTTGCGGAATCTTCATTTTTTCTTTGAGTGATAAAATAATCGGTAAGATTAGTGGCTTCCACTACTCTAGGAGAAATTGTATATGCTTTATGGATATAATAGTACGTTGAATCCTTATCCTGCAGCAATTCAAAATTAACAGCCTTATTTCCGTAAATAAAATGGAGCTGTTTTTGTTTCTGCTTTTTGTCCTTTAATTTAAATGCCTCTTTTAATGCCTTATTATAATTTTCATTTGACTTTTCAGTGAAGCCTAATGCATAATAGTTTTTTCCGTACCATGTAAATAATGATGATAATAAAGCTGGGTCATCTCCGTATTCGGAAGTCAGATCTTCTGCTTTTTGCAGATATTGTAGCACTTCATCATATTTTCCTAGAGAATGCAGAAAACCCGCAATATAAATATATCCCCGTGCTTTTCCTTTAGCATAATTAATTTTCTCTGACAGCTTAATTGTTTTTTTACTGAACTCTATACCTTCATAGAACTTTTCTTCCTGAAAATATTGATAGTACTTATCTTTCTGTAACTGATCTATTTCGGACGGGGACAACTGCTGAGTATAAAATACACAGGACAGGAACAAAAAAAAGGGCAATATAAAACGGTACATATATTTTTAGATAATACATCTGATAAACAAGTTATTCTGAGCAAGATTTAACAGTCACAATCAGTACTTACTAAAATTAATAAAATTTAACCATTATTCCATATAAATAACGATAATTTAAAAATATGACTGTTATATTACTGTATTCTACGAAGTATACGCCTAATATTCAGAATAGATAATTAAATAAACATTTTCAACACATTAAAACAGAAAATTTTAATTTTAAAAGTAACCGTTACCAATAGACAGCATTAGATATACAATCTCTGTAGCCGGCAACGTAGTGACCAAGGTCCGAAATGGATGGCTACAGAGGGCAAGAAAAAAGGATCTTCTATAAAAGATACCACATTTCTTCCGATGGCAGAAAATTTGTAATCATATCAATAAAAATATCCTATGAACAATACAGTAAAAATAGCGTTAGCCCTGGCGGCAGGAAGTTCTTTACTTTATATGGGTCTGCGAAAAAAAAACAAAAAGAAAGAGGTATTTCTTGCCCCCGACGGAAATACTTATAAAGAAAATGAAATTTACCGCACTTATGACAACAAATTGTTTAAGAATGGTAAAGAGTTTCATTTTGAGACTCCTGAATTAGATGACCACTTTCCTAAATCAAACACCTTTTACGGTACAATGAATGGGAACACTCATTTAAAACAACAAACGGCAAACAAGAATGTTACTTACCATCATAAAGGGGTAAGGCATCATTAAAGCTTCACCCCTATTACCAACCACAAAAAATAGTATTATGAGAAATTTATTATGGCTTGTTGCAGTAATCTGCATCGTTGTATGGCTATTAGGAATGCTGGGGATTATCCCTGGCATGGACACCGGAAGTTTAATTCATACTCTTCTGGTCATTGCTGTTATTGTTATTTTGATCAATTTATTTACAGGACGAAAGCCCCTGAATTAAATATCAGGAACCAACCAATAAAAGGATGCTATTTGGCATCCTTTTTTATTTGTTCTCAACCCAGGGAATCCTTCGTTTTACTTCAGAGAATAATCTCACCCATCCAATTCAGTTTTTGAGCCTAAAATAAAAACATGAGAATTCCCGAATTTCACATCCAATGTGACGGTTTTCAACGCACTGAATATTTTCGTAAACATTTGGAATCCAACCACTATTCGCAATAAATCACTTTTTAAGGTAGGTCATCATACTTGGGTTATTGCAGCTGTAAATGGCCTTACTAAAATTATAAATTCTCTTTATATTTCACCAATAGATATTCAATTATTCTTTTCCTTATATTTACAGAATATACTAGTTATTATGACAAAAAAAGTTGTCCTTGTTCAAGATAATGAAGCCATCTTGGATATAATGGATCAAGTGTTGAAAGAAGAAGGTTTTGATGTTACTTCATCATTAACAACTGAACCGATTGAAAAAATCGACGAGATTGAACCTGACGTCGTTATTGTAGATGATTATATCAAAGGAAATAAAAAGGGATCAGAGGTCATCGAAGAATTAAAATCTGTGCCGGAAACAGAAGATATATCAGCTGTCCTGACTTCTACGGCTCATGATTTACCCGAGAAAGCAAAAGAATGCAAAGCAGATGACTATATTGAAAAACCATTTGATATTGATCACATGATAGAAGTGGTTAAAAAAAATTCTTAATCAGGTCCATACTCAACCTGGTTAAAAAAATTGGTTGTGTGTCGCAAGATAGAAAGAAAATTTACAAACTGCCGATATTAGTTCCCAAATTAGGATTTATTTACCTTAATGCTTCTATAGGTAGTTTCAAACATTTTCGTTCGTTTGTTCACCACCCTTTTCAATATTTGATTTTAATTATTCTCAAATTTCACTGCGGCATTTCTGTTACCCAATGTAGCAGCAAATTCGGTCGGATTGTCAACATCTCCAAGTTTTGTATAGCTGTATGTGGTATTGAAGCTCCTATATAAAATAACACCATTAATTTCCGAAATTCACAAAGTGTGGGATTTCTGTCCCTAAGTCATTCACTGGCAACACATTGTTCCGGTTGCTGTTAAAATCAAAAATAGAATTATTATCGAAAGGAACACGGGGATAGTACGTAAAAGAAATTTGAATTCTATTGAAAACCAAATATGGATTATTTATCAAAACACCAATTCCTATTTTAGTGTTACTTTTTGTTTTCAATAATTTATCATCAGGCATACCCAACCACCCGACTGCAGCAGTCAGATAAGGACTGAAATGAAAATTCTTCCAGGTTTTATTAATAAAAAGCTGAAGCTAATATCTCAAAACCAATTTTTTTGTTCCTATATAATCTGAATTATATACAGGAAATTCATCTGCAGAGGAAAGATTAATTCTGTCTTTATAAGAATAATTGTGCTGCGGATTTCCTAATGCTAAAGTTGGAGAAAAGAAATGTCTTGCTTTGGCAAATTTCCAATCCATAAGATTAGTAAAATAAGTTCCATCTAAACGAAAAGACTCGCGGTTTTGACTGTCTTCATTAAAAAACCTTCCAAACTGAGCTTTCACATTGAAATAACCGATCTTTATAAAATTACCATATGATGCAGAAACTCCCACGTATGGCCTCACCTCATTACTTCTTGATAAAACTCCGGCAGTAAGATTCATTGAATTGCCATAGGCAATATCTTCCGGCAAATTATATTGAAAAATATTCTTCTGAACTGAAAAGTTTCTGTGAATAAATCCGGCAGACATCAGAAAACTGCTGTAAGAGCTAAAATATTGATATTGGTCAATTCCCGGACTGTCTTTATATTGATAATTCTGGAATCTTCCTATCAATGCAATATTACTGTCGACTTTTTCATTTGAATCAGATGAAACAGGGATTTGATAACCACCCCATAAATCCTGGCTGTACACCTTGATCTGCACTTCCGGAAATGTGGTACCTGTCTCTACTGGAAGTGAAACATTCCGCATAAAATATTCGAAAGTAAAACCACCTGCCCATTTTGTAAGGGGTGAGAAAAAATCTCTTCTGACATTGAAATTGATTCTTTCATTTTTCAAAAAATCACGTTCTCCCAATATCTGAGCATTAATATAAGAACCCCAAAGGTTAAATGCAGTATAGCTTCCTAAAAGATAGTCCTGCTTTTCTTTGGAATCATTTCTATAAAGCAGATTCAATTCATGTCCTAATCCCAACAGATTTTCTTCGGAAACACCTAAGCCAATTTTACTTCCTGAATAACTGACTCTGGGCTTTAGACTCCAGGAATCGAGAACTTTTACCACAACATCAATAGAATCTTTGCTGGAAGTACTGTCTGAAACACTAATATTCACTCTGTTTATAAAAGGCATTGCTCTTAGCAAACGTTCAGATTCATAGAGTTTCTGGGCATTATATTCTTCACCTTCCTGAAAAAGTAAATAATTATTAACAGTAGAAGTTCTTGTATTCGCATGAAGGTGATTGGTGAACCAATCATACCATCTGGATTTTTCCTTTTTTTCTTTTGAACCATATCCAAAAGGGTCAATTGTTTCTATCCTGATATTTCTGATATATTTCCCATTGTGAGTCTTTTGTAAAAGTTTCTCAGTTCTTGTTTTAACAGAGGCTGAATCTGCCTCCCTACGAAATATGAAACGGTGAATAAATTTGGTAACTTTTCTTTTATCCGAAAAGTTTTCAATTTTATAATAAAGCGAATCCTTTCTTTCCTGTGCACTTAAAAAGAAAAAACAATTTAAAAAGAAAATAAGAATTACGACCGATTTGTTCATCAATAATTAAAAATTAAAATTTAATATCAATTAATAAGCCAATATAGGGTAATATAATAATTTAGTTGCACCTTCTGTTTCCGGCAATTATCATTACAATTATGATGAAAGCTTCAATAATCTAATTGAGTGATTTTTATTGGAATTTAAAAGCTTCGGAATGAATACGATACGTAACTCTGCCAGGTGACGGTTAAAAATTAATACCTGACTTACTGTGGAAAAATATTTACCTGCAGGTAAAATGATCGATTGCCAACTACCAATGAAGCATTAACACAGACCGGAGTGACCCGGGGAGAAACATCCAGACCAATAGCATTTTGACCGACCACAGGTGGCTCTACGCGATTCATGATTCAGTAATCCAGCTTAGAAACTATTAATTAATATAATTCTTTATCAGAAAATTTGAAATCCTGTATTGTAGGCAGGGGCCTTATTAAAACTCTTTTTTTTCTTGCTTTCAATGCTTTGGCTGAACCTGATATTTCATCCGTTTCGGTTCTGATCCCTGTCACCAAATCAAATTTGGTTTCTGTAAATATGGTATTTTCATCAGTATAACCTTTGGTTGCATTATTCGTGAGCTTATTGACATAAATTAATTCAAAATTACCATTTTGATATTTGAAATCATATGTAATATTCCCGCTTTTAATTTCACTCCACATTTTTAAAATCCCGTTTTCAATAAAGAAATCGGGAATTTGATATCCATTAAATTTACCTTGGTTTTCGACGGGATATTGCGGTTCGATGATTTGAGTTGAAGATACAGCTAAAGTTAATTTTCCATTGGGTTGAGACAGAAAAATTTGTAATCTTAATGGTCTTGTCTCGTCTACTGTATCCATTTTTACGGTTATTTTATCCATTTTGCCGTCATTATTTAAGTCACCGTTTTCTTCCCTGACCTGATACGTATAATTGTCTTTAGTCTTAATACTTTGGGCAGATAAATTCATTGGGACTGAAATTAAAATGAATATAAAGTATAGGTAAATGTTGTTCATAATTCTATTCATTTATTTTTGGTTTTTAATGGCTATATCACCTAAGCTATTTTCTGAAAATCTCAACAACAATTAACAACATTATTTTACCGTATAAAAGACAGAATTTCATTAAATGGTTTTCCGAAGATAATTCCATATAAAGAAACCACAAATAAAACAGCTATAATAATTAAAAAAACGGGCTTATATCTGAATATCAGCCCTCTCTTTTGAGTATATCTGTAATTGATGTATGTACCGATTAAAAAAAGCCCCGTAAATAAGAGTATAAAATAATTGACCTGCATACCATATTATTTTACTTTGTCGATTCGTACTTCAACAGGATAAATTGATGATTTTCCAACTTCAAATGAAACTTCTACTTTATCATTCGTTGTTAGGGGTTGGCCATCGTTGTCGTAGAATATTGTTTTATCGGAGCCACGTCCTGTATCTTCAGGAACAAAAACACTGTTGTGTCCATCTTGTTTCCAATCCATCTCTACTGGCGTAATTGTTTCTCCGTCATCGCCAGGTGCTGTATTCACATATACGGTTTGAGGCCTGTCAACGTACACCGTCATTCCCGCGGAATAATTCAAATAGCCTGTAATAGAAAAACGTTTGCCTTCATTCACCTCTTTGGCTGCGATTATTTTTTGGACCGCTGTTTTGGACGATTCTACTGGTGTTCCTTTCTCACGGTTTTTACCACTTTCAAAATAGGAGCACGATGTAGCTGTTAATAATGCTCCTGCAACTGCTGCCGTTACCAATAATGTTTTAGTTTTCATATTATTTTTTTTAATGATGTTTTTGGTACCGCATACTACTTATGGTTTCTCCATATTCTCTTCGTAGCCTGAACTAATTCTCTGACTAATTAATGATTAAATAACTCGGCGACTACTTCTTCCAATTTTTTCTGTAACTGACCTGTTTCAGCCGTTGTCACTTTTCGGTTGATTCTCATATCATTTCTAAGTTTCAGATAATAATCCAATTCATTTTTTGTCGTTGCAGGTTTGATCTGATGAAAATTTGAGCCTATCCAATAATCGCCTTTACATTTGTCATTATATAATTCTAAAAATATAAAATCGTCCTTTTTATCTCCATTGATGTCCTTGATAACGAACGCAGGAATAGTAAGATCACAACCTTTGACAGTCAGAACAGATTTAAACTTTGAAACCATCTGATTTGTTTCCGGGCTGATAAAAAAGTAGGTTAATGATGATGTCTCTTTATCATCCCTCTCTACTGTGCAGATTGCCAATACAAACGGTTCATTGTCTGCTTTTGTGATATAAGCTTTTTTAAGCGTGACAGGAATCAGCTCTCCAGTATTATCATTTTTTATTTTTGAAGGCACAATCTGCTTTGCATAATCAAAAGTGTCCTTTCTCCAGTCCGGAAATGTACTGGGAATAACTGCTTTACTTTTCTGTGCAGTGGCACTAATAAATAATAACAGAGATATGAAGAATAATAGTTTGCTATTTTGTGTCATTTGTTATGTATTTAAACTCTGTAATATATCACATGATTGCCGAATTTTTTCAAAATTTTTATTTAAGCTGAAAAGAAAACATAGCAAAATTCAAGAGAATATTACCATGTTAAAATACGAAAAATATAACTCATTAAAGAAATAGTAATTTTATTATGATGATACCCCTAACTATCCTCATAGATGAATTGGTTTACATCACAGAGATTTTTTCCAAAATCTGTATCCTGCCGAATAGATCCCAAGCTCTTCCATTTTTTTAATGTAAGATCTTTCAAACATTGACAATTTAATTTCTGTTACATCTACCGATCTGGATGTTTTATTTCCCTGTGAATCGAAAGAGATCTCCTCTTCTTTATGATCATCTTTAAAAAGGTAATAGTAGAAAGTTTTACCTTCCCAATAAGAAGCATTTGGATCGTTATCATCAACAGCAAGTTTCTTGCAGTTTTTACTGATATAGTCTTTGATCTTATTAAAGTCAGCGTTATTTTTTGAAGTCTTTCCCACTTCAAGATACATTAAGTTGCCTTTACGGTCTTCCACCATATCTATTTTGGGGAATGCTACTGTATTTAAAATAGCTAGCTTATCTTTTTCAGGATCATACGCTACCGTCTTATATCCATAACCAAATATTTCGGTTGGTTTTTTATTTCTTACCATCCAGTCATTGGTTGATTCCAAAGACAGGTCTGTAGGGAACCTCCCATCTGTTTTATAGTATCCTAAAGTATCTTTGACAAAAAATGCATTATCTAGAAGATTCAGGGCTTCTTTCTTGTCCATACTTTTAGGATCTTTCGAAATGATCTCATTGTTTTTTTTAATCTTGTTCATATAAAATTCTGAGACATCAAAATCATTTGATATTTTTGCCAGATCAACAATTTTGTTGTCTTGAGAATGACAAGATGTAAGAAGGAATAATGCGATGATCAGGTAAATTTTATTTTTCATGAGTTATTGATTGTAAGATATAAATTTATAATATTATTTGGTGACAATGATGATACGTAATAAATCAGTTTCTTTACTATCATTTTATATAATATACTCAGCATTTAAGATAACAAGAGATCTTCAATGATAAAATCAAGCTTTCATCATTAACTTAGAAATCCAGGCTAGGATTAATAGATGAAGATGATGAGGAAAATGTTGATTTTTGATTCAATATCAGGCTTCAATTCAGTATACCTTTTTTCAAAATTTTCAGATTTTCTTCCTTTTTCTGGATTTTAAACTCAGTAAGTTTTAATTTTCCCTTTAGAACCGGAAATCTATTTTTTCAGTCAGGAATACAGAAGTAGATACCTCTGTAATTAAACAGATCATATAAATGGTGACCTATTTGATTTTTCTGACACTAGCATAAAAACAAAAAACGCTGTAAACATTGATGTTTACAGCGTTTTAGCTTATTTTGGTCTCCCAATTTGCGGAGAGAGAGGGATTCGAACCCCCGGACCTGTTACAGTCAATAGTTTTCAAGACTATCGCAATCGACCACTCTGCCATCTCTCCTGAATAACGGCTATACCGTTGTTTTCAGTGGTGCAAATATAAAACGATTTTACAGTTCTGCAAAACTTTTCTGCGAGAAATTTTAACTAAACCTAATAATAGACTTAAAATCAGGGGAATTATTTTTCTAGAACACCCTGACCTCTTCCCTGTCTACTATAGCAATGAAACTGTTTTTTATAAGATCTGATGGATACACAAACTGATCTCCATTTTCTCCCTTCACTACAATAGCTGCTTGTTCATCGTTCAGGCATTTGTCCAGCTGGCTTTGCATTTCATTCAGTCTTCCATCCTGGATTTCAATCGTATAGGTTCCTGTTATGTGCTTTATTTTTATGACTTTCTTGTGCATATTATTTTTTTTGATTGGGATTTAAATTTAGGAATTTTACTTAAAGTAGCTAAGGGTTTAATAAGCTTTTGTAACTTTTGTGATAGAAAAGAAGATAAAATACAATAAAAAAAGCGTACCCGGTGGGTACGCTTGTATGATAATAGGTTGAATATTAATGTAATTCAGCTAGATATTTCTCTGCATCCATTGCTGCCATACATCCGCTTCCTGCAGCGGTGATCGCCTGTCTGTAAATATGATCCTGAACATCTCCTGCAGCAAAAACTCCCGGAAGATTCGTTCTTGTAGATCCTTTTTCAGTAAGGATATATCCGTTTTCGTCAAGATCAATTTGTCCCACGAAGATATCTGTATTCGGCTTGTGTCCGATCGCAATGAAGATACCTTCTACGTCAACGGCAGAGGTTTCCTGCGTTTGGTTGTTGATGATCAGGGCTCTTTCTACAAGGCTGTTTTCACCTTCAATACCAATCAGCTCATGATTGAATTTCACTTCAATATTCGGAGTATTTTCTACTCTGTGGATCATCGCTTTAGAAGCTCTGAAAACATCTTTTCTTACCAGCATGGTTACTTTTCTCGTAAGCTTTGCAAGGTAAGTTGCTTCTTCTGCTGCTGTATCTCCCGCTCCTACTACTACCACGTCTTTTCCTCTGTAGAAGAAACCGTCGCATGTAGCACATGCCGAAACACCTCCTCCCGCGTATTTCTTCTCATCGTCAAGGCCAAGATATTTGGCTGTAGCTCCTGTAGAGATAATCACTGTTTTTGCCAGGATCTCTTTATTCCCAGCATATAATTTATGAACACCGCCGTTTTCTTTAGAGAATTCAGCTTTGGTGATCATTTCATAATGAACTTTAGTCTCGAATCTTTCCGCCTGCTTCTGCAGATCCATCATCATTTCAGGTCCTGTAATCCCTGCCGGATATCCTGGAAAGTTATCAACTTCCGTAGTTGTTGTTAATTGTCCGCCCGGCTCCAAACCTGTATACAGTTCAGGTTTTAAGTCTGCTCTTGCTGCATATATTGCCGCTGTGAAACCAGAAGGTCCAGATCCAACGATCACACAATCTAAAATATTTTGCTCCATAAATTTACTTTGTTCAAAAAGATTTTAATTCAGTCCGCTAATTTCGTAATTTTTAATGTTTTATTAAAGTATTTTTAATGATACTTGTCAATATCAAATATGTGAACTATCGATAAATTGTTCGTGTTTCGGAATGCAGGTTATAATGTGCAGTTACGGGCTATTTTCATTCTCATTCTACCCCTACAACTCTCATACTCTCCCACTCTCAAACCCATCAATTCATTACACCTTCATTTTAATTTTATCCACATTGATAATCTTATATACCAGCTCCTTAATCAGTTCAGCTTCTCCCATATTCACTGCACCAAGTCCCTTGCCTTTCATATCAAACTCTCTTAAAATAGAAATGACTCTTGTGGCATGTTTTAGTGGATACAGTCTTGCACTTTCTGCATAATCTTTAATAAAATAAGGGTTAACCCCCATCTGCGAAGCAATAACCTGTGGCGGCTGTCCGGCCATCGTCTGGTAAATGATCACATTGGAAAAGTAACTGTAAAGGCTTGCCAACATCATAACAAAAGGATTGTTCTTTGGGTTTTTACCCATAAAATGAGCAATCTTAAAGGCCGCATCAGCATTTTTGGTTCCTAAAGCCTTCTGAAGCTCAAAAACATTATATTCCTTGCTGATTCCGATATGGTTTTCCACGATCGTCCCATCCAGCATTTCACCTTCTTTAAGGATGATCTTTAGTTTATTCAGTTCGTTGGCAATTCTTGAAAGGTCGTTTCCCAGATATTCTGCAAGCAGATGGGAAATATTCGGAGCTGTTTTAATTTTAAGGCGTGTACATTCATCAGCAATCCATTTCGGAAGATTGGTATCTCTCACCGACTCACTTAAGAAAAGAGCCTTGGCTTTGTCCAAAGCTTTTGTGGCTTTTTTTCTGCTGTCCAGTTTCTTATGCTTATGGGCAAAAACAAGCACGGTAGATGGTACAGGATTTTCAACATAGGTTTCCAAAACTCTGTTTTCCTCTTCATTAAATTTCAAATCCTGAGCTTCCTTTACAATGATCACCTGCTTGTCCCCCATCATTGGGAACTGTCTTGCCAGGGAAAGAATCTCCTGATAAGAAGTATCTTTTCCGTATACAACAGTCTGGTTAAAAGCTTTTTCATCTTCCTCCAGAAAGTCGTGTTCTAGCACTTTTACAGCAGCATCAATAAAGTAAGGTTCTTCTCCGTGGAAAAAATAAATAGGTAAAACTTCTTTATTTTTAATATTTTTGAGGATTAAATCTAATTCTTTCATCTTATTAATGGAACTTCCAAAACTGAATTTTCAGGAAACTTTTGATTTTAAATTCAAGAAAGACAAAGATAAGTTTTTTATTTATGACTTGATCCGTAAAACTTATCTTCTCCTTACCCCTGAGGAATGGGTGAGGCAGCACTGGGTACACTATTATCTCACCGTAAAGGCCTATTCTCCGTCCGCTCTTATTACCGAAAAAAAGATCCTTCTGAACGGCCTTACCAAAAGAATCGACCTGCTGGTTACCGAGAAAACAGAACCCATTATCCTGATTGAATGCAAAGCACCCCAAATTAAGCTTACAGAGAAAACATTTGAACAGACAGCGCGGTACAATTCCATTATCGGAGCGAAAGAAATTATCCTGACCAATGGCCTGCAGCACATCAATGCTTATTATGAAAACGGGCAATATCAGTTTTATAAACCGGAGTAAACTTTCTAACCACCAGTTTTTAATTGACGGGGATCACATTCCCTTCCACTGGAGGGGTGGCGAAAATTCAAAGAATTTTTGACGGGGTGGTTTAAAAAGATACATATCAACCACAAAAGTCACAAAAGCTTTTGAAACACTTAAGTGTATTTAAGTTGAATACACTGCGCAAAGAAGTACACTTAAGTTTTCATGAAAAGCTCTGATTTTCTCCTTATGTGATCTTATTATTTTCAGCCTGGTAAAACTTTTAAAACTAAAGTGCTCTCAAGTGTTTAAAATTAAAAACTTTTGCGACTTTTGTGGTTAAATAAAATTAAAAAAGTTTAAAACATATATGGAAATTAAGAATATCATCTTCGATTTTGGAGGCGTACTCATGGATTGGAATCCCAGGTATTTTTTTAAAGACTATTTCAATGACGATGAGAAAATGGAATATTTTCTTGAAAACATTGCCCAATCGGAATGGAATGAAGAGCAGGACCGCGGCAGAAGCCTGGCAGAAGGTACCGAAATCCAGATTAAAAAATTCCCTGAATGGGAAAAGGAGCTCAGAGCTTATTATGACAACTGGACTGTAATGCTGAAAAGTGATATTCCGCAGAATGTAGAGATTTTAAGACGCTTAGGAAATACAGACTATCAATTGTTCGGGCTTACCAACTGGTCTGAGGAAACTTTTCCTTATGCCCTGGAAAATTATGACTTCTTCAAGCTTTTTAACGGAAAGATTGTGGTTTCGGGAACAGAAAAACTGATCAAACCGGATCCTAAAATCTGGCATATTCTGCTGGAAAGATATAATCTTAAAGCCAATGAATCTGTTTTCATCGATGATAATCCTAAAAATATCGAAATGGCCAATTCACTTGGGTTTACGACCATAAAAATCGATCCGGATACTGATCTGGAAAAAGAACTGGCAGATCTGGGAATTCAACTCTGATCACCTTTGGCTTTACAATATTTTCATCCTCAATATAAGTTATTTTTGGTAATTTAGTTGAGGATTTTAATTAACCTGAATTCATAATTAAAACCTTTTTAATATTTTACCAATTACAGAATATGATACGCAACCTCTTATTAACAGCATGCATGATAAGTGCAGGAACACTTCTCAGCCAAAAACTTAAAACAGTTACTTACCAGGATGGCGCACAGAAGCTGAATGGTCTGGTCACTTCGAATGCAGGAAAAAAACTTCCGGGTGTCCTAATTCTTCCAGCCTGGAAAGGTATTGATGATGAAGCCAAAACAGCTGCTGCCGAGCTTGAAAAACAGGGTTATATTGCTTTCATTGCCGATATTTACGGAGAAGGAAATATTCCCGCTGATAATGCTTCTGCCGGCAAAACAGCCGGATATTACAAACAGAATTACGATGCTTATCAAAAGCGGATTTCCCTGGCTCTAGAACAATTGAAGAAAAATGGGGCAATTGCTGATAAAATTGCTGTGATCGGATACTGTTTCGGCGGAACTGGAGCTTTAGAATCTGCGAGGGGAAGTCTTCCGGTTGTGGGAGTTGTTTCCATCCACGGAAGCATAGGAAAGGATCAAACCAGAAAAAACGGACCGATTTCCGCAAAGATTTTAGTGGAAAATCCTGCAGATGATCAGGGAGTGACGCCGGAAGACTATAATAATTTAATCAAAGAAATGAACGAGGGCAATGCAGACTGGCAGATTATTACCTATGCCCATTCAAAACATACATTTACCGATCCGAAATCGCCAGATTATAATGAAGTAATGGCCAAAAGAGCCTGGAATCATACATTGATGTTCTTGAAAGAAATACTTAAATAAATTTAATTTTAATATAACAATGCAGCAATGTAGCAGTGTAACAATACTTTACCGACGAATTGAATTGGTTATTGTTACACTGCTACATGGGTTGATTTACAAATATTTTACTTTATTTAAAAAGATGCTTCGACTCCGCTCAGCATGACAGTAAAAAAAAAATACAGTTAGTATTAGCGTTGTCATGCTGAGCGGAGTCGAAGCATTATATTACGTAATGTGGTGACAACAATAAGCAAAATCCGGTAAACATCTACTCTAGAACTCTCAAACCCTCCGACTCTCAAACTCTTTATTCTTCCCTGTTTACCAAATCCATAGAAAACGCAGGAAGGCAGATGGCTATATATTCGCAAGGTTCTGAGAAAGGGTTGCTGTAACGAACTCTAGCTCCTTTTTCTATCAAAATACTCTGTCCTTTTTCAAGAATGACGATTTCTCCATCTATCTCAAACTGCTTTTTTCCTGAAACAATAAGGGTAAACTCATCGAATTCGGGAGTCTGATGCGGTTCGCTCCAATCCGGTGGCGCTACCATGTGGGCAATGGAAACATTTGAATTTCCTGTAGAATTTCCCCAGTGTTCTTCAATTAATTTTCCGTCTGTGGTAGGTACTACAAAAGGTGATGTTTGGATTTTATATTTTTTCATGAATGGTCTTCTTTTTTTATTTCATAGACAAAATTGGTTCGTGTAGGCTCTGCAAAATAAGCCACTTCCTCTTCCGCGATCTTCTGTCCACCGATTCTTTCCAGAGCCGTCTGGGAACGGAAATTCTCTTTCCCGATATGGAAATGGACTTTATCTACATACTGGAAGATATAATCAAGCATCAGCTTTTTCACTTGAGGATTAATTCCCTTTCCCCATGATTTTGTTCCATAGAAAGTATAGCCAATAAATATGCGGCTTTCATTTTCATCAAAATCGTAAAAACGCGTACTGCCCAAAACATCACCGGAGGATTTTTCTATTATTTTAAAGGCTCCTTCGCTTTCTATGGCTCCTCTGAAAAAGTTTTCAAAAACTTCTCTCTGATAACGCTCTTTATTGGGGTGCTGCTCCCAAACTCTGGGATCGGAGGCTACTTCATATAAAGACTCAAAATCCCCTTGCTGTAAGGGGATTAATTTATATTCCTGATTTTCTAAAACAGGCTGAATTGAAAATTTCATTATTTAGCTTTTTGTTTTTGCAGCGTCTGCCTCTATTTTCTTGATCTCTTTCAGTTTATCTGCAATCTTGATAACAGCATCCGGTTTTGCAGGTTTTAAAGCAACTTCTGCCTGAGCCATATCCCATTTAATCACCAGATTTCCTGAGTTTTCATCGGTTGGGTTCAAGGTGATTTCAAACCATTCCTGTTTGTCAGCCAGTTTATTTACCGGTACCGTTACATCTACCACATCCTGTTTTGGATCGTAGGTATAAGCACCCCACTGCTGGAAATCTTTATTTAATATCACTTTCCATTCTTTTTCTGTAGGAACGATAAAAAGTCCGTACGTTCCCGCCGGAACCATTTTTCCACCGAAATTAACAGACTGTCCGAATGTGATTTTTGTAGATGAGTTAGCGCCTGCTCTCCAAACCTGTCCGTAAGGAACCAGTTCTCCGAAGATCTTACGCCCTTTCACTCCCGGTCTTCCATAGTCAATACTAATTTTGGACATAGAAAACTGCTGCTCTACCCTCTGACGCGGGCTTGCTGCCGGCACTGAGTAATCCTGAGCAAAGCTTAAAGCCGAAGCTGATATGCAAAGTGCAAATAGTAACTTTTTCACGTGTAAATTTTTGCCTAAATTTACAAAAATCAAAATAAAATAGCCTTCTCTAATTCCAATAATTTTTGCTTTCTCCAGATTCCGCCTGCATAACCTACCAGCTCACCATTTGAACCGATAACACGATGGCATGGTATCAGAATAGCAATTTTATTGATCCCGTTTGCTGTTCCCACCGCACGTATTGCCTTAGGATTTCCTAAGAACTCCGACTGCTGTTTATAGGTTCTGGTTTCTCCCATCGGAATTTCACGCAGAAGCTGCCAGACCTTTTCCTGAAACTCGGTTCCGGTAATGTAGATGGGAACATCAAAAATTTGTCTTTTTCCTTCAAAATATTCTTCCAATTCTTTTTCAAGCTGTATAAAGTGTTTGTGATCTCCTTGTTCGATATCAGCTTTTAATGCTTTTGATAAGGAGATAAATTGTTTTTCAAAATTCTTCCGGTCGGTAAATTCAAGCAGGCAGATTCCTTCTTCAACAGCACAAGCTGCCATTTCTCCCAGCGGAGTCTGTATGGTTTTACGGTAAATGATTTCCATAGTTCTAAATTAATACATATTTGGATCTCTGTAAAAAAACCTTAAATATCCTTCAGAATATTTTCTGCCTGACGAATATGTCTCACATTATGATAAATCACAAACCGAAAAGTATCTCCCAGTTTCAGCTTGATCAACCTGGAAATACTGATGTTGGTTTTAGCAGCATTGAGGTCGATATCTTTTGCTTTTTCCAGCAATTCTATGAGTTGATATTGCTGTTTTATGAACTCGTTCACTACTTCTTTATCCAACTGACTGTTTATCGGATTCATGCTTTTAAAGGTTTTCATTTTGTTAAGTTTTTCCTTGGGAAGCATGCTTTTTGCAAAGTAATTTCCCAACATTCCCGGTTTAAAAATAGGTGTGGGAGAAGTTTTGGAAGAAGAAATTCTGCGGTTGATTTCCGGAATATAAAAATCTCCGTAACGGTTAAGGTGTTCCAGACATTCCAGTACACTCCAGCTTTCATCCGAGACCCTGAAATTCAGCTTATCATCAGTTTCCTGCAGAAGGTTCTCTGCGTATTGTATATGTCTTTTAGTTAATGTTCTCAGCTCATCCAGTAATTGCGATGTAGAAATTTTCATTGTTGATTTTTATACAAATTTCGGAATCAGTTTTTTCTTAAATCTTGACTGAGCTCAAGATTTTTTAAGCCTCGATAAAGTTTCCGGAGACATTCTGAGGTAGTTTGCAATGTATTTATTCGGGACTTCCTGAAACAGCTTCGGACTTCTTTTCAATACCCTCTGATACCGTTCTTTAGGTGAATGGTTTAACAGGTCCTTTTCTCTTTCAATCTGCTGCAGGACGAGATCTTCTAAAACACCGATCCAGAACCTAAGATTTTCTTCATTGGACTGAATAAATGTGTAGAAGTCTTTTTTCAGAGCTTTTCTTACCACTGTTTTTTTAATCGCCTGGATATAAAAATCTGACGGTTTTCCTGAAAGAAATGAATCAAGGGAAACAATGATATTTCCCGTATATCCGAAACGGATGATTCTTTCTTCGTTTTCGTCCATCATAAAGATCCTGATGCTGCCGTTTTCTACAAAATAAATATCGGTGTCGGTACTTCCTGAAATTTTCAGAAACTCATTCCGTTTGAATTCCTTGCTCTCCCAATAAAGACCACTGTTAAGCAGTTTTTGAATCATTTGATATTAGTATTTGCTGTTCCAAAGATAATAGGTAATTTTAAAATTCCGGAATTTAACCTATAATCACATCAGAATGTTCAGAAAATCAAGCATTATCTTACTCCTTTCTGCAGGTCTTTTCAGCATCAATGCACAGCAGACAATCCCGTTCAGAATTACAAAGCATAACAATATCATCATCAAAACACTGGTGAATAAAAAGGATTCTCTGGATCTGATGTTCCAGATCGCTATGAAAGATGCTTCAATTTCTCCAGAACGACAAAGAAAAGCAGACCATATTGTTTTTACTAAAGACGAAATAAGCGATCATAACACGGTTGAGATCGGAAAATTTACTCAAAAAAATGTCCGTTTTTCCGACAATCAACTGGCAGGACATGAAGCAGATGGAAAGATCGGAACGACTCTCTTTGAGGGAAAAGCATTTAAAATTGATTATGATACCAACGAATTTGTTATTTATGACCAAAAGCCTGATCTGAGAGGATATCAACCCATTCCGATACTGTATGATCAGGATGCTTTTTATATTGCAGCCGACAATGTAATTGATGGAGATAAGCAAGAAGAAGCCTATTTTTTACTTCAATCCGGGTATTCAGGAGGACTCTTATACAGCAACGATTTTGCTGCAGAAAAAGAACTTGACAAAAAACTAAAGATCACAGGAGAAAAAACATTAAAAAATTCAAGCGGAAAAAGCATTATTACGAAACAGGGTATCCTTCCTTTTTTGAAAATAGGAAATAGTGTTTTAAAAGATGTTTCAGCAGGTTTTTTTATCGGTGATTTAAAAAAACAGACGGTTAATTATTTGGGTGCGGATCTGTTGCGAAGATTCAACTGGATCTTTGATGCTGACAGAAAAACGGCATATATCAAACCGAGTAAGTATTTTTCAGAACCCTATTATACAATCAATTAGCGGAGCCTATTTAAAATAAGATGGCTCCTTCCAGTTCCAGAAGTTTTTGCTTTCGCCATATTCCTCCCGCATAGCCTACCAGGTCACCATCTGACCCTATCACTCTGTGACAGGGAATAATGATCGCTATTTTATTGATTCCATTAGCTGTTCCTACGGCACGTACGGCTTTAGGGTTGCCCAAAACTTCGGATTGCTGTTTGTAAGTGCGGGTTTCTCCTGTGGGTATTTCAGTTAAAAGGTTCCAGACTTTTTTCTGAAAATCTGTTCCGGTGGTATAAATCGGTACATCAAACTTTATCCGTTTTCCATCAAAATACTCATTGAGTTCTTCTTCCAACTGCTTGAAGTGTTTATTTTCACCCTGAACGATTTCTGCATTCATCACTTTGGACAAATGGACAAACTGCCTGTCTATATTTTTCCGGTCTGTAAATTCCAGCAGACAGATTCCCTCATCACAGGCACAGGCAAACATGGGCCCTAATGGGGTCTCAATCCTTTTCAGATCAATGATGGTCCGGTGACCTGTATGTTTAGGTGTAGTACCAATTACCTCTTTAAAACGCTCGTTGAAGCCGCTTAAACTTTCATACCCTGATTCCAGTGCCACTTCTATGATGCTTTCGCCGTTTTTTATTTTTTTGAATGCTTTATTCATTCTGAATTTTCTTTGAAAAGACTGGAATGTCATTCCATGGTTTTTCAGGAACCAGCGTCTGATGGTTACCGGTTCGATATTTCTTTTCAGAAGGTCTGCGTCTTTGATTTTTAATGATTCGTTCTGCTGAAGTTCATCCAACAAATCCTGAATATATCGGGGTGTTTCATTCAGTTTTTCGAGCGGCCTGCAAATTTTACAAGGTCTGTAGCCGCTTTCTATTGCTTTTTCTGTATTGATAAAGAATTCTACATTTTCTCTTTTGGGCTTTCTGGCAGTACAGGTTGGGCGGCAGAATATACCCGTAGTTTTTACAGCCATCCAGTAAATGCCTTCAAATGAGGAATCTTTCTCTAAAGACGCCTGATACATTCTTTCTTCTGTAAGTTTTATCATGTTTAAAAAATTGGGGAGAAGCTCCCGGTCTCACCGATGTCTTTTAATGTAGTTTCCAATTGCCCATAAATATAACCATTTAAGAAATTTCCGGATGAAATTCTTTTAACGCCTGCTTTTTTAAGGGTATTAAAATCCGGAAGTTCAGGCATAGCCATAACACTGAACGGAAGTTTTGCAGCAGCGGTAAGGCGTTCAATATCCTGTGTTTCAGTAATGTAAGGAACAAAAATCCCGTCCGCTCCCACTTTTTCTATGATTTTCATCCGTTGCAAACTTTCTTCTGCTGCATTGTCTACACCGAGCAGAAACGGATCTATTCTGACATTGACGAAAATCTCAATATTTTGTTCTTTTAGCTTTTGAATAACTGCATTTAATTTATTAAAAAAATCGTCTGCACTTAATAATTTTCTGCTACCTTCAACAATAACACTATCTTCTATATTGATCCCTACAACACCTGCCTTCGCCAGTCTGGAAATGTTTAAAACTATCTCATCAGCCGTTTTCCCATAGCCTCCTTCCAGGTCAACAGATAATGGAATTGATACAGACTTTAAAATTCTTTCAATAATATAAAAATACTCATCAAAGCTTATGTTTTCGCCGTCTTCGTATCCCAAGCTGAATGCTACAGCCGAGCTTGAAGTCGCTACTGCCTGATAGCCCAGTTTTTCATAAACCTTAGCGCTCTGGACATTCCAAACGTTTCCTATCAATAATGGATCATTCTGCTCATGCAGTTCTCTGAATCTCTGGATTGCTGTCATCTTAATTTTTTATCAAAATTAATACAGATGCGGTTTTTGTGCAACCGAAAAACGGACAAGTATTTTTAGGTCATAAAAAAAACCGTAAGAAAACTTACGGAGTTTAAAATGATACTGTCTTTTTCCCTTCCGGATCGAAGTCCAGATCACATTTTTTCAGTTATTGTTCATATCAAATCATCATTTCCCGAGTTTTTTTAAAATTGATTTTGCCCAGGTACTATACATTGGATTCCTTACATCATCTTTCCAGTTAGAGCCATTGCAAAGAATAACTAAACCGCTTTTAGTGGGCATATGCAAAAACATAGAAGCACACCAACCATCGTTTTCACCTGTATGCCCGACAGTTGGAAGATTGTCAAAATTGAAGAACCGGTATCCAAGGCCGCTTTCTCCTTCACTGGAACCGGGCTGGACAGGCTGCTCCATCAATCGTATCGTTTCGGGTTTTAAAACTTTATTTAGTTCTTTTGGATCAGCTGTGATGGATAATTCAGCAAAACGGGCAAAATCTAAAATTGTTGTCTGCAATCCTGCGGCAGCCTGTTCGGTAAATATTCTGTTTTTTATAGGGTTTCCCAATGTATCATACGCAGTGGCGGAATTTGCTTTCATTTCTTCTGTCCAATCGTAGTTACTGTGATTTAATCCCAGAGGCTTAAAAACATTTTTTCTCATGTATTCAGCAAAGTTTTCTCTGGTTCTTTCTTCAAGTAAGAGCTGTGCAAGCGTATAACCACCACCTGAATATTTCCATTTTGTTCCGGGCTCCATGATAACGCTTACGCTTTCCCTGTTTCTTTTTGTTTTTCCTGATAAAGACTCTTCCAGCGATAACAGTTTAGCCCCTTGTTCAGAGCCTCCATATCCATGTACAGAAAGTCCGGCTGTATGGCTTAGGATTCGCCTGAGGGTAACTTTTGATACATCAAATGAGGATTGAGGTAATTTCCAACGGCTTAAATACTGGTTAACAGGATCATCCAATTGGATCATTCTTTTTTCTGTCAGTTGCATAAAGCCCCATGCAGCGACTACCTTTGAAACAGAGCCTACATTAAAAATGGTCTGAGTGGTCACTGGCTTTTTGCTTGCTACATCAGCATATCCAATGCATTGTATCCATGCAATTTTTCCGTTTTTAATAACCGCAACAGCGACTCCGGGAACATTACTTTTTTGGGTATATTCCAAACCAAGTCTTTGAATTTCCGCATAGAGCGAATCTGTTTTCTCAGAAGCAACACCAGCATTAGACTCAGCCGCAATATGCTTTGCAGAGGTGCAGGAAAAAAGGATTCCAATACATATAATAGTGTATAAGAAATTAGATTTGATGTTTATCATTTAGGCTGTATTACTATTAAAATAATTTTCAATGTCTTTAAAATTTTCGCTGATATTCCAAATGTATGCAATGTACAAATTTCCATAATCAGTTGGTAATTAAAATCTTCACAAAACAAAACCCCGCAAGAATACTTACGGGGTTTGAAATTATATCATTTGAATCCGAAATTACATCGTCTCCATTTTGAAACTCATGCTTTCAATTACTTTCAGGATGGCTTCTACCGTATCCATGGATGTTAAACAAGGAACGCCGTTTTCCACACTCATTCTTCTGATCTGGAATCCGTCTCTTTCTACCTGTTTACCTTTGGTCATGGTATTCACTACATACTGTACTTTACCTTTCTGGATCAGATCGATAAGGTTCACATCATCTTCTCCTATCTTGTATCCGATTTTACAAGGAATTCCTTTTTCTTCGAAGAATTTAGCAGTTCCTTCTGTTGCCCAGATTCTGAAGCCAACTTCATGGAATCTTGTCGCCAGATCCGCAGCTTCCTGCTTGTGCTTGTCTGCCACTGTGAATAAAATTGAACCGTGCATCGGAACTTTTCTTCCTGCTGCGATCAGTCCTTTGTAAAGAGCTTTCTCCAATGTGGTGTCTTTCCCCATTACTTCTCCTGTAGACTTCATTTCCGGTCCTAAGGAGATATCTACTTTTGTCAGCTTTGAGAAAGAGAACACAGGAACTTTTACAAAGACTCCTTCTTTATTCGGAACCAATCCATTTTTGTACCCTAAATCTTTCAGTTTCTGACCTAAAATAGCTTTTGTTGCCAGGTTAGCCATCGGTACTTCAGTAATTTTAGATAAGAAAGGAACTGTTCTTGATGAACGCGGGTTCACTTCAATCACATATACATTTCCTTCGAAAAGAACATACTGGATATTCATTAAACCGATCACATTCAATCCTTTGGCCAGTCTCTGGGTATAATCTACCAGAGTATCAATTTCCTGTTGTGAAACATTCTGAGGCGGATACACGGCGATTGAATCTCCGGAGTGAACTCCCGCTCTTTCGATATGTTCCATAATCCCAGGGATAATTACCGTTTCACCGTCGCAAATGGCATCTACTTCCACTTCTTTTCCGGTAATGTAACGGTCTACCAAAACCGGGTGCTCCGGGCTGGCATCTACCGCAAATTCCATATAATGGGCCAATTCGCTTTCGGTGTACACAATTTCCATTGCTCTACCTCCCAGAACATAACTTGGACGAACCAAAACCGGATACCCGATCTCACTGGCTATTTTAATGGCTTCTTCTTTTGATGTTGACGTTTTTCCTAAAGGCTGTGGAATTCCCATTTCCTGAAGGGCTTTTTCAAATTTATCTCTGTTTTCAGCTCGGTCTAAATCTTCCAGTGAAGTTCCCAGAATTTTCACACCGTAACTTGCCAGTTTATCTGCTAAATTGATCGCTGTCTGACCTCCAAACTGAACCACCACTCCCATTGGTTTTTCAAGATCAATGATATTCATTACATCTTCTTCCGTTAAAGGTTCGAAGTATAATTTATCTGAAATCGAGAAGTCTGTAGAAACCGTTTCCGGGTTGTTGTTGATGATAATCGCTTCGTAACCCATCTCTTTGATCGCCCAAACCGAATGAACCGTTGCATAGTCGAACTCAACTCCCTGCCCGATTCTGATAGGTCCTGAACCCAGAACGACCACCTTTTGCTTATCCGTTACTATACTTTCATTTTCTTCTTCATAAGTTCCGTAGAAATAAGGGGTTTCACTTTCAAATTCCGCTGCACACGTGTCTACCATTTTGTAAACCGGTATCACCCCGTTTTCTTTTCTGAAATTATATACTTCTCTCTGGGAAGATCCCCATAAATGAGCGATATTCTGATCTGAGAAACCTAATTTTTTAGCCTGAACTAAAATTTCTTTGTCGAATTGATGAGCAGCTATTTCTTTTTCAAAATCAACAAGTTTCTTTAATTTCCATATGAAGAATTTATCAATTTTACTCCATTCTACAATTTGTTCCCAATCGTAACCTCTTCTCAGGGCATCACAGATAATGAACAGTCTTTCATCGTCACAAACTCTGATTCTTCTTTCGATATCTTCGTCCGTTAAAGCGGCAGCCTGTTTTGTTTTTAATCCCAGGTGTCTTAAGCCTGTTTCTAAGGAACGAACGGCTTTCTGTAATGATTCCTCGAAGTTTCTCCCGATGGCCATTACTTCTCCAGTCGCTTTCATCTGTGTAGACAGTCTTCTGTCCGCTGTTTCGAATTTATCGAAAGGGAATCTCGGGAATTTTGTCACCACATAGTCAAGGGCTGGTTCAAAACATGCATATGTTTTTCCTGTCACAGGATTCATGATCTCGTCAAGTGTTAAACCGACTGCAATCTTCGCTGCAA
The DNA here is from genome assembly GCF_019970085.1 of Chryseobacterium lathyri. NCBI lineage: Bacteria > Pseudomonadati > Bacteroidota > Flavobacteriia > Flavobacteriales > Weeksellaceae > Chryseobacterium > Chryseobacterium lathyri. The sequence continues at coordinate 839,131 of NZ_JAHXYG010000002.1, read as the reverse complement.
TTTTTGCGATCGGATATCCTGTCGCTTTACTTGCCAAAGCTGATGAACGGGAAACTCTAGGGTTCACCTCGATGATATAGTAGTTGAATGAATGCGGGTCTAAAGCCAGCTGTACATTACATCCGCCTTCAATTCCTAAGGCTCTGATGATCTTTAGGGAAGCGTTTCTCAATAACTGATACTCTCTGTCAGAAAGTGTCTGAGAAGGCGCCACTACGATAGAATCCCCAGTGTGAACTCCTACCGGATCTATATTTTCCATGTTACAAACCACAATCGCATTGTCGTTGGCATCACGCATTACTTCGTATTCAATTTCTTTGAAACCTGCAATTGATCTTTCAATAAGACATTGCGTCACCGGACTGTACTTTAATCCTAATTCAGCAATTTCTTTCAACTCGGCTTCTGTAGAAGCGATACCGCCTCCGGTTCCTCCCATGGTAAAGGCAGGACGAACAATCACCGGATACCCGATCTCATCAGCGAAACGGATCGCTCCTTCTACTGTAGTTACAATGTCTGATTCCGGAACCGGCTCATTCAGTTCTCTCATCAGCTCACGGAAAAGATCTCTGTCTTCCGCTCTGTTGATCGCAGAAAGTGTAGTTCCTAATACTTCTACCTTACATTCCTCAAGAATTCCTGATTTTTCCAGTTCTACCGCCATATTCAGACCTGTCTGGCCTCCTAATGTAGGCAGCAAAGCGTCGGGACGTTCTTTTCTGATGATGTGACTTACAAACTGAAGGGAAATCGGTTCAATATATACTTTATCTGCGATTTCCACATCCGTCATAATGGTTGCCGGGTTTGAGTTGATCAAAATCACCTTGTAGCCTTCTTCTCTCAAAGACAGGCAAGCCTGTGTTCCTGCGTAATCAAATTCAGCTGCCTGACCGATGATGATGGGTCCTGAACCGATTACTAAAATTGTTTTTATATCTGTACGTTTTGCCATTTTTCTTTTTGTTGTAGAGTCAAGATTCTAGAGCCAAGAGCCAAGATTCCGGACTTTTATTTTAAATTATTTTTAAATGAATAAATCATTCTCTGAATTTCAGAAACTTCACTTAGTAAAGCATTTATTTTTTCTTCCGGTAAGAGATTTAGTTCCCTAACCAAGATTAGCTGTGTCTGCAGTTCAAAAGCTGAACCCAGAGCAACCGCCAGAAAATGATTAAACTCTTTACGTCCATTTCTACCAGAACCTTCCGCAATATTAGAAGGAATAGAAACTGCTGATCTTTTAATTTGAGAAATCAAACCATACTTTTCATCGTTACTAATTTCCTGACAGATAATGTAAACATTTTTTGCCAGTACGATAGATTTCTGCCAGAAAAGTAATTTCTCAAAATTGTGCATCTGTAGTCTATTAATCTTAATTCTTACGTCTTGGTTCTTGTGTCCTGATTCTTGGTTCTTATTTTTTAAATCCCTCCATTAAATCAATGAACTCATCAAACAAATAATTCGCATCTTCTGGGCCCGGGCTTGCTTCCGGGTGGTACTGAACAGAGAAGCAAGGATGGATCTTGTGTTTCAGACCTTCGTTGGTTCTGTCATTCAGTGCAATGTGGGTTTCAACAAGGTCTGTTCCTTTAAGACTTTCCTGATCTACAGCATAGCCATGGTTTTGAGAAGTGATGGATACTTTGTTTTTTTCCAGATCCAGTACCGGGTGGTTTCCTCCTCTGTGTCCGAACTTCAGTTTAAAAGTTTTTGCACCGCAAGCCAAACCGATCAGCTGATGTCCTAAACAGATTCCGAAGATGGGAACTTTTCCTAATAATCCACGGATCATTTCTAGTGCCTTCGGGTTGTCTTCAGGATCACCGGGACCGTTTGAAAGCATAATTCCGTCCGGATCCATCAATAGGATCTCTTCTGCTGTTGTGTCGTGGGAAACTACAGTGATGTCACAGTTTCTTTGAGACAGCTCTCTGATAATCCCTAGTTTGGAGCCAAAATCCACCAACACTACTTTAAATCCTCTTCCCGGATTGGCGTAAGCTGTTTTTGTAGAAACAGTTTCCACCTGATTAGTTGGGAAAGTTGTAGATTTTAATTCTGCAACAACTTCATTTTCATCAGCTTCAACGTTTACGATTTTGCCCTTCACAACACCTGAATTACGAAGGATTCTGGTGAGTTTTCTGGTGTCAATTCCTGAAATTCCTGAAAGGTTTTTCTTTTTAAATAATTCATCTAAAGTGATCTGAGTACGGAAATTGGAGGGTAGATCGCAAAGCTCTTTTACGATAAGTCCTTTAATAGCCGGCTCGATACTTTCATAATCATCACGGTTAATACCATAATTTCCGATAAGCGGATAGGTCATGCAAACAATCTGACCGCAGTATGACGGATCGGAGATTAACTCCTGATAACCGGTCATTCCGGTATTGAAAACTACTTCTCCGGCAGTTTCCAATTCTGCTCCGAAACCTTCTCCATGAAATACTTCACCGGACTCCAGTATTAATTTTTTCTTCATTTTATTTATCTCTTTATTCTATTTTTATTCTGTCTAATTTATTTTGTACAATATATAATGTCAGTTGTATAGTGTATGTCCACTTTGTACATTATACTTTTTACAATTATTTAAAGGTATACCCTTCTTTTTCCAGGGTTTCTTTCAAAATTGCCATTCTTGCGAATACGCCGTTCTGCATCTGTTTAAAAATTCTTGAACGTTCACATTCTACAAGGTCTGTATCAATCTCAACACCTCTATTGATGGGTGCGGGATGCATAATGATCGCACCGTCTTTCATTGCTTTTTCTCTTTCTTTCGTCAAACCATATTTCCTGTGGTATTCGGAAGCGGAATAACTCATTTTTGCATCGTGTCTCTCATGCTGGATTCTTAATAACATGAGTACATCTACCTCAGAAATTAGCTGATCTACAGGCAAGTAAGTTCCGTTAATTAAAGCACCTTCATCAAACCAGTCCTCCGGTCCGGAGAAATATACTTTAGCCCCTAATTTTCTTAATGCTTGTGCATTGGAGTTGGCTACCCTGCTGTGCTTTACATCTCCAACAATTCCTATTTTCAGTCCTTCGAATTTTCCGAATTCCTGAAAGATCGTCATCAGATCCAGCATGCACTGGGATGGATGGTTTCCTGTTCCGTCTCCTCCGTTGATCACCGGAATATTAATGTTATTTAACTCTTCAAAATACCTGTCTTTTTTATCTCTGATTACTACCAGATTTACACCCAGGCTTTCAATCGTCTTAACAGTATCATAAAGACTCTCCCCTTTGTTTACAGAACTGTGGGAGGCATCAAAAGGCACTACCTGCAGGCCCAGCTTTCGTTCTGCAATATCAAAGCTTGTCTTTGTTCTTGTACTGTCTTCAAAGAAAAGATTTGAGCAGAAAATTTCTCCTTCAATTTTTGCAGTTTTCCCGTTGGCAAAAGCCAGTGCTTCTGTCAGTATACTGTTGATTCTCTCGGTGCTTAGTTCTGTAATCGTAAACATAATTCTTAATTTTTGAGCATAAAAAAAGCGAAGACAACATCTTCGCTAATAATAATAAATATCGTAAAGGGCGCTTTCGCCCGGTAAATCTAATGATATAAATACTCTTTTATTCATTAGGTGCAAAGATACAAAAATTTCACGAACCTACAAAACCAAAGTTTAAAATAAATTAAAACCTCTTAATCATTCCTTATTTTCATTTATAATTGATAATTTTGTTAAAACTCAAACCTGTTTTATGGATTTAAAAGACAAAATGATTCTCAGTATTATTCAGGAAGACTCTACTTTATCTGTGAAAGAAATTTCAGAAAGGATCGGTCTTACGTTTACTCCAACTTATGAACGTATCAAACAATTAGAGAAGCAGGGTATTATTGAGAAATATGTTGGTCTTTTGAACCGTGAAAAACTGGGTCTGAACATTGTCGTCTACTGCAATGTCCGTCTTAAAGAGCAATCTCAGAAAGTACTGGAAACTTTTGAAAAAAACATTATGAAACATGATGAAGTCCAGGAAATCATCAGTCTTTCCGGTGAATACGACTACATGCTGAAGATTATTGCAAAGGACATTAATTCTTACAATGACTTTGCGGTGAATGTGATCTCAAATATTCCAAATATTGGCCAGTACCACAGTTCTATTGTCCTTCACGAGGTGAAAAAATCCACTAAGTTTAAAATTGATCTGGACTAATTCTTTGCCAGATCAATATACCTTCTATTAAAGATGCTTTGACTCCGCTCAGCATGACATCGCTACAAAATGACGTTTAGTATTAGATTGGTCATGCTGAGCGGAGCCGAAGCATCTGATCAAACTTTTAATCAACTTTAAAAATCCAAGTGATAAAAATTATTAACCCGATAATTTATTCTTCAGTTTGTTGAACTGATATTCTATTTTATCCAGACAAAGATTTCCTATGCTTCCCTGATGGGTATGATTTAGATTTCCAACTTCAAACTCAAATTCATTATTTTCAATCTCCTGCCCTACTTTTACATAAGCATCACGGAATGAGCTTCCTTTTTTCACCTCTTCATTAATCTTCTCAACACTGAAAAGGTATTTGTACTTCTCATCTTCCAAAATTCCATCTTTAACCTGAATATTCGGAAGGGTGTAACTTAAGATTTCCAGGCATTCTTTCAATGAATCGATAGCCGGGAAAAGAATTTCTTTTGTCAGCTGTACATCTCTGTGATAACCTGACGGTAAATTATTTGTCAGTAAAATCAATTCATTCGGCAAAGATTGAATTCTGTTGCATCGCGCACGAACCAGCTCAAAAATATCCGGATTTTTTTTGTGAGGCATAATGCTGCTTCCTGTAGTAAATTCTTTGGGAAAGCTTATAAAATCGAAGTTTTGACTTAAATATAAGCATACATCATAAGCAAACTTCCCAAGCGTTCCTGCTAAAGTAGCCATTGCCATAGACAGCATTTTTTCGGATTTCCCGCGGGTCATCTGCGCGTATACAGAATTATAGTTCATAGACTGAAAACCTAAGTTGTAAGTCGTACTTTCACGATCAATCGGGAAAGAGGAACCGTATCCTGCTGCTGAACCCAGAGGATTTTTATTGATAATATTCTTCACCGAAAACAACAGTTCAACATCATCCAGCAATGCTTCGGCATACGCTCCAAACCATAATCCAAACGAAGACGGCATTGCAATCTGAAGGTGGGTATAGCCTGGAAGCAATTTATTTTTGTGTTGATCGGCCAGTTTGATTAAAGTCTGGAAAAACTCATCAGTCAAAGATGTTATTTCGCGGATCTCATCCAGCAGATAAAGTTTGATATCTAATAAAACCTGGTCATTTCTGGATCTTGCCGTATGGATTTTTTTTCCGGTATCGCCTAATTTTTCAATTAATATCGCTTCAACCTGAGAATGGATATCTTCTGCTTCTTTATCGATCTCAAAGTTTCCGTTCTCGATATCTTTTAAAATATCTGCCAAAACAGAAAGCATCTGTTCTGATTCTTCACCGGAGATAATTCCGGTTTCTGCCAACATCTGGCAGTGCGCCATGGAACCTTTAACATCATATTTTGCTAAACGTTCGTCAAAGTCAAGATCTTTCCCGACTGTAAATTTGTTGACTAATATATTGGTGGCCAGGTCATCCTTCTGCCATATTTTTTTCATAATACTCTTTTTACAATATTCAATTCGTTTCAACCTGCCCAGCAGAGCATCCTTATTATTAAACTATAAAAAAACATCTCCACATTCAAAAGCCTTCGTCTTTAATTTTCTTTTTTGCATAAATCTTTATTAAAAACTAGACTTTTTTGCCTGCTGAGCCTGGTTAAAACATTTATTTTTTTTAGATATTAGAAGTAGAAATTAGATATCAGTACTAAGGTGTATGCATAATTTTCCGGAATCTAACTTCTAATTTCTAACCTCTAACTTCTCTTTTTATAAAACTTTTTCTAAGATCCTTATATAGATCTCGATTCCTTCTTCAATCTCTTTTATATAGATATATTCATCTGCCGTGTGGGAGCGCCTGCTGTCACCAGGGCCAATTTTCACGGACGTACATGGAATGATGGCCTGGTCAGATGATGTTGGTGAACCGTATGTTGTCCTTCCAATTTCCAGACCTGCCTGAACAAAAGGGTGATCCATCTCAATTTTTGAGGAATTTAACCTTAAAGACCTGGCCTTTAATGATGATTTCATCTGTGACTGAATGATCTCAAAAGCTTCCTTATTGGAATATTCATCGGTAACCCTTACATCCAAAGTAAAAGTGCAGGCTTCCGGAACTACATTATGCTGAACACCAGCGTGAATGCCTGACAATGTAACCTTAACTTCCCCTAAATAATCGGAAATCTTCGGAAATCTGAAGTTCAGAATATTGTGAAGATCCTCCATACATTTTACAATGGAGTTATCATCATTCGGATGAGCAGCATGAGAAGGAGTTCCTTTCATTTCCCCGTCTATCACCAGCAGTCCTTTTTCCGCGATCGCCAAATTCATCTGCGTGGGTTCTCCTACAATGGCAAATTCGATGTTCGGAAGCTGTGGAAATAAGGCCTCAATTCCATCAAATCCTGAAATCTCCTCCTCAGCTGTCAAAGCAATCACTAAATTATATTTTAAATCTTCTTTCTCATAAAAATGTAAAAAGACCTGAGCCATGGAAACCAGAGAAGCTCCGGCATCATTACTTCCCAAACCGTACAGTTTTCCGTCCTGCTCAACCGGAAGAAACGGATCCATCGTGTAGGCTTTATTGGGCTTTACCGTATCATGGTGGGTATTCAGCAAAACAGATGGCTTGGATGCATCAAAGTTTTTATTAACTGCCCAGATGTTGTTTTTAAAACGTTTTGCAGGAATATGATGTTTCTTAAAAAAGTTTTCAATTTCCACAGACGTATTATATTCATCTTTGCTGAATGACGGAATTGCAATCAGTTTTTTAAGCAATTCAACTGCCTGAGTCAGTAGCTCTTCTTTACTATAAACAGATTTCAGTTCCTCCATGATGGTTTTGTATATGGTTTTTTAATTGGGTTTCTTTAATTAAGAACACCTTGTTTACCTTATTTTTTACAGCTCCGAGAGCATTTTCAAGTTTGGGTAAAATTCCTTTATGAAGTTTTCCCGCTTCTTTTAAAGCAGAAAACTCTTCTGCGGATACCCTTTTTATAACGGATCCAGGATCTTCAACATTTTCTAAAACTCCTTCTTTATCAAAACAATATAATAATTCCACATCATATTTTGAAGATAAAGCCTGGGCAATGACCGAAGCAATCGTATCTGCATTGGTATTAAAAAGATTTCCTTTTTTGTCATGGGTAATCGCTGAAAAAACAGGGACAAGTTGTAGTTTAATTAATTTTGAAATCAATTTCCTGTTCACACTTTTCTTCTCAATATCGCCTACAAATCCGAAATCTATTTCTGCATATTCTCTTTTTTTGGCTTTAATCAAATTCGCATCAGCTCCGGAAAAACCTATTGCCCTGCATTTTTTCTGCTGAAGTTTTGCCACAATATTTTTATTGATTCCTCCTGCATACACCATCGCCACAATATCCAGCGTATCTTTATCCGTAATTCTTCGTCCGTTGATCATTTTTTGTTCAACGCCCAATTTATCTGCTAAAGTGGTTGCTAATTTTCCGCCTCCATGAACCAAAATTTTCTTTTCCTTAATTTCAGAAAACTGCTCTAAAAATTGGTCAAGCAACTCTGGATCGTCAATCAGAGCACCACCTATTTTTATGATGTATAATTTTTCTTTCATTGTCAACGTTTTTGAAATTCTTGCTCTTTTTCTAATCCTTGTCCTTGACAAGGATTGATTTCCATTATTTAGAATTCAATTCATCCAAAATTTCTGAAAAAACCGCTTGCGCAGAGAAAATTCTGTTTTTGGCCTGCTGATAGATAATTGAGTTTTCTCCGTCCATTACTTCATCACTTAGTTCTACATTACGACGGACAGGGAGACAGTGCATTACTTTTGCATGATTCGTATTTTCCAGCTTTTCTCCGGTCAGCATCCAGCTGTCTTTCACTTCCGGCATAGCTGCATAGTCATCGAAAGAAGACCAGTTTTTGACATAGATAAAATCTGCATCTTTTAAAGCTTCATCCTGGCTATGGATCACTTTAATATCTTTTGTAAATTTCTTATCGAGATCATACCCTTCGGGATTAGCGATCACAAAATCAACATCCATTTCCTGCATCCATTCTGCAAAAGAGTTTCCAACAGCCTGGGCAATGGGTTTGATGTGCGGTGCCCATGTCAAAACCACTTTCGGTTTACGGTCTTCCTTCCAGTTTTCTGTGATGGTAATACAGTCTGCCAAACTTTGAAGCGGGTGTCGCGTTGCCGATTCCAGAGAAATCACAGGCACTTTAGCGTGCTGCTCAAACTGACTCAGGATACTTTCATTAACATCATCTTCCTTAGACTTCATTCCCGCAAAACAACGTACTGCAATGATATCACAATATTGGTTTAATACTTCTATTGCATCTTTGATATGTTCAACGGTGTCACCGTTCATTACGGCTCCGTCTGCAAACTCCAGATTCCAGGCTTCCTGAGCTGCATTTAAAGTCAGGACATTTAAACCTAAATTTTGAGCGGCAATCTGGCTGCTTAAACGTGTTCTTAAACTCGAATTCAAAAATACCAGGCCTATTGTTTTTCCCTTTCCTTTTTCTGTTTCGGAATGAGGGTTTTCTTTAATTTGTAAAGCTTTTTTTATGATTTCCTGTAAGTTTTCTACATCGCTTACAGAGGTGAATTTTTTCATTTGATGATTTTTTTAATTAATTGTGATAATCTTAACCCCATTTGTGGTTTAAACCTTATCTAAAACTACTTTTAAAGCACCGACAAAAAGATCTGTTTCCTCTTTGCCAATATTGAGAGCCGGAAGGATCCTTAAGACACTTTTGTCATTGGAATTTCCTGTAAAAATGTGATGATCGTATAATAGACTTTTCCTCACTTCGGAACAGTCCTGATCCAACTCTACTCCAATCATTAAACCTTTCCTTCGGATGGATTTAATATGGGGAAGGCCTTTAATTTCGTTTTCAATATAATCACCCATTTGCTGAGCATTGACCATAAGATCTTCCTCCTTCATCACATCCAGAACCGCAATTGCAGCAGCACAGGCTAAGTGATTCCCTCCGAAAGTGGTTCCCAATAAACCGTTACTTGCCTCAAACTTCGGATGAATCAAAACACCTCCGATCGGGAAACCATTTCCCATTCCTTTTGCTGTCGTGATCATATCCGGTTCGATCCCAAATTCCTGATGGGCAAAGAAATATCCGCTTCTTCCGTACCCTGACTGAACTTCATCAAGAATCAAAGCTGCATCATATTTTTCGCACAGTTCTTTAATTTTGGATAAGAATTCTGCTGTTGGGATCATAATTCCACCTACGCCCTGAATTCCTTCAATAATGACGGATGAAATTTCACTTCCCTGAGTTTCAAAGATCTCTTCAAGCTGTTCGATATCATTCCATTCAGATTTGATAAATCTTTCAGAAAAATTAACCGGAGCAACAATTTTTGGATTATCTGTCACAGAAACCGCCGCAGAAGTTCTTCCATGGAAGGATCCTGAGAAATAAAGCACTTTACTTTTCCCATTATGGAAAGATGCCAGTTTTAATGCATTTTCATTAGCTTCAGCTCCTGAATTACACAGAAAAAGATTGTAATCTTCATAGCCTGAAAGCTTGCCCAATTTATCAGCCAGTTCAGTCTGTAATTCATTCTGAACCGAATTTGAATAGAAAGATATTTTCTCCAGCTGCTCTTTCAATTGAGTTTGATAATGCGGATGATTGTGTCCGATGGAAATCACTGCGTGACCGCCATAAAAATCGAGATATTTTTCTCCTTTATCATCCCAAAGGAAAGATCCCTGGGCTTTTACAGGGTTTATGTTGAATAATGGATATACGTTGAATAAATTCATTTTTTTTGTTTTAATTAATTTCTTTTGTCTTGAAACAAAAGAAACAAAAGTTCAAGACCTGAAAACTTCCGCTAAAAATTATTTCTATTCTCTAAAAATTCTAAAACTTGCGCGAATTCGGCATCTGTTATTCGACTTAATATTTATCTCGCGCTTCAAACAGTAGAATTTTCTTAACGTTCATAGAAAAAATTTTCTTAACGCTCCATTTTCCTAAGTCGAATATTTCGGTTTTTCAATTCACAATTGACTTATTGACCATTCACTTTTTTAAAATGCTATCGGCTTTAAGTTCAATCCCAGGTTTTCTTCCCAACCCATCGCTATATTCATATTTTGTATGGCCTGTCCGGAGGCACCTTTTAACAAATTGTCAATCGCTGAGTGAATGACTGCTACATTTCCACTCTTTTCTATATGAATCACACAGCGATTGGTGTTGACAACCTGCTTTAAATCAATTGCATTTTCACTTACCTTCACAAAAGGCTCCTCTTCATAAAAATCCTGATACAACTGAATGATATCTGAAAGTACTAATTCTGTTTTCACTGTAGAGCTTGTAAAAATTCCTCTTGCAAAATCTCCTCTCCATGGAACAAAATTCAGACTGACAGCTTTATGGTTGAATGAAACCAACTGCTTTAAAACCTCATCCACATGCTGATGCGTCAATGTTTTGTAAGCTGAAATATTATCGTTCCTCCACGTAAAATGAGTCGTTGCCTGTAAAGATTGTCCCGCACCTGTTGAACCTGTAATTCCTGTTGTATAAACCTCATCCAGCAAACCTTCTTCTGCTAATGGAAGAAGAGCCAATTGAATAGCTGTTGCAAAACATCCCGGGTTGGCAATGCTTTTTGCTCCTGCCAGATTTTTTTTATTGATTTCAGGAAGTCCGTAGATAAAATTTCTGTTTCCAAAGCTTCCATCCAGACGGAAATCGTTCCCTAAATCAATGACTAAAGTTTCATCTTTAACAGGATTCTGGCTCAACCAGTTCTGACTTTCCTTATGAGGAAGGCATAGGAATAAAATATCCACATCTTGCGGCCTGTCCGTTAAAACCTGCTCACAAACTGCCGCTAAATCCGGGTACAAATCTGAAATCTTTGTTCCCGAATTGGAACGGCTATATAAAAAACTCAATGTCACATTGGGATGAAACGCCAGCACACGGACCAATTCACTTCCTGTGTAGCCGTTGGCGCCTACAATTCCTACTTTTTTCATATGATTTTTTTGATCGACAGGAGTTCATCCTATCATTGGTTAAATCCCTCTTTTAAAACTCTTTATTTTGAATTGATCTGGTGGTATATGTTTAAAGAATTGCTTACAATTTTTGTATATCCTTTTACATCTTCTCCCGTCCAGGCTCTGTTGGCTTCACCATAGCTTCCGAATTTATCAGACATTAGATCGTGAGCAGATTCAATTCCATTCAAAACAAACCTGTATGGATAAAGGGTTACAAATACTTTTCCGCTGACCGTTTCCTGAGAATCCGTTAGGAAAGATTCAATATTTCTCATCACAGGATCCAGGAATAATGCTTCGTGAAGCCAGTTTCCATACCAGTCGGAAAGTTGGGACTTCATCATCTGCTGGTATTTTGAAAGCGTATGTTTTTCCAATAAATGATGCGCTTTGATGATCACTGATGCCGCTGCTGCCTCAAATCCTACTCTTCCTTTAATTCCAACAATAGTATCTCCAACATGAATATCACGACCGATTCCATAAGCGGAAGCCAGTTCTTCAATTTTTTGAATTGCTTTCACGGAATGTTCAAAATGTTCTCCGTTTACCGCTACAACCTCACCGTTTTTAAATTCAATTTCCAGTTCTGACGGCTGAGTTTCTTTAATTTGCGATGGGAAAGCTTCTTCCGGAAGAGAATTTCTCGATGTTAACGTTTCTTTTCCTCCAACTGATGTTCCCCACAATCCTTTATTCACAGAATACTGTGCTTTATGGAACTCCATTTCATACCCATAATTTTTCAGGAATTCAATTTCTTCTTCGCGGGACAGGCTCATATCCCGGATCGGTGTAATGATTTCCTTTTCAGGGCACATCACCTGGAAAATCAGATCAAAACGAACCTGATCATTACCAGCTCCGGTACTCCCATGAGCAATGGCGTCTGCACCGATTTCAATAGCATATTTTGCAATTTCCTGCGCCTGAACCGTACGTTCAGCGCTTACAGATAATGGATAAGTGTTATTTTTCAGCACATTCCCGAAGATCAGATACTTTACGCAAGAATTATAATAATCTTCCTGAGCGTCAACGCACCTGTATTCTTTCACCCCCAGATTGAAGGCTTTTTTCTCCAGTTCTTTTTCTTCTTCTTTAGAAAAACCTCCGGTATTTACAGTCACTGCATACACTTCATATCCCAGTGTTTCACTAAGATATTTTGCACAGTAAGAGGTATCCAAACCTCCGCTAAACGCTAAGACGACTTTCTTTTTCTCCATTGTACTCATCAATTTCGGACTGCTGAATTTCAGTCCCGTTTACTTTATTATTATTTTCAGGAACGAAAAGCATCGCTGTACACAGACAGTTTTTACGTTCCTTTTTCATTAAAATTTCATAGTTCACACAGTTCTTGCAACCGTTCCAGAATTCTTCATCCTGAGTGAGTTCAGAATAAATTACTGGCTTATAACCAAGATCGCTATTGATCTTCATGACCGCAAGTCCTGTGGTCAACCCAAATACTTTTGCATTGGGATATTTTTCTCTAGATAACTGGAAAACTTTATTCTTGATCAAAGTGGCGACTCCCCTGTTCCTGTAGTTCGGAGATACAATAAGTCCTGAGTTTGCTACAAACTGACCGTGCGACCAGGTCTCAATGTAACAGAACCCCACCCATTTGCCGTTTTCAGTAGCAACCACAGCATTGCCTTCTGAAATCTTTTTCGTTAAATATTCGATGGAACGTTTTGCGATGCCCGTTCCTCTACGCTGTGCAGAATCATACATTTCCTGCTGTATTTCACTCACATACATTAGATGTTCGCATGAGGAAATTTCTATTTCCATTTATTTATCTGAATTTTTTGGCAAATTTAAAGCATAATAACTTTAAAAACCAAATTAAAAAGATATTTTTTTTGTTTTAATAGAATATACAGGTAATTTTATCTTTATTGGAAGTTATAATATTGCTAAATTATTATATATTTGCTAAAAACATATAGCTATGGAAAATAAATGTCCTAAATGCAGTGGAAGCACAATTGTAAAAAGCGGAATCATCAACGAGAAACAACGTTTTCTCTGTAAAGACTGCAAATATTACTTTACGGTCAAAAAAATAGGGAAACAGATCGATGACTATTACGTAACCAAGGCTTTACAACTTTATCTTGAAGGATTAAGTTTCCGTGAAATAGAAAGGATTATCGGGGTTTCCCACGTTACGATCAGCTCCTGGATCAAAAAATACAATATCACAAGACCACCCCATTCTGAATTCCATCCCGTTTATAAAATATTAAAACAAAATGAATTGATAGAATATATTGCCAAGGAAGACAACATCAAAAACTCCGGGCTTATCATTACTCAGTTTGCAGATAAGTACATGCTGATTAAATGGGAGAGGTTTAAGAAGTAGAGAAGATTCAAGATTCAAGAGCCAAGAATCAAGATGCAAGACATCAGCTTCGGGAGCTTCAGCCACCAGATATACACTCTCACTAATCATCATTTAACTAAAAACCCTCTTCAGACTCATTTATCCCCAACACTCGAACTCTCCAACCCCGTAACTCGTAACTCACATCTAAAAACCAGATCATTACAGAAAAACTATACTATTACCACTAATATATATTAAATTTTTGTAAATAAATTATTAATTACAATTTGGCTTTCACAAAAAACAACGCCAAAAATTGATAATTTATGAAGAAATTACTTTCATTTATTGGATTAGCCTTAATAAGCAGTTCTTTATATTCACAGGGTTCTCCTGATTACGGAGGCGGATTAAAATTAAACCTCAATCCGGAAGGAGATAAGTACATCCGATTTATTTTATGGGACCAGTTCTGGCTCAGAAATACTCAAATGAACCCCGGAAGTATGGTAGCAGGAGAAGCCACCGACAACTCCTGGAGCCTAGGAAACAGAAGATTACGTGCATTAGTATACGCACAAATCTCCAAAAGATATATGATCCTGGCCCATTTCGGGATCAATAACCAAACCTTCATCAACGGAGGAGCTACAGGCACCACTGGAACAGGAGGTTATGGAAATGGAAAGAAACCACAGCTGTTTTTTCATGATGCATGGAATGAATATGCAGTTATTTTACCTGGAGAAGCCGGAAAATTCAGTTTATCTTTAGGAGCTGGGCTTCATTACTATATGGGACTTTCCCGTATGACCATGGCTTCAACTCTGAATTTTCTTACTGTAGACTCTCCTATTTTCTCATGGCCGTTGATTGATAACTCTGATCAATTTGCAAGACAGCTCGGAATGTTCGCCAAAGGAAAATATGGTAAACTGGAATACCGCTTCAGTTTAAACAAACCTTTTGCAACAGATCTGGTTCCTGTAAATGTTACAGATCCTTCAAGAGCTGCAGCCGTTGACAATAATGGAAATCCTAGCTTTTCAAAAGCAGGTTATGTTGAATACCAATTTCTGGATGAAGAATCCAATACGCTCCCCTTCAAAGTAGGCTCCTATTTGGGGACAAAAAAAGTATTCAATATAGGCGCAGGTTTTTATCATCAGGCTGACGGGACCAGGACTTCTATCAATTCCAATATTGAAAAACATGATATCACGCTTTTAGCAGTGGATGCATTTGCAGACATTCCTTTGGGAAATGCGAAACACAAAATGGCTGTTTCTGCCTATGCCGGATATTATAACTACAATTTCGGTCCCAACTACATCAGAAATCTGGGAACCATGAATATTGCCGCCAATGATCCTAATTTTGCAGGAAACAGAGCTATTGCAGGGCCTGGAAATTTACAACCTATGATCGGAACGGGAAATGTAGTGTATGCTCAGGCAGGCTTACTTCTACCCAACCAAACAGAAAAACCAAAGATCAGAATACAGCCTTTCGCAGCGTATACACACAAAAACTTTGAAGCATTCGACAAATCATCTTCGCAGTTTGATGTGGGTGCCAACTGGTTCATAGACGGACATCACGCAAAAATCACTACGCAATATTCCACAAGACCGGTTTACACCAGTCCTACGGAAAGCCCTTCCTCAAAAGGCGAATTCATTGTACAGTTTCAAATTTATCTTTAAACACAGGATGAACTCAATATCTTAATCCATTAACATCAAAATCAATCAACATGAGCGAAAATCACCACGAAAACTACGAGAATATGACCGACCGGCAGAAGAACCGCACCATCTGGAGTGTGATCACCGCCTCATCACTCGGCACTCTGATAGAATGGTATGACTTTTATATTTTTGGAAGTTTAGCTATCGTTTTAGCGACCAAATTCTTCCCAGCCGACAATCCTACCGCAGCATTTTTATCTACGCTGGCGACTTTTGCAGCCGGATTTGTAGTACGTCCTTTCGGAGCTTTGTTCTTCGGGAGATTAGGCGACATTATCGGAAGAAAATATACATTCCTTGTCACCTTGCTGATCATGGGATTCTCCACTTTCCTGATCGGGTGTATTCCCGGATACGAAACAATTGGATTCCTGGCACCGGTTTTAGTTTTAATTTTAAGGCTTTTACAGGGTTTGGCATTGGGAGGAGAATACGGAGGTGCTGCGACCTATGTTGCAGAATATGCACAGCCACACAGAAGAGGCTACTGGACTTCGTGGATTCAGACTACAGCCACTGCAGGACTTTTTATTTCATTAATTGTCATCTTAATTACTAAAAACTCGCTATCTGCAGCAGAATTTGATTCCTGGGGATGGAGAGTTCCGTTCTGGATTTCAATTTTAATGGTGGGAGTATCTTACTTCATCAGAAAAAACATGAAAGAATCTCCGCTTTTCGCAAAGGCTAAAAGTGAAGGAAAAACATCTAAAAACCCGTTGAAAGAAAGTTTCGGGAATAAATTCAATTTCAAATTTGTTTTACTGGCACTGTTCGGTGCTGCGATGGGACAGGGTGTTATCTGGTATACCGGACAGTTCTATGCGATGAGTTTCCTACAAAAAGTGATGAATATAGACTCGATGCAGGTCGATTATATGATGGCTACAGCATTGTTAATGGGAACACCGTTCTTCGTGTTCTTCGGCTGGCTTTCGGATAAAATCGGACGAAAAGCGATTATGATGGCAGGTATGCTGGTGGCGATTTTAGCCTACAGGCCTATTTACGACAGCATGTATAAAAGCGTAAATATCGAAGCTAAAACCGTTGCCAGCAATGGAATCAAAGAGACAAGAAGTGCTGCAATCCATAAAGATATTGCATCGGACAGTCTAATTACATTTCACAAAGAAACTACGTTTACAGACGGAACTTTCATTAAAAAAGACAGCACTGTACACTGGTCTGCAGCCGGTCCTGTCATGAAAGACGGAAAAGCGGAAGAGCCGAAGATTACCAAATCGATTACACTAAGCAATGATACAAGATGGTATCTGGTATTCCTGGTTTTCATTCAGGTGATTTTTGTGACGATGGTTTATGGTCCGATCGCAGCATTCCTTGTTGAAATGTTCCCGGTAAGAATCCGCTATACCTCGATGTCTCTACCGTATCACATTGGTAATGGAGTATTCGGAGGGCTTCTTCCGGCTGTGGCAACCTACCTGGTCACCCAGGGAAAGGATGCAGGGCATGCAACATGGTACCTGGAAGGACTTTGGTACCCGATTGGAGTTGCTGCAGTCTGTTTAGTCATCGGATTGATTTATCTTAAAAATAAGAACAACAATATCCACGATTAATAGAGATAATCATTCAGAAATTTATTAATTTTAAATCTACTAAAATGAACGGATTAAAAAAAATATTAGGCATTGTATGGATTCTGGTTGCACTGGTTGTTGCGTACTTCGGAATCACCGTGATGGGAATCCCTAAAATAACTTCAGGAAAACAGGAAGATCTTGTTTTCGGTATCATTATACTTTTTATACTGGTGCCGATTGTTTCCGGTGGAATGGCTATTTTCGGGTACTATTCGCTGATAGGAGAATATTCAGACGATAAAATTTAATTTATAAACGATTAATGATAATTGATGAGTACCCGCACTCATCAATTATCTTTTATCAATCATCATGTATGAAGAAAAGACACGAACAAAAACTGATTATCCTGAGCATCGGGCTGATGATGGCTTTCAGCATTCCTATTTCACTGCTTTTCAACAGTGAAAAAGATGTTTTTGGCTACCCGATGATTCTGATCTATCTGTTCGCGGTCTGGATGATCTCCATCATTATCTCTTTTGTAATCGTAAAAAAATATGATGAGTAGCCTCGCGTTATTTGCTGTTGTTTTACTCTATCTCGCCCTTTTATTCTTAGTTGCCCATCTGGCAGAGAAGAAGAGAAGCAAACGGTGGGTGAACAATCCTTACATTTACGCATTGTCTCTGGCAGTCTACTGCACAGCGTGGACGTATTACGGAAGTATCGGCGTTGCAGCTACAAGCGGACTGAATTATTTACCCATCTACATTGGTCCTATTATGATTATCCCTGCATGGATCTACATCAATACAAGGATTGTAAGAATTTCCAGAGTCAACAAAATCAGCAGCCTTGCCGATTTTATTTCTTTACGATATGGAAACAGCAGAAGCTTCAGTGCAATCATCACAGTTGTCTGCCTGTTAGCCATTGTTCCTTATATCGGGCTTCAGATCAAAGCTATTTCCGAAACTTTTCACCTGGTTACTGAGACTTCAATATCCAATAATATACTGACCGACAATGCAACGTTTGTGGTTGTTTTAATTGCCCTGTTCTCTTCCTATTACGGAACCAGATATGTAGACGCATCAGAAAAACGTTTGGGTATTATTTCCGCCATTGCCCTGGAAAGCTTTTTAAAGCTTTTCTTTATCATCATTTTGGGCATATTTGTTATTTATTTTGTATTTGATGGTTTTTCAGATATCTATGATAAGGCAAGCAAGTTTGAAGATTTTAAAGAAAAAAACACATTTAAGGGAATTGAAGATGCCATGAACTGGATGGTCCTGTGTATGATTTCTGCTACGGCCATCTGCATTCTTCCGAGACAATTTCATACTGCAATTATTGAGAACAGACAGGAGAAGCATATCAAGA
The DNA here is from genome assembly GCF_019970085.1 of Chryseobacterium lathyri. Classification (NCBI taxonomy): domain Bacteria; kingdom Pseudomonadati; phylum Bacteroidota; class Flavobacteriia; order Flavobacteriales; family Weeksellaceae; genus Chryseobacterium; species Chryseobacterium lathyri. The sequence continues at coordinate 820,830 of NZ_JAHXYG010000002.1, read as the reverse complement.
CTGCAATCTGGTTCTTTCCTCTTTACTTATTGATCTTCACGATCTTCATTTTCCCGATCGCCTGGGGCGGAAGATTAATTTTTGACGGAGAGAAGGTAAATCCGGAGTTCTATTCTATTCTGATTCCACAGCATTTTGGCAATACTTTAATCACAGTTTTTGTATTTCTAGGCGGATTGAGCTCATGTATTTCCATGATCATCATTTCAGCTATTACCTTATCCATCATGCTTTCCAATAACCTCATCATCCCTTACGGTTTGTTGGGGAAATTCAAATCTGACAATGAGGTTCAGAATACAAGAAACATTACAAACATTAGAAAATTCAGCATCTTTGCCCTGATCATCATGGCCTTTGTTTTCTATAAATATTTTATCCTGAAAACATCTTTGGATTCTGTAGGACTTATCTCATTTGTTGTAATCGCACAGCTGGCTCCTTCATTTTTCGGTGCGATATTCTGGAGAAGAGGAAGTTATAAAGGTGCCGTAGCGGGACTTCTTGCAGGATTAGCAATCTGCTACTTCGGACTGATCATTCCGCAGTATTATTTCTCGTACAACCAGGAATTCAAAGGGATTATCCGTGAAATGTATGATGTTTTTACATTTTTTAATATTCCTTTTCTAAGCAGGATCTCACAGATTTTTTTCTGGTCCATTTTTGTTAACACAGCTTTGTTTACCATCATTTCCGTAAGTGTTAAAGGCAATTACCGGGAAAGGAATTTTGCAGAATTATATGTGGATATCGATAAGCATATTTTAAATCATGAAAATGCTTTTGTCTGGCGCGGAACTGCTTATGTTTCAGATATCAGAAATATTCTGGAAAGATTTCTGGGCAAAAATAAAACGGAACAGGCTTTAAGGATCTTTAATTTGAAATACAACATCGATTCGAATACTGAAACAGCAGATTCAAGATTTATCAAATTCTCGGAGAACCTTCTGGCAGGAAGAATCGGGACCGCATCCGCAAAAATTCTGATCGAAGGTGTAACGAAAGAAGATAAAATATCTTTAAGAGAAGTTTTAAATATTTTAGAGGAATCCAAAGAAAATATTATCCTTAACAAAAAACTCACCGAACAGTCGGAAGAATTACAGAAGCTTTCCAATGACCTGAGAAAGGCCAACGAAAACCTAATTGTTAAAGACCGTCAGAAAGACGATTTCCTGGATTCTGTAGCCCATGAATTACGAACCCCGATCACTGCCATTCGTTCGGCAGGCGAAATTTTAGCGGACGATGATGATATTCCAACGGACATTAAGCAGGAATTTTTAAACAATATCATCACGGAATCCGACAGGTTGAGCGAAATCATCAACGATATTCTTTACCTTGATAAACTGGAACATGGCGAAATTGCTTTGAACATTAAAGAAAACAATATTCTTGAAACCTACAAAAAAGCTTTAAACCCTCTACTCCATCTGATACAGCAGAAAAACATTCATTTAAGTGAAGTGAATCTTCTGAATCAAACCGTATTTGAATATGATCAAGCGAGAATGATTCAGCTTTTCCAGAATATCCTCGGAAACGCTTTAAAATTTACCGATGACCAGGGAACAATACAGACCAAACTGGCTGAAAAAGAAGATCACCTGATCATTACCATTTTCAATACCGGACAGCATATTCCCGAAGAGGATCTGGAAATGATTTTCGATAAATTTTATCAGTCAAAAAACCAGAATATCTTAAAACCAACAGGAAGCGGACTCGGACTGGCTATTTCAAAGAAAATTGTACAGGCACACAGCGGAACCATAAAAGCAGAAAACAGCGGTCTGGGCGTAACTTTTACGATAAGCATTCCTTACAGCATAACAAAAAATGAAGTTGAACAAAACCAATAACCATCTATGAGAAAGATCATTATTGCCGATGACGAACATAAAATATTAATGTCACTTGAATACAGCTTTAAGAAAAACGGCTACGACGTTTACATCGCAAGAGACGGAACAGAAGTTCTGGAGTTCCTGAAAACAATGGTTCCGGACGTTATTCTTCTGGATATCATGATGCCCAACCTGGACGGATACAGCACCCTGGAAGCCATCAAAGAAGATGAAAGAATGAAAGACACAAAAGTCATTTTTCTGAGCGCAAAAAATAATCCTAAAGATATTGAAAAAGGACTGAAAATGGGCGCTGATGCTTATGTCACGAAGCCCTATTCCATTAAAAAACTGCAGCAGCAGATTGAGGAGATGTTTGAGTAGACAGATTCAAGAATCAAGATAATACATCGTCATTGTGAACAAAGCGAAGCAATTTCTTAATAATCTTAATCCTTAAATGAACCTTAATGGTTTCAATTTTAACTATTAAAGGTTTTATTAAGTTTTTAAGAAGAGCTTAAGCCTCAACTTTAGAGATTGCTTCGTCGCTTCGCTCTTCACAATGACAAAAAAAACATAAAACACAAAATTAATATGGACGCAGATAACTTGTTTAAGCAAAGCATAGAAGACAAGGAAAATTTCTGGAAGGAACAGGCTAGAGAAATACAGTGGTTTAAGTTTCCGGAACAGATTCTTTCCAATGGTAAAAATGATTATCCGCAGTGGTATTGTGACGGAAAGCTCAATATGTGCTATCTGTGCATTGATAAACACATCGAAGACGGTTTTGGAAATCAGACCGCCATTATTTATGATTCTCCGGTTACAGATCAGAAAATCACCTATACTTTTGATCAGGCCAAAGAAGAAATATCAAAATTCGCAGGAGGTCTCGTTTCATTAGGTTTAAAAAAAGGCGATACAGCCGTTATTTACATGCCGATGATCCCACAGACTCTGTTTGCAATGTTGGCCTGTGCAAGAATCGGGGTGATTCACAATGTGGTTTTCGGAGGTTTTGCACCGAACGAATTGGTGGTAAGAATTGATGACTGTAAGCCAAAAGCCCTGATCACCGCTACTGCCGGTGTAGAAATAGCTAGAAGAATTCCCTATTTGCCACTTGTCGAAAAAGCCATTGAACTGGCGCAGGACAAAGTAGACAACATTATTGTTTACAACAGAAAACTGGTGGATAACCAGCATGAAATGTTCGACGGACTGATTGATTATGAAGAATTAGTTCAAAAATCAGAGCCTGTAGATTGTGTTTCCGTGGAATCAACCCATCCCCTATACCTGCTTTATACTTCAGGAACCACAGGAAAACCCAAAGGAATTGCACGCGACACCGGAGGTTATGCAACCGCATTGAAATTCTCCATGAAATATATTTACGGTGTTGAACCCGGAGAAACTTACTGGGCAGCGTCTGATTTCGGGTGGGCAGTCGGACATAGCTTTAGCGTGTACGGTCCTCTTATCAACCGGAATACAACCATCATCTTCGAAGGAAAACCCATTATGACTCCTGATGCAGGTACGTTCTGGAGAATTATTTCAGAATATAAAGTTTCTGCAATGTTTACTGCCCCTACAGCCATCCGGGCTATTAAAAAAGAAGATCCGGATGGAGAACTGGTGAAAAAATATGACCTGTCTCATTTTAAAAAGCAGTTTTTAGCTGGCGAACGATGCGATGTGGCCACTTTAGACTGGTTTGCAGAGCATATAGGAATTCCTGCTATTGACCATTGGTGGCAGACAGAATCCGGATGGCCAATGCTGGGCCTAATGACATTCGACGATAATTATCAGATTAAAAGAGCATCTGCCGGAAAGCCGATTCCGGGATATGACATTAAGATATTTGATGAGAACGGATATGAGCTTGATGCCCATCAGGAAGGTTATTTAATTATCAAACTTCCGCTTCCTCCCGGCGCGCTTTTAGGCATCTGGAATGACGATGAGCGCTTTCAGAACAGTTATCTTTCGCAGTACAAAGGTTATTATTTCTCGGGAGACGGTGCTATTCAGGATGAGGACGGCTATATTTTCATTACCGGAAGAGTGGACGACGTCATTAATGTAGCTGGACACAGGCTTTCCACCTCAGAAATGGAAGAAATTGTCTCTTCCCATCCCGATGTGGCAGAATGTGCTGTTGTAGGAATAGATGATGAACTCAAAGGGCAGGTTCCTTTTGCTACGGTTGTTTTAAAAAACGGAACAATAATCTCTGAGGAAGAAATAGAAAAAGATATCATCAGAATGATTCGCGAAAAGATTGGTGCTGTGGCTTTTTTAAAGAATGCAATGGTTGTTAAACGTTTACCCAAAACCCGCTCAGGAAAGATTCTAAGAAAACTGATCAGAACCTTGCTGGATGGAAAAGATTTCCAGGTTCCATCCACGATAGATGATGAAAAAATCATTGAAGAAATTCAGGAAAAAATCAATGACTATAGGGCTTAAGCCATAAATTAAACATATATTTAATATTAATAAAATTCAAATTTCAAAAAACAAAGGGATATGAGAAATTACTTAATTGAAGATTTGCCACATTATTTTGAAGAGTATAAAAAGTCTATCAAAAATCCTAAAAAATTCTGGGATAAGATTGCAGACCAAAATTTCGTGTGGTACCAGAGATGGAGCAAGGTGGTTAAGTATGATATGAATGAAGCCAAAATCACATGGTTTAAGAATGCCAAATTAAATATCACTAAAAACTGCATAGACAGGCATCTTGCCGTAAGAGGTGAAAAAACAGCGATTATCTGGGAACCCAACGATCCTAAAGAAGAAGCTCAGCATATTTCCTATAATGAACTGTATCAACGGGTTAATAAAACCGCCAATGTTCTGCGTGAAATGGGAATTGAAAAAGGCGACAGAGTCTGCATTTACCTTCCCATGATCCCCGAGCTGGCCGTTACCATGCTTGCCTGTGCCAAACTGGGAGCGGTACATTCTGTTATTTTTGCAGGTTTCTCCGCTTCCGCGGTGGCTTCAAGGGTGAATGACTGTAATGCCAAAATGATTATTACTTCTGATGGCAGCTACAGGGGAAACAAAGTTCTTGATCTGAAAAGCATTGTAGACGAAGCATTGGAAAAAACACCAAGCGTAGAATCCGTTCTGGTTGTGAAAAGAACACACAACGAAATTAAAATGAAAGAAGGCAGAGACCACTGGATGACGGATCTGTATGAAAAAGCCTCCGCAGATTTCGTGACCGTTATCATGGATGCCGAAGATCCCCTTTTCATCCTGTATACCTCAGGTTCTACCGGAAAACCGAAAGGAATGCTTCACACTTCTGCAGGATACATGGTATACACCGCCTACACTTTTAAAAATGTTTTTAATTATAAAGAGAATGATATCTATTGGTGTACAGCAGATATCGGATGGATCACAGGACATTCCTATATTCTCTACGGACCGCTTCTTAACGGAGCTACTACAGTAATTTTCGAAGGGGTACCTACCTATCCTGAACCGGACCGTTTCTGGGAAGTGATTGAAAAACATAAAATCACCCAGTTCTATACCGCTCCTACCGCCATCCGTTCATTGGCCAAAGAAAGCACGGAATGGGTAGATAAACATGACCTGAGCTCATTGAAGGTGATCGGTTCCGTAGGTGAGCCTATCAATGATGAAGCCTGGCATTGGTTCAATGATCATGTCGGAAATAAAAAATGTCCTATTGTAGATACATGGTGGCAAACGGAAACAGGAGGAATCATGATCTCCCCACTTCCTTTCGTTACCCCAACCAAACCCACTTATGCCACACTTCCTTTACCAGGAATCCAGCCTGTTCTGATGGATGATAAGCGTAACGAAATTACAGGAAACCAGGTAACAGGAAACCTATGCATCCGCTTTCCATGGCCGGGAATTGCAAGAACGATCTGGGGTGACCATCAGCGGTATAAGGAAACGTATTTCAGTGCCTTTCCGGGAAAATACTTCACAGGCGACGGTGCACTGAGGGATGAAGTAGGATATTACAGAATTACAGGCCGTGTAGACGACGTGATTATTGTTTCCGGACACAACTTAGGAACAGCTCCTATCGAAGACAGCATCAATGAACATCCAGCTGTTGCGGAATCTGCTATTGTTGGTTATCCTCATGACATCAAAGGAAACGCTTTATATGGGTTTGTGATCTTAAAAGAAACCGGAGAAGGCCGTGACAAGGAAAATCTCAAAAAGGAGATTAATCAGCTGATCTCAGACCAGATAGGACCTATTGCCAAACTTGACAAGATACAGTTTGTTTCAGGGCTTCCGAAAACACGTTCCGGAAAAATTATGCGTAGAATCCTGAGAAAAATTGCAGAAGGAGATTTCAGTAATTTCGGAGATATTTCTACACTGCTAAATCCTGAAATTGTGGAGGAAATTAAAAATGAAAGGATATAAGATTAATGATATTCAATGGACGGGCTTCGGCCCGTTTTTTTATTTTTTTATTTCCCACAGATTTTTACAGATGAAGCAAATCAATAGAGCCCGTAAAACACCCATTCAGAAATAGGCTGAGCCAGCTCCTCCGGCTCATCTTGCTCGTTTTCATAGCATCATTAAAATCAAACAGGTGTTCAATAGACATTTTCAAACATTTTAACATTGCATTATAGATAAAACAATAAATTATAAATTTTAATGAATTAATAATAACAATATTGAAAAATATTTATTATCTTTAGGTACAATTTAAAAACTATTGCTTATGTCAAATATATTAGCTGGATTATTTGCACATCACAGCGATTACAAAAAGCTTGAAGCCGATCTGGAAAATTCAGGATTTGAAAGTTCAGATTACATAGTATATCTTCATAGCGGCTCTGATACCTCTCAGTATCTTGCGAGTGTTGCGGTAAAAGATAAGAACCAAACTGATGGCGCGAGAAATATTTTCAACCAAAATTCAGTACTGAAGACCTATTTATTCGAGAATATGGGTATTGGAGAGGCACATTACGATCAAATTAAACGATTTATTGATGCCAGAAACAGAGCCGACATCCATAACAGCCCTGATGTGAAAATAAAGGCATCAAGCAGCGGCATGGATTCAGAAGTTAAATTCTGACAGAAAACACAAAATCTAATAACCGGAAATCCGCAGAACGCTCTGCGGATTTTTTATGGTGGAAAAGTTTAAAAAATTTCGTATTTTCGTTTAATTATAGGCATTAGCACAAATGAGTTACGATTTAGAACAGGAAAACAAAGAGATCCTTGCCCGGTATAAGGATTTGATTTCGAATACATACAGGACTCTGGACGAGGAAAATAACAAGCTCATCCGGAAGGCATTTGATATTGCATTGGATGCCCATAAAGATCAAAGGAGAAAATCCGGCGAACCCTACATCTACCACCCTATTGCTGTTGCTAAAATTGTAGCAACAGAGATTGGTCTTGGAGCCACATCTATCGCCTGCGCCCTGCTGCATGACGTTATAGAAGATTCCGATTATACCTATGAAGATCTTAAAAAGATTTTTGGAGAAAAGATCGCCAATATTGTGAACGGGCTCACAAAGATCTCCATTATGAATCACCAGAACATTTCCGTACAGTCTGAAAATTACAGAAAACTGTTATTGACACTGTCTGAAGATTTCAGAGTTATTCTCATCAAGATTGCTGACCGTCTTCACAATATGCGGACACTGGAAAGCATGGCTCCGGACAAGCAGAAAAAGATTGCTTCGGAAACAGTTTATATCTATGCACCTATGGCACACCGTCTGGGGCTGTATAATATCAAATCGGAGCTGGAAGATCTTTCCCTCAAATACAACAATCCTGAGGTTTATAATGAGATCACAGAAAAACTGGAACTGGCGAAAGAAAGCCGTGAAAGATATATTGAGGAATTCAAGAAAGAAGCTTCGGAAAGATTAAAAGAAGAAGGTTTAAATTTCACCATCAAAGGCCGTGCGAAAGCTATTTCCTCTATTTACAGAAAAATGCTGAAGCAGGGAGTTTCTTTTGAAGAGGTATTCGATAACTATGCGATCAGGATTATTTATAAATCGGATGCAAAGAACGAAAAATTCTTAGCCTGGAAGATCTACTCTATCGTAACGGATGTTTACCACAGCAATCCTTCAAGAATGAGGGACTGGATCACACAGCCACGTTCTACAGGGTACGAAAGTCTCCATTTGACTGTACTGGGACCGGACAAAAAATGGATTGAGGTACAGATCCGTTCCGAAAGAATGGACGAAATCGCAGAAAAAGGAGTGGCAGCCCACTACAAATACAAAGAAGGCTACAAACAGAGTTCTGATGACCGGAATTTTGAAAGATGGGTTACCGAAATCCGTGATATTCTTGAACAGCAGCAAAACCTTTCCACGTCCGAACTTTTAGATAATATTAAACTCAATTTATATTCTAAGGAAGTATTTGTTTTTACTCCAAAAGGGGAAATCAAGATCCTTCCAACAAATGCTACCGCTCTGGATTTTGCTTTTGCCGTTCACTCCGACCTTGGAATGAAATGTCTTGGAGCAAAAATCAACGGGAAACTGGTTCCTATTTCTTATGTTCTTCAGAATGGTGACCAGATAGATATTTTATCTTCACAAAATCAGAAGCCTAAATCGGACTGGCTGGAATTTGTAGTGACATCCAAAGCCAAGTCCAAGATCAAAAGCTACCTGAATTCCCAGAAGAACCAGCTGGTGGAAGATGGAAAAGAAATTCTTCAAAGGAAACTTCGCCATGCAAAGATTAATTTTAATGATGAAGAAGTAAACAAGCTTCAGAAGTTTTTCAATCTGAAGTCTTCTCAGGAACTGTTCCTTAAATTTCAAAGCAATGAACTGGATGTCAGCAGTCTGAGAAAATATATCGAAAGTAAAAATGTATTTAATAATTTACTTTCAAGGTTCAGAAAATCCCCGACGAAAAACGTACATTTTGAGGAACCGAAAGAACAGAACCTTGATATGATTGTTTTCGGGAAAGACGAAGAGAAACTGAACTACAGCTATGCCAAATGCTGTACGGTAATTCCCGGTGATAAAATTTTTGGGTTTATTACCATTTCAGATGGTATCAAGGTCCACAGTGACAATTGTCCCAACGCAATCAATCTGAGAGCACAATACGATTACCGTGTCATCCCGGCCAAATGGGTGAATGCGGAAAGCTTTAAGAACAGAGTTAAGATCGAAATCGAAGGTCTCGACAGAATGGGAATGATTAACGATATTACAACCGTGATCAGCGGAAGTATGGGAATGGATATGAAAAGTATGTCCATAGAATCTAACAATGGTGTTTTTATGGGCAATATCAATCTTGAAGTTAAAAACAAAGGCCAACTGGAAGAAACATTTAAAAAACTCAAAAGCATTGATGGAGTTTCAAGAGTGAGACGATTACAATCATAGACATGAATTTATCTTTATATTTTAAAAAATTTTTCAGCAGCAATCAGTCATCGGGAATTATACTTATTTTCTGTGTGCTTGTCTCATTATTAATTGCCAATTCGTCCGCAGGAGAAGGTTTCCAGAATTTTCTGGACAAAGAAGTGGGAACTCAGCTTTTTCATCTTACCTATCCTGTGAGCATATGGATCAATGACGGGCTTATGGCCGTTTTCTTTTTACTTGTAGGCCTCGAGATTAAACGGGAAATGGTGGAAGGTGAACTGTCTTCTTTCAAAAATGCCTCCCTTCCTATATTTGCAGCCGTAGGAGGAATGCTGGTTCCTGCAGCAATCTATACCTTCTTCAATTCCGGAACAGAATATAGCAGCGGCTGGGGAATTCCTATGGCTACGGATATCGCGTTTTCTCTTGCGATCATCTCAATGCTGGGAAAAAAGATTCCCAACTCTATTAAAATATTTCTTGCAGCGCTGGCAATTGTAGATGATCTCGGCGCCATCCTGGTGATCGCTATTTTTTATACTGAACAAATTCACTGGGCCTATCTTCTCCTTTCGTTTGGAACGGCAGCACTGCTGTTTCTCTTAAATTTCCTGAAAGTTACCCGTCTTATTTTTTATATTATTCCAGGGTTATTTTTGTGGTATTTCCTGCATCATTCCGGGATTCATGCAACAATAGCCGGAGTTCTGCTGGCATTTTCCATTCCTACGAATGTATCTGATGTAGAAACCTCTCCTCTTGAAAAACTGGAGCACAAGCTTCATTTTCCCGTAAGTTTTCTGATCATGCCAATATTTGCTTTAACGAATACCAATATTGCTTTTACCAGTGAAATGGTAGCGGGTGTGACAAGTACATTGGGTCTGGGAATTATCTGTGGACTGATATTGGGAAAACTGATCGGGATCAACGTGTTTTCTTTTATCGCCATTAAATTAAAGCTCAGCACACTGCCTCAAAACAGCACATGGTTACAAATGGTCGGTGTTGGATTACTGGCGGGAATAGGCTTCACCATGTCGATTTTCATTGCACTTCTTTCCTTTAAAGATAGTATTCCAATTCAGGATGAAGCTAAATTTGCCATCCTGATCGCTTCTTTCTTAGCAGCAGTTTTAGGGTTTGTCATATTAAGTATGAGTTCTAAAAAAGATATGAACGCTGTGGAAAATTAATCTTTTCCCTCTTCCAGCTTTCTTTTGTGCTCTTCATCGCTTTCCAGATTAGGCTCTGTCACCTGTGCATGATAATGAGCTGCTTCTCTTTTGATCTCATCAGACAGCAGCTTTTCGATTCTGAGTTTTCTGAGGGCCATATTAAGCTCATTTCCGAACAGCAGAAGATACACATTCACATTCACCCAAACCATCAGCAGGATCATACTTCCGATAGATCCGTAAAGGACGTTATATCTGGCAATATCTTTTACATAGATCGCGAAGATAAAAGTAGTGAGAACAAACAGGACCGTCGTTAAAATAGCTCCCGGTACTGCCTGTCTGAACCTCGCAATTTTCACCGTTCCCAGCCAGTAAAAAAGCGTTAAAAGAATAAAATAAAACAGCGGAAAAGATACAAACCCAATGATTTTGGAAAGGTTTTTGACCAACCATGAAATATCGTAAGCCGGAGTGAAAGGTTTTATGACAACTTCCGCATAATACACTCCAAAAAGTGCAAAAAATACAATGGTAATAAAGCCAATCGTTATAAAAAATGAAAGAATAAATTCTTTAACATCACTAAGCTTTTCGTCTGAATTTTCATTAAACCCATTGATAAGAGAAAAAGTCCCATTCGTAGCAAAAATCAAAGCCAGCACAATAGTGAGATTACTGATTCCTTTCATATTAGGAATAATATTAGTCTCAATATACCCACGTATATCCCCTTGCATACTAGAAGGAAAAACGTTGTGCATCAGAACTTCAAAAATATAAAACTGCAGCTTGTCATAATGCGGCATGTACGGCAAAACGGAAAGCAGGAAGAGCAGAAAAGGAAATAAACTGATGGTGAAACTCCAGGAAATAGCTGCCGCCTTTCTTCCGATATTGCCTTTGAAAATTCCGGAAATATAGATCTGGAACATCTGCCAGAGCGATATGCCCAAAACAGGAATATGTATACCGTCAAAAAACTCTTGAATCTTCAAGATAAATCTAGGAACTTTTATACTCATCTATTTGGTGTATTTTACTTAATAAAACCCTCCTGTTTATCTCTTGAGAAGGAGAAGATCTGCTGTTTTTAATAAGTCTTTATACAAATATAAACATTTTCTTTATCCTATTTTTAACGGCAAATTATATAGAGTATGGCAATGATAAGCAAGAATTATAAAAATCCTGTTTTTTTTCTCTTATTGTTATCATGCTTTTTGCATCAATAAAAAAATAATCAGAATTTCAAAATACTTATTTCCTAAATTAAATTATACCGAAAATGAATTCTGAAAACACATTGTCGGAAATAAGAGAGAAGGAGCATTTTAAAACGCCTGAGAAATATACCTCAGGCGTTCTATATCAACTTTCAGATAATTATATAAAATCCGACTTGTATATTAGCATCATTATTTTGATTTAAAGATAGCCAAACCAATATATTTCTAAAAATTAGATAAAATATTTAATACAATTTTGAAAATGTATTTTTAAAGCTATTCTCCAAACCATGATTTAACATCCAGCTGCTTCAAAACAACTTGCAGCTGCAGAAACTGATTTTACAAAACCTGTAAATGCACCAGCTGCACCTCCAAAAACACCTCCAGTTAAAAATCCAGATGCACCACCAAGTATACCAGCAGCAATCACTCTTGGCCTGTGCTTACTTCTGCAATCTGCACAACCATTTTTTTGCCAAACATCATTATTAATTTGGTTACAAGCCTCATTTATAACATTATTAATAAACACTTCATTTTTACCGTCATACACTAATTGTGGATACTTGTCTTGTAAAGTTTTGAGGTCACTTGCAATCTTATAAAATTTATTCTCAATTTCTAAATTCGTATACCCAGATAATTCTGCTAAATAAGGAATACCTTTTTGCTCCCAAGTAGTAGCATCAAAATTTAAAAAACTAGTTTTGGTTGGCATACTTTCATAAAAGTCAAACGAATTCTTGCCATAATTAATAAAATCTTCATCAGATACTAGTTTAGAGATTAATTCTTTTTCAGTCAAGTCTGAAAATTTTGCAGCAGAGATTGTGGTTACTTTGCCTTTCTCGCTAAAATCCATATCATTAGCTTCATTTTGTCGACATGATAAAACTCCAACGAATGAGATCAGTAATAATAGGTAATTTAAAAAAATCTTTTCATAAATATAGTTTAAAGTTATTATCCAAAAATAGAAAAAATAATTATTTACTAACAAATTAATTCTCTAGTTAATGAATTTTGTTACTATATTTAAAAAAGATATCTCTGAAACAAATTGCAGATCTGGGTAAAACACTATCCGCCGGTTTAAAATAACTATTCCGAATATATCAATAGTTGAAGATAAAAGCCCTCGAAAAAGCCGTATCTTTGCCTTTTGAAATCCTCCATACATGAGAATCAGCTTACTTTGTATCGGCAAAACGGATGATAAGGAGATTACCTCTTTAATCAGCTACTACCTTACCCGCCTTCCCAAGCACTGGAATTTTGAAATCACCGAAATTCCTGATGTAAAAAACGCAAAAAACCTCTCACCTGAACTTTTGAAGAAGGAAGAATCCAAGCTGTTCCTCAATTATATTGACAAAAATGACCTTGTTGTACTCCTAGATGAGAAAGGCAAGCAGTTCACCAGCCGTGAATTTTCACAAAAAATTGATGCGTGGATGAATTCTTCAGTAAAAAAAGTTCATATCCTTATCGGGGGTGCATATGGTTTCTCAGAAGATGTCTACAGCCGGGCCAATGAAAAAATGTCTTTATCAAAAATGACTTTTACCCACCAGATGATCCGTTTATTTATCGTGGAACAGCTCTACCGTGCCGACCAGATCCTGCAGGGAAAGCCTTACCATAATGATTAAATCTTTGTAAATTTTTACTGTCAGTTAAAACTTTATTTTTACTTAACCTGTAAACCAATCTGTCTTTTTGCCTCACCTACTACAAAAGCAACGGAATTGGCAATATTAAAGCTTCGGATTAATTTTGACATGGGAATCGTCAAATGGTTTTCAAACTGATCCAGGACTTCATTACCCAACCCCACACTTTCCTTACCGAAAACCAGCCAGTCGCCATCCCGAAAGTTATTTTCCAGATAGGATTTTTCAGCATGTGAACTCATTAAAAAGACGCGGGACGGATCGGGAATATTCTTCACCCACTCTTCAACATTTGCATATTCAGTAACATCAAGATGTACCCAATAATCTAAACCGGACCTTTTCAGATTTTTATCATTGATTACAAATCCAAACGGATGAACCAGGTGCAGTTTACTTTCGGTTCCTACACATAGCCGTCCTATATTGCCTGTATTGTTGGGTATTTCAGGTTCTACAAGAACAATGTTTAACATCTATATTTCTTTATTTTATGGCTTATTTCATTCTTACGGGCGCGGCATTTCATGCCGCGCCCGTAAGAATGTATTTACTGTAAGATTTATTTTTTCACACATTTAGCATAATAATCTGCCAAAATAGCTTTTTCATATCCTAAGCTTACTGCTTTATCCAGGTTTTCACAGGCCTCTTTTGGTTTTGCCGTTTCAAATAGGACCAATGCTTTGGTTACATAGGAATGAGAAAATTTAGGATCTATGGAAATGGCTTTATTAGCATCTGTAAGAGCTTCTTTAGACTTTTTCATTTTGAAATAAACATCTGCCCTGCCATTATACAACAGTGATTCCGGTTTTTCAGAGATCAGCTGATTGTAATCTTTTAAGGCACCGTCCAGGTCACCATTATTTTTCTTCAGATTGGCCAGCCCCGTTTTCGCAAAAATATTATCCGGTGCAAAGCTCAGGATCTGTTTGAGATCACTCAGCGCAAGATCTTTTTTTCCCTGGCTGTCATAGATTTTGGAACGGGTAAGATAAAATTCCGGATTTTCAGCATCAATCTTAAGGCCGGTAGAGATATATTCTAATGCCTTAGCCTTATTTCCTTTCTGGCTGTTCAGTGATGCAAGATTGGCATATACTGGAGCCGATAAGGGATTGGCTTTCATTGCGGATTCGTACGATTTCAAAGCTAATGCTGTTTTTCCAAGCCTTCTTTGGGCTGTTCCCAGATTATTGTAATATTCAGACTGATATTTCTGAATCTGCTCTTTTTCCGCAAGTTTGGTATATTGCTCTTCCGCACATTTGTAATCGGCTTTTTTAAAGCATTCTTCTGCTTTAATTTTGTCCTGTGCGTAAAGTATGAATGAGGAGCATATCAATGCTGTCAGTAATAAAGATTTTTTCATGAAGGTATATTTTGCTTGTTGATGACTTTTTTGGCGAGTATTCCAAATATCACTCCCAATAAAGATCCAACAAACGCCCCCACCAAAATATCTATCGGGAAATGCACTCCTAAATATATGCGGCTGTAAGAAACTATCACAGCCCATACAAATATAGCATATGGAAACCAATTGAGCTTCTTTTTCAATAAAATACTTAAATAAGCTGCCAGGAAGAAGGTATTGGAAGCATGGGCAGAATAAAATCCATACTGCCCTCCGCACTTCACGATCCTCATATAATGTTCTAAACTGGGATCATGGCAGGGCCGAAGCCTGGCCACTCCATATTTGAAAACACTTGCCAGCTGGTCGGAAACCGTAGCTCCAAGTGCAATGAATATAAGGATAAAAACTAAGGATTTTAGCTTATAGTTCTTGTATAAAAAGTAAAGAAATATAATGTATAGCGGTACCCATATCCATGTACTGGAAATGAGCATCCAAAATTGGTCGAAAGAAGTATCGCCCAAATTATTAAGGTATAGAAAAACCTTTTTGTCTTCCTGAATGATTTCCTCCATGAATTATCTGCTTACAGGCCCTTCGTAGGTTTCGTCGTCGGCAGGCTTTAGTTTCGGAGGTTCATTAGTTGCGGAAGGTTCTGTCATGATATCTTTTTCAATGTTCTTCATCGGGTTGAAGTCCTTTGCAGCGTCTTTTACCTTCTCAATTTCGCGTTTGATCTCAGAAACAGGATTATCAGTTTCCTTCATGATCTCAGTTTTAATGTCTTCCACTGCACCACGCATCTTTCTAACGCCTGCCCCAAGGTCACGCGCTATCTGAGGAAGTTTATCCGGACCGAATAAAACAACAATCGCTACCGCGATCAGAGCCATTTCTCCAATGCTTAATTCCATTCCGTAAAATTACAAAAGATTATACATTTATTTACAGGAAACTAAAATTTTAAACAAATTTTAAGATTTCATAAGATTAAAGCTATGAAGTTCAATAATTTAAGAATCAAGTACACTTCGATTAGCTGTTGATTTTTGTTGCTGGCTGTAAATTATTTTTTGCAGGTAATAGTTTCGATTCCAAATCTAAATCCAGCATTTTTGACTCTTTGATTTTAGTTCAATATTTAAAGCTGTCATGCTTTGTAAAGCTACTGCTTATCCACTGCATCATTTTCAACACTTATCTTAATTCGGATTTAAATAATTAATCTTTTCAGACTTTGCTTTAATTACAGCTTTTTGATTAGTTTTTTATCTTTTTTCTGAAATGCATAATAAGTCATCACCACGCTTATCGCCATTAAAATAAATGCCAGGAAGAACGGTGCTCCTGAAAATTCAAATGGGGCTTCGTCGTGGGTAAAGAAGTAAAAAAGGTTAGTCATCAACGGTGGCCCTATAATAGAAGTAGCGCTCATTAAACTAGTCAATGCTCCCTGGAGCTCTCCCTGCTCGTTGGAAGGAACACTTTTCGTAATTACTGACTGTAATGCCGGTCCACAGATTCCACCCAGGCAGTAAGGAACTAAAAACGCAAACATCATCCAGCCTTCTGTAGCAAAGGCAAACAAAAGCATCCCTAATGCATACAAAGCCAATCCGTAATAAATACTTTTTTCCTCTCCTAATCTTGGAGTTGTCCAACGTATCAGAACACCCTGAACCAGACCTACTAAAAGTCCTACAACCCCTAATGAAATTCCAACCATCCTTTCCGTCCAGCTAAATTTGTACATGGTGAAAAAGCTCCAGTTACTCTGTACGGCATGGCCCGCAATATAAATTAAGATAAGGGCAAAAATCAATCCTGAAATTTCCGGATGTTTACCTAAAAATTTAAATGAACCAACAGGGTTCGCCCGTTTCCAGTCGAATTCTCTTCTTTTATCCTTATCTAAGCTTTCAGGAAGAACGAAATAACCGTAAAGGAAATTTAAAAGGCATAAACCTGCCGCTGCATAAAAAGGCACTCTGGCACCATAATGTCCCAAAACTCCTCCCAATACAGGTCCAATGATAAATCCAAGACCAAATGCGGCCCCGATAAGACCGAAATTCTTAGCCCTGTCTTCATCTGTAGAAATATCAGCAATATAAGCACTGGCGGTTGTTACACTGGCTCCTGTGATCCCGGCAATAATCCGGCCCAGGAAAAGCCACCAAATAGTGGGTGCAAGAGCAAGAAAAATATAATCTACTGCAAATCCAAAAAGGGAAATCAGGATAATAGGCCTTCTCCCGTATTTATCACTCAGGTTTCCTACCACCGGTGAAAAGATAAACTGAGTAAATGCATAGGCAAAACCAAGCCAGCCACCATATTTTGCTGCTTCACTGATGTCGGCATGGATCAGTTCCTCAATTAATTTGGGAACAACAGGAATAATAATTCCCCATCCTGTAATGTCAATCAATAAAGTAATAAATATAAAGCCGATGGCTGCTTTTTTCCTTGAGTTTTCCATAATGCTGCAAAATTAATGAAATCTGAAATATAATGATTCTAAATTGTGGATTTAAGGGAGAGTCAAGAATCAAGAGTCAAGATTTTAGATGAAAGATTTCAGACATCAGATTCCAGATTTGGGCTACGCAAATATAAATTTAAACCTTGAACTTTAATATTAAATTTTTGAAATCCAGATCTTGAAACCAAGAATGCGGTAACCCGTAATTCAAAAACTTTGAGCCCAAAATCCCTGATACTCTTACCCCCCATCCGCACAAAAAAGGCCATTTCTTTCGAAACGGCCTTTACTTATTTATTGTAGTTGATATTACTTTGAAGCAAGTACTTCTTTGGTACTTGTTGTCTTCCCGTGCACCTCATCTTCTTTTCCTTTCTTAAGGAAATCATAAGCAATAGCCGATGCAATAAAGATGGATGAATAGGTACCAAATCCGATACCTATCAACATGGCAAACATAAATCCTCTCAGGTTATCTCCACCAAAGATGAAGATCGCCAGAATCACAAGGATCGTTGTAAATGAAGTGTTGAATGTTCTACCTAATGTACTTGAGATAGAGTCATCAAATAATCCTGCCAATGTTAAAGCCTTCTTCTCTCTTAAATACTCTCTAATTCTATCGAAGATAATAACGGTATCATTAATTGAGTATCCTAATACGGTAAGGATTGCTGCAACAAAATCCTGGTTGATCTCCATGTTGAACGGCATAAATTTATGAAGCAATGAATACGCTCCCAAAATAATTACCGCATCATGGAACAAAGCTACAACAGCACCCAACGAGAATTGCCATTTTCTAAATCTTAATAAGATATAGATGAAAATACCCGCTAAAGCAGCTACTACAGCAAGAATACCGTGAGTTTGGATATCATCTGCTACCGTAGGTCCTACTTTTTCAGAAGAGATAATTCCTGCATGCTCTTTATCCGCAGATTTGAAATCACTCAATGTAGTCTTGGCAGGCAAGCTTGCCTTTAATCCTTCGTATAATTTCTGCTCTACAGTTTGATCAGCTTTTAAAGATTCATCTTCAATAAGGTAATCTGTTGAGATTTTCAACTGTCTGTCGTTTCCGAAAGTTTTAGCTTCAACAGAAGAATTTTTACCATCTTCAGTTTTGAATACTTTTACCAGGTTCTGCTCAATATCTTCAGCATTAACCGCTTTATCAAATCTTACCACATAGTTTCTACCTCCTGTAAAATCAATTCCGTATTTGAAACCGTGGATGGCAATAGATGCAATACAAACTAGAGTTAAAACACCAGAAATGATATAGGCATATTTTCTTTTTCCGATAAAATCGATCCATGTATTTCTGAATAGGTTCTTCGTTGGAGGAGTCCAGACAGAAAGATGTTTTCCTTTATTCAATCTTGTGAAGATCATTACTCTTGAAAGTAATACAGAAGTAAAGAATGTCATTAATATACCAATTCCTAAAGTCAAAGCAAATCCTTTGATAGGTCCTGTTCCGAATAAGAAAAGTACACCAGCCGTTAATAATGTCGTTAAGTGACCATCTACGATCGCACTTAGTGCATGTTTGAAACCGTCTTTGTAAGCTTCCAGGATGCTCTTTCCTGCAAATAATTCTTCTTTGGTTCTTTCGTAGATAATTACATTCGTATCGACCGCCATCGCCATCGTAAGAACGATACCCGCGATACCAGGAAGCGTTAATGTAAAATCACCGGAATCCATAATTCCGAAAATATAGAATAAGTTGATGATCATTGCAATTACAGCATACACTCCTGCACCACCGTAATAGAAAATGATATAAACAATAATAATTAAAAATGCGATAGCAAATGAAATAACCCCTGCATTAATAGATTCCTGTCCTAATGAAGGTCCTACTACTGTAGCCTGAACTACTTTTGCACCAGCCGGTAATTTACCTGCTCCCAAAACATCTACCAGTTCTTTAGCTTCTTCCTGAGAGAAGTTACCAGAGATCTGGGTTCTCCCGTTTGGAATAGCATTCACAACGTTTGGCGCAGTATATACTCTGCCATCCAATGTTACCGCTACCGGCTTACCTACATTCTTCTCAGTTAATGTTTTCCATTCTTTAGCACCTTTGGAATCCATCTGCATGTCTACTACCACTCTGCTTAGCTCATCATAGCCAATGCTTGCCGTTTCAACAGCACCGTCTACCGGAGCTTTTTGGTTGATATTACCTCTGATTGCATACAATACTAAACTTTCAGCATCTGTAGCTTCAGGTTTGTATCCCCACATAAACTGTGTATATTTAATGTTAGCCGGACGTAATGACTGACCTACTTTGCTGTTCAAAATTTTGTTTACAGCAGCAGTATCTGAAAGTTTTACGCTTGCAACACCGTTTGATCTTAATTTGTCAAGGTTTAAAAGACTCATGAAGTTGATGTTCTTCGCAACTCCCATAGAATCACCTTTTATGCCTACCATTGTAGTCAATGTCTGGAAATATGGCGCTATTTCAGGAACCTGCTGTACTTCCCAGAACTGAAGTTTTGCAGAAGTCTGAAGCATTTTCTTCACCTTGTCGATATCTTTCATACCTGGCATTTCAACAGAAATTCTTGCCGTACCCGGTACTCTCTGAACGTTTGGCTGCACCGCACCCATTTTATCGATTCTGGTTCTGATTACTTCAAAAGCAGTACCTACAGAAAGATCAATTCTTCTTTTGATGATACTTTTTACCTGATCATCAGTCGTATTGTACTTGATCTCCGATAAATTAGTATTCCCGAAAAGTTCAGGATCAGCCAGCTTAAGGTTCGTTCCTTTTGCTTTGTTGATCGCTTCAAACTGATCGAAGAAATTATCGATATAAGATTTTGTAGAATTCTTCTGAACTTCATCCGTCTTGTTTAAAGCCTCGATAAGAACAGGATTGGTAGAATAATTGGTTAAATCATTTACCAAATCTCTTTGGTTGATTTCCAAAAGAACGTTGATCCCTCCTTTCAAGTCAAGACCAAGTTTCATTTCCTTGTCTTTGGCTTTAGTGTAATAAAGTTTTGTGAATCCCAGGTTCAAAGTATCTTTAGAAAGTCTTGTAATTTCTTTCTGATACTTTTCCGGATTGTCTCCTGCAACAGCAGTCGCCTGCCTTTCAATTTTGCTGGCGTACCAAGTTGGTAATAGCTCATTTAAGCAAATTAACCCTAGTACAATAGCAACAATTGTAATAAGTCCTTTTCCTTGCATTTTGTTATAACTACGTTAAATTAAGTCGGCAAATATAATGATTTTATTATTATTTTATGAATTTTTTAACAACAGAAACGGTTTATTTTCAGATATATCGGGGTTTTAACTTCTATTTAAGATTTAATAATTTTTCCTCCTTATCGTAATGAAATTTTCAAATTCCGATTGGTATAAAATTTTCATTCATTTATCAATACACTAAATATCAAAATATTATGAAAAAACTATTTTTTACCCTAGGCGTTTTTTCTTCCTTAATCGTTAATTCTCAAAGCATTAATTTAGTAGAATTTGCGTCCGGGCTTACCAGTCCAGTTGAAATTACGAACGCCAATGACACCCGTCTCTTCGTCGTACAGCAGAACGGAATCATTAAGATCATTCAGCCCAACGGAACGATTAACAGTGCCGATTTTATGAATATCAGCTCCAAAGTTCTTTACGGAGGGGAAAGAGGCCTTCTTGGTCTTGCCTTTCATCCTCAGTATTCAACCAACGGGTATTTCTTTGTGTATTACAACAATACCGCCGGAAATATCATTGTAGCAAGATATTCTGTAAGCTCTGCTAATCCTGACGTTGCAGATCCAGCTTCTGAAAAGATCCTTCTGAATATTCCAAAACCGTTTGACAATCATAACGGCGGAAGTATTCATTTCGGTCCTGACGGAAATCTTTGGATCGTTACGGGAGATGGGGGAAGCGGCGGAGACCCCAACAATAATGCTCAAAACATCAATTCACTTCTGGGAAAAATGTTAAGAATCGATGTGAATGCTACAGGGCCGTATAATATTCCATCCGGAAACCCTTTTGCAGGAAATTTAGTAACCGGAGCCGACGAAATCTGGTCATATGGACTTAGAAATGCATGGAAATTTTCATTTGACACAAATACAGGGAATGTAATCATTGCTGATGTAGGCCAGGGAGCCATTGAAGAGATCAACAGGATGCCTGCTACCCAAGCTGGAATCAATTACGGATGGCGATGTTATGAAGGCAATAATGCTTACAATACAGCAGGATGTGCCCCTATGTCCACGATGACATTTCCGGTTGCCGTTTATGATCATTCCGGAGGGAAATGCTCTATAACCGGTGGGTATATTTATAGAGGAAGCCAGTATCCTGCCCTTCAGGGAAAATACTTCTTTGCAGATTACTGTTCTGAACAGATCGGAATCATGAACCCGGATAATTCTCTTGTGTGGAATTCTCCAAGTTCAGGGAACAATTTTTCTACTTTCGGGCAGAACTCTCAGAAAGAATTGTTTGTGGCAGCGGTAAACAGCGGAAAAATATTTAAAATCACAACAGGCGCGCTGGCAACAGACGAGACAGACCGCTCAAATTCTTTGTATATTCATCCCAATCCCGCTTCTGAAAAAGTGTTCATTGAAGGTCTGGAAGACCTGAACAGCACTGCAGATCTTTTCAGTACAGAAGGAAAAATAGTTCTGGAAAAAGCAAAAATTGAAAACGACGGCAGCGTAGACATTACAGGAATTCCTGCCGGAGTTTATTACCTGATCATCAAATCGGGAGATGTGAAATCTTACAGCCAGAAACTTATTATTAAATGACAGAAATTTTACTTCAATAAAAAAGCGGTTCCGATGGAACCGCTTTTGTTTTATATCGTCATAGAGAAAATTCTTGTTTCCGGTTTATTCCTCATCATCCTGAGATCAAAAACCATGGCAACATTTCTCGTAAATGCTCTTCCTTTTTCTGTGATCCTGATTTGATTGTCGTAAATCTCCACCAATTCATCTTTTTCCATTTCTTTCAGCATTTCAAATGCATTTTCCAATTCCGGGAAAGAATTCTTATCAGTAAAGGTTGTTTCAAGCTGACACATCAGATTCAGAATATGTCTTCTTACGGTAAGATCTTCATCATCAAGAATGTGACCTTTTACCACAGGAATTTTACCTTCTTCAATAATCTTCTGGTACTCTTCCACCGTTTTTACATTCTGGGCAAAAGCATACCAGGAATCTGAAATGGCAGACATTCCAAGACCTACCATCAGTTGGGTATTGCTTGAAGTATAGCCCATAAAGTTCCTGTGAAGCTTTTTATGAATCAGGGATTGGTACAGGTCATCATGCTCAAGAGAAAAATGATCCATTCCCACTTCTATATATCCTAAATTTTCAAGCAGTCTTTTACCGTCTTCATATAAACGGCGTTTTTCTTCACCGCTAGGTAAATCGTTTTCATCAAAACCTCTCTGTCCTACCCCTTTTACCCACGGAACGTGTGCATAGGAATAAAAAGCAAGCCTGTCCGGCTTCAGTTCCATTGTTTTTCTGATGGTATTCTCCATGGCATCCCAGCTCTGGTGCGGAAGTCCGAAAACCAAATCATGGCTGATTCCTCTGTAACCAATTTCCTTAGCCCACTCCGTTACATTTTTGACATTTTCAAAGGATTGTATTCTGTTGATTGCCTTTTGAACTTTAGGGTCATAATCCTGAACGCCAAAACTTACCCTCCTGAAGCCAAGATCATATAAAGTCTGAAGGTGATCCCTTGTTGTATTATTCGGATGCCCTTCAAAAGAAAACTCAGGGTGTTCTGCTATTTCTACAGTTTCAAAGATACCTTCCAATAAGGTTTTTAAATTTTTTGGCGAAAAAAATGTAGGGGTCCCGCCTCCAAGGTGAAGTTCTTTAAGCTTGGGTCTTTCTTCAAAAAGTTCCAGATAAAGCTTCCATTCCTTCAAAACACTTTCCAAGTATGGAATTTCAACACTGTGTTGTTTTGTGATACGCTTGTGGCAGGCACAGAACGTACACAATGCTTCGCAGAAAGGCAGGTGAATATAAATAGAAATTCCCTCTTCTGCATTACTCTCATGAAATGACCTTATCACGGTCTCCCTCCACTTTTCAGGAGAAAATGTAGATTCGTCCCAATAAGGAACAGTGGGATATGATGTGTAGCGTGGTCCGGGAATATTATACTTATCTATTAAAGAATTCATTTCAAAATTTAAAATATTATCGAATCATGAAATTTAACATAAAATAAATTTCATCCTGCAAAATTAACCATTACGAATGAATTTTAAACCATGAAATATATTAGGCTGTATTTTATAATGAGTCTAAATATGATCGCTACTGGAATTCTTCAAATAATGATAAATTCTATCCCTAAGATTTAAAATTTTAATTTCATGACTGAGATTCTGTCTTTTCCTGCAAAAACAACGGTATTGCCCTCTAGCCAACTGCAGACAAAAAATCCTTTCTCATCAGAAATTTTTTTCCATGTTTTTCCGAAATCAGAAGAATAACTGATGTGCTTATCGCCTACAGCAATGATTTCTTTTCCTTTTGATCCCGGTTTAATTTTCACACAGGTCGTGTAGCCGGCATTCTTTCCGGAAGACTGTACCTGCCAGGTTTCCCCGCCGTCATGGGTGGTGGCAATATTATTGATATTTGCGTCCTGTTTGGTATAATCTCCGCCTACTGCAATCCCGAATCGGTTATCATAAAAATCTATTGAATACATTCCCTGCGAAGATTCTCCCTGGATAAAAGGAGTTTCGAAAACCTGGATACTTTCTTTTTTCAAATCCATTCTTAAGATTCTTGATGCTTTTCCGCCAGTTGCAATCCACAGATACTTTTTTGTTGAAGCGATATTGGTATTGCTTGCTGCAAAAGCCGCTTCACCGCTGTTCAGTTTTATATCACTTTTGAACATTCTCCATTTTCCATTACTGTAAACAGCCAGTTTCAGTAGATTATCCTTATCTGCATCACTGAAAGTATAAGCCAGCTGATGATTCACGAAATGCAGAGCATCATAAAAAGCAGTTTTCACAGTATCAGTAAAGATAATTTCTGACTTCAGATCTTTTTTATCAATCTTAAAAAAATAGGCAGGACTTTCAATATTAATAGCATAAAAAGAACTCTTATCCTGTGCCAGCGTTCTAAACTGAAGCTTTTTATCCGATAGCCCCAGCTGTTTTTGGTCTTTGTTATTTTTAAGATCAACAAAGCCAAACTTTGAATCTGTTCCGGTATACCAGACTTTGTTATCATAAACTTCAAGAGCTCTTATGCTTATCTTGTCATTTAAAATAGTGGTAAAGCTTTCTATTTGCTGGGAAAACATAAATATCCCCAAGCATACCAATAAAATGGAAAAAGTTTTTTTCATAGAGACAAAAATAAAAAATCCACAGAATTCTGTGGATTTTAAGTTGATATTTTTTATAAATCTATATCAGGTTTTTCTAAAGGCTCCTGTTCTGCTTTAAAAGTTTCTCCAAAACCTCCGTTCTGAAGCTTGGAATGCTTTTTACTGTACAGGAAGTACACAAAGAATCCGATGATCAGCCATGCAAAAGAATACATCTGCGCTTCTTTGCTCAGGTTAAAGATCAGATAAACATTGATCGCGATACCTAAACAGGCAATAAGAGGTAAAGCCGGAACTTTAAAGTTTCTCTGTAAATTAGGCTCTTTCACTCTTAACACCCAAACTGCTACACATACCATTGTAAACGCGAACAAGGTTCCGAAACTGGTCATATGGGCAAGATCATTAATCGGGGTAAGAGAGGCAATAATAGCAATTACCACTCCTAAAATAAGAAGGTTTTTTGTAGGTACTCCAGTTTTAGGGTTTACTTTTGAAAAAGTAGCCGGGATCAATCCGTCTTTAGACATTCCAAGGAAAATTCTTGACTGTCCCATGATCATTACCATCAGTACAGAGATCAATCCTATTGTAGCAGCAATGGTAATAATGTAACCAGCCCATGCATATCCGGCAATATCAAATGCATATGCTACAGGTGCTTTGATCGCATCCGGATATTTACCCAACGGGTTAAAGTCTGTATAATGCATCATTCCTGTTAACACCAAAGAAACAAGGATATATAAAAGCGTACAGATGATCAACGAAGCGATGATTGCAAACGGTACGTCTTTTTTAGGGTTAATAGCTTCTCCCGCCTGTGTGGAAACGGCATCGAAACCTACATATGCAAAGAAAATAGCTGATGCTCCCGCAACCACACCTGCCAGACCGTAAGCGGAATGCGAGACTCCATTTTCGGTAATAGTGGTTGGATCAGGAATAAAAGGAACCCAGTTTTTAAAAGGTTCAGCTGAATTTAAAATAATAAATGCTCCTGCAACGATTACAAAAATAATGGCAGAAACTTTAAGTATTACAATAAAGTTATTGGCTTTAGCAGCACCTTTTGTTCCTCTTACCAGAATAGAAATCACAAAGAAAACAATTAAAAATGCGGGCAAATTCATAGAAAATCCGGAGTTTCCTGCTGCAATATAGGTTTGCGGATCTGAGGTAAGATAAGCAGGAAGATGCAGCCCGAACATTTTGAGAAGTTTGGCAAAATATCCTGACCAGGATACGGCGACCGTCATAGATCCCATAGCGTATTCAAGTATCAGCCCCCATCCTATGATCCATGCAAAAATTTCTCCTACTGTACCATAAGCATAAGCATAAGCTGAACCTTCTACGGGAAGTATGGAAGCAAATTCTGCATAACAAAGTGCTGCAAATACGCAGGCGATCCCTGCAATTACGAATGAAAGTGCCAGTGCAGGCCCTGCATTATAATACGCACCTGTTCCTGTAAGTACAAAAATTCCTCCTCCAATGATTGCTCCGATTCCGATAGCAGTAAGGCTCCATTTTCCCAGAACGCGTTTCAGCTGACTCTTTTTGATATCAGCTTCATAAGCGCTCATTGGCTTCTTAACCCAAATTTTAGACATGTTTTTTTATTTAATTAAAGATTTACGAAAATATAAAAAAATTACAAACCTTAACGTTTATTAATAAACTTTCGTAATTTATTTTAAATAAAAATATTTAAAAAACTGATTTACACATTATTTAATTTATTTTCAAAAGTGCTAATTTTTGCTTATTTTTGATCGCATGAATTTATATGATCTTTTTGTAAAGCCGTATGAAAACTACAGTGGTCTACAAATTCTGCTGGAAGCCACCGGTACATTTTTCGGAATTTTGAGCGTCTATTTTTCAATAAAAAAGAATATCTGGGTATACCCTACCGGCATTATTTCTACGCTGATATACGTTTATATTCTGTTTAATTTTGGTCTTCTGGGAGATTGCATGATTAATGTGTATTATACCGCAATGAGTATTTACGGCTGGATTCTTTGGTCGAAAAATTCTGAAGACCATATTCATGTAGAGGTAAGCTGGGCAACAAAAAAAGAGAGATTATTCGCAGGAGTGCTTTTTGTATTAAGCATGGCACTGGTTACCCTTATTTATTATTACAAACCTTATATTGACAATCAATTTTCTATGGAGGGTACTCATTTAGGATTGTATCATCTGGATTGGGCGAATTGGCTGGATGTGATCACCACCTCTATATTTTTAGTAGGTATGTGGTTCATGGCCAGACAACGCATTGAGAACTGGATTTTCTGGATCATCGGAGATTTTATTTGTATCCCTATGATGATTTTTAAGGAACTCGGTATCACTTCGGTTCAATATTTGGTATTTACTATAATGGCTATCTTAGGATACCTTAATTGGAAAAAAAGTTTAAAAGAAAAAAGTACAATAAAGTCATGAAAAATTTATTTAAAATAGCATTCAGTATCGTAGCTATAAGCAGTTTAACATCGTGTTTGGCGTATAGTGACGGATATGCAAACAATGGCGGATACGGAGATCCGTATTATAATAACGGATATTACTATGCACCTTCCGGATATTACGGAAACGGCGGTTATTATGGAAATGACGGCTATTATTACAGAAACGATGTCAATTATTATTATGATAACGGTGTTCCTTATTATTACTATAATTCAGGGGACAGCAGAAGAAAAGTATACGTTGAAAGAAGAACTACGGTAACTTCACAGAGACCAAATAACGGATTCCAGAATACCCGTACTAATACTAACAACGGAGGTAATTATAATAATAACGGTTTCAATAACAACAGAGGAACCAGCACAAGAAATAACAGCAGTAATAACGGATTCAGAAATTCGAATAACAGCAATTCTAATAACAACCAGAGACCGCAGAGCAACCAAAATAACGGAGGCTTTAGAAATTCAGGCGGAAATTCTCAGAACAATCAGAGAAGCCAGAATAGCCAAAGCAGTGGTGGGTTCAGAAATACACAACAGTACAACCAGAACCAGAACAGTACCAGAACAGAGTCTTCCGGTGGGTTCAGAGGAAGTACAAGCACCCAGGGTAACACTCAGCAAAGCAGCGGTTCTACGAGACAGCAGTCAAGCGGAGGTGGATTTAGATAAAACGATTATAAATAAGAAAACGGACAGCTAACACTGTTCGTTTTTCATTTTAAATATATTAATTTTGCTCGTTAATTTTAGACTAAAAATATGGAATTTTATAAATATCAAGGGACTGGAAATGATTTTGTCATGATTGATAACCGGGATCTGCAGTTCCCTAAAGAGAAAGATCTTATTGAAAAACTATGTGACAGACGTTTCGGAATTGGTGGCGATGGGCTTATCCTCCTGGAAAATGATGATGCCTATGATTTCAAAATGGTCTATTATAATTCTGACGGTGGCGAGAGCACCATGTGTGGAAATGGCGGAAGATGCCTGGTAGCATTTGCTTTCTTTCTGGATATTTTTGAAGATAAATGTAAATTCATTGCAACAGATGGTGAACATGAAGCAGAGATCCATAACGGTATCATTAAATTAAAGATGATTGATGTGGATACCATCTCCGGCGATGGTGAAGACACTGTGATGAATACAGGGTCGCCTCATTATGTAAAATATGTAGAAGATCTGGTGAATTACAATGTTTTTGCAGAAGGCCACGGCATCAGAAATTCGGAAAATTATAAGGAAAAAGGCATCAATGTGAATTTTGTAGAAAAAATTACTGATGATGAAATTTTCGTAAGAACCTATGAACGAGGCGTTGAGGACGAAACTTACAGCTGCGGAACAGGAGTTACAGCTTCTGCTTTAACTTTTCTGCAAAAAAACAATCTAATTTCCGTAAAAGTTAAAACTTTAGGAGGAAATCTTAAGGTTCATGCTGAAAAAAACGGAAATTCATTCCAAAACATTTGGCTTGAAGGTCCCGCAAAGCAAGTTTTTAGAGGTAAAATAGATCTTATTTAAAAACTAAACTTTTTAATCAAATTTTTAATAATGAAAAAAACTGTTCTCATTATCGCTCTCATTATTGTAGGAGCGGCAGGATTTTTTGGTTTGAGATTTTATAATAAATATTATGGAAACAACGTAGAGAAAGACGGATATGTTCTGATTCCCCATAAAGCGGATTTCAAGCAGATTCTTGATTCTGTGGGTCCATATGTAAAAGATAAGGAAGCTTTTGAAGCGGTTGCCAGGGATAAAGATCTTGATAAGTTTTTTAAACCGGGGCGCTATCATTTCCAGTCAGGAGCAGGAAATACCAACCTTGTGAACATGATTAAAGCAGGAAATCAGTCTGAAAACAGCTTCAGAATCGGTGATTTTGGAGATATGTACCAGATGATAGGAAAGGTTACAAAAAAAACGGAGCTGGACTCTTTACATTTTGTAAACAACCTGGATAAAGTAGCAGCAGAAAAGGGGTACAAAAATGCAGAAGATTTAAAAAAATATTTTTTCATTGATACCTATAATTTTTTCTGGACGGTAAGCCCGAGAGAATTTTTCAAAAAGTTTGATGAACAGTACAATGAATTCTGGACAGCTGAAAGAAAAAACAAGGAACAGCAATCCGGCCTGACGAGAGATCAGATCTATGCGCTGGCCTCTATCGTTTATAAAGAATCAGGCGGGAAAAAGGATGAAATGAAAACGATTGCAGGATTATATCTGAACCGCTATAGAAAAGGAATGAAGCTACAGTCTGATCCTACGGTGATCTATGCAATTAACAAACAGACCAATTTTAAAGATCCGATCAAAAGAGTACTTTATAAACATTTGTCTACGCCATCACCATACAATACCTATGCAAATGCAGGAATTCCTCCAGGGCCTATCTGCGTAGTAGATAAAAGCTCTGTAGATGCGGTTTTGAATGCAGAAAACAACAATTATATATTTATGTGTGCTGACCCTGCAAGATTTGGCTATCATAAATTTACAGCAAGCGCTGAAGAGCATGCCATCAATGCGAAAGCTTATCAGGACTGGCTGAATTCAAAAAATATAAAATAAAAGATAAATTTAACTTTTATTAACAATATGATAATTAACTTTTAACACTTCTATACGACTTATACATCTATAAATAATACATAAATCGTAATATCTGGAATCAGGCCTAATTAATGATTTCACAATATTAAGACTTATACTTTTACGATTTTACACAAAAAATACCTTATGAATCAGACGGAAATTGTCAACATTTTCACAAAAAAAACGCTAGCGCTTACTTTTGTACTTTCGGCAGCTGCCATGGCATTTGCCCAGGAAAAAGCAGGAGTTACGGGAATGATTGTCAACAAAAACAACCAGCCGGTTCCTTACGCTTCTGTGACGTTCAGCAATAAAGCGAACAAGACATTAAGCGATGCTGTATTGACCGATGAAAAAGGACAGTACAAGCTGGAACTGGCTCCTGGAAATTACGACATTACAGTAGAAGCCATCGACTACAAGAAAAGTGTGGTCAATAAAAGCATTGCAGGTCCTGGAAACATTGGAGCTTTATCCATTCAGCCGGAAGCAGCAACAACTCTGGATGGCAAAACCCAGGAAATACAAGGCGTGGTGATCACTGCAGCGGCAACAAAACCTTATAAAGTGGAGCTTGACAAAAGGACTTACGATCCTTCCCAGGATATTGTAAGCAAGGGAGGAAATCTTCAGGATGTGCTTTCCAATGTTCCTTCCGTTTCCGTGGATACTGATGGTACTGTTTCGATGAGAGGAAGCTCCAATGTAAAGTTCCTGATCAACGGGAAGCCTTCTGCCCTTCTTGGGATAGATGATGGTGCCAATGCACTTCAGAGTATTCCTGCAGACCAGATCGAGAAAATTGAAGTAATCACCAACCCTTCTTCTAAGTTCGAGGCTAGCGGTACAGCGGGTATTTTGAATATTATTTTAAAGAAAAGCAAGAAGACCGGTTTTAATGGTAGTGTTATCGGGGCTCTAGGTTATCTTCCCCAAACCAGCCTTAATGCGAATCTTAACTGGAGAAAAGGAAATTTTACATGGTTTCTAAATGGCGGCGGAGGTTACAGAGAATCAAAAAATACCAGTAGAAATGATGATTATTTTAACAATGCTGTATTAAAGGATGATTTGGTACAAAGAAATACCGACTCTGAAACTAAAAGTAAAAATAACAACTATAACGCTTCTGCAGGTATCGTTTATGACATTTCCGAAAAAACCTCAGTAAACGCATCCGGAACCGTAAGAACTTTTGACAGTGAAAATTTCGGAAATATTGATTATCGCTACACTCCTCTTACAAATCCTTTTTATACATCAAACAGAAGTACTTTCGGAACAAACAACAACCTCGCTTTTCAAGGTGATTTCGGACTAGATCATAAATTTGATGATAAAGGACAAAATTTATCGTTATCATTAAGTTTACAGAGAAGCCGATCATACAACGATACTAATATTGATGATACTAATGATAATCTGAAAAATATCATTAATCAAAATACCATCAACAGATCTGTTATTGGTAAGGCTGATTATGAGTTGCCTATTGGTGAATATTCAAAATTAGAAGCAGGATATAGAATTGATATCAATACCAATGATTATAGTAATGATGTTCGTGAGAGCACGACAACAAAGCCATTAGATTTCCTTAAGCCATATACTTATGATGCAACATATAAGGAGACTTTCAATGCTTTTTATTTACAGTTCAAAAGTAAAATCGGAAAATTAGGTTATCAGGTGGGTGTAAGAGATGAATTGTCGAATGTAGACATTAATTACCTAAGCCTTGACCCCAAGAAAAATGTACCTGCAACTACTAAAAATTACAATAACTTATTCCCAAGCGTCTATTTAAGTTATGAATTCGCTAAGGATAATCAGTTGCTATTAAACTACACAAGAAGAATAGACCGCCCAAGATCATTCTTTATGATTCCTAATCCAAGTTATAATGATAACCAAAATATTTTTGACGGAAACATTGATCTTAATCCATCATATGTAGATTCTTTTGAATTTGGGTACAGCATTTCAAAAAAGAAATTCACAATTAACCCTACGCTGTATTACAGACATCAGACTGATGATACAAAAATGTTAGTGTATAATATCTTGGCTACAGATGAAAATGGGGCTATTATTGATCCAAAGCGTATAGAATCTCACTCAAAACCACTTAATCTTGGTACAGATGACCGTTTCGGTTTAGATTTAAACTTCAACTGGGATGCAACAAGCTGGTTGAAATTCTTAGGAAATGTAGATATGTTTGGTTACAATACAAAAGGCAGCACTCTATATGACACCTTTGATAAAGATGGAAACCCTATTCAGGCTGTTGCTGATTTTAATGGTAAAGGTTTTTCAACAAGAGCGAGACTTACTTCAACCATTAAAGTGGATAAAACATTCAGTTTCCAACTACAAGGATTCTATAGAGGAGGCCAGAAAACGGCTTACCAGGATAGAAAAGATATGTATGCCATCAGCTTCGGTGCATCTAAAACAATTTGGAAAGGTGACGGAACTTTAGCGTTTAACGTTCAGGATATTTTCAATACCAGAGCAATGAGATCTACAACATATACAGCAAACAGCGTAAGAGATTCTTATATGCAATGGCAGCCGAGACAGTTCTCAGTTTCCCTGACCTACAGGTTCAAACAGGGTGAGAAGGTAGAACAGCCTAAAAGGAAAAAAGATATCAATTCCAATGCAGCTGGCGACGATCAGCAAGCTCCAATGTAATACACAAAAAATCCCGAAAAATATTTTTCGGGATTTTTTTTATTTTACGGTTTCAGGATGTTCGGATTTTTCCTTTTCAGCTTCATAAATTCTTCTTCTAAGGTCGCTGGTGGAAAACCTGTGATCTCTTTTATTATAAAAGATCTCAATTCCTTTCTCTTCACAATATTTTTTACCGGTGAAATCCCTGTCCATATAATCATCACCAATAATTCTTACATCAATAACAAAAGACTTTAAAATATCTTCAAGATCTTCTTCTGTGTAATATGGGATAATTTCGTCAACAGCATTTACAGCCTTTAACTGAATATATCTTTCTACAATGGTCTGACTCGGTCTGTTCTTATTAGGACGGTCGTGGGAAGGGTCTATCTGCAGTCCTACAATTAAATAATCACATACTGTTTTAGCTTCTTCAAGCATTTTGATGTGCCCTGCATGCAGCAAGTCAAATGATGAAAATGTAATACCTATTTTCTGTGTTTTCATAATAAGTTCAATTAAAATTCCGCTACAACAATTATTCTTTTAGCCAATAAAAGACCAATATTGAGGGAAGGGTTTTATAATTTGTTTTATCTTTTAAATTTAATTAAACAGCTCTTGAATCAAGATACTGCTGCCATTTCCAGACTGTTCTTAAAGATTCCTCTAATGAAGTTTCGGACTTCCAATGAAGTTTTTTTTCAGCCTTATCCGCATTAGCATAAGCAATGGTAATATCCCCTTCTCTCCTGGCGCAGATCTGGTAAGGGACTTTCACATCATTAGCCGTTTCAAATGCTTTCACAACTTCCAGAACAGATGATCCTTTTCCTGTTCCCAGGTTAAATATATCAATTACTGTTTCTTCACTGCTCTGTAACAAGCTCTTAAGTGCACTTACGTGAGCTTTAGCTAGGTCGACAACATAAATATAATCACGAACCGCAGTTCCGTCTTCCGTATCATAGTCATCACCCCAGATATTCAGCTTCTCACGAATTCCTGCAGCAGTTTGAGTAACATATGGAATCAAATTATTAGGAACTCCCAATGGAAGTTCTCCTAATTTTCCTGACGGGTGAGCACCGATTGGATTAAAATATCTTAAAAGAGAAATTCTTCTGTTGTAGGCTTTTGCAAAATCAATCAGAATTTCTTCTCCCATCTGTTTTGTTTTGCCATAAACACTTTCAGGCATTTTCAATGGTGTATTTTCATCAATCGGCATTTTCTCTGCCTGCCCGTACACTGTGCATGAAGAGCTGAAAATAAAATTTGAAATTCCTCTTTCCTTGAATTCCTGAAGAATATTGATCAGCGTGAACAAATTATTTTCGTAATAATCTATCGGCTTTACCTGACTTTCCCCCACCGCTTTGGAAGCTGCAAAATTGATGCATCCTTCAATTGGGTGAGCATCAAATACCTGAGTAAGGAGCTCTCTCCTCTTTAAATCGAAAGGATAAAAAACGGGCTTCTTACCTGTAATTTCTTCGATATTTTTTAAAATAAATCTTTCAGAATTGGATAAATCATCTACAATAACAACATCAAAGCCATTATTGATGAGTTCTACTACCGTGTGGGAACCTATATATCCTAATCCTCCTGTAACAAGTATTGCCATTTTTTTGTTTTAATATTTTTTAATCGTTGTGTTTTCCTATGTTTTCTATTTCGTTTTTTGCTGGAGTATGCTTAAAGTAGTTTATAAGTAATATTGGTGCTATTAAAAACAAAGCAAGACCAAGTAAAAAAGAATATATATACTTCCCCCATATTTCATCATAATTGATATAAAAGCTCAATGATCCCAAAATTATTATCAAAATGCATGTCAAGTTTAAATACATAAACATTTTTTTTGATTCTTTGAAAACGTGTACAAATGTCACAATCAATAATGTAAATACTATAAAGTTTAAAAAATAAATAGGAATTCTAAATTTTATATACTTTTTTACTAATCTATAGTCTTTTAGCAGAACATTAATTACAAATACTCCATAATAAATAATCCAACCTAAAATAAAAATAATTGTAAAAAAATAAGCAAACTTATTCTTTAATATTCTTTCGTCATGAAGCATATTTATTTCATGAATTCCAGCACAGCATCCGAAATATACTTCAGCTGCTCTTCATCCAGTTCCGTATGCATCGGAAGAGAAATTACCTGATCCAAAAGCTTATCTGTATTCACAAAATCTGCATCATTGCTTTCCTGATAATAAGCTTTCTGCTTTCTTAAGGCTACCGGATAATAGATCATCGCAGGAATTTCTTTTTCAGTCAGGAATTTTTGAAGCTCATTACGTTTTCCGTTCAGAATTCTTAAAGTATACTGGTGAAATACATGAGTAGAATATGCTGCTCTTTTTGGAGTTAAAATATTTTCGTTTCCTGCAAAAGCTTCGTCATAATAATCAGCTGCTTTTCTTCTCGCGTCATTGTAAGAATCAAGATTCGGAAGTTTTTTTCTCAAAACTGCAGCCTGAATACTGTCTAATCTTGAGTTCACTCCTACCTCATCGTGATAATACCTCTCGTACATTCCGTGGTTAACGATTCCTCTCAGACGGTGTGCCAGTTCATCATTATTTGTGAAAAGAGCCCCGCCATCTCCATAGCATCCTAAATTTTTGGAAGGGAAAAAAGAAGTAGTTCCCACAGTTGCCATTGTTCCTGCATATTTTTCAGTACCGTCAGTGAATGTATATTGAGCCCCTATAGCCTGTGCATTGTCTTCAATGACATAAAGATTATGTTCTTCGGCAATTTTTAAGATTTCCTCCATATTGGCACACTGCCCGAATATATGCACCGGGATAATTGCCTTTGTTCTTGGCGTAATTGCTTTTTTAATTTCTTCTGTAGAAATGGTGAATGTATCGTAATCTACATCTACCAGCACTGATTTCAGTTTAAGCAGATGAATAACTTCTACTGTAGCAGCAAAAGTGAAATCTGCAGTGATCACTTCATCCCCTTCTTTCAGGTCTAAAGCCATCAGCGCAATCTGCAAAGCATCCGTTCCGTTAGCACACGGGATCACATGCTTTACATCTAAATAAGATTCCAATTCATTCTGGAAAGACTTTACTTCAGGGCCGTTGATAAAAGCCGCAGAATCCATTACATTTAAAACCGCATTGTCTACATCATTCTTTATTTTGTAATACTGACTTTGCAAGTCAACCATCTGAATTTTTTTCATAAATAAATATTTGTGTAAAAATAAGGAATTTAAAATCCTATCAAAAATTTTATTGATTTTGTTTTATCTTTATAAAAAATAACTTCATGAAAAAACTTTTACTCTTTTGTCTTTTAGTGGGTTACTCTACCGTAAATGCGCAGACAGAGCTTGTTTTTGTTTATTTTACGGGCAAACCGAATAAAGCTGCTTTTTATGCAAATCCTCTTTCGGAACTGACTCAAAAATCCCTTAACAGACGTACTTCTCTGGGCATTCCGTTGAATGATCAGGATGCCCCGATTGAACAGTCTTATATCCAGAATCTTCAGAACCTCGGTTTTACGGTTACAGATTATTCCAAATGGCTTAACGGAGCGGCTGTAAATGCAACTCCGACACAAATAACAACTCTACAGGCCCAACTCTATGTATCGTCAGTAGGACGCTTTGCAAGAAACACCAGTTCTGTTCCTAAAACAGCACATCAGGATAAATGGAATTCTTCTTCTGAGACTCAAAAGACCCTGACTGTTTTTGATTATGGTTCGGGTTCTGCACAGATCGACCAAATCAATATAAGACCCCTTCACCTTGCCGGATTTACAGGAACAGGAGTTTCCATTGCAGTTATCGATGCAGGCTTTCCTTATGTAGATACCGGTTCTGCCTTTGAAAGATTAAGGAATAACAATCATATTAAAGCTGTTTACGACTTTGTAACCAAAACAAGCAACGTATACAACCCTTCTATCAGCAATCATGGATCTGCTGTGCTGGGAGCCATCGGAGGCTATATCGAAAACACTTTTGTAGGTTCCGCCCCGGATGCCGATTTCTATCTTTACCGTAGCGAAAATGCGGTTGGTGAAATTCCGGAAGAGGAATTATACTGGATAGAAGCAGCCGAAGAAGCAGACAGAAAAGGGGTAGATATCATCACATCTTCTCTTGGATACAATGTTTTTGACGATTCCCGTTACAGTTACAGCTATTCAGATATGAATGGAACGACTTCTTTCATCGCAAGAGCTGCTGAAATAGCTGCTAATAAAGGAATTTTTGTTCTTGCAGCGGCAGGAAATTCAGGCCAGCAGCCATGGCATTATATTATGACTCCTGCAGACAATGCTAAGGTATTCAGCATAGGATCAGTAGATGATGCAGGAAGTTCTTCAGGATTTTCATCATATGGCCCCAATGCCATTGGTGTGGTAAAACCTGATGGAAGTGCAAGAGGAACCGCATCTGCTACAGTTAACAACAGTACTTTAGTTTCGGTAAACGGAACCTCTATTGCAACGCCCATAGCTGCCGGTGGCGTGGCATGTTTCATCCAGGCTTTTCCTTCCATGAATAGGGAACTGATGAGAACCAAACTGAGAGAGACCGCTTCACTTTATCCGGCTCACACAGATCAGATGGGTTATGGTATTCTTAATTTTGGAAACCTTTATAATCAGGTATTAAATACTTCTGAAATGGTGAAGAAAGAAAAGTTTGCCATTTTCCCGAATCCTGCTAAAAATATTTTGAATGTGGCTTCTGAAAGCGAAATCCTGTCGCTAGAAGTCTATGATAATTTAGGAAAGCTGATCAGAAAAAATAACAGTCAGAAATCTATAAAAGTGGAAGATTTTCCGAAAGGAACTTATTATCTGAAAATCCGGGCGAAGGATCAGCTTTTTTATGAGAAGTTTTTAAAGGAATAGTTATTTGATATTTCTAATCCTGAATTTATTTTCAGCCACAAATAACATAAATGCTACAAGTTCAAATCAATGGAAAGGATTTGCCATTTCATTGTCACACTTAAAAAGTGAAATTATTAAGGCTGAAAGTACAACCTATTCCCTCAATAAACTACCAAAGATGTACCCTTGTCAAGGTTTTAAACCTTGACAAGGATTAATTTTCAATAGGAAAGGGCTTTAGCCCGTTTCACTTTTATCACCAATCAAATTGGCTTTAGCCAAATATTAAAAAAACACCTCCCAAATTGAGAGGCGTTAATATATTTAGTTAAGCTGAGTTTCTGCTCGCGTTAATATTTCCGAATAATGATCTGGTCACCAGCTTTTCGTAGGCTTCTTTATTTCCCTCTCCTTTCTGGATTTTCATCAGCGCATACTGCTGGATACTCAACAGCGGAAGTACGATCTTCTCACGGATTTTCACCGATTTTCTGGACAATGGATCTTCTTCCTGCAACATTTTGAAGCCGGTAAGCTCAAGCATAATGTCTCTTGAAAGTGTATATTCATCAAAAAGAACATTCCAAAATGCACCAAATTTTGGATTATTTTTAATGTAATACGTCAGTGGAAAATAAGATTTGTTCATACTCATCATCGAGTTCAGAACTAAAGTTTTAAAGAAATCGGAACCTTTATACAGCTCTTTTACTTCCTCCAGCCTTCCCTGCTCTTTCATCTGCTGCATGGCAAATCCGAACCCAAAAAATCCGGGAACATTCTGCTTCAGCTGAGACCATGATCCCACAAATGGGATTGCCCTGAGGTCTTCAAATTTCAGTTCAGTGCCATTCCCTCTTTTGGACGGGCGGCTTCCGATATTTGTTTTACCGTAATATTCCAAAGTACTCATCTCCTGGAGATAAGGAACAAACATTGGGTGAGCTTTAAGGTCTGAATATTTTTTGTAACTGATGTCGGCAAGCTCGGCGATCAGTTTTCTTTCTTTTTCTGTAAGATCTTTTTTGGAATTTTTAAAGACATCATTTTCAACTCCGGCAGTAAGAAGCTGCTCAAAATTGTATTTGGCCTGTTCTTTATTTCCGAAAATACTGGTGATCGTCTGTCCCTGGATGGTCAGTTCAATTTTATTGTTGGCAATCGTATTTCCCTGTGATGCATAAAAATCATGGGTCTTCCCTCCTCCTCTTGCCGGAGGACCACCTCTGCCGTCGAAAAACACTACTTTAATTCCATTCTGAACGGAAAGTTTAGTTAAAACTTCTTTCGCCTTATAAATTTCCCAGTTGGCTTTCAGATATCCGCCATCTTTTGTTCCGTCTGAAAAACCAAGCATAATAGTCTGTTGGTTTCCTCTGCTTTCAAGATGTTTTTTATAAACAGGGTTCTGATAAAGCTCTTTCATGACATTTTCAGAATTGGCAAGGCCTTCCATGGTTTCAAAAAGCGGAACAATATCCATTTTAATTTCTTCATCCTGATATCCGCAGATTTTAAAGAATGCATACACATTCATCACATCTTTTACGGCATCGGAATTCGAAATAATATAGCGATTCATTCCTCTCTGCCCATTTAAATTCTGAATCTCGGAAACCTGTGAAACTGTTAGTAAGGTATCTTTAACGATATCTTCAAACTGATCTGCATTAACTTTATGATTGAGCTGGATCAGCTTATCGAATTTTTCTTCTTCACTAGCTTCAATATTACCATAAACTTTTGCAAAAACCTCATCAATAACTTTCTGATGGATTCTGCTGTCCTGGCGAACATCCAACGTTGCAAAATGAGTTCCGAAAATTTTCACACGGTCTCTGAAATTCGCCAGCAGGTCTAAAAACAGGGAATTGTGCTCCTTCACCAGTATTTTTTCCGCTTCGTCTGCTTTTTTCAGAATATCCTCTGCTGTAATTATATTTCCATTGAAGATCGCTCCATACAACTCATCGCTTAATTTGGTCAATACTTCAGAAACTCCTCTGAAGCTTAACCTTCTCCTTATAAATTTTAAATGGCTGTAATAGGATTTCAGAATTGCGGAACGGAGCTCTTCTGCTACTCTTTTGGTAACATCAGCGGTTACAAACGGGTTTCCGTCCCTGTCTCCACCCGGCCAGAAGCCAAGCTGAATAAGATCTTCGTGAAGATGGAAATGACCGTTTCCAAACGTTTTCTTGATTTTGGTAAACAGCTCTCCGATCGTATCGTAATAAACATATCTTAAATAAGAAATAATGCTAAGCGCTTCATCAATTGGAGTCGGCTTTTCTTTATTAACGAAAGGCGTTTTTCCCAACTGCTGCAAAAGCATATCAATCTGGGTAACGGAATCACTGGTAATAGCTCCCCGTAAATCCTGGATAATCCTCTGTACCGAACTTGGATAAAACTGGGTCGGGTGCGCTGTAAAAACTACTTTTACCGTAAAATCCTTCAGTTTTTCACGGACTTTTTCAAGTTTATGGTCCTGGTATGAACGTTCGAACAGATTGGTTACTGTTCCGCTGTCGCTTTCAGAATGAAGGTTTGGAAATGCAGCATCTTCTATGCTGTCAAACAAAACTACCTGTCTTTCTATGTACTGTATGATCTTAAAAAGCAGTTCTATTTTCTGCTCTTCTGTTTGAAGATCTGTATGGTTTTTAAAGAATTCTTCGACAATTTCCTCAGGGGTTTTGCCTTCTTCATATCCGTTTCGGCTTTCCTCGTAAAGGAACGGGAGAAGCATCCCGATATTGGTCATTTTATCATAAGGCAGGCTCATAAATAATGAATTGTAGATCTGGAATTTATTCTCCACGATCTGCCTGAATTTTTCTGCTCGTTGGTCGTGTATCATATAACAAATGTAATGGATTTTGGTTTTAAATTAATTGACAAATGACAAAAAATACTGCTACAGGAACAAAATTATTTTTTGACTACAACTGTTTAATGATTAATTTTACTTTTCACAGAAATTAATCAAGATCTCATGAAAAATATATTCATATTCCTCTTAATGGCTTTTATTTTCACAGGCTGTGGTGAAGATTGCTATAATGCCCCGCAGACGATAGCTTTTAAATTCGTTGATTCTAATGATGAAAATCTAATCACGAACGGAACACTTATTGCCTATTCGATAAAGGACGAAAATCAGGTTGGAATACAATTGACCAAAACATCCGACGATATGATTATTTTAGAAAATGTGGGTGCTTATAATGGGACAAAAAATTATACTTTCCAATCTAATGTTAAAGCTTTTGACTTTTCAATACAGTCTTCAGAATTTAAAGGGGGTTGTGATGGGTATCAGATCAATAAATTAACATTTACAGGGGTTGGTATTGATGTAACAGACGAAAAAGGATATTATAAAATTGTACTTCAATAGATTAAATAGCCTTAATATTATTAAGAATAATAAGTATGAAAATTATTTCGATTGTCTCTTTTCTGATTCCGGGTTTATTACTTTCCCAAAATACAGTTCCCTCCGATTTCAAAAAGATTCCAGATATTCTGGACACCGCTGAATATTTATGTCCGTTCATTGTTCCTGACAAAGACTATGGTTACTGGAGAGTACTTACCAATGATCCTGATCCGGAAAAGGCTGTGATCTACGAAAGCCAGATGCCGGATTTCATGACCATTAATGAGCCTCTTCCTAAGAGAGGTTTTTTCCAGAAATGCATTGGT
The DNA here is from genome assembly GCF_019970085.1 of Chryseobacterium lathyri. Classification (NCBI taxonomy): domain Bacteria; kingdom Pseudomonadati; phylum Bacteroidota; class Flavobacteriia; order Flavobacteriales; family Weeksellaceae; genus Chryseobacterium; species Chryseobacterium lathyri. The sequence goes on along the minus strand of NZ_JAHXYG010000002.1, from coordinate 779,827 downwards.
GAAAAATGTTTCACATATATTCTTGCCTGCAAAAAAGATCGATCCGTGTATTTCTCTAATGAACAGCAACTGAGAGATTTCATCGGAACGGTTGACAATCTTCCGGAAGCTATTCTATTGGCTCAAACCTATGGCTTTAAAATAGATACAAGCAATAAGCTGAGTGGTTCCTATAAAATTGAAGACAGACATATGTATCTGTATGCCTCAAAGTCTAAAGGTTGCCCGGAAATGAAAGAATCTTACTTTATAAAGATCAACAGAAAAACCGGAAAACTGGAATCTACAAGCAAAGGTGTCTATTTTAAAAGTGAGAATTGTAATCAATCCATTTCTCAGTAGAAGTAAGAAAGTAATATCAATATATTTTATATTTAAAATTCTCGCTGATTAAGCAGATTGTACAGATTTTTTTATGTTATAGCTTGGATGAAATCAACTTTGTTGATTCCTGTTTTACAACCTCAAATTATATAAACTCTGCATTAAAACATAACCAAGATCTTTCAGAGCAGGTAAAATTTATATTGTTATTATAAAAGACTTCGATAGGAATTTTAAAATTTCATTAACTCAGTTTTCAACTTGCATTGCTTAAATTTGGATCAAATAAATTTAGAACAATGCTTAATTTCGAATTTAAAAATCCTACAAAAATACTTTTTGGAAAAGGCGAGATCGCTAAAATTTCACGTGAAGTTCCAAAAGATGCCAAAATACTAATGATCTATGGAGGCGGAAGCATCAAAAACAATGGTGTTTACGATCAGGTAAAGGAAGCTCTGAAAGATCATGATTTATATGAATTCGGAGGTGTACCTGCCAATCCGGAATATGAAGTACTGATTAACGCTTTAAGCTTTATCAAAGAAAAAAATATCAACTACCTTCTTGCTGTAGGCGGTGGATCTGTTATTGACGGAACCAAATTCCTTTCTGCCGCTGCCAACTATGCAGGCGAACCTTGGGAAATCCTTAAAAATTCAGTGAGAACATTTGAAGGGGAAGGAATGCCTTTCGGAAGTATTCTTACATTGCCGGCAACAGGCTCTGAAATGAATTCGGGCTATGTCATTTCAAGAAGAGAAACTAATGAGAAATTATCTTCCGGTGGTCCGGGGCTTTTCCCTCAGTTTTCAGTACTGGATCCGGAAGTAATCAGAACAATTCCTAAAAACCAGATTGTGAACGGAATTACCGATGCTTACACCCACGTTCTGGAGCAGTATATGACAGCCCCTTCTTCTGCTGATCTTCAGGAAAGAATTGCAGAAAGCATTCTCATCAGTCTTCAGGAAACGGCTCCAAAAGTTCTGGCTGATGATTTTGATTATGATGCTGCCGGAAACTTTATGTGGTGCTGTACAATGGCTCTGAACGGACTTATCCAGAAAGGGGTAATCACGGATTGGGCTGTACATGCAATGGGACACGAACTGACTGCTTATTTCGGGATCGATCATGCAAGAACTTTAGCCGTTATTGCACCTTCCCATTACCGTTATAATTTTGAAACGAAAAAAGGAAAGCTGGCACAGTATGCTGAAAGAGTTTGGGGAATTAAAGACGGAACCTTAGAGGAAAAAGCAGAACTGGGAATCAAAAAAATGGAAGAATTTTTCCACAGCCTGAATATCAAAACAAAGCTTTCGGAATATACAGAAGATTACAAAGGTACTGCTGAAAGAGTGGAAAAAGCTTTTACAGACAGAAGCTGGTCCGGGCTTGGTGAGTACAAGAAACTGACCCCTCAGGATGCTTATAAGATTGTTGAGATGAGTTATTAGATTTCGGAGTGATAGATTGAAGGTTTGAGAATAAATGAGTGTAGATACGAGTTGCTGTCGATTGAGCGTCTGATATATGATCAAAGACGGAATTTTCGAACCATGATTAATTTCTGCAACCTAAAATCTTCATATTTAGCCTCCTCTTCTATAAAAAAAACGGTTATTTATAAACATTCGTTTAAAAAAGCTTGATTTCATTATAGATATTTCAAATTTATTTATATTTTAGCGTATTCTTAAATTTGTGAAAATGAAAAAACAGCTACTTTTATTTGCCTTTTCAGCTTTGGCGCTAACTTCATGTAAAGATGACAATATTGAAGCCTATGAATTAGAAATGATGAGCGGAGACTGGAAGGTAAGCAAAATAGAAATTATTTCCGGAAAAGACAATAAAACAGTACTTCAGACAGACACTCCGTCTGACTGTCAAGCTAAAGATATTCTGCACTTCAGAAGTGATTATTATACCAGCTATACGTATTACTCTGCCATCGGACTTGAATGCCAGATAAGCGGAAAAACTGAAGGGAAGTTTACGTATACAGAAGAATCTAAGCTGATGAGCATTAAAAATGATAATGATACCGAAAGATGGTACAGAGTGGAAGTCCTTACAAGCCAGGATCTGAAACTGGCCCAACTGTTTGGGACATTTGATCAGAACGGTGACGGTACGGATGATCTCACTTATGTGACCTATAAAAGATAAACACAGACTCTCGATTTTATCGGGAGTTTTTTATTACATTTATCAGATATTTTAAAAATTGATTGCAATGAAGAAGATTCTTTCAGTATTTCTACTGCTGTATTTTACCTTGTCCTTCTCACAGGAAAAAAAGCCGATGTTCTGGCAGGACATTCAGAATTTCAAAAAAGCGGACCAGGAAAATCCTCCGCCAAAAGATGCCATCCTTCTGATAGGAAGCTCTTCTTTTACAAAATGGACAGATGTTGCCAGCTATTTTCCTGACAAAACAATTATTAACAGAGGCTTTGGAGGTTCAAGAATGACGGACCTGAATGATTTTTCCGACGATCTACTGAGCCCTTATCAGCCTAAACAGATCATCATCTACTGCGGTGATAATGATTTTGCAGACAACCATAACCTGAAAGCTAAAGTTGTGGTGAAAAGGTTTAAAACGTTCTATAAAAAGATCCGTGAAAGATTTCCGGATATTGAAGTGGACTATATTTCCATAAAATATTCGCCAAGCCGCGAAATGCTGTGGCCGCAGATGAAAGAAACGAATAAAAAGATTGCCGCTTTCATGAAAAAAGAACCTAATGCAGAATTCATCGATATTACTAAAGCCATGGAAGATTCTAATGGAAATGTAAGAAGAGATCTTTTCGTTGAAGACATGCTTCACATCACCCCGGAAGGCTATGAAATCTGGGCGAGGGTGATGAAACCTTATATGAAATAATACCTGTTATAAACAAAAAAATCCCTTAACGGGATTTTTTTATTTCTTTTTCTTGGATTTCGATACAGATATCGATTTCTGCTGGGCTCTGTTAGCTCCAAATTTCTTCGGCGCTTTCCTTTTGGAAGGTCCTCCCCAGTTTTCTTTTTTGTTTTTATCCTTTTTCTCGTGAAATGCTCCTCCTCCTTCATACAGTTTTACCTGCGCAGGATTTTTCATGATGATCACATCTTCTTCGGAAGCAATTTTCTTAGGATTGATTTTCACCTCTGCAGGGAAATCATTGAACTTAAGATCTTTATCCATTAAGAGCTCAATGTCAAGAACATAAGCTTCTTCTTTTTTAGTCACGAAAGTAATTGCCTTACCGTCTTTATCTGCCCTACCCGTTCTTCCTATTCTGTGGATATACTGCTCAGGAATTTCAGGTGTTTCAAAGTTGATAACGTGGGTAATATCCGAAATATCCAGACCTCTGGCCATTACATCGGTGGTAATCAGTCCTCTGATTTCTTCGTTTTCAAATCTTTTCATGGCCTTAAGCCTGTAGTTCTGAGATTTGTTTGAGTGGATCACATCAAACTGCTCAGGGAAAAGTTCATCAATTTTAGCAAACAGAAGATCAGAGTTCTTCTTATTATTAGTGAAAATCAACACCTTGGACATTTCATCCTCATTATTTTTCAGTAAATGCTCAAGAAGATTGATCTTTGTATTAAAGTTTTCCACTTTGTAACCGGTCTGCTCAATTTTTTCAAGAGGCGTTCCTGATTTGGCCAATGAAATTTCTACCGGACTGGCAAAATACTGATCCAGCATTTCATCTACCGCTTCCGTCATGGTGGCCGAGAAAAGAATGTTCTGTCTCTTCGGCTTCATCATTTCGAAAATATGGGTAAGCTGTGGCCTGAAACCTAAGTTCAGCATCTCATCAAACTCATCAATGATCAGCTTCTGAACTTCTCTCAATGAAATTGCATTGTCAATAGCAAGGTCCATTACCCTTCCCGGAGTTCCTACCAAAATATCACACCCGTCATTAAATAAAAGTTTCTGCGTATTGATATTTTTTCCTCCGTATATTCCGATTACCCTTGCGGTAATATTTTCTGTCAGTTTCTCAACAATTTCAGCTACCTGTACCACCAATTCTCTTGTAGGAACAAGAATCAAAACAGTAGGATTCCCTGTTTTGTTGTATTTCCATGTTTTAAGAACGGGCAGAAGATAGGCCAATGTTTTCCCGGTTCCGGTCTGTGCGATCCCCATCACATCTCTTCCGGAAAGTATAGGGCCAATGCTCTTTTCCTGAATAGGTGTAGGTTCGAATAGTTCCAGATCCGCTAAAACATCAAGAATTTTAACCGGCAGGTCAAAATCCGCAAAAGTGAGTTTTTCCATGGTGCAAAGATAGGTATTTAAATTTAGAGGTTGAGCGTGGGTTGGAGAGTTTGAGGGTAACAGGGTTTGAGGATAGTTTATGGGTGCGGGTTTCGGGTTCCAGGATAAAGGGTGCAGAGCTTAGGTTAATGAATGATGAATTATAACTTCATCACTAATTTCTAACATGAATCTCAAAACTCGTATCCCGAAACCCTGCTTCTTATTTTCTCGTCACTCTAAGTAAAATCACTAAAACCAATATAACAGAAAAAGCAAAGCCTAAAATTGCAACTAAAGACATTTCACCGATCCGTGGACCTGATTCTGAAACAAAAACAATAGCTGTGGCAATAATATTGGCCCCCAGAACCATAGCTAAAATTAAATTGACAATACTGGATTTAATTAGTTGATTGGTTTTTTCAATATTTTTAATTTCGCTGGATACGGTAAATTTATTATCATCCAGCTTCTGAAGCACAGATCTCAGCTCTTTAGGAATTTCATCTACATTATCTGTGAAATTCATCATCCGGTCCATCCCGGTTTTTAAAAGATTTTTTGGCTTGATCTTTTTCGTCAGGATTTTTCTGGTATAAGGATGCAAACTCTTCACAATATCCAGATCGGGATTGATTGTTCTTCCGACACCTTCTATTAAACTAATCCCTTTAAACAGAAGATAAAAATAGTCCGGCATGTAAAGCCTGTTATCCTTCAGAATATCCTTCATTTTATTGATGATCAACTGAACATTAATATCCTGCAGCGATGAGCTGTGAACAAAATTTAAAATATCTTCTACGTCATTTTCAAACCTTCTTTCATCAGGAATTTCGTAACTGACTGCCATTTTTTTGAGATAGCGGACAATTTTATGTGGATTTTTAGCCACAAAACTTACGATCAGACTTTCAAGAATTTCCTTATCATTATGCTGGATTTTTCCTACTGCACCGAAATCTATAAAAACAATTTTGCCATCCTTTTTTACCAAAATATTACCGGCATGCGAATCAGCATGGAAAAATCCGTAATCCAGAATCTGTGAAACAAACAACCTCAAACCTACTTCGGATACTTTTACAGGATCGATATTATGGGCTAAAAGAGAAGCTTTGTCGGTTACCTTAATCCCGTCAATAAACTCCATGCATAGAATATTGTTGTTGGAATATTCTTCATAGATCTTCGGAACATATGTTTCCTTATTATTCTTAAAATTCCGGGCAAAATGCAGAATATTTTCTTTTTCGTTGATCAGAGAAACTTCTTCCAGTAAAGATTTCTCAAAAGTAGAGATCGCCTGTTTCAGATTGAGCTTTTCTCCAATTTCAGAATAAGCAGAAACCAGTTTTTCCAGATCTTTTATGAGAAGCAGATCATCTTCAATAACGGTCTGTACATCAGCTTTTTTGAGTTTGAGAATCACAGGACTTCCATCCATCAAAACCGCTTTATAAACCTGTGCAATAGATGCTGTGGCCAAAGGTTCTTTCTGGATTTCCAGAAAATGGTCTCTGACAGATATATTGAATTCATTTTCCAGAATTTCCTCTACATCCATATCCACCGTATCCACCTTGTCCTGAAGTCTCTGCAACTCCTGGATGAGCTCAGGCGGAAGCAGATCTTCCCTGTTGCTGAAGGTCTGACCAAGCTTTACAAATGTAGGTCCAAGCTCTTCCAGCACCAGTCTGATCCTCTCATATACTGTCCCTTTAGAAATGACCTCATCCGGATCAACAGAAACCGGTTCCTGCTTATTTCCTGTATTCATCCTTGCCAGCATATCTTTAAACCCGTATTTACTGAGTACGGAAATAAGCCTGGCTGATCTTTTCAGTTTTCGTTGCTGCTTGTCAAACATATATTTCTAAATAGTTGGTGCAAATTACTCCAAAAATTGTTCCTATTGCTATTTTAGTTTTCTTTGAACGGCAAATCCTAGGGTTAAACAGATAAAACTCTCTTTTAAATTAAGTTACCGTTTAAGCACTGTTCAGCCAAATGACATTTTGCATCAAACAAATTTTTCAAGCCCAAAATCCATAAAAAAAGCCGCCTGAAATGGCAGCTTATTTTAAACAATATCTTAATAAGTGATTATCCTACTACTTTAACATTGTCTGCTTCAGGTCCTTTTTTACCTTCTTTAATCTCAAATTCTACTGCCTGTCCTTCTTTTAGAGATCTAAGGCCTGAAGACTGAATGGCTGAATGATGGCAAAAAATATCGTTTCCGCCTCCGTCTGGTGTAATAAAACCAAAACCTTTTGTTTCGTTAAACCATTTTACTGTTCCTGTCATTATATTTTATTTAAATTGATCAGTGAAGATAGTAAATTTTAAGAATATCCTCAAAAAAAATATATATTCTTAACTGATTTTTTTCAAATCCCTGGAAATGCTAAAAGAAAAAAAAATTACATTCCTGGTGTTATTTAATGGATTTTTTTATCTTTATACCTATCAAACTAACCTATAAAATATTAAAAAATGAAAAATTTACGTAACAACAAACTTTCAAGGGAGCAATTAAAAGGAATCAATGGAAGTGGTATTATTATCGGAAACTGTTCAAATGAATGTTGTCCTACTGACGGAAGACCAAGATGTCCAAGACTGATCTGCCCTGCCGTGGTATGCCCTCAGTATTTGTAAAAAAAGAATCTATTTTAAGCATAGAGCTGATGAAATTCAGCTCTTCTTACTTCAATTAATGCTAATAAAATATCCTATTCAATTGAATAGGATATTTTTTATTAAAATTATATTTTTCTTATTTAAGATAGGTTTCATACAGATCTTTTCTGCGGTCATTCATTACCTGAACAGAGCCGTTATGATGAAGATCTTTAAGCAGATTCAGATCCACATCTACAATAAGGGTCATTTCTGTATTGGGAGTTGCTTCCCCTTTTATTGCATTGGATGGGAAGGCAAAATCTGAAGGGGTAAATACGGCAGCCTGCCCAAACTGGATATCCATATTATTTACTCCCGGAAGATTCCCTACGCAACCGGCGATAGCAACGTAACATTCATTTTCAATAGCTCTTGCTGCTGCACAGTGCCGTACCCTGATATAAGCATTCTGGGTATCGGTAAGATAAGGTACAAAAAGGATTTTCATGCCCTGATCTGCCAATATTCTCGGCAGCTCGGGAAATTCTACATCATAACAGATGACAAGGCCAATTTTTCCACAGTCGGTATCGAAAACCCGGATCTCATTTCCGCCTTTCATTCCGTAATATTTTCTTTCATTCGGAGTGATGTGGATCTTCCGGTATTCATCGATCCGGCCGTCACGGTGAAGCAGATAACTCACGTTATACAAATCGTTATGATCATGATCAAAAACAGGCATACTTCCGGAAATAATATTGACGTTGTAGCTGATGGCCAGTTCGGAAATTTTATTCTTAATATCCTCACTTAATTTAGCCAGTTCTATCATACTGTCTCTTTCTGAAAGCTTATTGAACGGCGCCAGCAACGGGGTATTGAACAGTTCCGGGAAAAGGACAAAATCGGATTTATAATCGCCCATTACATTGACAAAAAACTCTACCTGCTCATAAAATGCATCGATATTTTTAAAATGTCTCATCTGCCACTGTACAAGTCCTAAACGGATGATGCTGTCCTGCATCGTATTTGGCTTTTTACTGTAGTAGATATTATTCCATTGAAGCAAAACAGCATTTTCCAGTGATGATTCATCTTCGGGAAGATATTTTTTGAGGATCTTGATGGGAAGAAAATTATTGGAAAGCTGGAAAGACAGCACAGGATCGTAAATTTCCTTGTCTCTGACTCTTCTGATGTATTCTCTTGGGGAGAGCTCGTCACTGTATTTATGATAATTCGGGATTCTTCCACCCAAAATGATGGATTTGAGATTAAGCAGTTCACATAATTCTTTTCTGGCATCATACAATCTTCTTCCCAGACGCAGCTCGCGGAATTCGGGGTCTACAAAAACTTCAATCCCATAGAGTACATTTCCTGTGGAAAGATGGGTATTGAAGGTATAATTTCCTGTAATATCGACATAGGTATGATCGTCTCCGAATTCGTCATAATTCACAATAATGGAAAGTGCTACGGCAGCCAGTTTTCCATCTACGGTGATGCAGATCTGACCTTTAGGGAATATTCTGGTGAGCTTTTCGATGCTCTTTTTAGACCAAATAGATTCAGACATCTGCGGATACGCGCGTTTCATTGTTACTACCAGTTCATCATAATCCTGAAGCGTCAGGGCTCTTGTTTCTATTTGCATTTGACATAATTTTACTTAAATTTAGGAAAAAAAAGACAAACCAGTCCATTTAAATGATGAAGAAAGGTTTCAAATACTTAATCATAGGTACAATAAGTATATTATTCCTTGTTTATATATTTCTACCGTTTGCTTCTAACTATATTGGCTGGTATGGTTATAGTAAATGGAAATATAGACACGGAACAGATAATATACAAATGTCTAAAAACAGGAATATTTTTATAAAACAATTGAATTATAAAATTATAGATTCTGCTGGTTTTAAAAATTTCCGTTTTACACCTTATCTTGAAAAGGGATTTAAATATGGTAAGCATTTTTCAGAAGATACCAGAATTATCCAAAACTCTTCCTATCCCTACAATATCTGCTATGAAAGGAATTTAAAAGATTCTATTGTTCTGCGTTTTACTGAGGATAGTGTAAAAAAATTAGACAGTTCTGATGTTGTCTGGGGGTATTCAAAAACTCCCTATTTAAAAGATACTCTAATGCTGATTATTGAAGGGCCACGCGAGCATGCCGGATTAATAAAAATTTGGTAACTGAAATTTTAGGAAAAGAGACAACCTTGCTTATTAATTGCTTTAAATATTTTACTGATCATTTTTTCATTAAAACAGTTTTAACAAAAAATCCCACCCGAAACGGGCAGGATTTATATTATTAATTCAAGTCAAAAAATTACTCCCACTCAATGGTTGCAGGCGGCTTACTTGAAATATCGTAAGCTACTCTGTTGATTCCTCTTACTTCGTTGATGATTCTACTTGAAACAGTATCTAAGAACTCGTAAGGAAGTCTGCTCCATGTTGCCGTCATAAAATCGATGGTGTTGGCAGAACGAACTACTGCTGTGTATTCGTACGTTCTTTCGTCACCCATTACTCCTACTGATTTTACAGGAAGAAGGACTACGAAAGCCTGGGATACTTTTTCATAAAGATCATTTTTGTATAATTCTTCAATGAAAATATCATCAGCTTCCTGAAGGATTTTCACTTTTTCAGCGTCTACAGCTCCCAATACTCTGATTCCTAATCCAGGACCCGGGAAAGGATGTCTGTGTACCAAATGATGCGGAATACCTAGCTCCTCACCTACTTTTCTTACTTCATCTTTGAAAAGCTCTCTTAACGGCTCCAGTAATTCGAATTCCATATCTTCAGGAAGTCCTCCTACGTTGTGGTGTGACTTGATCACTGCAGACGGTCCGTTTACAGACTGGCTTTCAATAACGTCAGGATAAATGGTTCCCTGAGCTAAGAATTTAGCGCCTTCAATTTTATGGGATTCTTCATCAAAAACATGAATAAACTCGTTTCCGATGATCTTTCTTTTCTGTTCAGGATCGTCTACTCCTGCCAGTTTGGTAAGGAATCTTTCTTTAGCATCCACCATTTTAATGTTCATATGGAAATGTTCTCCATAGTTGTCCATTACTTTCTGGCCCTCGTCTTTTCTCAATAAGCCTGTATCAACAAAGATACAAGTCAGCTGATCTCCGATTGCTTTGTGAATTAACACTGCAGCTACAGAAGAATCAACCCCTCCTGAAAGTCCAAGGATTACTCTGCTGTCTCCTACTTTTTCGCGGATCTCTTCAACTGTTTTTTCGATATAATTGGTCAGTTTCCAGTTTTTCTCAGCATTACAAATGGCAAAAACAAAGTTTTCAAGCATTTTTCCGCCTTCTTCTGTGTGAGAAACTTCCGGATGGAACTGAACGCAGTAGATTTTTCTGTCTTCATTGGACATAGAAGCCATTACTCCTGATTTTGCATTCAATTCAAAACCGGCAGGCAATGCTCCTACTTCATCAAAGTGACTCATCCATACGATAGAATTCTGAGTAACTCCTTTGAGTAAAGAACTTTCTTTAATGATATCCAAATGGGCTTTTCCGTACTCTCCTTTTTCACCTTTGTTTACTTTTCCACCTAAAAGATGTGCTGTAAGCTGCATCCCGTAGCAAATTCCCAAAACAGGAATTCCTTGCTCATACAGTTCTTTTTCAACCAGGTGAGCATTTTCTGCGTTCACAGAGCTTGGTCCTCCGGAAAGGATAATTCCTTTGGGTTGTTTTGCTAAAATATCCTGTAAAGGTGTGTTAAAAGGAAGGATTTCAGAATATACACCCATCTCACGGATTCTTCTTCCGATAAGCTGGTTGTACTGTGATCCGAAATCTAATATGATAATACCGTTGTTCATTTTATAAATGATAATTGATGATTGATAAATGATGATTTAAAAGCTTCAGGCAATAAGCCCGAGGCAGTAAGCTTTTTTTATTATAATAGGTCTAAAGCCTATTGCTTACTTAATTGTTTTACAAAAAAAGACTTGGAAATGTTCCAAATCTTTTTTCGTGATTTATTTTAAAACTTTCCGATGTCTTCTCTGTAGAATCCGTAATCGAAATGAATGTGAGCTGCATCTTCGTACACCTTTTTGCGGGCATCGTCGTAAGTAGCTCCGGTAGCTACCACGTTCAGAACACGTCCGCCGTTGGAAACCACTTTGTCGCCTTTTCTTATAGCCCCGGCATAGAGAAGCTTAGAATGTTTCATCTTGTCTTCGCCTACAATTTCGTAGCCTGTTTCGATGTTTCTAGGATAACCTCCTGAACACATCACAAGGCATACTGCTTTTTCGTCTTTAAACTTAAGCTGGATATCTTTTCCATCCATACAGTCCTGGATCACATCAAGAAGATTGTTTTCCATTAATGCCATCAATACCTGAGTTTCAGGATCTCCGAATCTCATGTTGTATTCAAGAAGGTAAGTTCCGTTCTTAGTAACCATTAATCCGAAGAAAATGATTCCTTTAAAGCTGAATCCTTCTCCTTTCAGACCGTTAATGGTAGTTTGTAAGATATTTTTTTCAAAATCAGCATAGTGCTCCTGAGTAAAATCAGGGCTTGGCGCTACAGATCCCATACCACCGGTATTTGGTCCTGTGTCACCGTTTCCTGCTTTTTTGTAATCTTTCGCAGCGATACAAGGGAAAATCTTTTCACCATTTGAGAATGCAATGATTGAAGCTTCAAAACCTTCTAAATATTCTTCAATAACCAGACGGATTCCTGCATCTCCATAAATTCTTCTGATCATGAAGTCGTGGATTGTAGCCTCAGCTTCTTCAATGTTGTCGCAAATAACCACACCTTTTCCGCCTGCAAGACCACTCGCCTTAACCACTAAAGGATACTGCTGTGTCTGAACATATTCTTTAGCGTCATTGTATGAATCAAATACTACAGCTTTAGCTGTTTTGATATCATAGGTCTGCATAAACTTCTTAGAGAAAGCCTTACTTCCTTCCAGGCTTGCTACTTTTTGGTTGGGACCGAAAACTTTAAGATCGTGCTTTTTGAATTCATCCTTCAGACCTGCTACAAGAGGGGCTTCCGGACCTACGATGGTAAGATCTATCTTTTCTTTAATGGCGAAATCTCTTAGTTCTTTGATCTCTGATAAATGAACATTTTTCCCTATTACATCGGTGGTAGCATTACCGTTAGCAAAAAACATTTTAGAAATTCTTGGGTCATTCTGAAGCTTTGCTGCTAAAGCAGATTCTCTACCGCCTTCACCTATGATTAATATTCTCATACTTTATTTATTATCTAGTCTATTTTACAAATATATAATTTTGAATGCTATAAATACAATCTCAAATTATTTTTTAATTCTATTTTAATTAATGTAAAAAGTGTCTAATCCCGGTAAACATCATTGGGATACCGTGCTCATTGGCAGCTTCAATACTGTCCTGATCTTTTACACTTCCGCCTGGCTGGATGATGGCTTTAATTCCTTCTTTGGCGCAGAAATCTACCACGTCACGGAACGGGAAAAATGCATCAGAAGCCAAAACAAGATCTCCTGTGAATTTTTCTTTGGCTCTTTCGATGGCCTGTTCAGTAGCCCAGATTCTGTTCACCTGTCCGCCACCAATTCCGAAGGCCTGGATACCATTGGAAACAACAATCGCATTTGATTTTACATACTTCACCACTCTCTGGGAGAAAAGAAGGGCTTTTTTCTGCTCTTCTGAAGGCTGTATCTCAGTTACCACTTTAATATCGTCAGAGAAATGATTGTCATTATCCTGAACAAGAATACCACCGTCGATCTTCACCCAGGTCTGTTTATCAGAAACAGGGTTAACGATTTTTATAATTCTAAGGTTTTTCTTTTTTCTTAAAACTTCAAGAGCTTCTTCATCAAATTCCGGAGCCATTACGATCTCAAGGAACGTTTTGTTCAGTTCTTCAGCTGTTGCTGCATCGATTTTGTAGTTCATTGCAACAATTCCGCCAAAAATAGAAACCGGGTCACATTCGAAAGTCTTTTGGTAAGTTTCTAAAGCTGAAGTTCCGATTGCTACGCCACAAGGTGTAGAATGCTTCACTGCACAACATGCCATTTCTTCTTTAAACTCCGTAACTACTTTCCAGCAAAGGTCCATATCACGAAGGTTGTTGAAAGAAAGTTCTTTACCACCCAGCTGTTCGAAATCTTTCATCGCACCGTTCTCAAACGTAGAAACGTAGTAAGCAGCAGTTTGATGAGGGTTTTCACCATATCTTAAATCAGATGCTTTTTTGTATGAAGCATTAAGATAGGTAGGATATTCTTCGTCTAAAAGCATTCTTGAAATAGCCCCGTCGTAAGCTGAAGTAAGGTTGAATACTTTTCCTGCAAGCTTTTTACGTGTTTCGATGTAGGTATCACCGTTCTGTTCCATTTCAAGCCTTACCGTTGCATAGTCTTCCACATCGGTAATTACGGTAACAGAATCAAAGTTTTTAGCGGCAGAACGAAGCATTGAAGGACCTCCGATGTCGATAAACTCTACTTTCTCATGTAAAGAAATGTCTTTGTTCACATTTTCAAAGAAAGGATAAAGGTTTACGATTACCATGTCGATCAGGTCAATTCCATGTTCCTGAACGGTTTTCATATGCTCTTCATTGGAACGGACTGCTAAAAGACCTCCGTGAACTTTCGGGTGAAGGGTTTTCACTCTTCCGTCCAGCATTTCAGGGAAATTGGTTACCTCATCGATCTGAATCGGATTTAAACCAGCATCTTTCAAATGTTTGAACGTTCCTCCTGTAGAAATCAACTCATAATTCCGGGCTTCCAAGAACTGGGCGAACTCGATCAATCCGCTTTTGTCAGAAACACTGATTAAAACTCTCTTTTTACTCATTTTACTTTCAATTTTTTACTTTTTACAGCTATTTCAAACTGTAGCCCGGTCTTTCACCCCCGGTCTTACTTTTATTTACTTAGATTTCTTTTAATGTAGCAATGTATCAGTCTAGCAATGTAACAATGAATTCAATTGGTACACTGGTACATTGTTATATTGTTATATTGACACATTATTATTTAATTTCCTAAAACTTTATTGATGGCTTTTGGAAATATCTCATATTCAATATGGTGAACTTTCTCTGCAATGGTTTCCGGGGTATCGTCTGCTGTCACCTCAAATGATTTCTGAAGAATAGCTTCCCCTTCGTCAATTCCCGGAGTTACAAAATGTACAGTTGCTCCACTTATTTTTTCTTTGGCTTCAATAACTGCATGGTGAACGTGCATTCCCCACATTCCTTTTCCTCCGAATTTCGGAAGCAGTGCTGGGTGGATATTAATAATCTTTCCGGTCCAGTTCTCACAGAATTCTGGTTTCAGGATAGATAAGAATCCTGCCAATACAATCAGATCTGTATCTTTCGGTATCACATTTCCCAATTCACTGCTGAAGTTCTTTCCTCTTGGGATCAGAACATTTTCTATATGATGATTTTTCGCTCTTTCAAGTCCGTAACATTCCCTGTCTGCCACCACTAAAGATATTTTTGCATTCTGGATTTCTCCGCTCTCAATGGTATCTATGATTCTCTGCAGATTGGTTCCGGAACCTGAAACGAGTATAACGATATTTTTCATGTTGTTAATGTAACAATGTATCAGTCTAACAATGTAACAATGAATTTAATTGGTACACTGGTACATTGACCAATTGTTATATTGCTAAATTAATCTTCTCGGTTCCTGCTGTAATTTCTCCGATTTCGTACGCATCGTCTAAAAGATGTAATATTTTTTCAGCATGGTCTGAATCTGCAACGATAATCATCCCTACACCCATATTGAAGGTTCCGAACATTTCTTCACGGGATACTCCACCTCTTTTTTCCAATTCAAGCATCACACTAGGAATTTTGATTTTAGCAGCATCAATAGAAGCACATAATCCTTCAGGAATAATTCTTGGAACATTTTCATAAAGACCACCGCCTGTAATGTGGGCAATACCGGAAACTTTTACTTCTTCCAATACTTTGTGGATGTCTTTATAATATAATCTTGTAGGTACTAAAAGAGTCTCGTATAAAGGTTTTCCTTCAAACTCTTCTTCGAAGTTAGGGAACACTTTTCTTACCAATGAAAATCCGTTGGAGTGGAATCCTGAGCTTGGCAGAGCAATGATCTTGTTTCCTGCTTTAATAGTAGAACCATCAATGATCTGATCTTTTTCTACAATTCCTACACAGAATCCGGCAACATCATAATCTCCGGGCTGGTACATTCCCGGCATTTCAGCAGTTTCACCACCAATCAATGCGCAATTGTTGTCCTTACATGCTTTCACCATTCCAAGAACGATTTCAGCAGCAATTTCTGAATCAAGCTTACCGCAAGCCAGATAATCTAAGAAAAATAATGGTTTTGCACCGTGGCAAAGGATATCATTGGCACACATGGCGAAGCAGTCAATACCGATAGAGTCATACTGTTTGGTATCCAAAGCTACTTTCAGCTTGGTCCCCACTCCGTCTGTTCCTGAAACCAGCACAGGGTTTTTATATCCTCCGATCTCATAGAAAGCTCCAAAACTTCCCAAATGGTTCAATACATTTGAGTTGTGGGTTTCGCCTACCGCTTTTTTGATCTTGTCAACCGTTTTGTATCCTTCTTCTTTGTCTACGCCTGCTGATTTGTAAGTGTTGCTCATGTTTAATAATTTTTATTAATGTAGCAATGTATCAGTTTAACAATGTAACAATCATCTTGTTGGGAAAACCAAAAAACTGGTATATTGATACATTGGTATATTGGTACATTTTATTTCTATAATTACTTTTTATATCGATTTTAGAAAATAAAAAAGCCGACAATCTTGGTAGATTATCGGCCGTTATTTTATCTCAGAATTTCAGAGTCCACAGTTTTCCCTTTCTCTGAGAAACATTCTTTAAAAGTGGTCTGAATTTTCATCTTTTTTCTTTTTGCAAAAATAGTAATTTTAAATTAATATTCAAATTCTATTTTTCAAGGATGATTTCAATGGCTGCAATCTTCTTTATTTTTTCTTTTAATTCGCTGTTTTTCTCTTCATTAGAAATCTTCTGAGCCGCTTTATCAAAGTTGTCATTAAAGAAAGGAAGTGAAAAAGTTTCTACAATATTTCCTCCGTGAAAAGGGAAACGCTTGGATGCAGCATCTAAAACTCCGGCTCCTCCTCGGCCTCCCGGAGAGGTTGACATTAGTAACATCGGTACTTCATTCCATACGGTTCTGTCTTTAATTCTGGATACCCAGTCGAACACATTTTTGAACGCTGTAGAGTAAGTTCCGTTATGTTCAGGTAATGAGACCAAAAGAAGATTAGCTCCATCAATTTTTGATGCAAAATCATGGGCTTCCTGGGGAACGCCACCTGCCAATTCTCTTTCGTGCTTATAGATCGGCATTTCGAAAGGATTAAGATCTACTACTTCTACTTCTGCATTTTCAAAAAGCGATGATGCGTAAGCTACTAACTGTCTGTTCATTGAAGCATCCGAATTGCTTCCTGCTATTGCTAAAACTTTCATTATTATCTATTTTTATATACTGTGTTCTATTTGTTATTTTAAATAAGCCGGCAATTCCATCGGTACTTCCATTAATAAGATCTCAGCATCTTCTATTGCTTCAATATTAAAGCTCTGAGTGTCCCAGATTCCCAATCCGTCTCTTTCATTCAAAATTCTGTCTCCTACTTTAGCGCTTCCTTTTAAAACGAAGGCATATACCCCATTTCCTTTTTTATTGAGCATATAGTTTTTGCCATTTCCTGCCTTAAAATTAGCCAGATTAAACCATGCATCCTGATGGATCCAAACTCCGTCATCATTTTTATTCGGCGATAAGATCTGCTGGAATCCATTGATTTTTTCTCCCTCTTTGATGCTTTTCTGATCATAGCGTGGCTCAACATTAAGTTCTTTAGGAAAAATCCAGATCTGCAGAAACTTTACGGCTTCATCTTTGTTTTTATTGTATTCGCTATGCATTACACCGGTTCCTGCACTCATTACCTGGATCTCTCCTTTTTTGATAACGGCAGTGGTTCCCATTGAATCTTTATGTTCCAGATCTCCTTCCAGAGGAATCGAAATAATTTCCATATCTCTGTGAGGATGTGTCCCAAATCCCATTCCCTGCGAAACGGTATCGTCGTTTAATACTCTCAACGCTCCAAAGTTCATTCTGTCCTTGTTCTGATAATTAGCAAAACTGAATGTATGGTAGCTGTTTAGCCAGCCGTGATCTGCGTGGCCTCTTGAATCTGCTTTATGATATACTGTTTTCATACGTGATTATTTATGGTACAAATGTAAGGGATGAGAGCCTTTGAAACTGTTGATGTAGGTTAAGAAAGGATCTGGGCTGTGGCAGAAGTGTTTTTCTGTTAATACAATGGTAGAAACTTAAGGCATAAAGATTTTATCCAAGACAAATTGACTGAGGATATAAACTAGTTTTGAAATCTAATATTTGAGCTAAAGCCTTTACTGACATGCTTAATTTAATATTATTAGTATTTATTTCAATTTTTCTGTCTCTACTGGAGTTCCGAAAATATGTTTGCGGTGATTTTCGCCCCAATCTTTCAGAGATTCCACAACAGGGTGTAGTGTACTGGTATATTGTGTGGGATAGTATTCTATACTTACCGGATAGGTATCCTTAACTATTCTTTCAACTAACCCGTTTTGTTCCAGCTCTTTTAGTTCTTTGGCTAAAACTTTTGAGGTCAGTTTCGGAATGCTTCTTTCAATTTCAGTAAAACGCTTATTTCCTGCATTCAAAGAAATGATAATTTGTAATTTCCATTTCCCATTAATAACATCCAGGGTATCGCGGACAGGTTTTAGCGCCTGCATGCAATCTTTATGATTATGTTGCTTTTCCATTTTTTCACTTTCCTTTAGGTAACTGCTATACTTTGGAAAGTAAATTTACAATAATTTTGTCATTAATAAAAACGAAAAAATTCAAAACAAAATGGCAAATATTTTAAATATCCAAACGAGCATCAGCGGAGAAAACTCTGTAAGCAATAAGCTTTCTCAAGCTGTAATTAATCAGTTATTGGATAAAGACCCAAACAGCAAAGTGGTAATTCGTGATCTGGCTTTAAACCCGATTCCCCATCTGGAAATTCATCATTTCAGTGCCTCCAGAATTCCGGATGAAGAAAGGAATGATGAACAGAAGGAAGCCTCAAAATATTCTGACGAATCATTAAAAGAAATCCAGGAAGCTGATATTATTGTGATTGGTGTTCCTTTTTACAATTTTACTTTTCCATCCACGTTAAAATCATGGATCGACAGCATTGCGGTTGCCGGGAAAACATTTTCGTATGCAGACGGAACACCAAAGGGTCTTTTACAAAACAAAAAACTGTTTTTAAATTTTGCCATCGGCGGAGTGTATGAAAACGGACTCATTGAGAATATGGAGCATTATTTAAGAACTTTATTTGGATTCATCGGGATTACAGATGTAGAAGTTTTCAAATCTCAGGGAATGATGGTTCCTCAATTAAAAGAGGAGAATTTTTCAAAGGCAGTTGCAGCTATTGAAACTGCTTTGGCGTAAATCGTGAATTATCATGGTGAATTTTTGCAATTTGTTATTGATAATTTCATTTTTAAACCATTAGCAAAATTAAAAATTTAGATCATTAAATTTTGGCTAAAGCCCTTTGGTGATGGCATTAATTGAAAAAGCGGGCTAAAGCCCGCTTCTATTGAATTGTATTATGATTGACTGACATTCGAGGTTTCTGTGCTTCCATCATCCGACTTCTTCCTCTAGCTTCTAACCTATAATTTCTAACTTCTTCCTTTAAAAATGTACCTGCTGGATTTCCTCTTCTATTTCCTTAGGGGTTTCATCTTCTGATTTTACAAAAATCATTGTAAGGACAGCTCCGATTAGCATGCAGATACCTCCGACTACAATATAATCTATGGCTTGCTTTCCAAAGACACTGCTTACAATGGGTCCTCCGAAAATACCATTGATGATTTGCGGGATTACAATGAAGAAATTGAAAATTCCCATATAAACCCCCATTTTCTTTTGCGGAATCGAATCAATCAGCATGGCATAAGGCATTGCAAGAATACTTGCCCAGGCAAATCCTAATCCTATCATTGAAATCCAAAGGCTATGGATATCTTTGATAAAATACATAGAAATAAGACCTAATCCACCACAAGCCAAAGCTAAAGCGTGGGTTTGCTTTTTACCAATAAACTTAGCAATCGGAGTCAGGGCAAATGCAAAGAAAATCGCATAGAAATTGTAGCTTCCAAATAAACTTCCCGTCAGATCTCCGGCTTTATTAAATTCCACTGAGTGGGTATCATCAGGAGAAAGTCCGAAATGGTGGGTTGCCAGAGCACTGGTTGTGAAAACCCACATGGTAAATAATGCAAACCATGAGAAGAACTGAACAATTCCCAGTTTTTTCATTTGAGAGGGTGCATTCCTGAAATCTTTAAAAATATCTGAGAATTTGGATTCATTTTTCACAATGGGTTTCCCACCTTCAAATGATGCGAACTCTTCCGGAGAATATTCTTTGGTCGTAATAATGGTATATAAAATTGATAGAATTAAAACTGCTGCCCCGATGTAAAAAGAGTAAATCACATTGTCTGCTACAAAACCTTTGGGAGCAACATTTGACACTCCTAATTTTGTCAGCCAGTTCGGCAAATCAGAACCTATAACAGCCCCAATTCCTATTAAAATGGTCTGAACAGAAAACCCAATGGTTGCCTGGTGTTTCGGAAGCATATCTCCCACTAAAGCACGGAAAGGTTCCATTGCCACATTGATTGATGCGTCCATCATAGCCAGGAAAATAACTGCCATCAACAAGACATTGGCAGCCAACATTTGTGTGGCGGAAGCAGCATTAGGAAGCATGACCAAACCTATTGCGCATAAAACCGCCCCAATTAAAAAATAAGGCTTTCTTCTTCCGAGCGGACTCCAGGTATTGTCTCCCATATGCCCGATAATCGGCTGAACAATCAATCCTGTGATTGGTGCAACGAGCCAGAACCAGGATAGTTCATGGACATCCGCCCCGAAATTGGCGAGAATTCTGCTTGCATTACCATTTTGTAAACCAAAAGCCATCTGGATTCCCAGAAATCCCATACTCATATTGATGATCTGAGCCATGGAAAGATTCGGTTTTATTTTTTTCGTAAAAGTACTGTGCGAAGGGTTCATTAGTGTTTTTTTAATTCTTGGATTAAGGTATTCTCAATGGCTGCCTTCTCTGCAACCACTTTATCAACTACATCATTCGGAACAGTTACAGAAAGTACATACTGTTTTACTTTCCAGCTTCCGTTTATTTTTTCTACAACGCCTGAGCCTCTGCAGATTTTCATTTGGGTATCCAGAAGCTCATCAAACCAGGCCAGTTTACCATCTTTGCTGAAATAGATGTTTCTTTTAAGGGAAGTGAAGTTCCAGGTTTTCTTTTTGTCAAAATAAGGTTTGGCCCAAACCATAAAAGCTTTTTTATCCCAAACTTCTGTAGCATCAGTTCCGATAAACGTGGACTCGTCTGCAAAGTAGTTAAAATAGGCATTGAAATCAGCTTTTGCGGCAGCAGTATTAAAGCCGTCCAGCATAGTTCCTATTTCTGTTTTGTCTTTTTCAAATTTGGTCCCGTTGGACTGGGCATATATTCCCATAAAACCAAGTATAAAAAGCGCTAAAGTGTAAACAATTTTTATTTTTTTCATAGTATCATTGATTTAATCTTAGAGTTCGATAATCATTGGAGTTTTTGCAGGTACAGTGAGACTTTTTTCCATAGAAAATTCCTTTCCTGAAATAACGTCTTTACCTTTTGTCACACCGTTTAATGATTCTGCAAAACGTTTTAAATCTAATGTCTGATCTTTTTCATTATTGTTGATGATTACCATTACATTGTCCTTGGTATCATATCTGAAATAGACAAATACACCATCCTGAGGAACGTAATTTTTAGTTTTCCCCGTATGAATCACTTCTTTTCCTTTTCTCCAGTTTAATAATTTTTGGCTAAACTGATAAAATTCTTTCTGATCGGGAGTCTGTGATGAAGGATTGAAAGCATTCTGCGCATCCGATTTCCACCCACCAGGAAAATCCCTGCGGATATCTGCATCGCCTCCCTTAGTTTTATCTCCTCTCATGCCTACTTCTGAGCCGTAATAGATCTGTGGAATCCCTCTGACCGTAGAAATCAGGGTCAATGCTATTTTGTAGGCTTTAGGATCGGCATTAAAAATCTCATTCCACCTTTCGGTATCGTGATTTTCAAAGAAGACCAGAAGATTATTAATATCAGGATACAGGAAGTCGCTGGTAAAAACGTTATAAAGCTTTACCATTCCTGTGTCCCAGCTTTCTTTTTCTTTAATAGCTTTCGGCATATCACCGTACAGCATAAAGTCCATAACGGAAGGCAGGTTAGAATTGTATCCCGCAGCTTCCCCGGTTTTGGAGTTTTTCTGCCAGGCAGAAATCTGTCCTGCGGTATTAAGCCATGTTTCCCCTACGATATTGAATTTTGGATATTCGTCGGTAATGGCTTTTGCCCATTTGGCCATGCCTTCTTTATCATTGTACGGATAGGTATCTACACGCAGCCCACCCAATTCGGCATATTCAATCCACCAGATTGCATTTTGGGTAAGGTATTTTAAAACCAATGGATTTTTTTGATTAACATCCGGCATGGTGGTATCAAACCAGCCATCCAGTGCATATTTTTTATCAATTTCTGAGGCATTGGTGTCAAACTGGGTCGTTGTTTTGTAATTGGACCGGTAAAAACCATTTTTTCCCTCATCAAACCAATGAATCCAGTCTTTTGAAGGCAGGTCTTTGATGATCCAGTGAGAAACTCCCCAATGGTTGGTTACATAATCCATGACCAGCTTCATATTCCGTTTATTCAGCTTCTGGGAAAGTTCGCGGTATTCTTCATTAGTCCCGTAGCGGCCATCTATTTTATAAAGATCAGTTTGTGCATATCCGTGATAGGAATATACTTTTTCATTGTCTTCGTTAACGGGTGTAAGCCAAACGGACGTGGCTCCAAGGTTTTGGATATAATCAAGGTTGTTGATAATTCCACGAAGATCTCCGCCATGTCTTCCGTTCGGTAAACTCCGATTTGCCTTTTCAATAAGGTCAGGTCTGGAGTCATTTTTTTCATCACCGTTAGCAAAACGGTCCGGCATGATAAGATACATGACATCTTTTGAAGTAAAAGATTCGCGGTCTGCGGATCCAGGCGCTCTTTGTTTCAGCTCATACGTATAGGAGCTGATATTTTTCTTTCCTTTCTTGAGATTGATTTTAAACTTCGGAACATTGATCTCATTGGTATTGACTGTTACAAAAACATAATTGGGATTTTCAACTTTTTTTATGTCTTTTATCTGAATACCGTCGGAAAGTTCAATTTCATTTTGGGCAATATCTTTTCCGTATACCAGGATCTGAAGTTCAGGATTTTTCATTCCTTTCCACCAAAAAGCAGGTTCTACTTTCTGAATCTGTGAAAAAGCCACAGATGCTGCTGAAAGGGCAAAAATTGTATATATTTTTTTCATTTATGATTGTATTTTGATCAATAGTTTTGTTAAAAAGTAATGCCCCGGCCCATTTTTCCGAATATAATGAACCGGGGCATAACAAACTTATGAATTAAATCTTAATTGACAGGCTTTACAGAGACAGCAAAACCGCCGCTTCTCGCCATTTTGAAATTCAATTTAGATTTGCTGGTGATCTGTTTTTTGTAGATGTTATAACTTTGAGGATTATCAATATAATCGGCATCTTTTCCATCTTCGTAAACGGTTACCTCATATTTTTTCCCTTTATCCAGGAAAGAGAAATCTACGGTGTATTCACGCTTATTTTCATCAGTAATACCTCCTACAAACCAATTGTCAGTACCTTTTGCCTTTCTGGCAGTGATGACATAATCTCCCGGCTCTGCCGATAAAATCTTAGTATCATCCCAGTCTGCAGCAACATCCTTGATAAACTGGAATGCATCCATATGCTTTTTATAGTTTTCAGGAAGGTCCGCTGCCATCTGAAGAGGCATATACATCGTTACGTACAGGGCAAGCTGTTTGGCAAGTGTAGTTTTCACAAAACGCTTATCTCCAGGAAAATAATAGTCTAATTTAGTCTGGAAAATACCCGGTGTGTAATCCATAGATCCTCCCATCCATCTTGTAAACGGAAGAACGGTCTGGTGGTCAGGTTTATTTCCTCCGAATGCTTCGTATTCAGTTCCTCTGGCTGCTTCTGCAGAAATATAGTTCGGATAGGTACGGCTTTCACCTGTAGGGCGTACAGATTCATGGGAATTGACCATGATTTTATAATCGTTTGCTTTTTCAGCAATTCTGTAAAAATGGTTGATTGTCCATTGTGAGTAATGGTGTTCTCCTCTTGGGATGATATCTCCCACATAGCCTGTTTTTACGGCATCATAACCGTATTTGTTCATCAGCTGGAAAGCTTTATCCGACCATCTTTCATAATTGGTTGCAGAACCTGAAGTTTCATGGTGCATGATAAGCTTAATGCCTTTCGAATGGGCATATTCATTCAGCATTTTGATGTCAAAATCCGGATACGGTGTAATGAAATCGAAAACAAATTCCTTGGAATGCCCGAACCAGTCTTCCCAACCAATGTTCCAGCCTTCAATCAGTAATCCCTGGAAGCCGTTTTCAGCGGCAAAGTCGATGTATTCTTTAACTTTGGTATTGTTGGCCGCATGTTTTCCATTCGGTGCCAGTTTTGAGAAATCTGTTTTGTCCAGATGTACGTTTTCAGCTGTAGAATAAGCCCACTGGGATTTTCCGATAATCATTTCCCACCATACGCCCATGTATTTTGTAGGGTGAATGTAGGAAGTATCGGTATATTTTGTAGGTTCGTTAAGATTGAAGATCATTTTGGATTCCATCACCTCTTCTGCTTTCGGGGAAACAATAATGGTTCTCCATGGCGTTACCGAAGGGGTTTGAATATATCCTTTTGCTCCCTGTCTGTCAGCAGTAAGATGTGTTTTGAACTTAAAATTCTGGGCATCTACCTCAAGATGGGAGGCCGGATAATCTAAAACCGCTGCTTCTGCAACATTTACGTATAGGGGCTCTTTTCCTTCTTTTTTAAGCATTAGCGGAGACTGTACCGCATTTTTCACTAATGACTGTGAAGCATTGGCATCGAATGCTTTATCCCATTGGGAAGGAATTTCGGAGATTTTTGTTTCCTGATACTGGTATTCCTGGGAATCGTAGTCTGCCACGATCCACCAGGCTTTCATGTCTGTAGGAAAGTCGATTTCTGAATCTTCTTCTCTGATCACGAAATAATTCAGGTTTTTCTGCTGTGGAAATTCATATCTGAATCCCAATCCATCATTAAACAATCTGAACTTTACAACAATACTTCTGCTTGTAGAAGCCTGATCCAAGGTAACGGCAAGTTCGTTGTAATGATTAATATAGTTTTTCTTTTCGCCCAAAACCGGCTGCCAGGTTTCGTTTTTAGAGTCACGTTTTTCTTGTGTTTTCGTGAACCCGTTGTTCAGGTCAAATTTTGCGTCTTCCGCTTTAGCTATTTCAGAAG
This sequence comes from Chryseobacterium lathyri, assembly GCF_019970085.1. Lineage (NCBI taxonomy): Bacteria > Pseudomonadati > Bacteroidota > Flavobacteriia > Flavobacteriales > Weeksellaceae > Chryseobacterium > Chryseobacterium lathyri. The sequence continues at coordinate 754,875 of NZ_JAHXYG010000002.1, read as the reverse complement.
CGAATTTAATAGCTGAGTCTTTAAATAATCTTAATCCTAATTTAGAATCTTCTACCACCACAGCACCATTGTATTTCAGATTATAATAGGGTACTCCCTGTTTCAGCTGAAAGTTCATTTCAAATTTTCCATCCGGTGATTTCAAAGACTGTGCATTAACACCTGCGAACATCATTGAGAGCAATATCGCTCCAACTGTAATTTTCTTCATAATGATTATTTATAAACTTAAAAATAGATAAAGTGCTGCGGTAAAGCAACACTTTATCAAATTATTTTGGACGTTTTACAATTTTGTAACAGTTAACTTGTAATAGGCCGAATTATGTAAATCCAGTTCTATTTTATAGTTTCCTGCTTCGGATACTTTATAATTAGGATCACCGTCTACTGTATTTTCAGCATTGAAATAAGTTTGTACGGCCTTTCCTGAAACCAGAGTCTGGTCATCTTTCTTAGGCTGGAATTTTAGTGCCCAGTCGTCATTTCCTCTAAATTTAAATGATCCTGTACTACTCAACATAATTGAATTGATTACGTAAGTCTTTGTAGCCGGATTATAAACAAAATCTGTATCTGAGTTCCATCCTGTAGGCGTAGCATCTCCGATTATACCAAAGTTTGCCAACACCGATGAATAGGTATTTGCAGCCCAATCAACTTTAACATAGTATGTTCCTATTACAGGGGCTTTTATGTTTGCTCCGTCTCCAACTAATTTTCCGGTATTCGTTCCGTCATCTCCTTTATTTCCCGGCCAATCTTGATTGATCGCAAATTTGTACTGTCCGTTTTCACCTGTAAGATTACTAATCCAGATGAATCCTCTGTATTTATTATCTTTTTCAGGAGAGAACAGGTTTGGTGAATTGGCAGGATTCCAATTTGCATAACCTGCTGCTCCGGCATATCCGCCAGGTACATTAATCTTCGGATATACCAAATCCGGGTTTGGAGTATAAGGTGTTACTTTAAGGGCTATTACATTGGAATAAAAAGCTGCTGATCCTACAGATGTTTTTAGTCTTGCTTCAATATCATTTACAACATCTGGTGTCGCTCCGATATTGAACATAGCAGCATTCATTGCAGCATGGGTAACTGAACCTGTCATTAAATCATTGGAAAAATCAACAGTAGCACTTTTTTTAAAATTGTTTCCTTTGATCCCGAATTCTATCTGCTGGCTGGAAACTACAGCGATATTAAATGTTGGTTTCGTCCATGTGAAATTAATCACAGCATCATTGGCAACGAGTTCATTAAGAACTATTGTACTTTTATCAGAAGAAAGTTTAGCAATAGTTGTTTCGTTGATCACAGCCTGATCTTCATCCTTTTCGCAGGAAATAACCAAAAAACCAATGAGGGCTATGGTTAATAATCTAAATATTTGTTTCATTTTATAGTGTTTTTAATTAATATCCAGGATTCTGAATCAGGTTAGGATTGGCTATAATATCTTTATTTGGGATGGGGAAAAGATTTCTATAGCTTTCAACAGCTTTTCCATCTTTAACATTCCCTTTCCATGGCCATAGATAATCTCCTGTAGTAAATTTGTTGAAACGGACAAGATCTGATCTTCTAGATGTTTCCCAAGATAATTCTCTTGCTCTTTCATCTAAAATAAAATTCAGGTTTATTGAAGTTACGTTTCCACTTGTATTACCATAAGCACGTTCTCTTAATTGGTTAACGTAAGTGACTGCAGTTGCCTGACTACCTCCACTTCCTCCTCTAAGAACAGCTTCTGCATACATAAGGTAGATGTCTGCTAAACGATATAGAGGAATATCAGCCTCCACCCAGTTATCATGTGCCCCTACAGATCCATTGCTTTTAACGTTCTTATACTTGATAAATGCATATCCATCTGTAAAAGAACCCAGATCGTTAATTTCCAAATTCTGTCCTGCTGTAAAAAACCTGCCTCTTTTATCAGTTCCATTAGTTGGGAATAGGTTTACAAATGCCTTTGTCGTTCTGATTCCGCTCCAACCACCATTGATTCCAAAATCAGAAGCTTTCATACCCCCACCTACTGCTGCATGGACTAAGTAAGTAGTTCCTCCGTTGGTTTGTGTATTAATCCCATCAAAATTTACACTTAGTATCTGTTCTGGATTACTGATATTATTATCTGCAAGGAACAGCTCATCATACTTTGGCTTTAAAGAATAACCTGCTGCAATTACTTTATTACAATAAGTAATACAGTCTGTATTTCTCTGTGTTCCTGTATATACTTCAGCATTTAAATATAATTTTGCCAATAACGCCCAAGCTGCAGCTTTGTCTGCTCTGCCATATTCATTGGTTTTAGGCTCTTTTAATTCACCTGCTACTGCAACCAATTCAGATTCTATGAAGTTAAATAATGATTTTCTGTCTATTCTCTGTGGAGGATTTACAGATCCAGGAAGATATGTTTCATCTACAAAAGGTACATTCCCGAACATATCAATTGCATGGTAATAGGATTGTGCTCTTAGGAAACGGGCTTCGGCTCTCATTAATTTTGCCTGAGCAAGGTTGTCTCCGGTAATATTATTTGCTGCTAATTTTTCGTCTGTAACATTTCTCAGAAATTCATTACAAAAAGCAATTTCCGTATATACTCTGTAATACATTGCAGCAATAAATTCATTAGAAGCATCCCATGTCATTTTATGAAGGGTATGAAGATTTCCATCATTCCAACCTATTACTGCTTCATCAGTAGTTATTACATTAAGGGTATACAGTAATCTTGTATACTGTGAAAAACCTCCGTTAATTCCATTAATATCACTATCAGGCTGGTCACCATCTCCACTTACCTGTCCTCCCATAGCAAGACCTCCATAGAGTTTTGCTAAAATATTTTTATAGTTGGAAAAATCTTTATAGATACTTGCAGAGGTAACATCTGTTATTGGCTCTCTTTCCAAATCTTTTACACATGACGCTGTAGTCAGTAGAAATGCAGCAGAAAGAGGCAATACTATATTTTTAAGTTTGATTTTATTTAGTTTCATCGTAATTATTATTTAAAATTGAAAATTAAAGCCCAATGAATATACTCTAGGCATCTGATAATATCCGTTGTCTATGTTCCCAAAAACTTCAGGGTCCACCCCTGTATATTTAGTAATTACAAAAACGTTTTGTGCCATACCGTATACTTTCAGATTACTTCCTTTAGAGAAAACTTCACCTAAATTATAGCCAATATTGATATTATCTAATCTTAAGAATGATGCATTCTCTACATAAATATCCGATTTGTACTGAGGTACAGAGAATTTATATTCTGGAGCAGTGGAGAATACATTTTGAAGGTATTCGTTTGTAGACGCAGACTGCAATGAACTGTTGGATGCCATGTTGTTATAAACATAGTTTCCTAATACGGCTCTTGCACTAAGCGCAAAATCCCAGTTCTTATGAGATACTTTAGTTGAAAAACCTAAAATAGCATCCGGAGTAGTAGACTTGTAATAGTACATATCTTTTGTATTGATCATGCCATCTGCGTTTCTATCTACATATGCTCCGTCTACAGGTTTTCCATTAGTATCATATACCTGCTGATATACCCAGAATGAATTTGGAGCATATCCTACAGCATGTGCCTGAATTCTGTTTCCGGCACCTCCCTCAATACCACCGACTTCCATATTGAATGATTCATCTGCTCTGTCTTTCAATTTAGTTACAATTGGATTGTAATGTGTTGCATTAAAGCTTAATTCCCAAGTAGTCTTTTCATTTTTAACAGGAACTACTGTAATGCTTCCTTCAATACCTTCATTCTTCATATCTCCCACATTTTGCCAGCTGGCATTACTTAAGCCTCCTGCTGCTTCATCAGCATATACCAATAGATCCTTAGTGTCTTTTCTGAAAAGGTCGATAGATCCGGTAATTCTATTTTGAGTAAAACCAAAATCCAATCCTATATTTTTTGTAGTGGTAGTCTCCCATGTAAGATTTGGATTATAATTGGCAGGTCTGAACATAAAATAATATTCGTTCCCAAATTGATAACTAGCACCTGGATAACTTGGATTATATGCAGCAAATGCAGGGTAATTATTAGGTTTATTTCCGTTTAGAGCCGGTAGTTCCTGCTGTCCGGTTTTTCCCCATCCCGCTCTCAATTTTAAAGTACTAATTGCTGAAATATTTTTGATGAAGTTTTCTTCATTAAGCTTCCAAGCCAAAGAAACTCCAGGAAAGACACCCCATACATTATCTCTTGTCCCGTTAAAGAATCTTGAGGAACCATCTTTACGAACAGATCCAGAAATAATATACTTATTAGCTACTGTGAAAATAGCTCTTCCATAAAAAGATATTAGTGTATTCTGTGTTTCAAAATCTAGATCCGGTGGTAAAGTAGTACCATTTCCTTTATAAGTAATAGCTCCCGGAACAATTGTGCGGAAATCCTGGTAAGCATATCCGGCTGTAATATCTACTCCTGTATTAATTGGAGCTATATTTTTAACATAATTAAAATAGGTTTCCAAAAGTTTGTTCTTTTTTTCCATCGAGTAGAAATTAGAACTTCCTTTGTCACCGTAACCAGGTCTGTAGTTTGCATCTTTAAATTTGTGTCCTTCACTTTTTGTATAATCATAACCGGCATTCACATTAAAATGCAGGTCAGGAAGAAAGTGAAGTTTGTAATCTAACTGAATATTTCCCAATCCTCTGGTCACAGATGATACATCTCGTACGCCATCAATTAACCCAAGAGGGTTGGTATTGGCATTCACATTATATCCTGTTGCTGATCCTGAATCCAACCATTCATAATATCCTCCATAATTGGAATTTCCGGAATATACAGGCTGTGTAGGGTCAAAATAAGTAGCTGCTTTGATTACTCCGCCATCTACAAATCTGTTATCTGTGAAAGTTCCTTTGGCATTGACATTTACTGATAAATGATTATCTAAGAACTTAGGATTTAAGTTCAAGCCTACTGAGGTTCTACGGAAAGAATTTGATCTTACAATACCGTTTTGTTCGTTATAACCTAATGATAAACGGTAAGGCAAGCCTTTAATACCTCCTGACAGGGCTACATTATTGTCTGTTCCCCAAGCTGCCTGGTAAATCTTGTCCTGCCAATTCGTATCTGCATTTCCAAGTTTGGTCTTGTAGTTTGCCGGTGCGTAGGTATTGACAAAATCTCTAAACTCCTGTGCATTTAACACATCTACATTTCCCATTTTCGTAGAAACCGAAGCTACTGTTGAGAAATTCACTTTAAATTTCCCGGAGCTTCCTTTCTTAGTTGTAATCAAAATAACACCATTAGAAGCTCTATTACCATAAATAGCAGTAGCAGAAGCATCTTTCAGGATATCAAATGTTTCAATATCATTGGGGTTGATGAGAGATAAAGGATCAGAAACACCATTCATTCCCACAAAATCCTGAGGAACTCCATCAATAACAATTAATGGAGAGTTTTCTCCACTTAAAGAAGATGTTCCCCTGATTCTAATTTTTGTACCCGACCCCGGAGCACCGCTATTATTCGTAATCTGTACTCCAGGTGTTTTACCCTGGATCAGCTGACCTGCAGAAGTTGCTCCTCCGTTGAAGTCTTTGGCAGTAACTGAAGTAATAGATCCTGTAAGGTCAGATTTCTTTTGTTTTCCATATCCGATCAATACAACCTCTTCGATTTTTTTCTCCTTGGTTATAGAGTCTTGTGTCTGTGCATGTATCATTGAGCTAGCCAATAAAAAGGCAGGCGCAATTTTTAATACCGTTGTAAAATTTTTCACAATATCGTTTTTTTTAGTTTCGTTTCTTTAATAATGCTGTACAACCAGCCTTGCAATTTATAAAAAATTTAGAATTATTATAATATTATTGAAAATTTAGATAAATTTATGTAAATTGCTTGTCTGTCAAAAAACCAAATATCTGTTTTCCATAACATTACGTTAATATATGCGATGCATAATATATTGATATAATTAACAAAAAGTTAAACATTTGTTTAACTAAATGTAATATTTCAGTCTGGCACACGGGCAAAAAACTTATTATAACCGAATATTAGGCGGTTCTAGGAGATAATTCTTATCTTTGCAGTTAAAACTTTACGATAAATGTCAAACAGAAAGATGATTACGGCAGCTTTGCCTTATGCAAACGGACCGGTTCATATAGGACATTTGGCAGGTGTGTATATTCCTGCGGATGTCTACGCAAGATTTCAGAGAAGATTAGGAAAAGATGTAGCATTTATCTGCGGATCAGATGAGCATGGGATTCCTATCACCATCAGAGCAAAAAAAGAAGGAGTAACACCTCAGGATATTGTGGATAAATACCATGAGATCATCAAAAAATCTTTTTCAGATCTGGGAATTTCTTTTGATGAGTATTCCAGAACAACCTCTAAAAAGCATTACGAAACGAGCCAGGATTTCTTTAAGGTCCTTTATGAAAAAGGGAAATTCACGGAAGAAGTTTCTGAGCAGTATTTTGATGAACAAGCCGGAGAATTTTTGGCAGACCGTTATATTGTAGGAACATGCCCCAACTGCGGAAATGAAAATGCTTACGGAGACCAGTGTGAGAAATGCGGATCTACCCTATCTCCTTCAGAACTGATCAATCCGAAATCCATGTTAAGCGGAAATGTTCCAATTCTTAAGGAGACCAAAAACTGGTATCTTCCCTTAAATGAATATGAAGATTTTCTGAACGAATGGATCATTGAAGGCCATAAAGATGACTGGAAACCGAATGTATACGGACAGGTTAAATCATGGTTGAATGATGGTTTAAAGCCCCGTGCCATGACCAGAGATCTGAACTGGGGAGTTCCTGTACCACTTCCAAATGCGGAAGGGAAAGTGCTTTACGTTTGGTTTGATGCCCCTATCGGATATATTTCTTTCACTAAAGAATGGGCAGAGAAAAACGGAAAAGATTGGAAAGATTACTGGCAGAATGAAAACAGTGACCTGGTTCATTTCATCGGAAAGGATAATATTGTATTCCACTGTATTATCTTCCCTGCAATGATGAAAGTTCACGGTGATTATATCATGCCGAAAAATGTTCCTGCCTTTGAATTCTTAAACCTTGAGAACGATAAGATCTCAACGTCCAGAAACTGGGCGGTATGGGCACATGAATATGTAGAAGAATTCCCGGGACAACAGGATGTGTTAAGATATGTGCTTCTTTCGTCTGCTCCGGAAACAAAGGACAATAATTTTACCTGGAAAGATTTCCAGACTAAAAATAATTCTGAGCTGGTAAATATTTTTGGAAATTTCATAAATCGCGTTGCTGTTTTAATTAATAAATATTTTAATGGTGAAGTTCCTGAAGGAGATATAAATGCTCCTGAGCTTGAACAAATCAGTAAAAGCGCTATTGAAATAAGAAACTATTTAGATAATTACGAATTCAGAAATGCTTTAACTGCTTTTATGAATTTAGCAAGGTTTGGAAATGGATATCTTCAAAATGAAGAACCGTGGAAAACTTTTGAAAATGATGTAGAAAAGACTAAAAATACATTATTTATCGGAGCTCAAATTGCAGTTGCATTAGGAAATTTAGCTGAGCCCTTCCTTCCTTTCACAGCTGAAAAAATCTATGAAATTTTCAATGTTAGCCAATTAGATTGGACTACTATTGAAAATTCAAAAGTTTTAATTGAAGCAGGACATAAAATTGTCGAAAAAGCTCCTTTAATTTATTCAAAAATTGAAGACAGCGTCATCGAAGCTCAGATTGAAAAACTGGAACAGACCAAACAAAACAATAAAAAAACAAACCCTAACGCCAACCCTATGAAAGAAGAGATTTCTTTTGATGATTTTGCTAAAATAGACCTTAGAACAGCTACCATTTTAGAAGCTGAAAAAGTGGAAAAAGCGGATAAACTATTAAAATTTAAAGTAGATACAGGCGTTGATATCAGAACTGTGGTTTCAGGTGTTGCAGAAAGCTTCACACCGGAAGAGCTTATCGGAAAGCAGGTGATGATCTTACTGAATCTTGCTCCAAGAAAGATCAGAGGAATTGAATCTCAGGGAATGTTCTTATTAACAACAAAACCTGATGGAAAACTGTCTTTCGTAACACCGGACGACAACAATGTAGAAAATGGTATTGAGATAGGATAATTTCAAACAAGCAATTATACAAAATGGGCATTTTTTATGCCCATTTTATTTTTTTAAACTATGGTTAAAAAGAGTGTTCTCAAAAAACTTTCCCATCTGGAATTAGAAAATTATTTAAAAGAAGGAAACCGCTTTACTCCGGAAGCTGTTCAGATGGCTTTTGAAATACTAGAAGAAAGAGGACGAACTTTCAGTGAAGAGGAAAAGATACAGATCCAAAACATCATTCAGCATAAAAAGGACCGGGAAGAATTAGAATTTCAGGAAGAGCAGGAAATGTGGAAAGATCATATTACAGAAGATCCAAGTGCCATACAATTATTTCCAAGGGATGTCATTTTAATAATCAGTTTTATTTTGGGAACCATTCCGGGATCAATATTATTGGGAATAAATTTTATTAAATTAAAAAAATACGCACCAGCCGTTTTTACTTTTATTTTTGGATTTCTCTATCTGCCTGTTCAGCATTTCTTAGTTTCTTTTTTGTATAAAATCGGGACTCAAAATACCTCTAGACTTACAAGAAATCCTGAGCTTTCTGTAGGTGGAATCGGAATGTTAATTTTGCTTATATTATCGGTATCATTTACACCGAAAAAGCTGCCCTACAGAGCAGCTTCCTATATTTTCCCAATTCTTATTTCCGTTGTAATGATTGTAATAATCTATACTTTTCAGGATATATTCTCAAGCTACTTCTTAGTCAGTTTTGCCAGATAGGAATCTTCATCCTGCATTATTTTTTCTACCTTAAAGCCGTTATTTTCTGCGGCATTTTTCAAAGTTGTAAAATCAAGGTAGAGCCATTTGATAGGATCTTCAGATTCTCCTTTATAATGAACCACATAATCCAATTCACCATAATAGCCACCTGCCGGAATATAAACTCCCCCATCTTCATCACGGTCGAACATATACAGAATATCCGTACTGTCGATCAGGATCTGTCCGTTATCATTAATTAAAGTGTACAGCTTCTGAAGATAAATATCAATTTTTTCCAGACTTTCAAAAATTCCGGTTCCATTCATCAAAAGCAGGATGGTATCAAAGGTTTCACCGGAAAAATCAAGCATATTTTCGCATACCGCTTTTTTAATTCCCCTAAGCTTACAGACTTCAACAGATTTTGGTGAAATATCCAGTGCCAACACATCAAGATTTCTTTCGTTCTGAAGATACAAAGCATGAGAACCGGCACCGGCACCAATGTCCAGAACTTTCCCCTGAGCCAGCTCAAGTGCTTTCTGCTCAATATCGTTCATCTCCTCAAAATCTCTGAAAAGATACGCTACCGGAAGCTCATCCAGTTCCGATATTGATGTTTCTGTCTGCAGATCCTCAGGATTTTCATTGCGAAAATAATCCCAGACTGCCTTACCCATTAAATCTTTCATTGCTGTCTTTAAAGGGGCAAAGATAAGAGTTTCGGGTTCGGATTGCAAGTTTGTCTGCGGTGAAAAGGGTTGAGAGTTTGAGGGTTTGAGAGTGATTTTAGTTGCTGGTTTGTTAGTTGCTGGTTACTGGTTCGTAATTATTCAGACAATGGGTTATCGTCTGGTATGGGATGTCTTGGTTCTTGGTTCTTGATTCTTGGCTCTCGGCTCTTAAACCTGCCATTCACCATTCACTTGCAAAGCAAAATTCACCATTGACCTAATAATCTTACCCCATCGAATCCTTCTCCTTATGCCTATCCTTTTCCGATTCATTCTCTGCAACGCCGGCTTTCCAGTAAGAATAAGCATTGAGTTCCTGTGATGTCCAGTTTTTTTCTTTTCTGAGGTAGTTACGGATCTCCTTTACACTTGAAAATTCTGCCGCAACATATCCGAATTTAGACATTTCCGGAATAGCAATATCTTTTACAGTATCTGCCATTTTACTACTGATTTGCGGTGTGGGATTATGAAGCCATTTAAATGCAATATCAGCCTTAGTTTTAAGGATCTGTTCGTCTTCTTTTCCGTGAACTTCGATGATGCAGACTCCTTTCGCTGTTTCCGGTAAAGTTTCCAGCATCGCACTCAGAACAGGAATGGCAGTTGCATCTCCTACAAACAGGTACCATTCAGCATCCGGATACATTTCTTTAGCTTCGGTTCGCATCATGATACCCAGTTTGGATCCGGCTTCAGATTCCCGGGCCCATTTTGATGCGGGACCGCCATCACCATGGTCTACAAAATCAATGATCAGCTCATTTTTGTCCAGATCAATCCCTCTGTGGGTATAGGTTCTTATGGCAGGAGCTACTTCTTTTGGAGGATAAACCCATTGGCGGTTTTCATCCAACGTCGGAAAATGAATTTCATCCAAACCTACAGGAGGAACAGCGATCTTATTATTATCACCAATGGTGGTATTTTTAAACAAATGAGCTTCGGGAGAATACAGATAGACTCTGATGTAATGATCTGTGATATATTCTTTTCTTGTCAGTTCTGCAACAATCCGCCCTGTTTGAATTCTTGACATATCTTTAAATTTTATTGATACAAATTTAATTTTATTTTGTCTAAATAAAAATAATTAATTCAAAAAAAGTAAAGCCCCACTAAAAAATTATAGCAGAGCTTTACTCGTAAAAAACAAGGTATCTTTAAACCGCAGGCCCGGCTGCGTCTTTTATTTCTTCTAATAATTGTTTCCGTTCACGGAGTCTTCTTCTGGCAATTACAGATTTACCGCCGAGAACTCTGATGAATCTCAAATACCGGAATCTTTCCCTTCCAAAATGATGTGTCATGACGTACAGCAGCACTCCAAAACCTACCAAAATAATATATCCGAAGATCTTTTTGCCGGCCACAATAATGGCATTCAGCTGAAGCGTCTTCATATTCGCGGCTAAAGTCTGAGGACTCACCGTCATTCCGTCAATATATACCGCAAGATCACCTACTGCCGTTATCTGGAAACGGTACTGAAACCATGAATACAATGCTGAGAAAAAGCCCACAGCCAGAAAAGTTCTCCACACAAGCACTAATCCGATGGCGGCCAGCATATCATCCATTTCAAGTTTATCCAGGGTATAGAACCACACTGAAATGAACAATGAACACATCCCGTATCCTTTTAACAACATCGGCAGGTACCAGTTCTCATAATTGAATTCTAAAACCATCGAAAAGTACATAATCAATGCATACCCCATCATTGCTGAAAACCCCGAGAAGATGTACATTTTCAATGGTATTTCTTTTTTAAACCAAAATACAGCAATTGTTCCTGCCAGGATAATTCCGGGAATCATGAGTAGATTCAGCCCTGCGTTCGTTTGCTGATCATATCCGAGAACTCCTACTGCAAAGGTATTCTGCAGTGCAGTGGTTCCTAAGAACATTCCCAGAAACAACAGCATAAACAGACCATGCTGCACATTATTTTTTTTGAATATCGTGAATGATAAATAAGGCCTTTTTAAAGTAAACTGACGAACCACCAGCAAAGCAAAGCTTACGAAAGCAGCCATACTCGCATTTATAATATGTTTTGAATTCCACCAATCCTGTTGCTTTCCGAAAGAAAAAACATAGGCGGAAAACATAAACGTAGAAACGAATAGCATGATACTCATCCAGTCAATATAATGTAACGGAACTTTTAAGGCAAAGTATTTATCATGCATAAATATCCAGTGGATCAGGGCAAGAATGAAACACAATACCGCTGCAATGATGTAGAAATGCTGCCAGTTGTAATGAATGGAAACGACCACTGAATAATAAGCTGCCACCTGGTTCATCACTAAAACAAAGGTGTAAAACAGTCCGTAAAACATCCCTCTGTTACCGATCATTGTCATTAACGGAAGGAATAATTCAATAGTCACCATCATCTTTAAAAACCCGATAAACAGTGCCGTAAACACAAATACCATTGGCTGCATCGTTGTTCCATTGATGTAGCTCAATACTCCTAAAAGTACGAGCAGCACCGTCATTTTATCTCTCACCTTAAATCTCATCTTCATTCTGAGAACGATCGGCATACATGCGCCCATTCCTATTGTGGTGGCATAATTGGCCCACATAAAATATTCTGTCATCGCACCGGTACCGCTCACCAGATAACTGATGTTTCCAGTGTACACCCCGCCAAGCGGCATTACTACTGCCAATAGCAGCACGATGAGCAGCAGCTGTACGGGTTTGGGTACCCAGTCGTTGTATAGTCCTTTGTTGTACATGAATTTAGAAATTAGATATTAGAGGTTAGAAGTTAGAGGATGGAAGCCGGAAGATGGGAGATGGAAGTTTCTTTTTGTCATCATACTTCTGCTTTCCAAATAAGTTCTGTTTAAAAAAATTAAAAAATAAGAAAGGGACCGGAAGTTATGATTCGTCTGCATCAACTTCCCTCTTCTGACTTCCGGCTTCCCTTCTAAAATCTTTCAATCATTAAATGCTTAAATCTTTCAATCCTAATTAATATTTACATTCATATTCATTCCTGCGCTCAGTTTTTCCAGATCTTCCTTTTTATTAGAGTTGCTGAATTCTATTCTTACTGGAATTCTTTGCTGCACCTTGATAAAGTTACCTGTAGAGTTGTCGGTAGGAACACTGGAATATCTTGAACCTGTCGCTGCTGAAATAGCAGTGACTACTCCTTCAAATTGTTTTCCTCCCAAAGCATCAGCGGTCATTGTCATCTTTTCACCGATCTTAATGTTAGGCATCTGGCTTTCCAGAAAATTAGCTGTTACCCATTTCTGGCCATTCAGAACGATGGTAGCGACTTGCTGACCCGGCTGAATCAATTGTCCTTCAGAGATCGTTCTGCGTCCCATGATTCCATCGTAAGGTGCGGTGATGACAGTATAAGAAAGATTGATCTTTGCCATATCCAGTGCTGCCTTTGTTCTTTTGATCTCTGCATCATTAATTCCTAATTTGCTTTTTACCTCAGTTGTGGAAAGATTAGCCGACTGTTTCTGGTTGACTAAGGTTTCATATGCTGCTTTCTGAGCATCATATTCTGTTTTGATCTGGTCGTACTGTTGTCTGGTCACTGCTTCTGCGGCAAGAAGATTTTTATACCGGTTTAAATTCTGCTCGGCGTTCCATAATCTTGCTTTGGCACCGGCAATATTAGATTCCATGACACTTACGTTATTGGAAACTGTATTTACGGATGAACTTGTTGCTGATCTCTGGGCAATTGCATTCTGATACGCAGCTTCTGCCTGGCCTAACTGGGTTAATAGTTCATTCTTATCCAGGATAACCAGGGTATCTCCTTTTTTAACCTTCTGGTGCTCTATAAATTTTATATCTTTAATATAAGCCGAAACCCTTGTATTGATTGGGTTAATGAATTCTTCTACCTGAGCAGCTTCCGTATACGTTTTGTCTCCTATGTGAAAATATTCGCGGACCAGCCAGAAAAGTCCGAATCCTATAACCAGGAATACAACCGTATTAGAAATGATCGCTCTGATTTTATTTTTTTTGTTCTGTTTCTTTTTAACGGCTGCTCCCGACTGTGCCGGTGCGGCCTGGGTATTTTGAGTATTTTGTTCCTTGTTTTCCATTATCTTGATTTTCAGTTTTAAAATTAAAGCGTGCCTGCAGCCTTCAGCAGGTTATAATATTGATACAATACATTGATCTCCGCATTGGCATAGTCTAGTTCCGACTGAAGTTTCTGGTTCTGCGCATCAATCATTTCAGCCTGTACTGCTAACTGGTTTAAATATTTGGCTTCAGTGATCTTGTAGTTTTCTTCAGCCAGTCTTTTGGAATCATTCAGGATATCAGCTTGCTGAATAGATTCCTGGTATTTTACATAAGCTGCATTCACTGCCATATCTACATTCTGCTGAACGAGCATCACTGCATCACCGGCTTGTGTTTTCTGCAGTTCACCAAGCTTAACTTTTTCTTTTGTCTTGTATAAATTATCAATATTGTAGCTCAATGAAACACCAGCCTGCCATCCTCCGGAATACATATCCAAAACAGGATTTCTATTCGTAATCGGACGTTGTAAAGTATAACCTCCGAATCCGGAAAGCGTTGGCATTTGATCCGTTTTTATTATTTCAATGTTTTTATCAGCAACATCAATATTTTTCTTTGCTGATTTCAGCTGAGGATTACTGTCGTGGGCAAGATCCATATAATAATCGATACCAATCCCGGATTCTTTATCCGTTAAACTTTCAACAGGAACAATTTCTGTATCGGCAGGAAGACCTAACGCGATATTTAAATTGTAATTAAGGATCTTTTTGTTATTCGTAAGGGTAAGAATTCCCTGATCCAGATTTTTGATGGCCAACTCTCCACGGATAACCTCATTACGGGTCACCATACCCTGCTGATAAAACTTCTGGATATTTTTCAGACGTTCCTGAGCCAGTTTTTTGTTATTCTGAAAAACGGTTTCCTGGTTCAATATTTTATAGATATCCAGATAATTGGAGATCACGAGAAATTTCACATCAAGCTTATTTTTTTCCAAATCCAGTTCTGAAAGCTGTTCACGCAGACCTGCCATCTCAATGGACTTATTCACCAAACCTCCTTTAAAGATCAGTTGGGTAGCCTGTACAGCATATGAGCTTCCGTAATGAGGCATCGGAATATCGGTTGAGTTCGAAAAATCTTTGTCTATTGCTACCGCATCGCCTAAATAGAACTGGCTTGTAGAAGCTGTAATATTAGGGAGCTTTTGAAGTTTTGCAACATTTGTACTCTGTTTTGCAATGTCAATATTCTGCGCAGCCACTTTTAACTGCTGGTGGTTTTTCACAGCCATATCGGCTGCCTCACCTGCAGTCATCTGTTTGATCTGTTGAGAAAAAAACAGCGCAGGGAATAGAGCTATCACGAATGATAGTGCTGTTTTTACATTATTTGTCATTTTACCTTGTTTTACGAAGGCAAAGTTACGGTGGCTACAAATTCAATCAAATGTTTGAATTTTGGAAAAAGATGTTTAAATGTAAGATTTCAACTTTCAAACTGATGTCTGTACTGTCGTGGGCTTACTTCGAGATGCTTTTTAAAAAAGTGAGAAAATGCATATTGATCGCTGAAACCGAGGATTGAAGAAATCTCTGAAACAGGTTTATTGGAGGAGTTCAAAAGCACTTTGGCTTCATTCATTACAATTAAGGCAATGATCTGGCTGGCAGATTTCCCGGTAATGGATTTCACGACTGAGGAAAGATGTCTGGTTGTAATCGACTGCCTTTCGGCATAAAACTCAACGGTTCTTTCTGTAAGATGATGTTCTGCGAGATCTGTCAGGAATACAAAGACAATCTCTTCCTGTCTGGACATCTGATTCATGGAATTGTTATCTTCCTTGGAAATAATTCCCGCCATCTGATAACAGAAAACG
Source organism: Chryseobacterium lathyri (assembly GCF_019970085.1). Lineage (NCBI taxonomy): Bacteria > Pseudomonadati > Bacteroidota > Flavobacteriia > Flavobacteriales > Weeksellaceae > Chryseobacterium > Chryseobacterium lathyri. The sequence continues at coordinate 739,354 of NZ_JAHXYG010000002.1, read as the reverse complement.
GAGAAAAGATGTTCCACCATCTCTTTTTTGTAGAGCATTTCGGTATCTGAATCTAAAATATATTTAAGAAAGTTGACACTTTTCCAGACCACTTCCATTTCATTTTCAGGAAAAGGAACCCCCTTATTCATCTGCTGACGGAAATAACGATAGGTGATCAGCCTGTTGAATTTCAATGACAGGGCAGAGATAAAATCTCTTTTGTAAGAAACCATTCTCGACTGAAAATCGCCGCTTACGGAAACCATTTCATAAATCGTCTGAGGGTCGGTTACCATAAACATATTGGCAGAAAGCTCCAGATCACTGAAATGCTGACGAAGCTTTATCGTCCCTGATTTAATAAAAATAAAGGCAGGGTTTTCCGGACGGAAAGGTTTATCCGCAGAAATTCTCTCGAAAATATTATGCTGAGTGAAAATTTCAACACCAAATTTTTCTAAAGCTGACATGATACAAATGTAGCCAATATAATTTTCGCTTACAACCTTTAATCTTCCAGAGAATAAACCGCAAAGCTCGCCAACCAGTGGTCTCCGCCATAATTCCCCTGAAACAATAAAGGAAGTCCTTTGGCTAAAAATACATCTGCCGTTTTCTTAAAATCTTTCTTCAATGGATGCCCCTCTGGAAGAGCCTTTGATATCCCTTTCATGCACCATGCTTTAGAAAAAGAAAGTCCAACCAGATGCACGGTCTGATAATCGCTCAGGTCACTGACAACAGGGATTTTCTCAATATTCTCCAAACTTCTCTTCTCATAAAAATTGTTCAGCCACAGGACAAATTCTTTTTGTGGCAGTACTCTTCTCATCAGGTCTGCAATTTCAAGGCTTGGCGAGAAGAAGTCAGATCCGTCTGGTTCCAGATAAGCAGGTGTTTTCTGGTCTTTTCCGTAAAAATATTTTGCTTTTTCCTTTAATTGATTCTCAAATTCCTTGTCATGATTGGCTATAGCCCAATCGATTGCGAAAGCAAGACCAAAGGCTGTATTTGGGTGAACTCCAGTTCTGTTCGGATAAGTTTGTTTGGGAAGATAGGCTTTCCATGATTTTAAAATCTGATCTGTGAGAGGTTTTAAATTTTCATGCCAGATTTTAGCTTTTGGATGATTCCAAGTGGTCAGTTCTTCATCAAGCTTCAGCAGCCAGGCCCAGCCATAGGTTCTTTCAAATGTAGTGGTCAATTCATATTTTGTGAAATAATCGGCTTCAGCCTGCAAGTTTTCTTTGGCTAACGAATTGTCAAGGATTTTTTCAATGTCTTTTGCATTGGCCAGATTGGGTTTCGTCTTCAGCAATCTCACAAGCATCCAGTGTCCGTGCACTGAACTGTGCCAGTCGAAACAGCCGTAAAAACTTGGGTGAAGATCTTTGGGAGTCAAAATAGCCTCACCGGCATTATTGATGATGTGTGCCGTCTTATTTGGATATTCCTGATTGATACAGTGAAGGGGTTTTTCAAGTAATTTACCTGCCATTTCATCGGTAAGTTTCGGAACTTCCTGAGCGAACATTAAAAATGGAGAAAATGCGAATGCTAAAAGACTTTTTTTCATTCCCTAAAAATAGAAAATAATTTAGATTTCAGATTGCTTTCAAAACTATTAAAATAATGAATCTTAATAAATTTTATAAAAATATTATGAATTTGAAACAAAATAAAGATTTAAGCATAATTCTTGATAAGGTTCAATAAAAAATATTCATGAGAAAATTATTTTTACCTTTATGTATACTGCTTTTGATGAGCGGGTGCAAGAAATCCGAACTGGACGTTGCCAATTCCTCTCCGGCAGTAGCAGCTGATAAAGCAGTAGCAGTTACTGAGTATGAAGTGGAGGCTCCTCCAGCGCCAAAAGAAGTTTATCAAATGGCTCCTGCTAGCTCTATTTCTGAAAAATCAGAACCCGTTAATAAATCTGCGCAACCTTCTATAGCCCCGAAAAAGCTGGACACTATTGCCAAAAAGATCATTAAAAACGGCAATATGAAAATCCAGGTGGGAGATATTAAAAAAGCCCAGAATCAGGTAGAAGATATTCTGAAAAAAAATAATGCTTATATTCAAACTGAACAGTTTCAAAATACTGACCTAGATGACAATCTAGACCTTGTTATCCGTGTCCCGCATAAAAATTTCGATGCGCTCATTAATTCATTTTCTAACGGAGTGGGTTCTGTTTTATCCAAAAATATCTCTTCTGATGACGTCACTGAAGAATATACCGATGTCTCTATCAAACTGGCCAATAAAAAGATCTATCTCGAGAAATACCGCGATATGCTTAGAAGCGCTTCTACTACAAAAGACATGATCGAAATCCAGGAGACCATCCGCGAACTGGAAGATGAAATTGATGTAGCGGAAGGCAGGCTCCGATTCATTGACGACCGGGTGAATTACAGCACACTCAATTTGAGTTTATATAAGGAGAAAGTAAGAAGTTCTGCCACTTCAAAAATTGGTTTTGGAAGCCGCTTTGCAGATTCTGTTACTGAAGGATGGAACAGCTTTATGAGTTTTCTTTTAGGAATTATTTCTTTATGGCCGTTTCTGCTCCTTATTCCCATTATTATCTTCTTATGGAGAAAATGGAAGTCAGGAAGAAGTACAAAATAACGTTTTCTGTATAAATAAAAATCCGGATGTCGTTGCCGACATACGGATTTTTACTGCATGATCAATGATTTAAGCATTGAAAAAATCTTTAACGGTTTCGAGCACCTGCTCATCTGACATTTTTTGTGCTGTATCTAATGTTATTGTTAAATTCTTAAATTGAGCCGTATCATGAAGATACTTTTTAAGCTCCTCCTGAATGGTTCCAGGTCCTGTAATATAAACTTCCTGGGAATTGGTCAGAAGATGCTCTACTTCTTTAAAAAACTTTATCCGGTTAGTACGTTCAGCATTATTGGCTGCATTTTCACTTGAATTTCCATGCTGTATTTCTGCTTTTACAGGACTGCAAAGGAAAAATTTGAATGCATTCTGTGCATCGTGATTCTTTACAACAATTGCTTTTTCAGTATCTATCCAAAGTCCTGCTAATTTCTTATCTGACATAATTTATTTTTTTGGTGTTATAAACTGTACAGAACAAGAATGGTGCAAAGGGCATGTTAAGGGCTGTTAAATGTTTATTTATAGGTAAGATGGTAAATGAAACAGCTTCAAACTGATGAATGATTTTATATCTCTCACAGATTTAGCCCATCATTCAGATTAAGAATACTCACAAAAAAAGATCTGCCCGATCTGCTAAATCTGCGAGAAAAATAATAGACAAATTACTATAGAGATTGCTTCACTTTCAATTCGCAATGACGTTGTGAGAACTATTTCCCTAAGACAAATACCGCAGGAATTTTGTGGAGTTCCGGCTTTGCTTTTTTCCAGTCGTTAATGGTTTTTGTCTGGATGAATTCATGCTCCGGATCGTTAATATTTGCTGCGATGCAGAGCTTTGTATTTGGAGATAAAAATTTGGTAAGATCTTCAAAAAGCGGATTGTTTCTATAGGGAGTTTCCATAAAGATTTGAGAATATCCTGTCTGCTGCACCAAACTTTCCAGGCGTTGAATCTGTTTTTTCTTTTCTCCTTTATCTATCGGAAGGTATCCATGAAAAGTAAATTCCTGCCCATTGAATCCACTGGAAATTAAAGCCAAAATAATGGATGATGGTCCTGAAACAGGAATTACCCTGATATTTTTTTCATGACACCATTTCACAATCAGGTTTCCGGGATCCGCAATACATGGAAGCCCGGCCTCAGAAAGGAGCCCAAAGTCCTGTCCCTGTAGCATGAGCGTTTGAGCTTCTTTGATATCAGCATTTTCCGTGTACTTGTCAAGCAGAAACAGCTTCAAATCAGACTGCTTCTTTTCGGGAGCAAAGAATTTAATAACCTTTCTGGCTGTTTTTTCATTTTCCACAAAGAAATAATCCGTCTGCATAATATAATCTTTCAGTACGGGTGAAAAGTGAGTAATAGAAGTATTTTCCGATAAATAGGCTGGGAGTAGAAAAAGCATTTTATTGTTTTTTAGTTCTTTCTTTTAGTGAAGGTTGAGGGAAATATTCCGTAAGATCCATAGAAAAGGTAACTGAAGTAATTTTCCATATTCCGTGGATCTTCATCAAAGTCCAGATTTCTTTACCCCAATTTTCCATTTTCCCGTCATACCAGAAACTGTAGTCAAAATTAGCAGAAGCTACAGCTCCGTCTTCAATGATTTTGATATTGTCGAATTTTTCCTCTGATTTATTATCCTTAAAGCCTCTGATAAAGGCTTTATAATCATCCGTAAAATAGTATTCCGCTTTTGGATTTTTTTCCAGACGTTTAGCCTGGGTTCTGTCATTATAAATTCCGGTCCAAAGCACTGGATCCTGAAATAAAGATGCAAACTTGGCTTCATCCCTGGTTTTGATACACTGCATAAATTCTTCCATTACTTTCCGTATTTCAGTTTCGTCCTTGGTTTGGGCAAAAGAAAAATTAAAGCTTAAGAGAAGTGTGAGAATTAATGTTTTCATATTATGATAGAATTTGGTTTTTAATAGCGTCACATCCTTTGTCCAACAATTGGAAAACGTCTTCAAAATCCTTCATATCTCCCCAGTAAGGATCAGGAACCTCTGCATTTTTATGATCTCCCAGTGCAGACATAAATAATAATATTTTCTGGCGCTGTTCTTCATTCTGTGCTTTTGAAACCACATCTTCATATACATCAATGTCCATACAGTAAATCTTATCAAAAGTATCAAAATCAGTTTTGGTAACAGGTCTGGACCTTTGTTGCGAAATATCAATATGATGGTTTGCGGCTGTTTTTACAGCTCTTTTATCCGGAGTTTCCCCTTCGTGCAGAGAGATTGTTCCTGCTGAGTCTATAAAAAAGTTTTCAGGGACTTTTGTCTTCATAATACCTTCTGCTAAAGGACTTCTGCAGATATTCCCGAGGCACACCATCAATATTTTCATATCATTTTATTAATTGAAAGATTAAATGATTTATTCCATTAAGACAACTAAAAATGTAAAATCATTACTTCCAGCAGCAAAACTAAATAAAAAATGAAGAATAAAACTATTCTCCATTTCAATTTATTCAGATTAAATTATTTTCTATTTTTTGATTCTTTCAGCAAGATCTTTAACGTACTTTTTTACTTCTTTATCAATTTTTGATACATCTTTAATGGTATCGCAGGCGTACATTACTGTTGAATGGTCTTTTCCGCCCATCTCTTCACCTATCTTTGTAAAAGTAGCATTAGTCAGCTCCTTTGAAAAATACATCGCCAATTGTCTCGGAAGTGCAATTTCTCTTTTTCTTGTTTTAGAAAGAAGCTGTTCTTTTTTGATTCCGAAATAATCGCATACCACCTCCTGAATATATGGAATATTGATCACTTTCTTCTGGTTGGCTGCAATCTTATTGATTGTATCTTTTAGTAATTCAAGGCTTAAGTCTGTTTTATAAACCGTAGAATAAGCAATCACAGAATTAATGACTCCGATAAGTTCTCTTACATTGGTCTTGGCTTCAGCGGCAAGGAAATCCAGCATATCGCCTGGAAGAACAATTCCATCTCTGCTCAGTTTATCTACTATGATCTGTCTTCTTGTAGAAAGATCCGGTGATTTAATTTCAGCAGAAAGTCCCCATTTGAAACGGGAAACAATTCTTTCCTGAATGTCCATGATATCTGCAGGCGCTTTATCTGATGTAAGGATGATCTGTTTTCCATTCTGATGAAGATGATCAAAAATATGGAAGAAACTATCCTGTGTCGCAGATTTACCTGAAAGAAACTGAATATCATCAATGATCAAAACATCAACCATCTGATAGAAATTGGCAAACTCAGTCTGCTTATGGGCTTTCGCAGCAGAAATAAACTGCTGGATAAATTTTTCTGAAGACAGATAAAGTACGACTTTATCCGGAAACTGATTTTTTACCTCAAGACCTACAGCCTGTCCCAGGTGTGTCTTTCCAACCCCATATCCTCCGTGAAGAAATAATGGATTGAAAGCTGTTGCGCCTGGTCTTTTCGCAATAGATCTGGCTACCGTGGCAGCAAATTTATTACTCTCTCCTTCTATATAATTATCAAAAGAATAGTCAGACTTCAGGTTCGAATCTATATTTACTTTTCTTATTCCCGGAAGTACAAAAGGGTTTACAATATTCGCAGAGAATCCCTGTGGCATTGTCTCCTGCATTTTTGGGGTAGGAACGCTTTTTCCCTTCATATTCATAGTCACTGGCTTCTCCTCTCCGGTAGGCCTGTTTTCCATGACAGAATACCATAATTTGACACCTTTTCCAAGATTTTTCTTCAGGGCAGCAGAAAGCAGGGATAGGTAATTATCCTCAATATATTCCTTGTAAAAATCGCTCGGCACTATAAGCGTAAGGTTATTAGCAACCAACGAAAGTGGCTGTACCTTATCGAATAGCATGTCGAAGGATTTTTCAAGCTTCTTAAGATCAGAATTATCCTCAGCTGCATTCAAATTATCACGCATGAACTGAAGACATTTCTGCCATATCATCATTAAATTTTCATCCATATTTATGCCCCGATTAAATCTTTGTTAGTACTTTTTGTAGAAGGAAGACAAAGGTCCAATTTTTTCTTTTCAAAAAAAAATATTGCAGGTATTGATTATTTAAAAATATATTTGTATGTGTAAATAAGGACTAAAAATGATACACACAACTCACTCAATACGAGTACGTTACGGAGAAACAGACCCTATGAAATATGTATACTATGGCAACTATGCAGAGTATCTTGAAATTGGCAGAGTGGAACTCTTCCGAAGCATAGGAATGTCATACGATGAAATTGAGAACCAAGGAATTTGGCTTCCTGTTTCAGATTATAAAATTAAATACATCCGCCCAGCGCTTTACGATCAAAAATTAGAAATTCATACCTATGTCAAAAAAATTCCAGGGGTAAGAATTGAATTTGAATATGAAATTTTCAATGAAGAAGGGATAAAGATCACAGAAGCATCCACTACCCTGTTCTTTCTGGATGCAAAAACCAGCAAAATCATAAGGTGCCCGGATTTTCTGATAAAGCTTATTGAAGAGAATTGGAACAGGTAGCAGATCTTAGGTAAAAGGTTGCAGCTAGAAGAAGGATATCATTAATGAAAGATACAATTGTTTTTAAACTAATTTGCATCTTTGCACTTCAATCAGAATTCTAAATATAATAACATTGATATAAACGTATGAAGATCGCATTTCTGGGACCCCACGCCAGTTTCACACAGTTGGCAGCCACGCAGCTTTTTCCGGGGGAAGAACTTTTACCGCAGGCCAATATTCTGGACTGTTTTAATGCTGTTAATAGTGGACAAGCGGACAAAGCTGTTGTTCCTTTGGAAAATTCTATTGAAGGGACTGTTTCTATGACCCTGGATTATTTATACAAAACACCTTCCATCAAAATTGAAGCAGAGGGAGTGATGCCTATTGCCCATCATCTGATGATTCATCCTGAGAACAGTTTGGAAGAAATAGAAAAAATATATTCGCATCCGCAAGCTCTGGCTCAAAGCTTCCATTTTCTGGATACACATCATAAGGATATTGTGAGACAGGATTTTTCTTCTACAGCAGCAGCAGCAAAATATGTTTCTGAAAATAAAGATTTGAAAATAGCTGCCGTCGCCAATCAGTTTGCCGCCAATCTGTACGGATTAAAAATCGTTCACCGGAATATTCAGGATTTTGAACAGAATCACACCCGTTTTATAGTCATTACCAAACAGCAGCCGGCTTACCATAACACCAGCCTTGAGGTACTGGGAGAGAAATCCGGTATGCTGATTAACCTTCCTGAGGATCATGCGGGTGGACTTCATCAGGTCCTGTCTGTTTTTGCCTGGCGAAAGATGAACCTCAGCAAAATTGAATCCCGAACACTGAAAACAGGCCTCGGTAATTACTTTTTCTTTATTAATGTAGTTGGAAAGTGGGAAGAAGTACTTCATGGAAATGCTCTTTTGGAGCTTCAGTCAATTAATGCGGAGGTTGACTTTCTGGGTAATTATAAGGAATTCCTCCTCGAAAGCTAAAATTATACAGATAATATAGCTCAACTAACACTGCTCTTATGGCAGTGTTTTTTTGTTTTGACATGTCTTCTCGCCGTGATTATATGACAAACACTGCCACCATTATAATTAAGTGTCACAAAACATGACAAAATTTAAAAATATTTAATTCATAAAATGAGGAAATATTAAAATAAAATATATATTTTTACTCCAGAATTTATTTTAAAAAATATTAACACATAAGCATATTACGAAGAAATATAAATTACAAAATAAACATTTGTTTAAATTATCAATATAATAACATGTAAATAATTAAAAAAAACATAATGCAAGGCATGATTTTTGCATTCAATAATTCTAAAAACTAATTGAAAAGCTTACACAATGAAAACTAAAATTTACAATTTGCTCTTTGCTCTAATTGCAATTCCAGCATTTTCCCAAGTGGGGATCAACACAGCTAATCCGACCGCTACATTGGATGTGAATGGAACTTTGAAAGTAAGGGATACTCAAATGATACCTGCTTTACCTGGATATACTATTATGGTGGTCAATGACGGGACCTTTCAAGTTGCCAAAGTAGACCCTCAGATCATTATTGATGCTGCTACAACGGCATCCGGTACTAATGCTTCTGTGTATGCAGCCAAAAAAACTACAGGAATAAGCTTATTAAGTTTAGGATTATTCCCTTCAGGATTCAGAGCAGTCAACTTCCTTGCTACTGAAAGATCAATAGGAAATGCAGCCTTATTCTCAGACACCGATAATACATACACTATTCCATCTGCAGGAATATATGCAATTGGATTTACCTTTAAATACGGTACCGGACTACAGGCCTCTCTCCTTGCCAACTCACCCGGCGTGGGAATTTTAAGAACAAGAGCCGGTGTAGCAACAATAATAGACAACCGCCCATTCAGTGGAGCTAACCTTATTTTATTGAGTTTAACAATTTCTGAAACCAGCCTTAACTCAATTTATACTTTCCAGACTGGAGATAAAATTAACTTTGGACTTACAGGTTCAACAGCTTTAGATGTAAGCTTACTTGGGGCGAGTGTGGCCTCATTTTACATCTATAAAGTATCTAACTAGATTCATATAATTTAATCACTCTGCACAGTTAATCCATCACATATTCTGTGATGGATTAATTTTTTATCCTGTTACATTTATTTATATTTGATAAAAACTAAAGAATGAGTGGGTTTCTTGCAGTCATATTAATCATTGTGATCATCTTTTTTATCTTCAACAATCTTAATCATAAGATCAGGAAGCTTGAGAAAGAAGTTTCTGATCTACAGGTAAAAATCAATCAGGCTCAACAAAATACAAATACCTTACGAGACCCGTCAGCCAACGAAGAAAATCCGTTATCTCATCAGGTACAGGAGATCATAGTGCCTGAAGAAAACATTTCTGATGAAGTTTCCGGAAAATCTCAAAAGGACTGGCTGGAACCTGTTTTTGAATTCTTAAAACAAAATATTCTGACCATCATCGGTATTTTCACCCTTGTTCTTGGAATTGGCTACTTTGTAAAATATGCTATAGATAAAAACTGGATCGGAGAAACGGCAAGAGCAGGAATAGGCCTGACTGTCGGAGCGGGAATTATGCTGGCAGGACATTTTCTGAGAAAAAATTATGCTGTTTTCGCATCCATTATCACCGGAGGTGGAATTGCGGTACTCTATTTTACCACCACCATTGCTTTCCGGGAATATCACCTGTTTACCCAAAATACAGCTTTCTTTATTACTACTATCGTAACCATCATTTCTATTGCCCTCGCCTATTACTATAAAAGTGAAGTATTGATTATTTTTGCAATGCTGGGAGGTTTTTCAGCGCCTCTGATGATCAGTACAGGGCAGAGTAATTATCTTTTTCTTTTCACTTACCTGACCCTGCTGAATATTGGTATGCTCACCACCGCATTTTTGAAAAACTGGAAAAGTGTGGGATGGACCTCTTATATTTTTACATGTGTCTATCTCTTCTTCTGGACTGTAAAACATCCTGAACTACTCAGTATTGTTTTTTATATCATCAATTATATTATTTTCTATATTTTCGCACTTCAGGATCATATCAAAAAAGATATCCTTTCACCATGGGACACTTTAATGCTGGTATTAATTAATTTTTCCAGTATTATCGGCCTGATTTATATATTCCATACATTAAGCTATGAGCCTGTAATTATTTTCCCGCTTCTTTTTGCCGGTGTTAATGCTGTACTGCTTTTAAGAGAATATGGAAAAAAGAGTTTTGACTTCAGCTATTCTATTTTTGCAGCTCTTACCATCAGCCTTATCACAATAGCGGTCGCCATTCAGTTCAGAAGTCATCTTATTACCAGTGTTTGGGCTGTAGAAACGACTCTTCTTCTTTACATCTGGAAAAAAAGTTCGCACAACATCTTTAAAACTTGTTTTTATGTACTTTTCCCGCTCGTCATCATTGCACAGATCATGACCTGGTCGGAATATCTGAATAAAGACAATATGGCTGTTGTTTTTAATCCGGTCTTTTTAACGAGTCTTGTGACCATTACTACAACAATCGTGAATCTCTTTTTATTGAAAAAAATCAACGAATCACAGAAACAGAAGGATCATTTTTTTGAAAATGTTTTTGCCGTTGTAAGTTATAGCGTTATATATATTGCCCTACTGTTAGAGATCAGCTATCATATTTCGGATATGCCCTGGCCAGCTGTAGTAAGTATTGGTCTGATATTCAGCATTTATTATATTTTTGCCCTAATGATACTCAGGAAAAAGCTGGGTATTGAAAGCATTATCCAGACTGGACTTATTTACCTGCTATTTATTCTTATTGTTTTAAATGCGTCATTTGCCGCATCAGCAGTTGTTACAGCAGTTTTACAGAAAAAACTCACATTCGGTTTTTATATGATCCATCTTCTCCACTGGGTTCCTTTTGCATATATATTGTTGGGCGCGGCTTCCAGTGCTGGTTTTTATAAAACAAAGCTTTCCTACTGGATAGTTTCAGCAACACTTGTTATTGCAGTGAGCTGTGGATTTTATCACACTTACATTCTAAGCTCCGTAAACGACATTTCGCTGGTCTATAAAACGAAAGAACATTTTAATATCCTCTATCTTCCGATCATCTGGACTGTTCTTGCTAGTATTTTTATTTATATCAGCTTAAAAAAGGATATTCCTGAATACAGCAGGATTGGATTTGTACTTATAGGAATTATGGTATTGAAACTTTACAGCTATGATGTCTGGCAGATGGATAATATCTCAAGAATTACTGCTTTTATATTATTAGGAATTATTTTATTATTAAGCTCCTTTACTTTCCAAAGACTGAAAAACATTATCAGAAACATGGTGGATACAAAGAAGGAAGAAAAGGAGGAGGAATAGATAACCGTTAAATACTTGTTTTAAAAATCAAAAATCCTTAACAAAAGTTTTAATTTCTAAACAATATTTAAAATATCACAAAAATTCATTCACATTTTGTAAAATTTAATTATATTTATCCCGTTTTTAACAGTTATACATATTCTGGTTATGAAAAAAATACTCTATTCTTTTTTAATATTATCATCTGTAGCATTATCTGCCCAGAAAAATCCTTCTGTAAAGTTTGCTGTTGCCAATGACGTGGTCGGAACAGTAGGCATGTTCAACGCAAGAAAAGTCATTGTTCAGAGCTCTAATATCTACAAAGCTCCTTCTGCGCTGCCACAGGATTTAAAAAAATACAGCTTCATTGCGGAAAAAGGTTTAACGGAATATAAAATCAAAAACGGCTATGAAGGTTTAGACAGAATATCTTTAGCTCAACTGAACTCACAATACGGACTGCCTGAAAATACGCCTGTTTTTATTGAAGGTTATGAATTTTCTGACAGCAATATGAGCATTTATGGTGACATCATGGGCAATATAGAAGTTAAGGACTATAACGGAAAGAAAGCCGTTTTCCTAAGCACAAGTGCTTTAAAATAACGACACGTTAAAACTTATAAAAAAGATACTTTGAGTGACTGTTGCACAAAATAATTTGCTAAGTCAACAATAACTTTCATTCTAAATTAGGAAGGTTGATTTCTCAACCTTCCTTGTTATTTTACCATAGCCATACTGGTTTAAGAACCAGCTTTTGAAAGCATCCTTTAATTAAGTGTAACACAAGATTCTTTGACCACCTGCCATCTTTCAGATGAGTATTCCCAGATCAGTGTAAAAAATTTAGGATCTGACTTTCCGTTCAATTCCAAATCGCGAGTCATCACTACCATTCCCATATTTTCATCACATACAGCGTAATGAAATTCAGCTTTAGTGGAGAATGGTGTAGCTTTGGCATCACTATTTCCCTGAACAAAACCAACAAGTTGTTCTTTGTTCATAGTATCCACTACTCCAATTTTATCAACTTTGACAATGAGTAAATTATCCGCATAAATCTGCTTTACATAAGGGACATTAAAATGTGTCGCCTCATAAATAAGTTGTTTTGTCAGCTCAATTAATTTTTTGCTATCCATTTTTAAATTTTTAGAAAATGATTCAAATAGCCCAAATGACTATTACAGTACAAAGATGAATATAGTACCTCTGTAAAAACTTAAACTGGTTTAAGTTTTTAAGATTTTTTTATTCTCAATTTTGCTTTATTAACAACTATAAACAAAAATAAAAATGAAAATTGTAATCATTGGAGGTACCGGACTTATCGGCAGCCAGGTAGTAAACATGTTAAAAAACGAGCATGAAGTAATTGCTGCTTCACCTAATACGGGAGTAAATACGATTACCGGAGAGGGCCTTGAAGACGCTCTTAAAAATGCAAACATTGTCATTGATGTTTCCAACTCACCATCATTTGATGATGAACCGGTTATGAATTTCTTCAAAACCTCAAATCAAAATTTACTTCCGGCAGAAAAGAGAGCCGGTGTACAACATCACATTGCCTTGTCTGTTGTTGGAACTGATCAATTACAAGAAAGCGGATATTTTCGTGCCAAGCAAGTTCAGGAGAATTTGATTAAAGAATCCGGCGTTCCTTTTACTATTGTACATGCTACTCAATTTTTTGAGTTCGCAGGTGGCATTGTGGCCACAAGTACATCAGAAGGAAAGGTAAAACTCTCGGATGCATTTATTCAACCTATTGCCAGTGCCGAAGTTGCAGCATTTCTTGCTAAGGTGGCAACAAAAAAACCGGCCAATAAAATTCTTGAAATAGGTGGGCCTGAACGATTCCAAATAGATGAGTGGATAAAACAATACATCCTGTCAACCCAAAAGTCTTTGGAAGTTGAAACAGATGTTAATGCACCCTATTCAGGTGCAATACTGAAAAAGACAACGCTTACTCCAGAGAATCCGGTGTATTTGGGAACTACGGAATATGCGACCTGGATTGCCAAACCTGAAAACAAACGTTGATATTGGCCACAGATAAAAGTCTTTTGTATCAATCTGAAGTAACAATTAAAATCGTGGGTTATTTTAAACCTGCGATTTTAGCAAATAGTAATAGAAAATGTATATCGGTAAATCATATACCCTCATTGAATTTGTGACATGGACTAAAGGAAAAATTTACACCCTGCTCCTGTTAGGTTTTATTCCCGTATGCCTGTATCATATATTCGGAATAAAATGGGTAGCAATTCCCTGGTCTGTCATTGCCATGCTGGGAACTGCTACCGCATTTATTTTAGGATTCAAAAATAACCTAAGTTATAGCCGGTCTTTAGAAGCTCTAAATGTATGGACTTCCATTGTATCAAATAGTCGTTCCTGGGGTTTGGTAAGTCAGGATTATTTACAGGATAATAGTGAAATTTCAAAATCTCTTATTTACACTCATATAGCCTGGATTACTGCCTTACGCTATAGCATGAGGGAATCTAAAAGATGGGAATCAACAAATAAAAAAAATAATGTAGAATATCGTAAACGCTTTACGATTCCTGAGCACCGTACAACCCTTGAAGAAGAGCTGGCTAAATACCTGGCGCCTGCAGAGCTTCAGAATGTTCTCAAAGCAAAAAATATTTCAACTCAAATTTTGAGTCTGCAAAGTAAGACTCTGAAATCTCTTTATGAAAAACAGGAAATCAATGTGACACAATTTGTTGATATGGAAAAATCAATTAAAGAGTTTTACAATCTGCAGGGAAAAAGTGAGCAGATAAAAAATTCACCATTTCCCCGCCAGTATAATATTATTAATAATCTGTTAATTCAATCGTTTTCATTCCTATTGCCATATGGATTGCTGACAGATTTTAACAAGCTAAATGAAAGTGTTAGCGGAATTATGAAAGGGAATATGATTTGGCTAATCATTCCTTTCAGTTTCTTAATTTCCTGGTTGTATTCTTCTATAGCGCAAGTAGGTGAAAATACTGAGAGTCCATTTGAAGGAGGTGCCAATGATGTTCCTATATCTCAAACTAGTTTTCAATTAGAAGCCGAATTGAGAGAGATGCTGGGAGAAGTGAATTTGACGACGGACTTTGATAGAAGTCAAAATATTATACTATAAAATTAATCAATATGTTAAAAAATATATTTAAAAGTTCTATAGGCAGGAAAATCCTAATGGCATTAAGTGGCTTATTTCTGATAAGTTTTCTTATTGTACACGCCTCGGTAAATGCGCTCATTTTCTGTAACGATAATGGTAAGACATTTACTATTGGGGCACATTTTATGGCTACAAACCCTATCATCCGAACTATTGAAATTATTCTGATATTTGGCTTTATAATTCATATAGTTCAGGGACTTGTTCTGTGGAGAAAGAACAGAAAAGCCCGGTCAATTGGCTATAGCTATAAAGACAATACGCCCGGAGTTAAATGGTATAGTAAAAGCATGACTTTACTGGGCACTTTGATCCTGCTATTCTTAGTTATTCATACACAAAACTTTTGGATTCCTAACCGAATTCATCAGTTTCAATATGGAGAAGAGCTTCCGTTATATGAAATGATTATTGAAAAATTTCAAAATCCATTTGAAGTAGTGATTTATCTGATAGGATGCTTCTCCCTTGGCTGGCATTTATTACATGGCTTTCAAAGCGCATTTCGTTCTATAGGGATCTGTCATGAAAAATACACTCCCTCGATTCTGAAATTTTCCTATGGCTTTGCAATAATAATATCTTCAACTCTAGCCATAATGCCTGTTTCTATTTATTTAGGATGGATAAAATAAGCACCCTTATTTGGAACTTACAGCCTTATTGCCAGCAGTTAAGCAGCATTCGGAAACCTCACTAAAGACAAGTACATGAACATCTCCTTTGCTTTAATATCTGTTATTCCATTTTTTCTTAAGCTCTTCATAGATCTTTTTTTCTGTAGCGTTATTTCCCGGCTGGTAAAGCTTTACATTTTTAATTTCTTCAGGCAGGAAATCCTGTTCTACAAAATTACCTTCATATGAATGAGCATATTTATATTCTTTACCATAATCAAGGTCTTTCATCAGCTTGGTGGGTGCATTTCTAAGATGTAAAGGCACCGGCAGATTTCCAGTCTGTTTTACAAGAGCTAATGCTTCATTAATAGCCATATAAGTTGAATTGCTTTTAGGGGAAACAGCCAAATAAACTGCTGTTTCACTTAAAATGATCCTTGATTCCGGATTTCCTATAACATTAATGGCCTGAAAGCAGTTGTTGGCGATCACCAAAGCGTTGGGATTTGCCAGCCCAATATCTTCAGCCGCAAGAATAAGCATTCTACGGGCAATAAATTTGATATCCTCACCTCCTGCAATCATTCTTGCCAGCCAGTAAACAGCACCGTTCGGGTCACCTCCCCGCATAGATTTTATAAAAGCAGAGATAATATCATAATGCTGTTCCCCGTTTTTGTCATAGAGCGCCATGGTTTCCTGAAGAATATCCAGGACATCTGAGTTATTGATTTCTTCTTTATCTGAATTCACATATTGATTAAGAACAAGTTCAACAGAATTGATCAGTTTGCGGGCATCCCCTCCTGAATACTGAATAAATGCTCCTTTTTCAGCAATCTTAAAAGAGGTTCCTTCATCCTTATTAAACCGCTGGGTAGCAGTATCAACTAATTCTTCAAGCTTTTCATAGCTTAAGGCTTTTAGAATATAAACCTGGCTTCTAGATAAAAGAGCAGATACCACTTCAAAGCTTGGGTTTTCTGTGGTGGCACCAATCAGTACAATCCATCCTTTCTCAACAGCGTGCAATAATGAATCCTGCTGGGATTTATTGAACCTATGAATCTCATCTATGAATAAAATGGGAGATTTTCCTGAAAACAGGTTTTGTTTTTTAGCATCCTCAATCACATCCCGTACATCTTTTACTCCTGAAGAAACTGCAGAGAGCTTATAGAATTTCCTGCCTGATTTTTCGGAAATAATTTCAGCCAGGGTTGTTTTTCCGGTACCCGGAGGCCCCCAGAGAATCAGGGAATTCAGTGCATTATTTTCGATCATCTTCCTGATCGTACCTTTTTCACCGGTAAGATGCTCCTGCCCCAGAACTTCGTCCAGGGTTTTGGGTCTTAACTTTTCGGCTAATGGAATATTTTGGCTCAAAATAATTTATTTTTAGGATAAACAGATTCAGGTTTTTTGGTCTCTGAAACTTATAACAAAATTAAACTAATTTTAATTTTTTTACCCTATTTTTGCATTGTTTTGAAACTTACATTCAATAAAATCATCAGTTTTCCTTTGGTAATTTTGATAAAATTTTACCAGTGGTTTATTTCGCCCCTACTTCCCAAAAACTGTCGCTATGAACCTACCTGCTCTCATTATATGGTAGAGTCCCTTCAGGTACACGGTATTTTCAAAGGGCTTTGGCTGGGTATCAAAAGAATTTCAAAATGCCATCCGTGGGGAGGCAGTGGCTATGATCCTGTTCCTCCGAAAAAATTAAATCAATAACAAACTATTAAATTAATAGAAATGAGTAATCTATTTTTCAGAATTTACCTCATCGTATTTGCATTCATTACACAATCTGCGTTTGCCCAGCAATATCCCGGAGGATTATCTGACGGAACTCTGAAAGTAAACGAAGGCAGCGTTCCGGTAAAGATTTATTCCACTACCGAAATAGGTGATCTTAATGCTTTCCCGGAAAAAGCTACAGACAGCAATATCCTGGTTATTCTGAATGAATCCAATTTTGAACCCGCTTACTTTAATTACAGTGCTACCACTTTAGAAAAGTATAAGAGCTTACATTATCAGCTTTTCGATAAAGATTTTAAACTAATTGATGGTCCTGCCACACAGGACAACATCACCAAATTCAAATATGCTGTAAAAACAGCTAAACCAATTAACGGAACCGACAGTATAGCTTTGAAAACTCCTTTCAAAATATGGGACCCCTCAAAAGGCATCCAGCTGGGGCCGGTTACCCTTCATTTCTACAGCTTAATGTTCGTTTTTGCCTTTGGCTTTGGATATATTCTAATGTTAAGAATCTTCAAAATCGACAATGTTAACCAGAAATATCTGGAACCGCTTTTCACATGGACGCTGATCGGAACTATTTTAGGAGCCAGATTAGGACATGTCATTTTCTATCAGCCGGAACTGTTCAAAGAAGATTTCTGGAGCGTATTTTTACCGATAAGCACTAAAAACGGGTTGAAGTTTACAGGATTCTCCGGGCTCGCAAGTCATGGGGCAACAATAGCTTTGATCTTCACTACATTATATTATTCATTTAAGATTATCAAGAAAAATCCATTCTGGGTATATGACAGAATTGGAATTGTGGTTGCTTTGGGAGGTGCATTTGTAAGAATAGGAAATTTTTTCAATTCGGAGATCGTAGGAAAAGCTGTTGATCCCAATTCTCCTCTTGCTATTCTTTTCCCACAGCAAAGCAGTGAATATGGCCCAACAGTTCCCCGCTACCCAGGCCAGCTTCTTGAAGCTGTAGGATATTTCCTGCTGTTTATATTGTTATGGATATTATACAGAAAGACAAACAAAAAATATCAACAGGGATGGCTATTCGGACTGTTCTTTATTATCCTTTGGGCTGTAAGATTCTTTGTGGAATTCCTGAAGGAACCTCAGGGAGACGAATTCATCCAGATTGGAGGGCTGAATACGGGACAGGTACTTTCCATTCCGTTTATGATTGCCGGGGTTGTTATCATGATTATTTCTAAAAAATTCAAAATCACTCAGGCAGAAAACGAGAAACCGGAGTAATGATAAAATATGAAGGGCAAATTTGCAGATAAGCGAATTTGCCCTTTTTTTAAACTTTTAAGTAACTGATTTGCGCAATTTAGAAGACTCTAAAGTAAAACCGTCCCTATTTATTATAGTCTGATCCTGTTTATCCTGTTCAATTCCTCGAAAACATCTCCGAATGTATTGATCACATCTGTAGGCAACATAGATTCTTTGGAATATTTTTCAGCAGCCAAATCGGCGGCTCTTCCATGAAGCCAGACTCCTAAAATGCATGCATCTTCCCCGGAATATCCCTGAGCAAGCAGTGAAGCCAGAATACCGGTAAGAATATCCCCGCTACCACCTTTGGCAAGTCCTGCATTACCGTTGATATTATAGAAAACATTTCCTTGGGGAGTAACAACTTGGGTATGATGGTCTTTCAATACAATATAAATATTGAGTTCTTTAGCTTTTTCACGGGCAAGTTTCAGTCTTTCAAAAGAGTTTTGTGTGCTCCCGAATAACCTTTCAAATTCTTTTGGATGTGGCGTTATGAGAGATTTTTGAGGGATCAGCTTCAGGTTTTTATAATCTTTTGAAATAACGTTCAGTGCGTCTGCATCTAAAACCAAAGATTCATTATATCCTTTTAAAAATTTCAGCAGGCCTTTTTCCGTCTTTTCATGTGTTCCCAGGCCAGGCCCGATTGCATAAACGGTATCATTTTCATGTTTGAAATCTTCTATCTGCTCATTCCCGCCTTCTATAAACATGGCTTCAGGACATGAGACCTGCAGAATTTCGTATCCGCATTTTGGCGCAAGGGTAAAGGTAAGTCCGGCCCCGGTCTTTAGGGCAGATCTTGTGGCCAGCACTGCAGCGCCTATTTTTCCGTAACTCCCTCCTACAATTGTTACTTTTCCATAAGTTCCTTTATGGGAAAAATCTTCTCTGGGTTTAAACATTCTATTGATAAGCTTTTCATCAATAACAAGATCTTCAGCAACTTCTGATTCTGAATATTCCGGATGCAATCCTATATCCAAAATGATTACTTTTCCTGCATACTTACCTGTTTCAGGATGAAGAAAGCTTTTTTTCCAGCATTGGAAACTTAACGTATAGTCAGCTTTAAATATAACTACATCTTTTTCACAAATACGATCAGTGGGCAGTCCTGAAGGAATATCAACGGAAATCTTGATACAGTCTTTCTGGTTTAGCATCTCAACTGTCTCTTTGCTCATACCCTCCAAAGGCCGCGATAATCCTGTACCAAACAAGGCATCAATAATAACAGTTCTGTCATCGAAGTTATATTGAACAATTTCTTTGAATTCCCTGACGGAGATTCCGGAAAAGTCCCTCAGCCTTTTTAGATTCACCGAAGCATCATCAGAAAATTTTCCTTTAGGGTTTTGTACGAAAACATCTGCATCAAAGCCTTTCATATAGAGTATTCTTGCCAGTGCCAGTCCATCGCCACCGTTATTACCATTGCCACAGAATATGGCCATTTTTTTGTGATTTTTACAGTTTTCAGAGATCCAGCCGGCTAATGCTTCAGCAGCTCTTTCCATAAGCTGTATGGATGAAACAGGTTCATTCAAAATCGTAAACCGGTCCCATTGACGTATTTGTTCTGCAGTAAAAACTTTCATAAGATGGTGCAAAATTTTAACCAAATTACAAAAGATTTCTTTTACAGTTTACAGTAATTATTACAAAATAAAAATATTAATCAAAATAACGAATTCACTAAAAAAGTCAATTAATCCTAGTCCGTAATTCAATAATTATGGCGCAAAAAACTCTAAAAAGTACTGTTTTTTACGTTTTTTAATTCTATTTTTGTGTGTATACTAATTAAAAAAATATAAATTATGGGATTTGTTAAAGAATTTAAAGAGTTTGCCATCAAGGGCAATGCTTTTGATCTGGCCGTTGGGGTAATCATTGGAGGAGCATTCGGAAAAATTGTAACGAGTGTTGTGGATGACCTTATTATGCCTTTGGTAGGAGCAGTAATAGGTAAGCCGGATTTCAGCAGCTTATACCTTGTGCTTTCTGATCCTAATAATGGTGTAAAGCCAGGTATGGTATTAGAAAATGCAAAAAAAGTAGACGGAGCGAGTATTTTTGCCTATGGAAATTTCCTGACAGTAGGTATTAATTTCTTACTTCTTGCCCTGGTTGTTTTCATTATGGTAAGAATGATTAACAAAATGAAAAAGACTGAAGCTGAAGCTCCTGCCGCACCTACTGCAGATCAACAATTACTGACCGAAATCAGAGACCTTTTAAAAAGCAAAAACAATATATAAAGAACAAAAGCACCTCAAACCGAGGTGCTTTTCATTTTATTGGGTTCACATATTACTGAATCTGTAAAATGCTTGAAATCTGTTCCGCCAGAGAAAGCCCGATCCTGTCCTGAGCTTCCAAAGTAGAAGCGCCGGTGTGTGGAGTCAGAGAGATTTTCGAATGGTTCAGTATTTCTTTAGATGGTGTAGGTTCATTGATGAAAACATCCAACCCTGCAAATTTTACTTTCCCCGAATCCAATGCAGCAATTAAAGCCGATTCGTCAATAACACCGCCTCTTGAGCAATTTACAATGGCAACACCGTTTTTCATAATATCAAACTCATTTTTTCCGATCATGTATCCCTCTTTCTGAGCCGGTACGTGCAAGGTAATGAAGTCTGAATGTTTCAGGACATCCTGAAGCGGTTCAGTTTCTATATCTACATTAATGAACTGGTTGTTGTAGAATTTCACTTTTATGCTTGCTTTTCCTACATTATTATCTGCTGCAATCACTCTCATACCAAGTCCCAGGGCAATTCTGGCAACTTCCTGTCCTATTCTTCCCATTCCAATGATCCCGATGGTCTTTCCTCTTAATTCGATACCTGCAGTATATGCTTTTTTAAGATTTGCAAATTCTGTATCTCCTACTAAAGGCATTTTTCTGTTGGAATCCTGAAGGAACCTCGCTCCGGAAAATAAATGGGCAAAAACAAGCTCAGCAACCGATTCTGAAGAAGCAGAAGGGGTATTGATTACATGAATTCCTTTTTCTCTTGCATAATCCACATCGATATTATCCATTCCTACACCTCCTCTACCGATAATCTCAATAGATGGGCATCCGTCAATAATATCTTTTCTTACCTGTGTGGCACTCCTTACCAACAGGGCACGGATCTTATGCTCATTAATGTAATCCACCAAAAACTCCTGCGGGACTTTTGCAGTGATCACTTCAAAACCTTTCTCAGCCAGAGCATCAATTCCAGATTGATCCAGACCGTCGTTTGCTAAAACTTTCATAAATACAATTGATATTAAAAGTGAAGAGATTTAAAAATTAAAGAATTTCAGTGTGTACACTTTTTATCATTCAATTTTTAAATCTCTGTATATGTTTTCTTAATCTTCTTTGAAAACTTCAATGGTAACCTGCTTTTCTACAAGGTCTGTGAATCTGCCTTTGTATCTTGTAGCTCTTACCAGATGGTTATCTATCCAGTGGTAATTTCCTCCTCTTGGTTTTCCGCAGAGTACACTGTGGTACTTGAAGCCATTCTTATCCAGCCAGTCGATGGTGATCTGTTTCAGATTTTCCGTTCTTGAAGTGAAAAAACAAATCTGATGTCCCTCGTCATACCATTTGTTGATGGTTTCAAGTGCATCAGGATAAGGTTCGCAGGTAACCATTCTTTCAGGTTCTTCATTCGGGACATCATCTGTAATGGTACCGTCGATATCTATTAAGTAATTTTTTACCCCGTCCTTCAAAATAGGACTTATATGCTCTTTATATTCTAACTCCATCATTAAAATTTGAAATGCAAAGTTACGGCTTTTACCTCGAAGCTCAATATCAAATTTGGTATATATTGAAAATACACTGTAAAAAATGCTATTTAATGAATAAAATTAACAATACTTTGTCATTAATCTAGCTGTAGTTAATTTTATTCTGTTTTTAATGTTAAGATAACCTGAAATGAAAAATGACATGCTTAAAACTTATCTCCCAGACTAATCCGCAAACGGTTCAAAGCGTTCATTAAGGAAATGCTGGAAGTGAGTTCTACAATCTCTTTTTCTGAGAACTCTTTTTTTAATTCTTCAAGTAAGACCTCCATGTCTTCGGTCAGGCCTGTCACAGCATCCGCCCATCTTAGTACCAAAACCTGCTTCGAACTAAATGAAACAGAATGTTTGTACCCCGGTATTTTATCTATTAAAGATAATTCCATTCCCATTTCTCTTAATTCATTAGCATGAAAACTGCAGCAATAGGAACATCCGTTCAACTGGGATATTCTTAATTCAGCCAAGGCAATGAGTGTATTGTCCATTTCTGAAGTTCTAATGCTTGAGTGAGCCTGATACAGATAGCCTACCGTTTTTTTTGAAATCTCTTTATAGTCCATTTCTTTTTTTTGACAAAGTTAGAAGTACAGCTGCTTCTGAAAGAGTATAAAAATTGGATAAATAAGTAAAAATAAAAGATCTAATTTTGCCGTATCAAGCCTGGCAGAAAGCATGGACCATATTCAAGAACTTATTGAAATCGAAACAGCCGAACTTACTGAATGGAAAGACAGATTCCGCAAAAACAGTTTTTTCGAACTGGTATTTATCCTGGAGGGGAAAGGAACTCAAAGTATAGAATATCAAACTAAAGCCTATGAAAAAAATGATTTTTTCCTTTTGCCCCACTCTAAATGCCATGCCTACAAAATTTCGGAGCCTACTACTTTTTTCTTTATCCGGTTTACGGAACATTATTTCAAAAACCTTAAAAACACCTCTATAGATTATTTACAATGGTACAGTAAGCTTAATTATATTATTGGATTTTATGATTTCAATACGGGTCTCTATTTCAATGACGAAAAAGACAAACGCCAGGTAAAGAGGTTATTTGAAATCATACAGCTCGAAAAAGAACAGGGATCGGAGTATTCGGAAACCTTAATTGCCAATACATTAGCATCCATATTAACCATAATAAGTTCAAAATTAACGGCATCCCATCATGTATACAAAAAAAGTGATGATAAATTTGCAGACATCATTCAGCATATCAATCAGAATATTATTGATGAAAAAAAATTATCGGTTGTCTATCTTTCAGAGAAGTTTAACATTTCTAAAAAGTATTTCAGCGAATATTTTAAAAGAAATGCCCATGAACCATTAAAGGAATATATTCAGAAAACAAAGCTTCAGATAGCGGTCAACAGAATACAATATACGGAGGCACCTTTCCAGGAAATTGCATGGAGCCTTGGGTTTACGGACAGCAGTCATTTAAACAAATCTCTGAAAAAACATTTCGGGGTTACTTCATCCGTTTTAAGAAAAGAGAAAATTTTGATAAGATAAGAAAGCCAGCGACAATTATTGAAATCTGAGAAAACAACTTCCTCCCGCTCTCTCTTTCAGAGCAATTCTTCATTATTTTTAGACCGAAATCAGGTTGTGGATATTTTCACCTTTGCTCCTCGCCGTATATCATATGATGTTTATCCAAAAATTTTCAAAATACATTTATTAGGCTTACATTTGTAGAAATGGAAGAATTTGTAGTTTTAGTAAATCCCGAAGATGAAGTTCTGGGCCTTATGGAAAAGCAGCAGGCTCACATCAACGGTCTTCTGCACCGTGCATTTTCTGTGTTTTTGTTCAACAGCAAAGGCGAAATGCTCCTTCAAAAAAGGGCACCGGGAAAATACCATTCTCCCAAACAGTGGACTAATGCAGTATGCTCTCATCCAAGAGAAAATGAAACCTATCTTGAAGCTGCCAAACGCAGATTAAAAGAAGAACTCGGAATCGAAACGGAGCTTTCGGAAAAATTCAATTTTATCTATAAAGCAGATGTAGGAGGCGGACTTTGGGAACATGAACTAGACCATGTATTTGTAGGAAATTATGAAGCTGATTTCAATTTAAATCAGGACGAAGTGGAAGAAGTAAGATTTATTTCCATGGAAAACCTTGATAAAGAAATAATGAAAGCTCCTGAAAATTTCACAGAGTGGTTCAAAATCATCCTTGAAGAATATAAACACCATTTTTAACTGATGAAAAAAATAGCACTCGTATCCGCTTTTTTATCGGCAAGTCTGTTTTTTGCCCAAAAAGCAAAAGTGTATGACAGTCCCGGCTATACGATTAATGTTCCTGAAGGCTGGAAATCTATCAATGACAACGATATTGTCAATATTTTCCCTGACAATGAGATCGGAGCCATTACCATTTCAGAATACCACGACCTGAATCTTCCGAAAGCAGAAATGAAAAAATTCATCCTGGCTCTTTATAAATCTGAAGATTCGGAAAGCAAAATAAAGGAAAGCAAAGGCAGAAAAGGATACACAGAATATTCTTACGAGTATTTTGACGAAAAAGACAAACTTTTCTGGATCACCAGGGCTTTCCAGAAGGAAAAGAATCTGTACCTGGTTTCCATCAATTGTGGCCAGAAATTCTGGAACGGAAATTATATGAACCTTTTTAACGAAACTTTCAACAGCTTTAAAATAAAGAAATAAAAATTAAACATGAAGAAAACAGCCTTATACGATAAACACGTTTCTTTGGGCGCTAAAATCGTACCTTTTGCAGGTTTTGAAATGCCTGTACAATATTCTGGTGTAACGGAAGAACATTTTGCCGTAAGAGAAAAAGCAGGATTGTTTGACGTTTCACACATGGGACAGTTTTTTATTGAGGGACCTGGATCTAAAGACCTTTTACAGTTTGTTACGACAAACAATGTAGATGCCCTGGAAAACGGAAAAGCTCAATATTCTTGCCTTCCTAATGAAAATGGAGGCATCGTGGACGATCTTATTGTTTACAAAATGGAAGACGACAAATATTTTGTGGTGGTAAACGCGTCGAATATTGAGAAGGACTGGAATCATATATCAAAATACAACACTTTTGGGGCTAAAATGACTAATGCATCTGATGAGATGTCATTATTAGCTGTTCAGGGTCCTAGAGCTACGGAAATCTTACAGAAGCTTACAGAAACCAATCTTTCTGAGATCCCTTACTACAGCTTTACAGTAGGAAGCGTTGACGGAGTAAGCAATGTGATCATTTCAAACACGGGATATACAGGAAGCGGAGGTTTTGAGATCTACTTCAACAATGAAAATGCTGAACAGCTTTGGGATGCGATCATCAATGCAGGTGAAGCGGAAGGTATTATTCCTGCCGGACTTGCTGCAAGAGATACTTTAAGACTGGAAAAAGGGTTCTGCCTTTACGGGAATGATATTGATGATACTACTTCTCCTATTGAAGCAGGATTAGGATGGATCACAAAATTCGATAAGGATTTTGTTTCTAAAGATACATTTGCAAAACAAAAGGAAGAAGGTGTTACAAGGAAATTAGTAGGTTTTGAGCTTCAGGATAAAGGGGTTCCAAGACATGATTACCCTGTAGTAGATGCTGAAGGAAACGTGATTGGAAAGGTAACATCAGGAACACAGTCACCAATGAAAAAAATCGGTCTGGGTCTGGCTTATGTAGACAAGCCTCACTTCAAACTGGGTTCTGAGATCTTTATCCAGGTAAGAAATAAGAACATTCCTGCAAAAGTAGTGAAAGCTCCTTTTGTATAATTGTTCAAAAAAACATAAAAAAATAGGCTGTAAGTGAATTACAGCCTATTTTTTTGTACTTAGTAACAGATACAGCAGAGTATTCTGTCCGGAGTACAGGCATCACCTACTCCCGGTGTATTGGAGATAACACCACCAGCCGGTCCACACAACGTATAACAGTTGACAACAGGCCTGATTCCTCCGTTAATTTTTTTTAATGCTGATCTGTTAAGATTCTTTGTTTGTAAAAAGTTTTTCATGATACTATTTTTTGGTTAATATAAATATAAGTATTTAATAATTAAACCATTGTAAATAAATCACAAAATATAGATAAAAGAATTTAAAATAAAATGCTTCGACTCCGCTCAGCATGACAATGTGAAAAAGACAGATAGTATTCGAAATGTCACGCTGAGCGGAGTCAAAGCATTTTTGATCTTAAAAACCGTATTTTAATCAAGAAAATTATTCCTCAACACCAAAAAATTCTCTTAAAGCCTCAACATTTTTCTTGTCATTTCCTACAAAAATTTCATTGTCGGTAAGAAAAACGGGACGCTTCAAAAATGTATAATGGTCAAGCAATAAGTCTTTGAAGTCTTTTTCTTCGAGAGATTTTGCATCCAGGCCTCTTAGTTTGATCTGTGTGGATTTCTTACTGAACAAGGCTTCGTAAGATTTTGTTTTTTTATACATAGCAGCCAGTTCTTCTTTGGTAACCGGTTCTTTTTTGATTTCACGGAGTTCCCAGTCTTTAAGATCGAACTGTGCTAAAATTTTTCTGCATGTATCACATGTATTGAGATAAAATACTTTCTTCATTGTTACTTTTAAATCTGTTATGGGTTAAATTTCCTTCTTCATTGAAGTTTTACCTTCCAAAAGTAGGATTTAATCTAAAATTCTGGAAATTATTAAATAACTTTATTCAAATTTTATAAAGATGCAGAACAAGCCTATTACTTTTCAGTTTATTTCAGAACCTTCGGATGTGAATTATGGAGGAAATGTACATGGAGGAAGCGTTATGAAATGGATTGATCAGGCAGGTTATGCCTGCGCCACGACATGGAGCGGAAATTACTCCGTAACGGTTTATGTGGGCGGGATCCGTTTCTATGAGCCTATCAAGATCGGGGAAGTGGTCAAAGTTGACGCACAGGTTATTTATACCGGAAAATCGAGCATGCATATTTCAATCAATGTTTTCTCAAGGAACTTAAAGCAGCCTACGTTTGATAAGAAGACGCACTGTATTATTGTTTTTGTGGCAGTAGATGAAAACGGTAAAAAGCTTCCTGTCCCGGCATGGGTTCCTGAAACGGAAGAGGAAAAACAGCAGGAAGAGTATGCAAAACGCCTGATGAACCTTAGAACTCAGATTGAGGATGAAATGAAACCTTTTTTATAACCTATGCAAAGAAAAGATTTCATTACACTTTCGTCATTAGGGTTTCTGGGCTTATATTCCTGTGGAATTTCCAAAATTAACAGTAAAAAACCGTTAGCCATTCAGCTTTATACCATCCGGGACGCTGTTTCGGATAATCTTGAAAAAGCATTGGAAAAACTTGTTGCTTTAGGTTTTACAGAACTGGAAATTTATGGATACAATGGTACATTCTTTGGAAAAAGCAGAACTGAGTTTCAGACTATTCTTAAACAAACCGGCTTAAAAGTCATCAGTTCGCACCATACTACTGGAATTATCCATAAAGACCGGGGAACCTTATTGTACAGCTGGGAGAAAGCTGTGGAGGATCTGCATTTTATTGGTGCCGAATATATGGTATGCTCTTATCTTTTTCCTGAAGAAAGAACTGTTGAAAACTATAAAAAGCTTCCTGAGTTATTTGAAAAATGTGGCGAAGCAACCCAAAAAGCAGGAATTCAGTTTGCTTATCATAACCATGATTTTGAATTTGAAAAACTGGAAGATGATAAAAGTGTGTATGATTTTATTCTGGAAAACACTTCTTCAGACCTGGTTAAAATGGAAATGGATTTATACTGGATTTCAAAGGCCGGACTTGATCCGCTGGTTTATTTTGAAAAATATCCCGGTCGTTTTCCCCTATGGCATGTGAAAGACATGAAAGCCGGTACAAAAGATTTTACAGAAATCGGAAACGGACTTATTGATTTCAAAAAGATTTTCAGTGCGAAAGAAAAAGCAGGCTTGAAACATTGGTTCCTTGAACAGGATTCCAGCGATAAAGATATTTTCGAAAGCATCCGGATAAGCAAAAAATATATTCTTGAAAATAACTTTTTTTGAAATAATACTTATATTTGCATAACAAAAGGAAATGGTGCTCTTCCTTACCCAACCGCTTTACAGAAGCTGATGACGCCTGATTAAGAGATTATTAACCAATAACTGATCAGGATAATTATGTCAAAATCACAAACAAAACTACATAGAAAAGTAATTTTTAATATTCAATACTTTTTCAGACGGTATCCTGCCTTGCCCTATATTTCAAAATGGCTTTGCATCAGTATTATTATTGGTGCTTTAGTGGGAACAGCTTCTGCTGGATTTTTGCAGTCTCTGGAATGGGCAACCAACTTCAGGGAAAATCACATCTGGCTCATTGCCCTGCTTCCAGTTGCCGGTCTTCTTATTGGCCTCCTTTATTATTACTACGGCAAGGATGTAGAAGCAGGAAACAATTTGCTGATTGGCAATATTCATGATCCGAAAGAGATTATTCCGTTTAAAATGGCTCCTTTTGTATATCTGGGGACCATGGTTACGCATTTCTTCGGGGGTTCTGCCGGCCGGGAAGGAACTGCCCTTCAGATGGCGGGAGCTATGGCAGACCAGCTCAGTAAACCTTTTAAGCTTGACAAAAGTGAACGAAAAATTCTTCTCATTGCCGCAATTGCAGCAGGTTTCGGGTCTATTTTCGGAACCCCTTTGGCTGGTGCAGTTTTCGGGCTTGAAGTTTTCCTGATCGGAAGAATACGGTATAACGCTATTTTCCCGGCTTTTGCATCAGCAATTCTTGCAGATCTGGTTACCAATCTTTGGAATATAAAACATACTCATTATCATATAGATCTCATTCCGAAACTGGAATTCTTACCTGTTTTGTACAGTATTTTAGCCGGAATTGCCTTCGGGATCTGTTCTGCAGGCTTTAGCAGAATCCTCCATTGGGCGGGTTCCTTTTTTAAATCTAAGATCAAATATCCGCCATTCCGTCCTGTAGTTGGGGGAATTATTGTTGCTTTGGCTGTTTTTACCATGGGAACCACAAGATATATCGGATTAGGAATACCTGTCATTGTTGAATCTTTCGAAAAACCGCTTCCGTTCTATGATTTTGCTTTAAAAGTGATCTTTACTCTTGTTACTCTTTCAGCAGGGTTTAAAGGTGGTGAAGTAACTCCTCTATTCTTTATCGGTGCAACTCTCGGAAGTGCTCTCTCTCTGTTTATTCCATTACCTTTTGGTCTTCTGGCCGGAATGGGTTTTGTCGCTGTGTTCGCTGGAGCAACCAATACTCCACTGGCCTCTATGCTGATGGGAATCGAGCTATTCGGAGCAGAAAGCGGTGTTTATATAGCTATTGCCTGTGTTGTTTCTTATCTGTTTTCCGGGCACCACAGCATTTATACAAAGCAGAAAATCGGGGAAGCAAAGAACAGACGGTATGAAAGCCACCGGGACAGGTCTATTTCAGATTTATGAAAAGTTTGAGAATTTTAGCGTATATGTGTTAGAGGTTTGCTTCTACTAAAAGTTCTCAGCAAAACACTCAAACTCTCAACCTTAAAACCCCGCATAATTTTACTAAGTTTGTTATTACAAGTTCATAATAAAAATGTTTGACTACAGATTAAAAGTTTTTCATACAGCTGCATCCAGACTGAGTTTTACTAAAGCTTCTGAAGAACTTCATATTTCACAGCCGGCCGTTACCAAGCATATCAAAGAAATTGAAAGTCAGATGGGCACCAAACTGTTTGACAGGAAAGGAACTTCGGTACAGCTTACCCAAAGTGGAAAAATTTTATATGAATATGCAGAAAAGATCCGGAATATGTATCGTGATCTGGAATTTGAAATCAGTCAAATCAATGAACAGCATAAGGGAAAACTGATTATTGGAGCCAGCACCAGCGTTGCACAGTATGTTTTACCTGAAATACTGGCCAAATTCAACTCTTATTATAAGGATATTAAGATTGAACTGATTGCTCATAATACGGAGATTATTTCCGAACTTCTGAAGGAAGGAAAGATCGACTTGGGAATTATCGAAGGGGAATCCCAGTCATCCTTTTTTGATTATAAAATTTTTAAGGCTGATGAAATTGTTCTCACAACAAAAACAGAACATCCATGGGCTCATAAAACCTTAAGTTTAAAAGATCTTTATGATCTGAATCTGATCTTCCGGGAACAGGGCTCCGGCACCCAGGAATTCATCCAAAACCGCTTAAAGGAAAAAGGAATCAACATCGAAAAGCTGAATACCGTCATGCAGCTGGGAAGCAGTGAGAGCATCAAGAATTACCTTTTACACTCAGATTGTATGGCATTCCTCTCCATCAGCACTATTTTGAATGAATTAAAGAACAATAGCCTGACTATTGTTGATATTAAAAACTTCAGCATTGAGAGGAATTTTCATTTCATTCTTCCGAAAGGGGATCAGTCTGAAATGATTAAGCTTTTTCTGAGATTTGTAAGGAGTTAGGGAGCAGATGGCAGGTTTTAGGGATTAGAGATTGCAGTTTAAACTACAGTCTTTATTTGGATTTTAGACGGGATAGATGTCAAAGATTAATTTTGCTTCGCAAGTGAATGGTCAATTTTATGATTGTAGAAAAGAATTAAGAGCCAAGAACCAAGAATCAAGATGCTAGATATCAGATACATCAGATGATAACTCGTTAACTTAACTACCACGAACCAGTAACCAGCAACTGACAACACTTCTCAACTCATTTACTCTAAAAACTCTAGGAATCACAACCCCATTACTCTCAAACTTTCTCATTTAAAACATAACCAAAAGTTATCCACTATAATAAAATACGATTTATTTTGTAATACTATATTCCGGAATTTTGGAGTCTGATTTCAAAACTTATTTTATGAAAGACTTTTTCCAAAATGAAAGAATACGAAAAGCTGTTTTTATTCTGCTTGCCGTTATATGCCTTACTCCACTAATTTCTTCTCCCATAGCTCTGGCCTTAGGCTTTGGTATTGCTATTTTTATAGGGAATCCGTTTGAGCAGCATCTGCACAAATACATTCATCTGCTTCTTCAGATTTCCATTGTTGGACTGGGTTTCGGACTTAAGCTGGATGAAGCGCTTCAGGCAGGAAAAACAGGATTCTTTTTGACGGTTGTGAGCATTCTCACGGTGATGATTTTTGGATATGTTCTGGGAAAAGTATTCAAGCTTGAGAAAAAACTTTCCTACCTGATCTCTGCAGGAACAGCCATTTGTGGCGGAAGTGCCATTGCAGCTGTTTCTCCTATCATAAAGCCCAGCACAAAAGAAATTTCTTTGGGACTTGCCATTATTTTTACATTGAATTCGGTGGCTTTATTTATTTATCCTGCAATTGGGCATCTGCTGCAACTTTCGCAGGAGCAGTTCGGACTCTGGTGCGCCATAGGGATCCATGATACCAGTTCTGTGGTAGGAGCCGCTGGAAAGTATGGAAATGAGGCTTTAAAAATCGCGACAACGGTAAAGCTGGCACGTGCTTTATGGATCATCCCGGTTTCAGTAATTACGATGTTTATTTTTAAAAACAAAGAATCAAAGGTAAAAATACCGTGGTTTATAGGCTGGTTCATTCTTGCTATACTATTGAATACTTATTTTCCGGTTTTTGATCTTTTCAGTGGTTCTGTAACTGCCGTGGCAAAATCTGGACTGAATCTTACTTTATTCTTTATCGGTTCTACTCTGTCGATCCGGACTTTAAAAACAATAGGGATTAAGCCGTTGGCTGTAGCTGTTATCTTATGGATTGTTATAAGTGTGGGAAGCTTGCTTTACATTATCAGCTGATTTTTTTTAGTTTTTTTGGGTTTATTATTTTTAACCACGGATTTCACAGATGTTTATGAGTATTATTAAGTGTGAAAAACTTTAAATATCTTAACTGATAGAAATTGTTGTAGTTTTTCCGTTTTGAAACAAATGCATAAAAGTTCAGAGTGGAACTGTCACTAAAGTTAAATGTTTCTGAGTCATATTCACCTAATTTTTAAATAACAAAAACCTTTTGGAAGGTCCAAAAGGCTTTTGCGTATTAAATGTGGAAATGTTTATTTCTTACTGAAATAAGTCTTAAACTGGCTTAATCAAGACAGTTATAAACCTGCGGGCATCCTATATACTGTACACAGTACCAAGGCCCGGTTACAGAACCTGAGCAGCTGCATCCGCAAAGTGATAAATCAGGGTTTCCACTGATTCCTCCAATAATGTTCTTTAGATCTGCTTTTTTTAATTTCTTAGCATTTTTCATAGTGTCGAATGATTTGATTTGGGATTAAACGATATAATTTAGTTACTTTCCAAAGTTAAACAAATATTAATTATTCGCAACATAATTTAATTAAAATTTTAATAATGCGTTGATTTCATTAGTTTTATTACGTTATAAGCGGAATAATACCGGTTACCATTTATTAAACAATTTATTATCCGGTTCTTTCAACCTGCCATACAACTGTTCAAGAGAATGACAACAGAACTTTTGTTTTGGGAATTCTTAAGCGTTAATAAATAAAACCTTTCAATTGATCGAAAGGTTTTACTGAAATGTTTTATTAACAGGTGATTACCTGCAGACATTTTTTATACTTTACACAATAAGACGGACCTGTCACTGCACCTGTACAGCTACAGCCACATTGTGAAAGATCCGGAGTGATTACTCCACCAACTCCGCCTATAATGTTTTTAAGGTCATCTTTTCTTAACTTTTTTGCTTTTTTAAAAATTTCGTGTGACATGATGTTTGATTTTAATTAAACAATAGAATTAAATTCCTTTACTTTCAAAAGTAAACAATTAATGATTATCTAAAACACAATAAAATGTTAATTTATTTATTTCATTGCACTTAAAAAAAGACAATTTTTGTTAAAACTGTTATATTATTCAATAAATTCCAGGTCTTTATCATGCGTTTCTGATATGGTCAGCGAGGAATAAAAAGCCAGTCCGAATACAACAATTCCTACAATTGCAGCACTTATAATGACAGTAAAATTATTTTTCAGCAGATCAAATGCCAGGATCATTACGGGCACCAGACCTCTTACCATATTGGGAACAGTAGTGGTTGCCGTATTCCTGATATTGGTCCCGAACTGTTCTGCGGCCAATGTCACAAACATTGCCCAATAACCTGTACCTAGACCTAACCAGACACAGAACATATAGTATTTTGTTTCTGTATTGGTATTTCCAAACAACATGATCGCCACTCCTATTATGGTAAACAACAGCATATAAAAAATAGCCATTTTCCGGGATTTCAATGCATGGGAAATAAAACCGCTCATCAGATCACCAACAGAAATACCCACATAGGCCCACATAATAGCCTTTCCCGGGTTCAAATCCTTTATTCCTAATTCAGGGGCAAATTGATTGGCTAAAACTGCCAGAATGCCTATACAATACCATGTAGGCAGACCTACTGCTATGCATTTGAGATATCTGGTCAAACGCTCTTTGTTGGTAAAGAAGGAAAGAAAATTTCCTTTGGAGACGCTTTTATGCTCTATATTTTTATAAATTCCTGACTCTGAAACGCTTACTCTTAAAATCAACAACATGATACCCATAATTCCGCCAATAATGTATGAAATATTCCATCCCCCGGCCAGTTCTACAGTAAGCTGAGCCACTACAGCTCCCATTAATCCGAAACCGGCTACTACTGAAGTCCCTATCGCCCGCAGGCTCTTTGGCAGGCTTTCAGAAACCAGGGTAATTCCGGCTCCAAGCTCTCCTGCCAGCCCTATTCCCGCGATAAATCTTAAACCCGCATATTGGTATACCAGATGCTCTTTGGGAAAATAGGGCAAAAATCCACATGCGATATTGGCAAGAGAGTATACTAAGATAGACCCGAAAAGTACGGACAGTCTTCCTTTTTTATCTCCAAAAATTCCCCAGAAAACCCCACCGATAAGAAGTCCTACCATCTGGCAGTTCAGTATAAAGGTTCCGTCGGCATCGGGATTCAGGCCTAAAGCTTTTAAACTCGGAATTCTTACGATACCGAATAACAGCAGATCATAGATATCTACAAAATAGCCTAAGGCTGAAATAATAACGGGGATTGAAAAGATGTACTTCAGTTTTGAAGACAAAGACAGTTCTTGCATTTTTAAGTTTTGATAAAAATAAAAAACCTTTCAATCTCTTGAAAGGTTTTTATTAAATATCTTGATCCTGCTATTATCTTGCAATATTCACAGCTCTTGTTTCTCTGATTACCGTTACTTTTACCTGTCCCGGATACGTCAGTTCATTCTGGATCTTTTCAGAGATGTCATAAGATAGCTGATTGGCTACTTCATCACTTACTTTTCCACTTTCTACCATTACTCTCAGTTCTCTACCAGCCTGGATCGCGTAAGCGCTTGATACGCCGTCGAAGCTTAGTGCTGCAGATTCAAGATCTTTCAGTCTCTGAATATAAGATTCAAGTACCTGTCTTCTTGCTCCCGGTCTTGCTCCTGAGATGGCATCGGCCACCTGGATGATCGGTGATAACAGTGACTTCATTTCAATTTCGTCGTGGTGAGCTCCGATTGCATTAACAACTTCTGCATTTTCACCATATTTTTCAGCCCACTGCATTCCTAATAAAGCGTGAGGAAGTTCAGACTCCTGCTCAGGCACTTTACCGATATCGTGTAAAAGACCTGCTCTTTTGGCTAATTTTACATTTAATCCTAATTCTGCAGCCATTGTTGCAGCAATATTTGCTACTTCTCTTGAGTGCTGTAAAAGGTTTTGTCCGTAAGAAGAACGGTATTTCATTCTACCTACAATCTTGATCAGTTCCGGGTGCAATCCATGGATTCCAAGATCAATGATTGTTCTTTTTCCTACTTCAATAATTTCTTCTTCGATCTGTTTTCTTGTTTTTTCTACTACTTCTTCGATTCTTGCCGGGTGAATTCTTCCATCCGTTACCAATCTGTGAAGGGATAATCTTGCAATTTCTCTTCTTACCGGGTCAAAGCATGAAAGAAGAATAGCTTCCGGAGTATCATCAACAATAATTTCAACCCCTGTCACCGCTTCTAAGGCACGGATGTTTCTACCTTCTCTACCAATGATTCTTCCTTTTACTTCATCTGATTCAATATTGAAAACTGATACTGAATTTTCGATTGCCTGCTCGGTTCCGATTCTCTGGATCGTCTGGATAACAATTTTTCTGGCTTCGTTCTTAGCATTTAATTGTGCTTCTTCCATGATTCCCTGAACGTGTGCCTGAGCTCTTGTTTTAGCTTCTGCCTTCATGGTTTCCACCAATTCTGCTTTAGCTTCTTCTGCTGTATAATTGGCGATTTTTTCAAGAATCTCTACTTTCTTAGTAGTAGCCACATCCAGTTCCTGCTGTTTTCTGTCTAAGATCTCGTTTTTCTTAGCGTAATCTGCAATTTGCTTGTCCAGGTCCTTTTCAAGTTTTCCGGTCTTGCTAAGCTCATCATTAAGCTTGTGCTCCTTGTCTTTAATTCTCTTTTCAATCTCCTGCATTTTTTTTTCGCGGGATTGGATATCCGCATCATGCTGGGATTTCAGTTCCAAAAATTTTTCTTTGGCCTGTAGATTCTTTTCTTTCTTTATGGATTCAGCTTGAACATTTGCTTTTTCTATAAGGTTTTCGGCATTTTTCTTTGCATCATCTACAATAAATTTTGCTTTGGTATTCAGCGAGCTTTTAGAGAAAAGAATCCCTATCACTGCTCCTACAACTAAGCAAATAACGCCGACTATAATGGCTGTTGTCATAATATATATTGAGTTTTAATTGTCTTACACTTATTAAATAAAAAAAACCTACAACAATTCAGGGATTGAGAGTAAACTCCTAATCAACACGATTTGAACTGATTTCCTCTGTCTGTAATCCGGGAGACCCGGCACGCCATTCAGCGGACATTTGCTCGGTAATTGTTTAGCGTTGAGTTTACCTTAAATGTGTTAGAATTATTGTAGGCAGTCTGATGGGGAAAAAAATCTATTTCCCAATTTCATTCAACGACTGATTAATCTGCACTAATCTTTCGTTGGTAGAATTTATATTTTTTTCGTAGTTAAGAGAAACTACTTCAGCGTTGGTTCCCAGTTTCAGGGCACACATAGCCAAAGCATCCTGTTTATCTCTTACATCGAAGTTCTGTTCAAAATCTTTAATCATACTTTCAATCTGCTTTCCTACTTTACGCAGAGTTTCTTCCTCTGCGGCCGGTACGTTCAGCGGATACACCCTTCCTGCAATGTTGATGGTTATTCTTCTTACATCCATTATAATCCACTGTTTTGAAGCTGCGCAATACAGAAATCAATTTCTTTTACCAATCTGTTGATATGGTTTTTCATTAATCTGTTGTGTTCAGGATTTCCTGATATTGCTGAATAAAGTTTTATATTTTTTTGTTCTTCTGCTAATACCTGATTTCTTCTTCTTTCCTCATCATATTTCGTTTTCAGCTCTTCATGCTCAACAGTTAATTCAGATAGTCTTTCAGTAAGATTTTTATAGTTCTTTTGTAAAAGCAAAATCTTTTTCTCTAATTCTGAAAAATTATTTTCTAAATCTTGAAGCATTTCAGGTTTTCTATATTCTAACTAATAGCAAAAGTAAAAAAATAATAACAGTAACAAAAATAAAAGTCTCTATATTTTGATTGGACACGAAAAAAAGGAGATGCACCAGCACCTCCTTTGTATTTCTAATGTATATTTTCTTATTCGAATTTCAGAACAAACATTACAGCTCTTGTCTGAAGTGTAGACATTGCAGTTGCCCAATATGGAGGCGTTGTTGCATTATCTGCCACTTTCTCGTTATTCATGAAGAATGTTCCTCTGATAGCCGGAGTCAGTTTAAATTTGTTGAAATAAAACTGGATTCCCATTTCTGCAGACCACGCAAAGTTATGCGTTGTAGATCTGAAAACCTGCTGCATGTTGTCATCTTCAGAATCCGAATTGGACTGAAGATTCACCACATAGTTCACCCCTGCTGCAATATAGGGTCTGGAATTGTACCATCTGTTGCCGTGAAGTTCCAATAGTACAGGAACGTCTACCAATGTAGATTTAATCTCTCTTACTTTGTCTTTTTCTGTTAAAGGAATTGGAGTAAAAGGTGGATTCGTTAATGTTCCAGCAGCATACTGGTCATTGGACTGGGTATTGAAAGTCAACTGCCTTTGAGCAAATTGCAAGCCTGGTTCCAATCTTAAATCCAGATAATCATTCAGTCTCCATTTGGCGATCAAACCGGCCCCGAAACTGTAGCTTTCTTTAGATTTAACAAGATTCTGATTACCTTCCGCACCATATCTTGGATGTAGGACGATACGGTAGTCTAGCCTGTTGCCGTTCAAATAAAAACCCCAACTGAATTTCTGCTCGTCAAAGTCTTCCAACTTATCCATTCTGTTTCGGGTTCTGAATTGCGCATCTGCAAAAACTGCAATATTAACTGAGGCTAAAACCAGTGCTCTTAATAGAAATTTATTCATAGGTTACTTTGTTGCTTTATAAATTGTGGCTATACCTAAACTTAATTTTTTATATTCTACTTTCTTAAATCCTGTATCTAAAAGAATTTGTTTCATCTTTTCCCCAAAAGGAAAAGCATTTACAGAATCCGGAAGGTATGTATATGCCCTATTATCTTTGGAAACCAGTCTGCCAATGGCAGGTAATATATTTTTGAAATAAAACATATAAAATGGTCCTAAGAACCCCTCAACCTTTGAAAACTCCAGTATATAAACACTTTTGTTATCTTTAACTACTCTTCTTAATTCTGCCAAACCTTTGGTAAGGTTTTCAAAATTCCTCACTCCAAATGCAACGGAAACAGCATCGAATCTATTGTCCTCGAAAGGTAAATTTTCTGCATCTCCTTTTTGCATGGAAATTTTGCCGTCTAATTTAAGTTTTTTTATTTTAATAACGCCAACATTCAGCATTTGTTGTGATAAATCCAAACCAATTACTTTTGCATCGGTTCCTTTTTCAATCGTAATTGCTAAATCTCCCGTTCCTGTAGCCACATCCAGCACTTCTTTCGGATTGTCTTTTTTCATCATTTTCACCAATGTATTTCTCCATATGATATCAATTTTCATTGATAAAACACGATTCAGAAGGTCATACTTCGGTGCAATATTGTCGAACATATCCTCTACCTGGCTTTTCTTGGTAGCCTCAGAATTGTAGGGAGTAACTTTGGTAATATCTTTTGTCAAAACTTTAAAACTTGTAATATTCTTTGTAATAATTTAGGAAATCCTGCTTTCTGAAGATCTTTGATCTCGATTCCACCTTTTGGATGTTCTTGATTACCTTATCGTAATCTTCGTCTACATTGTAATAAAAATCTTCAGTATAAAGCTTATTGAAGTGCCTTGCGCCTCCGAAATAAGCTTTTCCGTCAATTGTGATTTTGTCCAGGGCCAAAAGTAATGAATCTTTTTTAAGATTGTACCCATAATATTGATCATTAATATAATAATCCTGATGAGCAATATTGATCAGTCCACGAATTTTATTTACTTCAAATGCAGAATCATACAGCATTTTCCTGTTCTGGTCGAAAACTTTGATAGAATTTTTTCCTTTTTTTATGTCCACATGTACATACTGACCCGCAGAAATAACCCCTTCGGAACCGTTATTGATCTTAAAATAGTAGGTATTGGGTGTAGGGTTGTCTACTACAAAATAATTTTTCTTGGCTAAAAAAAAGAAGTAGACCCCAAAGGCAACGATAAACACCACAGCTGCAATAAGTAAGCCTTTTAAGGACGAGTTGTTTTTCATACGATTGTAAAGTACAATTTTTGCAAATTTAATAATATTTTTAATTCTCCGTTATTAATATTAATTATTAACTTTGCATCTTTAAAAAATCATATAAACGAATGCCGAATACGATCATTATTGGTTCCGGATCCTATATTCCTAACAGAGTTATTGGTAGAGATTATTTCATGGATTCTGAGTTCTACACTGAAGACGGAGTTAAGATTGAAAAACCTGCAGAAGAAACCATCGCAAAGTTTGTAGAAATCACAGAAATAGAAAACAGAAGATTTATTGAAGACGACCTTTCCAACTCGCAGATCGGCGCTGAGGCTGCCAAAGCAGCCCTTGAGGATGCTAAAGTAGATGGCGAACAACTGGACTACATTATTTACGCGAGCAACTTCGGAGAAGTTACTGTAGACGGATATGTGAATTTTATGCCCAATATGGCAGCAAGAGTAAAAAATAAGCTAGGCATTAAAAACAGAAAATGCATTACTTATGATATGATCTTCGGATGTCCGGGATGGGTGGAAGCCATGATCCTTGCAGACAATCTTATCAAAGCAAAAGCTGCTAAAACCATTCTTGTAATTGGTGCAGAAACGCTAAGCCGTGTTACTGATCCGCATGACAGAAACAGAATGATCTTTGCTGACGGAGCCGGAGCAGTGGTAGTACAGGCTACTGATCAGGAAAACGTAGGAATCATTTCTCACAACACAATCTGCGACAACGGTCCGGAACTGTGCTATCTTGAAAATGCACCTTCCATTAACGCCAATGTGGACCAAAGACGTCTGTACGTAAGAATGCAGGGAAGAAAGATCTATGAATATGCCCTTAAAAATGTGCCTTCAGCCATCAAAGAAACTATTGAAGATGCAGAACTTTCCATTGAGGATATCGATAAAATCCTGATCCATCAGGCGAATGCAAAAATGGATTATGCTATGATCGAAAGACTCCACAAACTGTATGACGTGAAGGATTACGACCATTCGATCTCTCCTATGACAATCCAGAACCTTGGAAATACGTCTGTAGCAACCATTCCTACGATGTACGATTTAATAATTAAAGGAAAAATGGAGGGTCAAACGTTTAAAGATAAAGGTAACATTGTGATGACTTCGGTAGGTGCCGGAATGAACATCAATGCTATCGTTTACAGATTTCCTTAAAATATTTAATTAACAAAAAAATATAAAGCACAGGGAAACGTATTCTTTGTGCTTTTTTAGATTTATTATGCAAAGAAATTTTTTGATCATTGCTGCCATCTTCCTGCTCCTTGAGGTCTATATATACCAGGCTATCAAAACATTAACCGATAATTTCTGGATAAGGCTGGGTTATTGGGTAGTTTCTTTAGCTGTATACGGGATATTCGCTTATGAAGTCACCCATTTCCAAAGATCTGACAGAAGTACGGTCAGGGCGCAGATTATGATCTCATTATTCCTGATCTTTATTCTGCCGAAAATTTTCGTGGTCTTATTTCTACTAATTGATGACATCTTCAGAACTGGAGGATATTTAATGGGATTAACACAGCCTAAAGAGAACTTTTTCCCTGAAAGAAGAAAGTTTCTGAGTATGGTAGGGTTAGGTCTCGGAGGTGTTCTTTCTGCTCTTTTTATTGACGGAATTACATTCGGAAAATACAGACATACGGTAAGAAAAATAAAAGTAAAAATACCCGGGCTTTCCAAAAGTTTCGAAGGCTATAAAGTGATCCAGATCTCTGATGTTCACAGTGGCAGCTTTTCTGATCCGGACAAACTACAACATGCCATTGACTTAATTAATGAGCAAAATCCTGATCTTGTTCTGTTTACAGGAGACATGGTCAATAATGTTGCAGATGAATTCAAACCTTTTATTCCGCTATTTTCCAAGATCAAAGCAAAAGACGGAAAATTTGCAGTGCTGGGAAACCATGATTACGGCGATTATGTATCATGGACGTCTAATGATGCCAAGAAAAAGAACCTTGACACGCTCATTGAATATGAAAAACAGGCCGGCTTTGATATGCTGAGAAATGAAAACAGGGTCATTGACAGAAATGGAGAAAAGCTATACATCCTCGGTGTCGAAAACTGGGGACTGAAGCCATTCCCTCAATTTGGAAAGATTGATGACGCTTTGAAAAACGTCCCGGAATCCGCTCCGAAAATATTAATGAGCCATGACCCTACCCATTTCGATTATGTCGTAAAAAAACACCCCGGAAATATTCATCTGACACTTTCAGGACACACCCACGGGATGCAGTTTGGCTTGGATCTTAAAAATATAAAATGGTCTCCGGTACAGTACCGTTACCCAAAATGGGCCGATCTGTATGAAAGTGAAGGGAAAATGCTGTATGTTAACAGAGGGTTTGGAGTTCTGGGCTACCCAGGGAGAGTTGGGGTCTTGCCTGAAATAACGCTTTTTGAGCTGTCTTAAATAGTCTCCCGCAGATTTAGCAGATGTTTATGGATATTATGATCTATAGCCAAAGATAAGCAGGTTCAATAATGCCCTTATATCTTAACAATGTACGATCCAATTAACAACGCAAACATCTGCTAAATCTGCGGGAGCATAAAAATCCTCGAGAAAGAAATTTAAAAAATATAATCCTTCATACGGGAAGTGGCAAGTTCCTTCTCGTTAATCCAGGTAAGGAGGGCATCCAGTTTGTCCTCCATTTTTTTGCCCGAAAGCAGGCTTCTGTAAAACGGAATATCAAATCTGTATTTTTTAAAATCGGTGAACTGCCAGGAATTGAGATAAATCAGTACAAAATCATCATTTTTGAGGGTTTCAAAAACCATATTCTGATAATAATTCATCGGCAGAATCTGAAAAACAAAATCATTATAGGGTAGCTGGCTATATGGTGAGATACTTTCAGGGACAATACTCAGTCCGTCTTCTTCATTAATCTCTGTATCTCTTTTCAGCCTTTTGAACGGAAAAAGGATATCTGCATTATCAATATTGGAAACATAATTAAACTCCAGGGATTTTAGATCCTGTAGAGGAAGCTTGAAATCTTTCTGCCTGATTCCTCTAACCTGTTTTTCCAAAAGGTCTTGAATATTCTTCTTACCATTTTCAATTTCCTGAAGATTGGAATTCAAATTATAAAAAGCAATTTCATGCCCTTTGGATGAAATTGCTTTTATTAAATTCTGCAGTTTTTCTGCGATCGAAATCTCTACAAAAAAACTTGCTTTTATATCATGAATATCTAAAATCCGAAGAATAGCTTTTGTATTATCTTCTGTGATTTTCAGTCTTTCCCCATCAGAAATTTCTGCAACGTTTTTCGCTTCAGCTTCAATATTCAGGATGTTAAAAGTCAATAAAATCATTTAAATTAAGTTTTAGATAATATTTATAATGAATTAAAAATCAGATGTTAAAATAACTTTTATTTAAACATTAACTTTAATCAATTAATTTTTATTCAATTTTACTTTAAGATTCTTAATCATGTCTTTCGTCATTTCAGAAATTCCGAAATCATAAGTCAGCCCCCAGTCTTTTTTCGCTACGGAATCATTAATGGAAGCCGGCCACGAATCTGCAATTGCCTGTCTGAAATCCGGCTGATAATCGATAGAAAAATCAGGGATTTCTTTCTTGATTTCTTCTGCTAATTCTTTTGGAGTAAATGACATTCCACCTAAATTATAGGAAGAACGAACGGTAAGACTTTCCTTCGGAGCTTCCATTAATTTCAATGTTGCGTTGATCGCATCATCCATATATAACATCGGCATTCCTGTATCTTCGGAAATGAAACTGGTATATTTTCCTTCTTCTATAGCTTCGTAAAAAATCTCAACGGCATAGTCTGTTGTACCACCCCCAGCCGGAGTCTTCCACGAAATAAGTCCCGGATATCTTATACTTCTTATATCTACTCCATGCTTGTCGAAATAATATTCGCACCACTTCTCTCCTGCCATCTTGGAGATTCCATAAACTGTTGTAGGATTCAGAACCACATCCTGCCCTACATCATGTTTTGGGATTCCTTTCCCGAATACCGCAATTGAGCTTGGCCAGAAGATCTTTTTAAGAAGGCCTTCCTTTGCCATTTCACAAAAATGAAGCAGAGGCTCAAGATTCAGTTTCCATGCGAAAATTGGCTGTTTTTCTGAAGTTCCTGACAAAAGCGATGCTAAATGATACACTGTTGTGATTTCGTAGTCTTTAACGACTTGCCTTACCAGCTGTGTATTGGTAACATCCATTCTTTCATAATGTCCGGCAGCAGTAATTCCTTTTTGCCATCTGTCTAGTCCCGATGCTACTACATTATCAGCTCCGTGAATTTCAACAAGCCTGTTTGTCAGTTCGGTGCCGATCTGTCCCAGAGCACCCGTAATTAGTATTCTTTCCGTATAGGATTCCATTTTACATATTTTTTTAGAATTCTACAAAAGTAAAAAAATCATACCAACCAAAATAAAAAAGGTATGCATAAACATACCTTTTTCATAATATCTAAAAAGAAGCTGTTAAAAGCTCAGATTAACTCTTGCAAAAAGAAATCTTCCATTCATTCCAAACTGGGATGTATTTCTGGAATAAACGAACTGATTCTGATTGGTAAGGTCTATAGGAGCAGCATTAACGTAAGTCAAATTACCGGAAGCATCCAGGGCAGGCACTTTTACCGCAGTTGGTCCGTAATTTTTATCCGGATAAATATCAAATAAGTTATTAGCCCCAATGGTCAGCCTGAAACTGTCACTGAATTTGTATCCTACGGATAAATCTGTAATTACCTTGCCACCCCAAACAGGATGCTCTGTAGCAACAGCCTGTCCATTAATGATTTCGCCATTTACAATACCA
Organism: Chryseobacterium lathyri; assembly: GCF_019970085.1. NCBI lineage: Bacteria > Pseudomonadati > Bacteroidota > Flavobacteriia > Flavobacteriales > Weeksellaceae > Chryseobacterium > Chryseobacterium lathyri. The sequence continues at coordinate 695,438 of NZ_JAHXYG010000002.1, read as the reverse complement.
TCTCCATTAGCATCCATTGTATTCGGGTCGGTAACTTTTCCGAAATACACATTTCTCAAAAGCACATTAAATCTACTAATTTCCAAGGCATTATTCAAAGAAGCTTTAAATCTTGGCACAGCTTCTTCAAGATAAATCCTGCTGGATTCCGAGTAATAACGATTGACCTGCCCTGCTTTAATCAAGGCATCAGAACCATGAATATCTCCTACCCTGTTGGTTTTGGATACTGTCACTGCCAGATCAGAATTTAACGAAAATTTCTCGGAAAACCTCCCTCTGTGAGAAATCACTCCTTCTACTCCTTTAGTCTGGGTATCAATAGCATTAGCAAAAAATGTAGCCGCATTGGCATTGGCCTTATCAAAAAGGGCCTGCAGATTTTTTTCCGGGCTTCCGTCAGCATAGGTTCCGGCCGGTCTTGAGAACTGATCGGTAAGAACCACCCTGTTTTTGATCTTAATATAATAACCGTCAACAGTAAAAGTAAGGTTAGCTTGTGGAATTTTTGCCGTAAAACCTACAGAATAACTCGCTGACTCCTCCTGTTTCAACTGGGGAATACCGAGGAGCCTAGCAGCTTCTGAATCATTTGAAAATGTACCTACCTCAAATGCTACCCCTCCTACAAACTGAGTTGCGGTAGCATTGAAATAAATCTGCTGTAAAGATGGAGCTCTGAACCCGGTTGAATGAGCCGCTCTTAAATTGATCTGATTTGTCAGTTTATACCGTGTTGCTATTTTATAATTGAACGTAGATCCAAAATCCGAATAATTTTCATACCGCAAAGCAGCACTCAAAAGCCATTTGTCCGTAATATCCAGTTCTGTATCCACATAAGCCGCAACAGACTGCCTGCCTTTATTCAGAGCGTTTTCAGGTCTAAAACCCGGGAATACCTGTGATCCGCCCGGCCTGGTAGCCCCTAAAAAATCAGTTGGCTTCAAAGAAGCAACAGTTGATGGAGTCTGGATTTTCCCATTGATATCATAAAGCGCCCACGATGCCTCTTCTCCGTTTTCTATCTTATACCGTTCAAACCTCGCTTCTCCTCCGAAAGCTACATTAAAGCCTTTCAGCCAGTCAATCTTTGTGTCGAAATCAGCATTGATCGTATTTTGCATAAAGCTCAATCCACCTGCATCAAATTCTGTTTTACCAGGGTAGGCCATAGATGCGTTGGCCGTATTTTTAATGGTATAGTCAAAAGTATTCTGTCCAAAGGTATTACTGATATCATAGTTGACATTTCCTAGTTTTCCTTTAAATCCGCCCGCAAAAGAAAGATCAATAACATCTGAGGCTATTTCAGGCAAAAAGCCATTAGGATATATTGAAGTGGAAGTTCTGTTTTGGTTGGGTCTTCTGAAAAAGCCTGCTGCATTACCATCTCTGTAAGAAATTCCCCCAAAAGCGTATCCTTTCACAGATGATGAAAGATCAAATTCAGAATTCATAAAAAACTGGCCGGACGTCAATTTCGACTGTCCTACCCGCATATTAAAATCATCCCTTGTTAATTTCCTGTAAGCCAGTTCATTTTCAGTTACATTAACTTTCAACAGGTTCTGCAATTGCGTAATAGTGCTCGCAGATTGAATATCAGCCTGCTGCTGTGCCGTAAAATAACCGACCTGCGGGGCATACTGATGGATATAATTTATAATCTGCTGTGTATTTGGAGTATTGCTAATATTACCAAAAAGTGAAGAAATATTTACCCCGTTTTCCAACGCTCTCTGTTCAATTGCATTATAGGCATTAAAAATATCTCCGCTTGCCGCCATAGCTCTTCTGGTATCGTCTCTGCTTAATAAACTTGCTGTGAAATTGATAAATCCATTGGTCCCGATTTTAGTCCCGTAATTAAGATCTACCTGGTATTTTCCACCATCCCATCCTCCATGATGGTCATTAGATCCTTTTGAATTGAAAGCTCCCGCTGTAATGGCGGCTGTAAAAGCATTGGTGTTTTTCTTCATAATGACGTTGATAACCCCTGCAATAGCATCAGATCCATATTGTGCAGAAGCTCCGTCTCTCAGCACTTCCAGCCTCTCAATAGCAAATGCAGGAATCGCATTGAGATCAGTACCTACCGATCCTCTCCCCGGCGAACCATTGATATTGACCAAAGAAGAAGTATGTCTTCTTTTTCCATTGAGAAGAACCAATACCTGGTCAGGCCCGAGTCCTCTTAACTGGGCAGGATCAACATGGTCCGTTCCATCTGCTACAGTTGTTGAGTTAGATGTAAAAGAAGGTGCTGCGTAATTCAGAATCTGATTAAGGTCCATCTGAGGACTTAAAACTGACTGAGAACCAATATTAATAACATCTACCGGTACCGGAGTATCAGTAGCAACCCTTGCCTTATTCCGTGAACCAATGGTGATCTTTACTTCATCCACCTGGTTGGTCTTTATTGAATCCTTAGTTTGCGCATTGGCATTTGCTGAAATAAAAAACAATACTCCAAGCAAAGCAATTTTCTGGTAATTTTTTCTCATATGGTTCGTTTTATCAAAAATAGCAATTAAATCAATAAAAAACTAAATTTAATTCAATAAAACAATTCATTTAATGAAAATAAATAAAATAATATTAATAAATCAAACAAATTAATTCAATATGATTTATTTTTTACAAACAAATAAATAATTTAATGAATAATTTATTTTTCAATGATTTTTACAGATATAAACTCCTGTTAAAGACTTATAATTTCTTCAAAAATTCTCTACTTTTGTTTTCAAACAAAATCATATGAAGAAGTTTTTAATTGCAGCAATATTGTTGGCAGGTAATGTATATTGGGCTCAGTATACCGATTTCAACATCATAAAAGAGGTAAAAGTCAAGAATAAAGGTGTAGTGGTTTCTGCCCACCCTCTTGCAAGCCAGGCAGGAGCGGATATCATGAAGATGGGAGGAAACGCTTATGATGCTATTGTAGCAACACAATATGCTCTTGCTGTAGTTTACCCTCAGGCTGGAAATATCGGTGGTGGCGGCTTTCTGGTCGGTGTGAAAAACAATGGTGAAAAATTCACGCTGGACTACAGGGAAACAGCTCCCAAAAAAGCTTCAAGAGATATGTATGTTGACAAATCCGGAAAAGCCAACACAGACCTGTCCCAAAACGGAAGACTCGCAGTAGGAATCCCCGGAAGTATAGCCGGATTTTTTGCGACTTTAAAATACTGCAAGCTCCCGATGGACAAAATCATCCAGCCAGCTATTGATTTGGCAGAAAAAGGATTTGCTATCACGGAAATGGAGGCCAATATGCTGAATACCCACAAAGAAAACTTCTTAAAACACAATAAATCTTCCATCGCTTTTGTAAAAGACACTCCATGGAAAGCCGGTGATCTCCTGGTTCAGAAAGAACTGGCTGCCACGCTGAGATTAATTCAGAAGCTGGGTGCAAAAGGTTTTTATGAAGGAAAAACGGCTGAGCTTATGGTTTCCGAAATGAAGAAAGGTAACGGAATCATTACTCTGGAAGACCTTAAAAACTACAAAACGGCAGAAAGAAAACCTTTAGAATTTGATTATAAAGGAAACCGTGTAGTCACAATGCCTCTTCCCTCCAGCGGCGGTGTATTGCTTGCCCAGATGCTGACAATGGCCGGATACGAAAACCTTGAAAAATATCAGCAGAACTCAACAGAAGCTGTTCAGATCATGACGGAGGCCGAAAGAAGGGCTTATGCAGACAGAGCAGAATACATGGGCGACCCTGATTTTATTGAGGACAAAACTACCTTTCTTACTTCAGATTCGTATTTAAAGAATAGATGGAAAAGCTTTAGCTTCAGTAAAGCGACACCAAGTTCAGAAGTTGGAAAAATCATCAGCCAGCCAAAAGAATCTACCCAGACCACCCATATTTCTGTTATAGATAAAGAAGGAAATGCAGCGTCTGTAACAACTACACTTAATGGATATTACGGAAGTAAAGTTGTGGTTTCCGGAGCAGGGTTCTTTTTAAATAATGAAATGGATGACTTCTCAATTAAGCCCGGAGTTCCGAATATGTTCGGAGCCGTAGGCGGAGAGGCCAATTCTATACAGCCTAATAAGAGAATGCTTTCTTCTATGACTCCTACTATCCTGCTTAAAAACGGGAAACCTTATATGGTGGTCGGAACACCAGGCGGAACAACGATTCCTACTTCGGTTTATCAGTCTATCGTTAATGTGGTAGATTTTAAACTGAATGCCAACATCTCTGTGAACGCCCCGAAATTTCATCATCAATGGCTTCCTGAGAAAATTACGGTAGAAAATAATTTCCCTGAAAGTACGATCACAGCTCTCAAAAGTAAAAACTATGTGATTGAAAAAATAAAATATATCGGAAAAACAGAACTGATCCTGATGGACGACAACGGAAACATTCATGCTGTGGCAGACGGCCGCGGAGATGATTCTGTAGCGGTGGAATAAGCAAAATCCGAGGTTCTATTTATACATGCTTCGACTCCGCTCAGCATGACACAGTTTACATCAACGTGGTCATGCTGAGCGGAGTCGAAGCATTATTTTATCCACTACTCTTATTATCCTAAACTTCCAGAATTTCCAGCACCTCCATCTCCCATCTCCTTTCTTCATCATCAGTTTTAACTGACTTTCGTCATGTTTTAAAATAAAAATTCTTAATTTTCCGCTTTCAAAATCTAAAAAAGAATCCTTTGAAGGCTAAAAAATTCTATCAGCAGCTTTATTTTCAAGTTATTATTGCCATAGCAGCAGGTATACTTCTCGGAAGGTTCTATCCCGAGCTGGGCGAAAAAATGAAGCCACTCGGTGATGGATTTATCAAACTGGTAAAAATGATCATCGCTCCTGTGATCTTCATTACCCTTACTTTAGGAATTGCCCATATGACTGACCTTAAAAAAGTCGGCCGTATTGCGGTAAAAGCGATGATTTATTTCTTTACATTTTCCACCTTAGCCCTGATTATCGGATTAATTGTAGGAAATATTTTACAGCCGGGACATGGTTTAAATATTGATCCTGCTACTCTGTCAGGCGATGTTTCGCAATATCAGCAAAAGGCTCACGACACGACCCTGACGGGCTTTATCATGAATATTATTCCTGAAACACTTTTCAGTCCGCTGGTAGGTGAAAATATACTCCAGGTTCTTTTGGTGGCTATTCTCATGGGGGGCGCCCTGGTTCTGACTAAAGAAAAAAGCCAGAAAGTAACGGATTTCTTACAGGATCTTTCTACCCCTATTTTTAAAATTGTCCATATGCTGATGAAGCTGGCTCCAATCGGAGCTTTTGGCGCAATGGCATTTACGATTGGGAAATATGGTCTTCATTCTGTATTGAATCTAATATTTTTAGTAGGAACATTCTATATCACTTCCATCCTTTTCGTTATCATTGTTTTGGGAGCGGTTGCATGGTATAATGGATTCAGTATTTTCAAACTGATGTTTTACCTGAAAGAGGAACTTCTATTGGTTTTAGGAACCAGCTCTTCTGAATCAGCGCTTCCGGGAATTATGGAAAAGCTGGAAAAGGCGGGCTGTTCAAGAGCGATCGTGGGGCTTGTGGTTCCTACAGGATATTCTTTTAACCTGGACGGAACAAACATTTATATGACCCTGGCTTCACTGTTTATTGCCCAGGCCCTGAATATTCATCTTCCGCTGGAAAAACAGCTGATGCTGCTTTTGGTAGCCATGCTAAGCTCAAAAGGCGCTGCAGGTGTTACGGGAGCGGGCTTTGTAACATTAGCCGCAACACTGGCTGTTGTTCCTGAAATTCCAATAGCAGGAATGACTCTTATTCTGGGAATTGATAAATTCATGAGCGAATGCAGAGCTTTAACGAATGTGATTGGAAACTCGGTGGCTACGGTAGTTGTAGCCAACTGGGAGAAGCAACTGGATAAAACCCAACTACAATATTGCCTGGATCATCCGAATGAAATTGAGAAAAAATTAGAAATTTAGAACTTTTGAAACGGACAAAATACCTGATCATTAAAATATTAATTCAATGGAAATAACACTCCAACCTATAGCAACAGTCAAGAATTCCCGGACGGAACCAATAGATGATCACTGGGAACCCATCATTGCCGAGATTGAACTGGCTGACCATATTCCAACAGAAGCTTTCAGCAATATTTCAAAATTCTCACATCTTGAAATCATTTATTATTTTGATAAGGTAAAAAAGGAAGATATTGTTTTTTCAGGACATCCGAGAGGAAATCCAGATTATCCTATGACAGGTATTTTTGGCCAGCGTAAAAAAGACAGGCCTAACACAATAGGACTTTCAACCGTTGAATTACTGGAACATAATGGCAGAACGCTTAAAGTTAAGTTTCTCGATGCTATTGACGGAACACCGGTACTGGATATCAAACCTGTATTTAAGGAATTTCAGCCCAAAGCTGCGATCAAACAGCCCGACTGGGTTGCCGATCTGATGAAAAATTACTGGAAATAATTCAGAAACAGTTATATCAAAATATTCAGGCTGGCTGGTAAAACTTTCACATGAACCGGTGATTTTATTTTATTGAATTCACCGTCAAGATGCCAGTTTTTGGTCGTTACTTTAAATGAAATTTCCGAAACGGGCAGATACGTTACATATTCATCATCTTTCAGTCTTTTGGTAAACATTCTGAAGGCAAAAAGAGCTGAGTAGGTCAGCGGGAATTTTTTTACCAGCACCATATCTACCAATCCGTCACTTTTACTTGCGTTAGGAGCGATATAAGCATTGTTTCCGAACTGGCGTGTATTGGCTATATTCAGCATCAGGTATTTTCCATTGTACTGTTGATAGGCTTCATCAAAAAATTTAACTTTGATAGGCTTATAGTTAAAGAATGTTTTCAGGGATACTTTGATATAGTTTTTGAACCCACGGTTGGTTTTTTCGAATTCTTTCACCACTTTCCCGTCAAATCCGGTTCCTGAAACATTAATGGAAAGTCTTTCATTAACAGTAAATGTATCGATCTTTCTGGATGCTCTGGTTTTAATTTTTTCTAAAAGTTCATCCAAGTTTTTGCTGAATTTAGTCTCATTGGAAAATCCATTGCCTGATCCGGCTGGAAAAATCGCCAAAATTTTGTCCGTATTAATAAGATTTCTTGCCACGGTGGAAATAGTTCCGTCCCCTCCTATAGCTACAAAAATATCAATATGATCAAAATTTGTCCTGATAAAATCATCTGTCGCCGGAATAGATTCGGAGATATAATATAAAGGATTGTCAACCTTTTTTTGAAGTTCATCAAGAAACGGCTGATAATTTTTTTTGGCCGAAAAGGGATTAATGATAAAAGCTACTTTTTCCATTACCGCAAAAATAGAAAATGCTTCCAGATCCGGAAGCATTAATTTACTTTATTTTCATTCTTTCTTTGAATTCTGCATTCAGTGTTCCTTTCAGTTCTTCCCAGGATACAGGAATAACAATATCTCCGGCTGCAAAGGCGGTAATTTCATAAGGGCTGTAATGGAAGTAGAGGTTTTTCTGATCAAAGTAGAAATTATCTGTTGCAGGAATGACTTCTACCAACAGCATGTCTGAATTCTTTACTTCTCCTTTATTATCTGTTGTACCGCTATGTACTTTATTAATATTCTTCATTAATATAGCTTCAAGTTGAGCTTTCGGCATTGAAGTAATATCTTTAAGTTCCAGTTTTTTATTGTTTTTAAGGTCGAAAACTCTTTCTGAAAACCCATAATTATCATGAGCACCGCCTTCATAGGAACTCCAAACATATCCAATATGCATATAATCGTTATCAGTTGAAACCAGGTTCATATGGGTATTTGTATACCATTTCTGTGCATAGGAAATATCTGAAAGCCAGTCTTTACTGTCACTTTTTACAGAATTAAAATATTTGTTTTTCTCATTATCCAGAAAAGCCTGCAGTCCTTTTTTAGAGAAATCTTTGATTCCCTTATTTTGAAAATAAATACTATCCAGCAATTGTTTGTCTTTCAGCGTTGGAAAAACAAGCAGTTTGGAAGTGAAACCTATGGTTAATGAATCTGCAATCTTTGAAGAGTCACTCACTTTCACGGAATCCACTATGAATTTTTCAGTTTGAGAGGTTTCTGTTTTATCAGATAATGTTGTATTTTCTCCTTTTTTACAGGCTGAAAAAGCGAGAAGGGAAGAAACTGCCAGGACAGCAATGGTGTTTTTCATAATTATATATTTCTGGAAGTAATGCAAAAACCATTCAAAAATGAATGGTTTTGCAAAATTATTTTTATTTGATCTCGTAATCGGTCTGAGGAAATTCTCTTCTATGATTTTTTGATCAGGCTTATCACCTGGTTCTCACTTTTTGAGGCAGTTCCCCAAATCTGTTTGAATGCAGGATAATATTCTTTTGGATAATCCGGACTGGCAATTTTTGTGGTAGAGATTATTTCAAGCTTATTACCTTTCTGTTCAGCAATATAGCTGTATTCAATTTCTTTGTCTTCGGTAACAATCTTTTTACTTTTAGGCATTGTTTCTATAACGTAGCCTTCCGGTATTTCAAGGATTACTTTTTTTACTTTAGTAATTGAAGAGATAAAATCAATCGGATATTTTCTTTCATCAGTCTGGTCAAATTCATTGGAATTTTTGCTCAAAAAAAGCATTGGGTTGATGATCATTTTCTTTCCTATCTTATCGATCAGGTTGTCTGAGGAAAATTTCATTGTACTTTCGAAATCCCCATTTTCCAGAGTCTTGGTTTCAATTCCCGTAAAATCTATTGAGAAGTTTTCTTTATATTCCTTTTTATATTTTTCAGCATTCTCGTCATAGCTTTCCTTGGCAAACATCGCATATGAACCGGTATCCTTGTCGGAATATGTTCCGGAAATACTGCCATCTTCATTGATTTTTGCTTCTGTAGTAAGATAATTGAAGCTTGTAGTGGTATTTCCCATCTGCATCAGCAGTGCTTTATCTTTAGCCATGAGTACACCATACTCATTCCAGTCTCTTGGGGGAAGATTATTCATTGATGACTGTTTTGAAGTGGCATCATAGAGATTAAGGCTGTCTTTTATCTTAACCGTTGCAATAACAAAATTCATCCCGACTATGCTGGGAGATGTCAGGTTGATCAAGCCGTTGTCTACAGTGGAAATAACAAGAGGATCTGCTTTCAGTCCTGCTTCTCTAAGCATCATGACAAGCAAAAGGTTTATTTCTGCAGCATTTCCGGTTTTTGTTTCTATCAGTTTCTTTATTCCGTCTTCTGTATAAATTCCTCTGTCTTTGTTCCAGGTGAATGTATTTTTTACATAATTGAAAATGGCATCAGCTTTTTCTGCATCGGAATTGAGGCCTGAAATAATTGAGGATACATTTTCTTTAACGAGTTTCGTTTTTTTCAGCTCTTCACCAAAATCTTCGTCTTTATACAGCTTCTCTTTGATTTCTTCCCAGGAAGAGGAATGCATTTTAAGTTCTCTAAAATTAGTGGAATGAAGCTCTGCACTTACTTTTGTGCGGTAATTCCTGTCATTTTTAACAAACTTTTCAGTTTTGAATCCTTTCAGATTTTCATACCCGAATCTATAGGTTTTAAATGGCATTCCGTACATTGTCTTTTCTTCCACCATTCTGTACTTTGGAGTTAGTGAGCCTGTATAATTCACATTATAAGCTACATGCGAAGGGCTGTCCAGAATATATTCCGTATACAGAGAAGGTGCATCAGACTCGATCACGATCTGCGGAACTGAATATAAAAACGGAGACAAAACTTCATACTGGTATTCTATAACCGATCCGTTCTTTACATTGGGAAAAGCAAATTTGGTAATGGTTATATATTTACTTTCCTTGCTCTTGTATTTTGAACTCTTATCTACTTTTGTAGCGGTGGCGGCTCCGTTTTCGAGGTTATATACAAAAGCTTTCATTTTATTTAGCAGCTCTTCATTGCCACCAGTACTTTTGTATAACGGGATTTCAAGATTCAGCCAGTCTTCTGCTTTATCTTTATCATAGATTTTGACTCTGTAAAAGACCTTTTTTCTAAGGTTCCCTGTAGAGGTATCAACATCAAAATGTACTGATTTATATAAAATTTCCACCGGCGCATTTTCATCCAGCGTTGATTTCGCTTTGGAAAGATCAGCATTGTCAAATTTCGGAGGATCAAGAAACTCATGCTTCTGGCCGTTTATATGGATCAAAGTTCCGAAGCAGAGCGCTGTTAGTATTATTTTTTTCATGGTTAGATTTTTGTCAGTAAGATTTTTGAATTATCAATATTTAGGGTCTTTTTTCGGAAACTCACGTAATCGTTGTATTTTTCTTTCGGAAATATCCCTTTGTTAATTTTAATGAAGCGTGTGACTTTCAATGATTCGCCATTTTTTACTATGTTCAGTTTATAGGTCCCGAATTCTGAATTGATGGTCATATTTTCCGGGACTTCATCAATTTTATAATTTTTTGGAATGATAAAATCAATCTCATATTCATCCTGGAAAGACTGCCCTATCTCAAATGGAAGCTCTCTGTTTTCATCTGATTTATAGTAATTATTCGTAAAAATAGGCACTGCTCTGAAAATTAAGTTCGTTCCTGTATTTTTAGAGTAATTGTTGGCTTTAAAATCCACATTGAATTTTATCACTGCATTGTCTTTATCATTCTCAAAGTCTTTCATTTCAACTTTTTCAAAATTCAGAACATCAAATCTTGCTTTCATTGCCTCAATTCTTTCTTTTGGCGATAAATAAGCATAAGGCAAATTATTATCATACTGACTTCCGGTATAAGCAAACTGGATTTCTCCGTTGATGCTGTTGTCTTCTGTAAGATTAATTTTCAATATCTGCTTTTCTCTGTTCTGTTCGGCTGTATAGGTAGGTGTATTGATAAGTTCGATCCCTTTTTTGGTTACAGCAAGAACATTTCTGTCGGTAGTGCTGTAGCTCAAATGGTTAAAAGCAATCTGCTGGGAGGTGTTTTCCAGCCAGATATTTCCTTTTTCCGTAGGCACCATCAAAATAGCATGATTTCCACCCATGGATGGAAAATCCGGATCGAAAGAAACCTGTGATGAGCCGGAATTGATCACGCAGTAATGAGAAGGAATTCCTGCTTCATTCAATAAGGTTTTCATGTAATTGGTAAGCCCTTTACAGTCTCCATACCCTTTCTTCTGAACTTCGTCCGGAAGCATTGGCAACCATCCCCCGATTCCCAACCCAACAAATATATACCTGGTTTTCGACTGCATATGCTGATAAATCTTTTTCACTTTCTCCTCCGTTGTGCCTTCCAGTTTCAAAGCAGCCACTTCAGCTTTAATGGCCGGAGTAGATGCAGAAACAGGCTCTACCAGGTTAGTATAATACCAGGTACCAAAATCTGTCCAGCTGCTCAATATTCCCTGCTTGCCTTCCAGATTGAATTTGGCAAGAGCAAAACTTACCTTAGGCAAGATCTTTTCAGGCTGAGGCAGCATCAAGGCATCATCTATTGCCGGAACATTTTTATAGGAATAGGTCTTTTCATTGCCATTATCAGCTACGGACACGGAAGCATAGCTATATTTTGAAGGATAGGTTTTCGTTTTAAGGTCAATCCCGGACTTATTAATGACTTTAAATCCAGCTTCTTCTAAAGATATATTGGGAGAAGAAAACGGTATAAAATCAGGAATAAAAACCGTATTCTCATCGGTAATCTGATACGAAAAATCAATTGTATAGGGATAATAAGCAGAAGTATACGGTAATGCTAGGATCCTGCTATCCGAATAAAATACACCTTGTGTATTGTTGGCAAAGTCACCAAAATCTGATTTTGAAAAGCTCTTTACTTTCTTTCCGGATTCATCATATACGGTAACTTTAACATCAGAAATATTGTCTCCTTTTTGATAGGGAATATAAACCTGCGCTTTAGAATCGCCATCTTTGTTTAAAACTGTGATTACTGTATGATGCTGATACTTTATTTCATCAATTTTATTAATCTGCGCCGTTGTAAAATCCTTCCTGATCACAACATTGGCATTTTTCTTCAGGTTTTCAGGAATGGCAGAAACAGGATAGGTCTGTGCAAAATATAAAGAGGCTGTAGATAAGGCCCCAATAATTATAATTTTCATCATGGTTATTAAAGTTGGGGCAAAAATAATAAAATCTTAATAGATGTTAAATTTTTATTTTAATATAAAGAACAATACTATAGAAAAGGCTTCATTATCAAAGCCCTTTCATATTATAATTTTAACAGTTTATATCTCTAATTGAGGATGTTTTTATCATTTTTTCGTGAAATTCTTTTTTTCAACATTATATTTAAAATTTTTCCACTTTTAAATAAAGACATAAAAAAAGACTCCATTTCTGAAGTCTTCCAATATCTTTTTAATTATCAATCATTGATCATTGGGAATTCTGTTGCTGTCATATTCATCGCTGCTGAAAGCCAGAACTGGCACGAAAATAAATCCAAAGAAAAACAAAAGAATGGTATAAACCGGGGTTTCCTTACCAAAAGCTTTCGCCAATCTGTCATTGACCACCCATGATGCATAGAGATTAGCAAAAGGAATAAAGAACAAAATGATCCACCAAATTGGTTTCTTTACAATATCCAGCAGTACAATTATATTATAGACCGGTACAAAAGCTGCCCACGCATCTTCCCTGCCAGCTTTCTGAAATATTTTATACATACAGTATCCATAAAATATATAAATAAGCAATCCGAAGATCATAGTGCCCATTCCCAGTCCTGCAGCTACTGCACCCGACATTGCATCGGACCCATCATAAGGGTCTGTTTGTAAAAGAGTTAACATAGTATTATTTTTTATTGGTTTGCACCAAATATAAAAAAAGCTTCTAATAAATAGAAGCTTTTCTTAATATATTTTTAATAACAATTATGCGTCGATCTTAGCATATTTTGCATTTTTCTCGATAAATTCTCTTCTTGGCGGAACCTCATCTCCCATCAACATTGAGAATATGTTGTCAGCCTCTACTGCATTATCAATCGTTACCTGCTTTAAAATTCTGTGCTCAGGGTTAAGAGTTGTTTCCCAAAGCTGTTCAGGGTTCATTTCCCCAAGACCTTTATAACGCTGAACTTCTACACCTTTTCCGTCCGGAGCCATTTCTAAAGTAAATTCTTCACGCTCTTTCTCGTTGTAGGCATATACTTTTTTGTTTCCTTTCTTTAATAAATATAAAGGTGGCTGAGCAATATAAATATATCCGTTCTCAATAAGTTCCTTCATAAATCTGAAGAAGAAGGTAAGAATCAGAGTGGAGATGTGAGAACCGTCAATATCGGCATCGGTCATAATCACTACTTTATGATATCTCAGTTTAGCCATATTTAAGGCTTTGCTGTCTTCTTCTGTACCTACAGAAACTCCAAGAGCGGTATAGATATTCTTAATTTCCTCGTTATCATATACTTTGTGAAGCATAGATTTTTCAACGTTCAGGATTTTACCTCTTAATGGTAAAATAGCCTGGAAATGTCTGTCTCTACCTTGTTTCGCAGTTCCACCTGCGGAATCTCCCTCTACTAAGAATAGTTCAGATTCTGCCGGATCTTTGGATGAACAGTCAGATAATTTCCCCGGAAGTCCTGAGCCTCCCATCGGAGATTTTCTCTGAACCATTTCACGGGCCTTCTTAGCAGCTTGTCTTGCTTTTGCAGCTAAAACCACTTTCTGAACGATAATTTTCGCTTCATTAGGGTTTTCTTCTAAGAAATTAGTAAGCATTTCCCCTACTATTTTATCTACAGCACCTGAAACTTCGGAGTTTCCCAGTTTTGTTTTGGTCTGTCCTTCAAACTGAGGTTCCATTACTTTTACAGAAATTACAGCGGTCAGCCCTTCACGGAAATCATCTCCTGTAATTTCTACTTTTTCTTTTTGTGGGATTCCTAAATCATCAGCATACTTCTTCAACGTTCTTGTCAAAGCACGTCTGAAGCCAGCAAGGTGAGTTCCCCCTTCATGGGTATTGATATTATTTACATAAGAGTGGAGATTTTCGCTGAATGACGTGTTATAACGCATAGCAACTTCTACAGGAATATCATCTCTTTCCGCTTCCATGAAAATCACATTCTCCATGATAGACTCCCTGTTTCCGTCGATAAATTCAACGAATTCCTTTAAACCTCCTTCTGAATGGAAAACTTCCATCGCGAAAGATCCGTCTTCGTTCTCTGCTCTTTCATCAACAAGCGTTATTGTAATTCCTTTGTTAAGAAAAGCCAGTTCACGTAACCTTGTTGCAAGGGTGTCATAGTTGTAAACAGTTTCCTGAAAGATCGTAGCATCTGGTTGGAAGAAAACTTCTGTTCCTCTTTCAGTGGTAGTTCCTATTTCAGCAACATCTGCAAGGGCTTTACCCTCTGAATATTTCTGTTGATATAATTTCCCGTTAAGGCTTACTGTAGCCACCAATAAAGTAGAAAGTGCATTCACACACGATACTCCCACTCCGTGAAGACCTCCGGATACTTTGTAAGAATCTTTATCAAATTTTCCACCTGCTCCAATTTTAGTCATGACAACCTCTAAAGCAGATTTTTGTTCTTTTTCGTGAAAATCTACAGGAATTCCTCTACCGTTATCTTTTACAGAGATACTCTCCCCTTTGTGGATGGTTACCAAAATGGTATCGCAATACCCTGCCAAAGCCTCGTCAATAGAGTTATCTACTACTTCATAAACCAAATGATGAAGACCTCTTACTCCTACATCTCCAATGTACATTGATGGTCTTAGTCGAACGTGTTCCATACCCTCTAAGGCCTGGATACTGCTAGCTGTATATTGTTTTTGACTCATATAAAATTAATAAATTTTGCCTAATGCAAAGACCTACAAATATCGTGATTTTTTTCGACTTATGAAAGTTAAAATATGTCAAAAAAGATGAGAGTTTTTATTAAAACCAGGAGTACTGTTTTATCTAAAAAAGCTTAAAGTTATTACCTATTTCTCAAATATCATCTGTATAAAATCATATTATACATCCGTATTTTATGCTTAAATTTATTTACTCAAAAGTTGATTATATGGATGATTTTATTGCAGCCCGCGCGCAGATGGCTCTCTCACTGGGCTTTCATATCATTTTCGCCTGTGTGGGAATGGTAATGCCTTTTCTGATGGCCTTCGCTCACTGGAAATACCTTAAAACCAATAATGAAGTATATAAAGGCCTTACAAAAGCCTGGAGCAAGGGAGTTGCCATTCTTTTTGCAACCGGTGCCGTTTCGGGGACCATGCTTTCTTTTGAGCTTGGCCTTCTGTGGCCGGGATTCATGAAACATGCCGGACCGATTTTCGGAATGCCGTTTTCTCTCGAAGGGACTGCATTTTTTATTGAGGCTATTGCTATAGGATTCTTTCTTTATGGATGGGAAAAATTCAACAAATGGTTCCATTGGTTCTGTGGATTTCTGGTAGGATTAAGCGGACTCGCTTCCGGAATTCTGGTTGTGGCAGCTAATGCCTGGATGAATTCGCCGACAGGTTTTGATTATATCAACGGGCAATATACCAATATAGATCCTATAAAGGCTATGTTCAATGATGCATGGTTTCCTCAGGCTCTTCATATGACAGTTGCTGCATTCTGTGCAACAGGATTTGCCGTTGCAGGGGTTCATGCTTTTTTAATTATGAAGAAAAAGAATGTGGAATTCCATACGAAAGCATTCAGAATTGCTGCAGGATTTGCATTAATTGGGGCATTTGGAGCGCCTTTAAGCGGTGATGTAGCGGCTAAATCCGTTGCGGAAAGACAACCTATTAAACTTGCCGCAATGGAGGCTCACTTTGAAACTGAAAAAGGAGCACCTTTCGTTATTGGCGGAATTCCTGATGAAGAAAAAGGAGAAGTGAAATATGCAGTAAAAATCCCAAAAGTTTTAAGCTTCCTGGTAAGCAATGATTTCAACCATGAAGTAAAAGGATTAAATGATTTCCCGCGTGATGAATGGCCTCCGGTAGCTGTTGTGCATTACGCTTTCCAAATTATGATCTTCTTCGGTGTGGTCATGATTATCATCGGAAGTATTTATCTGTATGCCTTCTTCTTTAAAAAGGAATGGCTGACTAAAAACTGGCTTTTAAAAACATTCCTGTTCGCAACACCTTTCGGATATATCGCTTTGGAGGCAGGATGGACAGTAACAGAGGTTGGAAGACAGCCATGGATCATTTATGGAATTATGAAAACAGCAGATGCTGTAACGCCTATGCCGGGAATACAGTATTCATTTTACTTTTTTACGGCTATTTTTGTGTCATTATCCCTGATTATTATCTTTCTTTTAAGAAGACAGATCCAGATGGTACCGAAACTTTATGACCCTACAGACGCTCAGTTTAACGATAAAAACAAAAAATCATGATCTACGTTGTTATAGGATTTCTGTGGCTTTCTATCTGCCTTTATATCATTTTGGGCGGTGCTGATTTCGGCGCCGGAATTGTTGAGCTTTTTACCCATAAAAAAGCACGTCATAAAACAGAGGAGATCATGTACCAATCCATCGCACCCGTTTGGGAAGCCAATCACATGTGGCTGATCATTGCGATCGTTATTCTTTTTGTAGGATTTCCTGAGATTTACACCACCATGTCTACCTATCTTCATATTCCTCTGGTTCTGATGCTTTTGGGAATTATTGCAAGGGGAACAGCTTTTACTTTCAGACATTATGATGCTGTAAAAGATAACTGGCAGATTTTATATACCCAGATCTTTTACTACGCAAGTCTGTTAACTCCATTTTTCTTAGGACTGATTGCAGCGGCTACCGTTTCACATTCCATTAATCCGGATGCGGTTGGATTTCTGGACTTATATATTTTCAGCTGGCTGAACTGGTTCGGTGTTTCCGTAGGTTTGTTTACCGTATCATTATGTGCATATCTGGCCTCTATCTTTTCATTAAGAGAAACCCGCGATAAGGCTGATCTTACATTGATGATCAAAAAATCTAAACAAACTATGGTTTTTGTCGTAATCACAGGTATGCTGGTGTTTTTAACAGCCTATATTTCCGATATTCCTTTGGTGATGTGGGTATTTTCAAAACCATTAGGCGTTATGGCAATTTCCTTTGCTACAGTAGCTTTAGCATTGATTCTCCGTGCCCTGCATCAGCGGAAACTGCTTCCTGTACGTGCACTGGCAGGGTTCCAGATGGTAATGATCTTGGTTGCAGCTACTTACCAGCATAATCCCGATATCATATTGCTCGGAAACGGACAACATCTTTCATTACTTGAACACATGGCTCCTCCAAAAACTATTAATGCTCTGGGTTGGGCATTGATGCTCGGCTCTTTGTTTATTCTTCCGTTTTTATTTTACCTGATGGCTTCATTCAGTAAGCAGAGAAAGTAAGATATGATTCAGTATAAAGACAAAACCGAACTTATAGAAGCTATAAAAGAGAATTATCTGCTTTATGATAAAGAGTTTAATGACATTCCCGAGAACGAAAAAGATCTTCTGAAACCGGGAGTTGATAAAAGTCCTTCACAGAATATATCGTATCAGCTTGGCTGGACCCGTCTTCTGCTGCAATGGGAATCGGATGAAAAAAAAGGAATAACGGTACAGACTCCCGCACCGGGGTATAAGTGGAATAATCTAGGTGGTTTATATGAAACTTTTTATAAAGAATACGGAGCTTTAAGCCTTCATCAGCAAAGAGAGATTCTGAAGAATCAGGTCAATGAGATTGTAGAATGGGTTGAAACCCTTGATTATGAAACATTATTTGTTCCTGAACAGAGAAAGTGGGCTACAACACCCGCAAAATGGCCCGTCTGGAAATGGATTCATATCAATACTGTAGCACCGTTCAAGAATTTCAGGACTCAGCTGCGTAAATGGAAAAAAGAAACCGGTACAGAGTGATTCTGTACCGGTTTATATTTATTTCATATTCTAGATTATATCAGTTTTATCAAAAGCTGATCATCAATCTTATCTACTTTCACAAGATTATTCTTAGTCAAAGTTTTAGAAGCTTTATCCCACTTTTTACCGGATAACTGGCTTCTTTCTTTCACTTCAGCTAGTGTAAACGGTTCTTCCTGAGAATTAAGGATTTCAAGGATTACTTTTTCATCTTCACCTAATTCAATCTGAGGAACTGTTTTTTCCGGTCTCATCTGAGGGAAGAATAATACTTCCTGGATAGATGCGTTGTTCGTTAAGAACATGATTAACCTGTCCATACCGATTCCTAATCCGGAAGTTGGAGGCATACCGTATTCCAGTGCTCTTAAGAAATCTTGGTCAATGAACATCGCTTCATCATCTCCTCTTTCTGATAAGGCCATCTGGGATTCAAAACGCTCTCTTTGATCGATTGGATCATTAAGCTCTGAATAAGCGTTTGCAATTTCTTTTCCACAAACCATTAATTCAAAACGCTCCGTTAAGCCTTCTTTGCTTCTGTGTTTCTTTGTCAAAGGAGACATTTCAATCGGGTAATCCGTGATAAACGTCGGCTGGATGAAGTTTCCTTCACATTTTTCTCCGAAGATCTCATCAATTAATTTTCCTTTCCCCATCGTTTCATTCACATCAATTCCGATAGATTTAGCAAAATCAAACAATTCCTGTTCAGTTTTTCCAGTGATATCGAAACCTGTATATTTTTGGATCGCTTCCGTCATAGAAACTCTTGGATAAGGCGCTTTCCAGTTGATGGTATGCTCTCCGAAAGTAGATTCTGCACTTCCATTCACCTGAACTGCACAGAATTCCAGAAGTTTTTCTGTGAAATCCATCATCCAGTTGTAGTCTTTGTAAGCTACATAGATCTCCATAGCTGTAAATTCAGGATTGTGCGTTCTGTCCATTCCTTCATTTCTGAAGTTTTTAGAGAACTCATAAACCCCGTCGAAACCTCCTACGATAAGTCTTTTCAGATATAATTCGTTGGCAATTCTTAAATATAACGGAATATCTAAAGCATTGTGATGTGTGATAAACGGTTTTGCTGCCGCTCCTCCAGGAATCGACTGCAGGATAGGTGTTTCCACTTCAAAATATCCGGCATCGTTGAAGAAAGTTCTCATTGCATTGAACATTTTTGTTCTCTTTACAAAGATTTCTTTTACCTGTGGGTTAACCGTTAAATCTACGTAACGCTGTCTGTATCTCAATTCAGGATCTGTAAATCCGTCGTGCACTACTCCATTTTCATCAGTTTTAGCTTGAGGAAGCGGACGTAAAGCTTTGGTAAGAAGCGTAAAGTTTTTTACCAAAATTGTCATTTCTCCTACCTGAGTAGTGAATAAAGTTCCTTCAATACCGATAATATCACCGATATCCAACAAATGCTTATACACTTCATTATAAAGCTCTTTATCTTCACCCGGACAGATCTCGTCTCTGTTAAAATAAACCTGGATCTTACCTTTAGAGTCCTGCAATTCAGCAAAAGAAGCCTTCCCCTGAATTCTGCGGGACATCAATCTACCAGCGATCTTCACCTGTTTATTTTCAGAAAAATCCTGTTTTATAGATTCTGTAGTATCTGTAATGGTATACTCCTCCGCAGGGAATGCATTAATTCCCATTTCAGTAAGCTTATTCAGCTTTTCTCTTCTAATGATTTCTTGTTCTGATAATTGCATTTCTTATTTTTCTAAAAGCGTACAAATTTAGGCATTTTTAGTGATTTGTCAATTATGAATTGTGAATTTGCTTGTCAACGGAGATTATCATTGACTATTAGCAGCTTAAGCGTGAATTGTCAGTAGGAAATCCCGCTTCACAGTGAGTTTTTTGGTAGGATTATCATTGACATTTGACTTGCGCAGCAAAATTGACCAGTGACTTCAATTGTAAAAGTGAATTGTCAATAGTGAATCTGCTTTGCAGTGAATTATTAGTGAAGGTTACCATTAACCTTTCACTTGCACAGCAAAATTGACTATTGACTTTAATTGTGAAAAGTGAACTGTCAATGGTGAATCTGTTTCACAGTGAATTATTAGTGAAGGTTACCATTAACCTTTCACTTGCGCAGCAAAATTGACTATTTACATCTTATATCCACCCTGTCCTATCCTTCTCAGGAATAAATGTCCAGGCCAGCATTCTGCTTATCTTTTGCCCCTGAGCCATATCAATGGTTTTAATTTCTAATGCTTTGACTTTTTTTAATAGTGTGTTGAGCTTATATAGGTTGTCTTTTTTAGACACCAAACATGTGAACCAAAGGACCTGTGAGGAATACTGAACACTTTCCTCAATCATTTTTGAGATAAAAGCCAGTTCACCACCTTCACACCATAATTCGGATTGTTGTCCTCCAAAATTAAGAAGAGGCTTTTTAGACTTTGATTTATTGATATTCTTTGTTTTTCTAATGTTTCCTTTCAGCGCAGATTCTTCGGAATCATGAAAAGGAGGATTACACATAGAAAATGCAAAACGGTCTCCAGATTCGATAATATTTTTAAAGATATGATTGGAATCAGGCTGTTGTTTTAATGGAATAACAGATAATAAATCCGGGTTTTGATCCAAAATACGCCGTGCATTTTCCAACGAATCCTTATTAATATCTGTTCCCATCATCTTCCATCCATAAGATCTGTGAGCCAGTAAGGGATAAACAAGATTCGCTCCTGTTCCGATATCTAACCCTGACACAGAAGTCCCTGTCGGGATTTCAGGCTGCTGTTCGGCGATAAGATCGGCAATATAATGGATATAATCAGCCCGTCCGGGAATAGGAGGACAAAGATTGGTTTCGGGAATATCCCAGTTTTTGATATGGTAAAAATGTAAAAGTAATGCCTGGTTAAGCAGTTTTACCGCTTTGGGAAGGCTAAAGTTAATGGTCTGCGTTTCGTAAGCATTAACGAACACATAGTGTTTCAGTTCTGGCACACAAGAAATAAGCTGATCAAAATCATAGGGATTGCGATGCAGATTTCTTGTGTGCAGACTGGATTTTTCAGTAGACATTATTTATTTTTTCTGACTCAGAATATATTCTACCATTTTTTTGGCATCTTCTTTAGATACCTGTGGATGGGCAGCCATCGGAACGCCTCCCCAAACTCCGCTCCCGCCTTCTATGATCTTGGAAGCCAGCAGCTCAATATCTTTTTCAGAATATTTTTCTGCGATCTCCTTATAAGAAGGTCCTATCATTCTCTCATTCACGGCATGGCAACCTGAACAGTCTAATGTTTCGATGATCTGGTCACCTGAAAGATTAGCTTTTGCCGGTTCCGAAACAGCGGATGTTT
This sequence comes from Chryseobacterium lathyri, assembly GCF_019970085.1. Lineage (NCBI taxonomy): Bacteria > Pseudomonadati > Bacteroidota > Flavobacteriia > Flavobacteriales > Weeksellaceae > Chryseobacterium > Chryseobacterium lathyri. The sequence goes on along the minus strand of NZ_JAHXYG010000002.1, from coordinate 674,110 downwards.
CGGCAGGCATACTTGGTACCTCCGCGTTTTCTTTTTTAGAACAGGAAAGGATCAGAAATCCTATAGTTCCTGCCAAAAGGAATTTTTTCATTATTTTTTTGCTGCGGTAGAATCTGTTTTAGCAGCCTCAGGAGTAGCTGTTTTAGCTGTAGAATCTACTACTGTTGGAGCATCTGGTTCTGGCAGCATTGTGTTGCTGTCCTGTAAATTATGATCCGGTTTTTTAGAGCAGTTTACTACGAACAAACTCCCAATGAATGCAATTGCTAATACTTTTTTCATTATTTTTTCTATAAAATTTAGACAAAAGTATAAAAAATAAGCTTTTAAACTTATGACTTATCTCCACATTACACATATTTTTCAAGAAAATTAATGATTAGATAATGATTATGTCCTTCGATAATTTTAAATTTAGGGTATGATTTTTATATCCAAAATTCTGTTTTTCACCAGTCATCATGGTTTTTACACCGTGATCATACTTTTAGTATTCTTTGGTTTACTTTCTTATGTTACCAAAAAAGCATGGTTTCTGGCCCCGATTCTCCCTCTTGCTATTCTGAACGGTGTCGCCGGACAGTATCTGAACGCATGGTTTTTAAATAAATATGGGGTAGAAAGTACAGCCATTATCACCTCCGATGTAGAAACCAACTCTACCCTGAATGAGATGTATATTCATGATTATGAAGCCATTGTAAAAAAGCAGGATGGAAAATATGTTTCAACTTATTTTTCAACAACAAGTGCTACTATTTATCCGATTGAAAATGCCATCAGAATCCCCAGAACGGAACAGTATTTCCCTGTAAAATATATTCCGGGATATGAAAAAAACATAGTAATCCTGTATTATCAGTCTGAAGAAGGAAACGCTTTGCTGCAGTATGAAAAGATGGCTCCGGTAAACTCCGCAAAGATCAAATATGAAGCGGACAGAACGAATAAAGAGTTTATTGAAGAATACATTTCAGCTTTAGAGGATTATGTAAGTTCCTATAACAATGACGAATACAAAACAAAAATTGAGGAATTAAAAAAGGAATTGAAGCAACTTAAATAAAAGATCTCCATATTAAGTTTTTTTATTTTTGGCCGTTTTTTGTTTTTATATTAAAAAAATTTCTACATTTGTACCATGTTTAATATGAGCAACAATATTTGGTGGTGGCTTTCAAACTCTTCGTCGGGTCTGGAGGTATTGTCATGTTGCTAATGAGATAGCAGAATAATTAAAATAAACAATATATAGGCTTTGACGGATTCCGTTGAAGCCTTTTTTATTTAATCCAAAACAAAAAATACAAGTCAGATGACCACTCAGAAAATAAAAATAAAGACCGGTTCTAAAAAAACACTGGGAGACCTTTATACTCCAATGAACATCTATCTTCAGATCAGGGACAGATTCCGGGATACCATCCTTCTGGAAAGTTCGGATTCTAAGAATATTGATAATAATTTCTCTTTTATCGCAGTGAATGCCGTTGCTGGAATTGAGGTTAAAAATCTTACTGAATTTGAAATCAAGCTGCCGGGCTCAGATCCCGTAAAGCAATTGATAGCTGAACGAAATATAACGGAGATTTTTGAGGAATTCCAAAGCGTTTTTGAATGTGAAACCACGCATGATCCTATTGAACAGACAGCGCAAAGCCTTTTCGGATATACAAGCTTTGAAGCCGTACAGTTTTTTGAAGACATCAGCTTAAAGCCACAGAGTCCTGAAGTAGAAATTCCTATTCTTCGTTACAGACTTTACCAATACGTTATTGCCATCAATCATTACAATGATGAGATGCACATTATCGAAAATCAAATCCCGGGGTTAAAATCTGAACTTTATCTGTTGGAAAACCTGATCAGAAACCAGAATACTCCGGTCTATCCTTTCGAAAAAATTGACAGCGAAACTTCTAATCTTACCGATGAAGAATATATCGAACTGGTAAAAACAGCTCAGAAACACTGTATGAGAGGTGATGTCTTCCAACTGGTTTTAAGCAGAAGGTTTGAACAGAAATTCAAAGGGGACGAATTCAATGTATACCGTGCCCTTAGGAATATCAACCCTTCTCCCTATCTTTTCTTTTTCGATTACGGAAACTATAAATTATTCGGTTCCAGTCCCGAAAGCCAGCTGATCATCAAAGACAATAAAGCTGTCATTCACCCTATTGCAGGGACTTTCAAGAGAACCGGACATCTGGAAACTGATCTCCAGTCTATTGAGGCTTTAAAAAATGATCCGAAGGAAAATGCGGAACATACCATGCTGGTAGATTTAGCAAGAAACGACCTTGGCAAACTAGGCAAAAATGTAACTGTCACCAAACTGAAAGAGATCCAGCTTTTTTCCCATGTCATCCATATGGTAAGCGAAGTTACTGCCGATCTTCCGGAAAACATCAATCCTCTTGATATGGTTTCCGCTACGTTTCCACAGGGAACTCTAAGTGGTGCTCCCAAACATAAAGCCCTTCAGCTTATCGATCAGTATGAAAAAGACTCCCGAGGTTATTACGGAGGATGCATCGGAATGATCGGATTAAACGGAACCTGCAACCAGGCCATTATGATCCGTACTTTTTTAAGCCGGAACAATACCCTTTATTATCAGGCCGGAGCCGGACTGGTAGCAAAATCTGTCCCTGAAAATGAGCTGCAGGAAGTGAATAATAAATTAAATGCGCTGAAAAAAGCAGTTGACAAAGCAGGTAAAATAGTGATGAGCTAAAAGTGATTAGCTAACAATAACTATCAACCGACAACCAGCAACAATCAACTCCCCCAACAATTAAAAAACAAAAAATGAGCAACGATATAAACCAACCAGCAACTCCTAATCAACTTAAAGTTCTGGTTTTTGATAACTACGACAGCTTTACTTACAACCTTGTCCAGATCATTGAACGAATTCTGGATCAGAAAGTAGATGTCGTAAGAAATGATCAGATCACTTTGGAAGAGATCGGGAAATATGATAAAATTATCCTTTCGCCAGGTCCCGGTATTCCGGAAGAAGCAGGAATTTTACTGGATCTGATCAGGGAATACGCCCCTACAAAAAGTATTTTAGGCGTTTGTCTCGGACAACAAGCTATTGCTGAAGCTTTTGGAGGAAGCCTGATCAATCTTTCTGAAATTTTTCATGGGGTGGCTACTTCTGCCGAACTGGTTAAAGAAAACACTAAAATTTTCAAAAACCTAGCTTCAGGAATGGAAGTGGGAAGATACCACAGCTGGGCCGTCAACCCGGAAGGCTTTCCTGAAGAACTGGAAATTACAGCCGTAGACAAAGATGGAATGATCATGGCACTGCAGCATAAAACCTATGATGTACATGGGGTACAATTCCACCCTGAAAGCATTTTAACTCCTGACGGGGAAGTGATAATCAAAAACTTTCTTTTACATTGAAAACTACAGAAACACCTATAAAAGCACCCCAGATGAAAGAAATCCTCCAATACCTGTTCAATCATCAGACTTTGTCCAAATCGGAAGCAAAGGCAACAATGATCGAGATCGCACAGAATAAATTCAATTCTGCAGAAGTCACTGCATTTATCAGTGTTTTTCTGATGCGGAATATTACCTTAAAAGAACTGGAAGGTTTCAGAGAAGCACTTCTGCAAATGGCCGTTCCCGTACATCTTGACCATCACGATACGATGGACATTGTAGGAACCGGAGGCGATGGCAAAAATACGATCAATATATCAACGCTGGCAAGCTTTGTCGTTGCGGGAACTGGACAGAAAGTTGCCAAACACGGAAATTACGGGGCATCTGCTACCACAGGATCATCCAATGTCATGGAAGAACTTGGTTATCAGTTCAAAAATACTTCAGATCAGCTGAATAAAGACCTTGAAAAAGCCAATATATGTTTTCTGCACGCTCCGTATTTTCATCCTGCTCTTCAATCTGTAGGTGCTTTGAGGAAAGCCTTAGGACTTAGAACGTTTTTCAATTTGTTGGGTCCGTTGGTCAATCCTGCGAAACCTAAATATTCCGTAATTGGAGTTTATAATCTTGAAATTGCAAGAATTTACCAATACCTCTTGCAGAAAGAAGAGCGCGAGTTTATCCTTGTACATGGCCTGGATGGATATGATGAAATAAGCCTTACCCAGGACAGCAAGATTATTACGAAACATGGTGAAGAAATTTATTCTGCCCGGGATCTGGGATTTGATTCTGTAAGTCCGGAAAGCATTAAATCGGGAGAAACCCCTCAGGAATCAGCTAAGATTTTCAGGAATATCCTGGAAGGAAAAGGTTCGGCACAACAAAACGCTGTGGTTCTTGCCAATGCATCAACTGCTCTTTTCCACACAAAAAAATTCGGAACCTATGAAGATTGCCTTGCACTGACAAAAGAAAGTCTGGAAAGTGGAAAGGCACTAAGAAGCCTTGAATTACTGGTAAATGGCTAATATTTGATAATTAATTAGTTGCTAGCTGCTGGTTATTAGTTGATAATAAAAATTTAAACTCTTCTCCGGCATATCTAACCTCTAATTTCTAACCTCTAACTTCTAGTTAAACAATGACAATACTTGATAAAATTATTGAAAGAAAAAAGGAAGAAATTACCGTTTCAAAAGCAAAAATTTCAATTGATCATCTGAAGAATTCTGATTTTTTTGGAAGAAAAAGTTTTTCCCTGAAAGAATCTGTCAAAAATAAAAGCGGAATTATTGCTGAATTTAAAAGAAAGTCTCCTTCAAAAGGGATTATCAACGATCAGGTTCAGCCTTTAAAAGTCGTTTCTGCCTATGAAAATTTTGGAGCATCCGGAATTTCTATTCTGACTGACACGGATTTTTTCGGAGGAAGCTTTGATGATATTTTGAATGTAAGAAATCATATCCATATCCCTATTCTCAGGAAAGATTTTATGGTGGATGAATACCAGTTTTATGAAGCCAAAAGTATCGGTGCCGATGCCGTTCTACTGATCGCAGCATGTCTTTCTCCAGATCAGGTTTTGGAATTTACAGAGCTGGCCCATCAGCTGGATATGGAAGTCCTTCTGGAAATTCATACAGAAGATGAGCTGAATCATTTCAATTCTAAAATTGATCTTGTCGGTATCAACAACAGAAATTTAAAGGATTTTAAGGTTGATCTTCAGCATTCCGTACTTTTAAAAGACCAGCTTCCGAAAGATGTCTTATCCATCGCAGAAAGCGGCATTTACAGTACAGAAAATTTCAGGTACTTAAAGGAAAAAGGATTCGACGGTTTTCTGATGGGAGAATATTTTATGAAAAATGAAGATCCGGCAAATAAATTCGCTGAATTTGTTTCTAATGTAGCCATATAACAGTTTATCAATCTAGCAATGAATAAAAACCTGCGGCCAAAGCTAAAAGTTTGTGGATTGACCCAATTAAATCAAATTCATGAGCTGATTTCCCTGAAAACAGATTTTCTCGGTTTTATTTTCTATGAAAAATCACCAAGATATGTTTTGAATCATTTGAGTCTGGAAGATATTTCGCAAATCAGTCATCCGGGAAAAACAGGAGTTTTTGTCAATGAAACCATTGATAAAGTTACCGATATTGCAGAAAAAGCAGGGTTGAATATGATTCAGCTCCATGGCGATGAAAACGAAGATTTTATGATCGGCTTAAAACAAAACCTTAAACCTGAGATTAAAATCATAAAGGCTGTCAGGATCGGAAATAATGATCAGGAAACGAAGGAAAAAATAGAAAAAACAATTAGCTCTCACGTTTCACTTGTTGATTATTTTCTCTTTGATACGGACAGTAAAGCATTCGGAGGAACGGGAAAGCAGTTCGACTGGACCTTATTGAATGAGTTTGAGATTCCACTTCCCTATTTTCTGAGTGGTGGTATTTCAGAGGAAAATATTGAAGGCATCAGTCTTTTGAATAAGAAGCCTTTTGTCATAGATATCAATTCAAAATTTGAACTGGAATCGGGAATTAAAGACCTGGGAAAAATAAGAAAATTCATTTCTAAACCGTTTTAAAAGAACGGCTAAAAAATACACATAAGATGATGAACATCCATCTGCTAAAAAAAACATTTTATAAAACCTTATTTCCGCCTAAATTCGGGAATGAAAAAATTCAGGCTCTGTACAATTTTGTTTCACAGAATGACAGCGATGCAGAGAACTGGACTATGGACAAACAGTTACAGGAGTTTATAGACATTATCAAAATTTTTAACGGTGATGATATCCAGTATTTCTTTGAAAGAATAGGTCTTTGGAACAGCTATTATCTCGTGATAATTTCTGACAAATTTTTAGATATTCACGTCAAAACAAATGTGAAATATGACCTGGGAAAGATTTATGCTAAAATTTTTCTGCTTTATGAAGATTCCGATCCTTATTTCTTAATTGACAATCTGGAAATTGCCGTTACCATGTACGACTCAAAAATAGATGTTGCCACCTTAATTGACCTGATCAGTAAAATTGAATTACTGCATCATAAAAAACTGATCACCAGACAGCAACGGAATTATTATATACAATTTATCAACAGCTTAACCGATGAATTATCAAATTAAAAAGTCAAGTGAATTAACGGATCACGAAACACAACATATTTTAAACCTTTGGGAAGTCCCTGAGTGGAGTGGGATGACCCCGTCAGATTTCCGCAGTTTTTTTAAAAATTCGGAATTTCATTTTATATCAGGATTTGAAGATGAAATACTAGCAATGATCCGCCTTAACTTTGACTTCATCTTAGAGATTTCAGGAAAGCAGTATTCTTTTGCTGAGGCTGTAGGACTGGTTTCTGCTCAGAAAAAAAGAGGATACGGATCACAGCTGGTTCAGTCTTTTAAAGAAAATCTGATTCAAAGGAAAATTGAAACCATAGGCTTCTGTTTTGCTGATCTTCGCCCCTTTTATCAACAATGTAATATTGAAATTCTGGAAAACAAGGGCAAAGCTATTCTTGAAAATAGTGAAAACAGATGGATCAGCTCTGAAGACGATGATATTTTGATTTTTAATGGTTCCGGAGAAACCAGGGAGCTCCTCAGACAGCTTAACCCGGAAAAAAATGCTTATTTAATAACTAAAAACAATACAATGAATTATAAAAACCCTGATGAACACGGATATTATGGAGAATTCGGAGGAGCTTTCATCCCTGAAATGCTTTATCCGAATGTAGAGGAACTACAGAAAAACTATCTTAAGATCATAGAGTCTGAAGAGTTTCAGGATGAGTATCAGGACCTGCTTAAAAATTACGTCGGACGTGCTACCCCACTCTATTTCGCTAAGAATTTAAGCCAGAAATACCATACTCAAGTTTATTTAAAAAGAGAGGATCTCAACCATACCGGAGCCCATAAGATCAACAATGCCCTGGGACAGGTTTTACTGGCAAAACGCCTTGGAAAAACCAGAATTATTGCTGAAACCGGAGCCGGACAACATGGTGTGGCCACCGCAACAGCCTGTGCCCTGCTTGGCCTGGAATGCATCGTTTATATGGGAGAAATTGACATTCAGAGACAGGCTCCTAATGTAGCAAGAATGAAAATGCTGGGTGCAGAAGTTATTCCGGCAACATCAGGCTCAAAAACGCTGAAGGATGCAGTGAATGAAGCGCTAAGAGACTGGATCAATAATCCGGTGACAACACATTATGTGATCGGAAGTGTGGTGGGACCTCATCCTTTTCCGGATCTGGTCGCCAGATTTCAAAGCATTATCTCAAAGGAAATCAGGGAGCAGCTTAAAGAGAAAATCGGGAGAGAAAATCCGGATTATGTGATTGCCTGTGTAGGCGGTGGAAGCAATGCAGCAGGAACTTTTTATCATTTTGTAGAAGAAAAAGAAGTGAAGATCATTGCTGCAGAAGCTGGTGGATTGGGCGTAGATTCTGGAAAATCTGCAGCCACTACTTTTCTGGGAACCTTAGGTGTTCTTCATGGAAGCAAAAGTCTTGTGATGCAAACTGAAGATGGTCAGGTGATCGAACCCCACTCTATTTCTGCAGGTCTTGATTATCCGGGAATCGGGCCTTTCCATGCTCATTTGTTTAAGGAAAAACGGGCAGAGTTTTTCAGTATTAATGATGAGGAAGCTTTACAATCTGCTTTTGAGCTTACAAAACTGGAAGGAATTATTCCTGCACTGGAAAGCTCACATGCGCTGGCCGTTTTAGACAAAAAGAAATTCCGTGAAGAAGATATTGTCGTGATCTGCCTGAGCGGACGTGGGGATAAGGATATGGAAACGTATTTGAAGAATTTGTAAAATGTCGGGTGTAAAATGTACAATGTATCTCTACGTCCTTACTTTGCACATTATACTTTGTACTTTTTACCTTTTACATTATACTTTAATACAATAAAAAAATGAAAAAACTAAATATATACTTCACAGCAGGAATTCCGCAATTGGAAGATACCGCTGATATTATAAAACTCATTCAAAATTCTGGTGCTGATATGATGGAAATCGGGATGCCCTATTCAGATCCCGTAGCAGACGGTCCGGTGATTCAGCAAGCTCATGAACTGGCCTTAAAAAACGGAATGACCATTGAAAAACTGTTCTCTCAACTGAAAACAGTGAAAAATGATATTTATATTCCGATTATCCTGATGGGATACATCAATCCTGTTTTGAGTTTTGGATTTGAAGAGTTTTGTCGTGAATGTTCGGAAAGTGGTGTTTCAGGACTGATCATCCCTGACCTGCCTCCTATTGAATTTGAAAATAATTACCAGCAGATCTTAAAAAAATACAACCTTAATTTTACGTTTCTGGTCACTCCTGAAACTTCTGATGAAAGGATTCTGTATTTAGATTCTTTAAGCTCCGGATTTCTGTATGCCGTAAGTTCCTCATCAACTACAGGAAATGACAATGCTGTTCTTAAAAATGAAAATTATCTTTCACGGCTGGCGTCACTACATTTAAAAAATCCGGTGATGATAGGATTCGGTATAAAATCCAAGGAAGATTTTGGGAATGTAACGGAAAAAGCATCCGGCGGAATTATCGGAACTGCCTTTGTCAATACCCTTCTGAACCATAAAGACTGGAAGAATGCTGCCATAGATTTTATCCATGCTGTAAAAGGGTAAAATTCACTAAATTTGTATGTCAAAAAATGGTATGAGATTATAATTTCATATAACCATTGCAAGAAAACAGACATCAACGTATGAATACACATCAAAATAAATCAATAGAATTTGAAGATCTTGGTATAAAAGAATATCAGCCTGCCTGGGATTATCAGGAAAGCCTGATGAAAAACATCATTGATACCAAGATAAAAAACCGTGATTTGCCTGCAGAACAACACATCACGACTCCAAATCACCTGTTATTGGTAGAGCATCCTCATGTTTATACATTAGGAAAAAGCGGTCATGAAGAAAATATGCTTGCGGGTATCGACAAACTGAAGGAAATAGATGCTACTTTCGTGAAAGTGAACCGTGGCGGAGATATTACTTATCATGGATACGGACAGATCGTTGGTTACCCGATTTTGGATCTTGAAAACTTTTTTACAGATATTCATTTGTATATGAGAAATCTCGAAGAAGTGATCATCCGGGCCATTGGTGAATTCGGCATTAAAGGTGAGCGTTCGCCGGGAGAAACCGGTGTATGGCTGGATGTGGGAAAACCTTATGCCAGAAAGATCTGCGCGATGGGTGTAAAAGCCTCGCGATGGGTTACCCTTCATGGTTTCGCATTGAATGTGAATACGGATATGCGGTATTTTGAATACATTATTCCATGTGGTATTAAAGACAAGCAGGTGACTTCTATAAAAAGAGAGCTTGAAAAAGAACTTTCACCTGAAGAAATGGAAGACCTGAAAGGAAAGATCAGAAAGCACTTTGCAGAAGTTTTCGGAGCTGAGCTTGTCCATAAATAATAAAAATTTTACCAGAAATAAAACCGGCCGTAATTCTACAGTCGGTTTTTTTATTTACAGATGAATCATTATTCTAAATTCTAACTTTTTTTATTTTAAAGTTTTCTGATCCTGTATTATTTTAAAACTTATTTTTGGTTTCTTATAATATCAAACCAAGCCCAAACTTTTAAGTCCAATGAAACCAGTTATCAGAATCTTCTGCGTTACAGCATTTCTTTTTTCTGCATCCGTATCGTATGCCCAAAGCAAAGATGACTATGCCAGACGCATTGACAGTTTAATACAATCTCCAACTTCTCCCAGGCCATTTAACGGAGTAGTTCTGATCACGCAAAACGGAAAAACAAAATACTCAAAAGCCTATGGTTTCGAGGACAGCCGGACGAAAGTTCCTTTGAAAATAGATGACCAGTTTGAGATCATGTCCAATACCAAACAGATCACGTCTGTATTAGTATTAAAACAATTTGAAAAAGGAAAAGTAGATCTGCAGGCTCCGATTAAAAAATATCTTCCTTCCCTGACACAGCCATGGGCAGATTCGGTTACTGTTCATCAGCTCTTAAATCACACCCATGGAATTATTGATTTAGAAAAACCTTTACTGTTTAAGCCCGGTACAGAATTCAAATACGGAAATCTGTCTAATATTCTTTTAGGAAAGATCGTTGAAAAGACTTCCGGTAAATCCTATATCCGGCAGGCTACTGATCTGTTCAAAGAACTTCATCTGAAAAATACATTCTGCTATTCTAAAGATAACCGCAGAAATCTTGTTTCGGGACATATGAATAAGGATAATAATTTTACTCCTGTTGAAAATTCATTTATTACCAATGAAAATATGCCTGCTGACGGTGTGATTACCACAGCAGAAGATATGGCAGCCTGGAATTCACTTCTTCATAAGGGGAAAATTCTGAGCTCTAAAAGTTATAAGCTCATGACTACACCTTCCACATTGTCACAACACGATGTATTTGGAAAAGAGAAATCCGGTTACGGTTATAATATGCGTATTGTGAAATATAATGGCATTCCTTATTTGGGACATACAGGTCTTGGTGATGGTTTCGCATCTCTGAATGTTTATGTTCCCGGCTCTGATGTAAGCATTATTGTTATGGAAAATCAAATGAGTGAAGACAGTAATTTATATTATTATCAGGAAGCACTGATCAGAAATATTGTTCTGGAAAGCAGCCTGATCAAAAATAAATAATTAATTTTTAAAATAAATCATCCCGCTCATTCTACTGTGCGGGATTTTCAATTTTTATGACTATCGGAATTGTTCTTACATATTGATAATGAAAATCCACTCAAACGCCCTTAAACACAGATATAATTCAAACTTATGTTAAAATAATTAACATTTTATTGAAAAATAGTTTGCTGGTATTTTATTTTTATTTACTTTTAATATCACAATAAAGTGAACTATTTTATAATAGATTCAGCTCAAAAGATGACACACCAAAAACTTAGAGCAATATATTACTAACCACCAAACTATGAGAATTATGAGAAATTTTTTGTTATCAATGATGGTATTTGTGACGGCCCTGTCATTGAATTCCTGTACAGACTCCAGCGCAGAACAGCAGATGAGTCAGAATGAAACCAGCAACAAAAACCTGACGGATCTGGGAAAAACGGTTCCGGTAGGGATAGACAACGAGAACGGTACCCTAAAAGTATCATTCATTGTTACGGCCCAATTCTATACGATAACGCCTACAAAAGAAAATGAAAAGTACATCAGCCTGATCAGGGAAGCGGTAAAAAACGAATCTCCAATCCAGGTTTTTATCAAGCCTAACACGCATGAAATTGCGAAAGTAGAAAAAGGAAGTGAGGAGGATATCCGCTTTTTCAAATCTGCTTATACCAAAGAGGTTAAAAATGAAACGAACAAATTAACAAGTGTTCTTCCCAATGTAGCAACATTAAACAGCATGTTTGCCCTGATCAAAAACCAGGCTTGCGGTACTTCTACAGCCTCTTCACCATGCATTACATTCAGATACCCGGTAGACGGATGCTATGCCAGAGCTCACAAAATGAGACAGATCCTGATCAATAACGGCTACGACTGTGAGAAGCAGTTTGTATACGGAAACTTAAAAGCCTCTACAGGTACTTGTTGTGTAGCATGGAGCTATCATGTTGCAATCCTTGTAAGCTATAAAAATGCATCGGGTGTTACAGAAAAAAGAATCATAGATCCTTCCCTTTTCCCTAGCGGACCTGTTACGGATACGGCATGGAGAAATGCATGTATCAACACCAGCTGTGGATCTGCATCGGTTTCTTCTTACGCGAATACAGCAGGAAATGTGTATTACAGAAGTCCTACCAATTCTTATCTGTATGACAATAATTTAGTGAACACGAATTGCGTCCTGACGATATTCTCGCCATATTCCGGATGCTCACCATCACCGGCTCCAAGTGTTGCAAGCTGTGGATTCTAATTAACATAAACGCTTCTGCCATTTTTTATCATAACTTAGTGGCAGAAGCTGTTTGCCAAATATTTTTTTATGAAAATCTGGACTTATATACTAATAATATTATTTATGATCACATCCTGTTCCGGCAGCTCAAGTTCACAGAACCTGACCTGGTATAATAATTCAGTGATCACCAATGTAACTGAAGACCCTGAAAAACCGGAAGAGTTCACCCGTATATCCATCGGAATAAGCCCACAGATTTTTTACTTGTCTAAAAAAGGAGCCAATTATAAAGCGCTTCTTGAAAAAACAAACCAAAGCCATAAAAGAGGAAAAGCTTATAATATAGGTATTGAAAATAATACGAATATTATAAAACAAATCAATGAAATTCCATAATAGATTTCCTTTCTGCAAAAATAATGTACTTAAAAATTGACTGAACAACATTAAATGATTTCCTTCAAATCCCCATCACTGATGATGGGGATTTCCATTTATCGTATCACTGAAATTCCAGCATCTACCTTAATTTCTGTTCCATGAATGTAAGAAGCCTCTTCTGAAGCCAGGAATAGAACCGTATTCGCAATCTCTTCCGGCTCTCCCTGTCTTTTAAAAGGAATAGTGGGAATAATATCGTGAACGGCACTTTCAATCTGTTCTGCATTCAAACCTGTATTATTAAAAATATTGGTTTTGATATGTCCCGGGCTGACCCCGTTGACCCGTATTCCTCTTTCCGTAAGCTCTACAGCGAAGGTTTTAATAAAAGACTGCACCGCTGATTTAGCAGCAGAATAAATTGAAAAATTAGGCATTGCAATCTCAGTGGCCACAGAAGTATTGAAAATGACTGAGCTTCTTCTTCCCATTAAAGGCAATAGTTGCTGTACCGTGAAGAAAGAACCTTTTACGAGTATGTTGAAAAGCTCATCAAAATGACCTTCATCCACATGCTCAATGGGAAAAAACTTTCCATAACCTGCATTAACGAAAAGCATATCGATAGTTTCTGCATATTTTCTTATCTCCTGTTGCAGATTCATAAGGTCTTTCATATTTCCTGCATCAGAAACAATCCCGGATGCTTGATCGCCCAGTTTGGTTAATGCTTTGCTAAACGTTTCTTCGCTTCGGCCTGTGATAATGACACGTCCTCCTTCACCAATGAACTGCTGTGCTGTTGCGAATCCCATTCCATTAGTTCCTCCTGTGATCAGGGCTGTTTTGTTTTTAAATCTCTGCATTGTTTTTTTATTATAAATTCTCCTGCAAAGTTTCAAATAAAGAGTTTCATAAAAAATCCGATTCTTGTTGAAACAGAGAAACCAGGCTTGATTTTACTGTATAAATTTGTTTTTTCTAAAATTGGCATCAATTAAATCTATCAAAATTAAATTGTGTACAATTTAATTAATCCTACATTTGTATCAGAATTTAATCACCACCTTTAAAAGTGATGAAAACACAAAAAGTATAAATTTAAAATAATAGAAATGTCATTAATAGAAGACTTACAATGGAGACATGCCGTAAAAGCATATGATCCTTCAAAAAAAGTAACAGAAAAAGATCTTAACACTATTTTAGAAGCGGCAAGACTGGCTCCCACTTCATCAGGGCTGCAGCCATTCCGCGTTATCGTTGTAGAAAATCAGGAATTAAAAGAAAAGATGGTACAGGGTGCCCTAAACCCTGAAGTAATGAGAGACAGTTCCCATGTTTTAGTATTTGCTGCCTGGGACAGTTATTCTAACGAAAAAATCGATAAAGTTTACGATTATCACACCGATGTAAGAGATTTGCCAAGAGGTCGTTTCGGAAGCTATACTGATAAGATTAAAGAAATGTACGGAGCTCAGACTTCCGCAGAACATTTTGCCCATACTGCACGCCAGACTTATATTGCACTTGGCTTAGCTATGGCTCAGGCTGCAGAATTAAAGATCGACAGTACCCCTGCAGAAGGATTCAGTAATGAAATAGTGGATGAAATTCTTGGATTAAAAGAACTAGGATTAAAAAGTGTCAGCCTTTTATACCTTGGTTACAGGGATGAAGAAAAGGACTGGCTATCCACAATGAAAAAAGTAAGAGTTCCTATGGAGGAATTCATCATCAAAAAGTAATATATTTATTACCACTCTCAAGTTCAGCTTTATGGAAAATTCAAAATCACTACAATTAGAAAACCAGATCTGCTTTCCGCTTTATGTTATTGCCAAGGAGATCACAGGACTTTACCGTCCATTCCTTGACGAGATCGATATTACGTATCCTCAATATCTGGTGATGATGGTATTATGGGAGAATGACGGTCTTGCAGTGAACCATATCGGAGAGAAACTGTTTCTGGACAGCGGAACTTTAACGCCTCTTCTGAAAAGGCTTGAGAGTAAGGGAATTATTTCCAGAAAGAGAAAAAAAGAAGATGAAAGAGTGGTTGAAGTATTTTTAACCGAAGCCGGAAAACAGCTGCAACAGAAAGCCTGTGAAATTCCCGGAAAAATACAGACTAAAATCGGGATAGAAACAGAAGATCTGCTCCATCTCAAAGAAACCATCTTAAAAATATTAAACAAAATAGAAAATAAATGAAAACATTATATACAACCAAAGTAACAGCTCAAGGCGGAAGAAACGGTCATGTAAAAAGTGAAAACGGAGTTTTGGACCTTGAGGTAAGAATGCCTAAAGCTTTAGGTGGCGGCAATGATGACTTCGCTAATCCTGAAATGCTTTTTGCAGCCGGATATTCAGCCTGTTTTGACAGCGCTCTTAACAGGGTGATCAGCCTTTCAAAGGTAAAAACCGGTGAAACAACAGTTACAGCACAGATTAGTATAGGACAGCTGGAAAACGGAGGTTTCGGTTTGGCAGCAGAACTGGATGTAAATATTCCGGGAGTTTCTATTGAAGAAGCACAGGAATTAACTGAAAAAGCGCACCAGATTTGCCCATATTCTAATGCGACGAGAGGTAATATGGAGGTGAAGCTTTCGGTGACGAATCACTAAGATTAGTTTCTTTTTTATAAAAAAATCTGTTTCTTTGGAGGCAGATTTTTTTATTTACCAATGACAACCAACCCAATAAGCGTAGAAGCATTAACAGAAATAATATACAAATAGTATGGATAGTAATTTTTTAATTATTTTTCTATTAGCTCTGTGTATTTTATTAATTAAATACTACACTCCAAAAATAAAGGGATTAATTGGTGAGAATAAAGCCTCGAAAGCTTTAAAAAGGCTCAACAATGAAAAATACATTGTTCTGAATAATATTGAATTAAATATTAAAGGCTCCACTTCACAAATAGATCACATCATTGTTTCAGATTACGGGATATTTGTTATTGAAACTAAGAACTACAAAGGCTGGATTTTAGGCTATGAAAAAGATAAATTCTGGACTCAGGCTATTTATAAATACAGACGTAAGTTTTACAACCCTATTTTACAAAACCAAGGGCATATTTATGCTTTAAAACATGTATTGAAAAATTATAAATATCTGAGATATTATTCAATAATTACCTTTACAAAAAGAGCAACGCTTAAAACCAAAACATATACCGATGTTGTTTATATAAACAGGTTAGTCAGAACAATAAAAAAATATGATTCGTATTATATTAACGAACACACTAAGAATGAAATTGTTGCAATAATTCTAACGGCAAAAACAAACAGCCGAAATAAAGATAAAAAACTCCAGGTTAATTCTGGTATGAATAAAAATACCTTATGCCCGAATTGTGGTGGAAATCTTATTGAGAGAAATGGTCAATATGGAACTTTTCTGGGCTGTAATAATTTTCCCAGATGTAAGTATACGAGAAATAAAAAGTAACAATTCTATTAAAACTGTATTGTAAAAATGAATAGTCATTTATGAAAACCCTTAAACGAACATTCAAAATATTTATTACCATTCTGCTTTTATGGTTATGTGGACATTTGATTTATATAATTGTTGACGGTTTGACAGACAAAAATATGCACGCAGATATTGCTGTGGTTTTAGGCAATACAGTCAATGAAGACGGAACACTTTCAGAAAGACTTGAAAAACGCATGGAATGTGGACTTAATCTTTATCGTTATGGACGAGTGAAAAAAATATTAGTCAGTGGCGGACTTGGAAAAGAAGGATTTTACGAAGGTGACAAAATGAAAGGGTATTTAATTAAAAACAAAGTACCTGACAGCGTTATAATTGTCGACAATTTTGGCAACAACACACTTGCAACCGTGAACAACACCCTTAAATTAAAAGACAGTTTACATTTTCAAAGTTTAATTGTTGTTTCTCAATATTTTCATTTGACAAGAACTAAAATGTTATTCAGAAAGCAACATTTTGAAAATGTAAGCAGTGTAAGTCCTCAATATTTTGAATTGAGAGACATATATTCGTTATTGAGAGAATTTGTGGCTTATTATATAGGATAAGATATTACAAATGACAAATTATCTCGTTGTAGAATCACTCCTTTTAAAAGCATCCACCTTTTTATAAGAATCATTTTTCTCCTTTTCTTTTTTATCAGAAATCAGGATTCCGAAAAGATGGTCGATTTCATGCTGGAAAATCACAGCCGTGAACCCCTCTACAATCTCGGAATATTTCTGTCCTTTCAGATCAACATACTCTAACTGGATCACTTTGCTTCTGTAAAACTGGTCTCTGAATTCAGGAATGGATAAATCTCCTTCCGGGCCGAGATTCTGTAATTCTGATCTCCACACAATCACAGGATTGATAAAGTATTCCAGAGGATTTCCTTCTTTATCAAAACGCTGTACCCAGATCACTTTTCTGTTGATCCCGACCTGTGGCGCCGCAATTCCCACTCCACCATCTGTTGATAAAAGAGATTCTTTCATTCTCTTGACCAAAGTTGCGGTATTGGAATCAACCGGATCAATTTCTGTTGAAAGACTTAATAAGGTTTTATGCTGATGAGAATCTGTAATCTGGTAAATCGGTAATGCTGTAGTAATATCTCCCTGATTAATAATTGAGGTTTCGTTTGAGGTCAATTTTTGAGCATTCATGAAGCCGATAAAAAAGATAAACAGAAAAGATATTTTTTTCATTTTTATTATTTGTTATACAAAGATAGCTAATGTGTTTCAAACATATAATTGGGCTAAAGCCCTGTTTGGCTATTTTTATAAAATTAAACGGGCTAAAGCCCGTTTCTATTAAATTTTAAAGGGGTTTATTACATATCGAATGAGCTAAAGGCTTCGACTCCGCTCAGCCTGACAGCCGATACTATTGTGGATAGTCATAACATTATCAGGCTGAGCGGAGTCGAAGCCTCTATTTTGTTATAAAACTCTGGTCATCAAAAAGAACCTAAGAATTTTAAAATGTTTTCGTCATATCAGCCGGAATGATCAGGTTGAAATCTGTCGGAATATATTCTTTCGCAGGTACTTTCAGCTCCGGATCTTCAGATTCAAAAACTGAGATCACCGCCATTTTAAGGGTCGGGTTTTTCTGTTTGATATACCAATAGATTCCACCGAATTCCTTACTGTGATAGTTTCCGTTGTAATGGATAAAAGTTTTCCCGGCCTGCATGCTCTTCAGGATAGATTCAGCCATGGTGGCATCTTTTGTGGCTTGGGCAGAAATGAAGTTCATCACTTTGGTTCCTTCGGCATGATCACCCATCATTGCCTTCATTTCCTGATACCCCGGCGTATCCAAAGTTACTTTGATCGGGAGCTGTGCAATGTATGCTTTCTCTTTATCACTTAATTTATTCAGAGATTCCAATCCTTCTTTTGCGGTCTGAGATGCATATCTCCTTGGAATATTGGTCGCGATAAAATTCAGTTTTTTAGTTTTGGCAAAATCAACCAGCGGTTTGTAATCTGTTGCATAATTATTCCACAATCTGGCAGAGTCTTTTAATGTTTTAGCATCAAAACTCCCATTCAGATACTTGTTCAGCTGCAATTGATTATCTCTTTCGAACATTTCTGCTCCTAAAATAATCTGTCCGTTTTTCTTTTGAAATAAACCTTCCGTCACTTTCAGCTGAAGCCAATGGTTAATAGAGCTGTTATGATTCTCCCCAAAGAAAACAA
This sequence comes from Chryseobacterium lathyri, assembly GCF_019970085.1. Classification (NCBI taxonomy): domain Bacteria; kingdom Pseudomonadati; phylum Bacteroidota; class Flavobacteriia; order Flavobacteriales; family Weeksellaceae; genus Chryseobacterium; species Chryseobacterium lathyri. Next base: position 655,612 of record NZ_JAHXYG010000002.1, on the reverse strand, counting down.
CATCATATTCAGCCAGCTCTTTGATCAGCTTATCTGTTTTTACTTCCTTCCCTTTCTTGTCATAAAACTGGTAGGCTTTGAAATCCTGTCCGCTTAACGAACAAAAAACTGCCAGCAAAACGGCGATAAAAATATTTTTCATTTTTATTTTATTTAAACACGAATTGTACAAATGTTTCTTTCACAAATATCACAAATTTTCTGCTCTATCCTCTCATAAAAAGGACCGCCTTGAATTTAAAACAAAACGGTCCATTAAAAATCATCTAACTATTTATTTCTCTAATTCTGCCACAAGATCTTTCCACTCCTGCAATTCAGGAATTCCAGGTTTTCTTTTCCCAAAGAACTGAACGATGAAATCCCCTTCTTTGTTGAACACTTCAATAGCCGTTACTTCCCCGTCTTCAGTAGGTTTTTTAACGATCCATGCCTCTGCAATTTTCGTAACATCCAGATGTAAGTTGAAATCCGGGTCCATGACATTGAACCACTGCTGGTGCCAAAGTGTTTTCTTCACATTTCCTGTATGAATCTGGATAATTCCCCTGTTTCCAACGAATACCATGATCGGAATATTCTTTTCTGAAGCGTCTTCCAGAACATTCACCACTTTAGAATTATCAATTTTTTTAGCAAATCCTTCCGGAGCCAGTCTCAGTGCCTGGGTTCTGCTTACCCCGAATTTCCTTGTCATCATAAAGAAATCGTGGGTATCTTTTAATTCCGTCCACGCTTTTTTGAATCCTTCAGCATCAATCTCGGAATCAGCCTTTTCAATAGCTTTCGGAGCTACTGCTTCAATAGTGAACACCTGGTTCTGGTCTTCTGCTCTGAATTTTTCTACAATGGCATCGAAAGCAGCTTCATCACTGTTTTTGGTCAGATAAATCTTATGAAGGGCAAGACCGTCTTTTCCGAAGAACTGAAGGCTTTTTTTGTCTCCCTCCACTACAGCAAACGCAGATTTCCAGTGGTTAAGGAATATTCTAAGATCGATATCCTCTCCTACGAAAAGCTGTGCATGAGGACTGCTGAAATCACCGTTCTGGTAGATTCCTTTTCTTTCGTGCACACATTCGTCATTGCGGGTAAGCGCCATTACTTTGCCTAACTGTTCTGCTTCGGTAAGGATAGCAGGAAATTCAGGTTTAAGTACCGTTACTCCTTCGCCTATGCTTGTTGCCAGTAGTTCTGCTTCACTTACGCTCAGCTGTGTTGCAGCATTTCTTATTCTTATATGTGGATTGTCTGCTTTCAGAGCTTCCCATTTTTCCTTTAAATCATTAACTAATGTGCTCATTATTTTATTTTTTTATGGTTAAAACTGTATAAATTCTATGGATGGTTTCGTTTCCTGATTTGCTTTGTATATCTTCTTCTTTTTCAGATATTTTCATTCTCTTGAAGTGGCTTTTGGAAACAAGCTGCTCCATTTCGCTGTTGCTGTACATGGTAAAATCATATTCTGTAAACGGCAGCGTTTCCATAAATTTTTTCTGTCCGAACGTAAGAACGAAAGTTCCGTCCTTCTTTAAAACTCTGTGGATCTCATTGAGAAACTCAACTGGTTCTTCCCAGAAATACACGGTATTGACAGTAAATATCTTATCAAAAGTTTTGTCTTCAAAAGGAAGTTTTTTTCCTTCATACAGCACAAAATCAGCCTGCCTTTCAAAGTCTTTGTTCAGCTTTCTGGCTTCATTGTACATGGTTTCAGAAATATCTACTCCTGTATATTTCAGGTTTTGGGCTCTGCTTAAAATATTTTTAAGGTGTCCGGCATTGCCGTGTCCTATTTCAAGGATATGTTCATCATCTTCTATTAAAAGCGTTTTAATGCTTTCCAATGTCATGCTGATATTGGTAGCGTTCATCATCTCGCCGATCTCTATGCCTTTTTCTCCCTGTGGATTGGCGAGATTCTGCGCAAGGATTTTTAATTCATCTTTTTCCATGGTTATCCAAAAATGATCATTGGGTTATTGGTAATAGGGTGCCCGCAAATGGTGCACGGAAAATTGTACGCCTGGCTGATTGTTTCAGCAGTAAATACTTCCTGTGGCGTTCCGTATGCGGAAACCTTTCCTGATTTCATTAATAAAATTTTATCTGCAAATTGTGCAGCAAGGTTCAGATCATGCAATACAACAATAGCACTGTTGGCCTTTTTAGTGAAATTCTTAATAATCTCTAAAGCTTTGTACTGATGTTTTATATCTAAATTATTCAAAGGCTCATCCAGAAATACCAGTTTGTGGGCAATCTCATTTTCCAGCTGGGCCATTACTCTTGAAAGATGGACACGTTGTTTTTCTCCTCCGGAGAGTGTATTGTATTCTCTGTCTTTCAGGTGATAAACGTCTGTTTCGTACATCATTTTATTCATCGCCTCAAAATCTTCTTTACGTGGCTGTGAATCAAAGTACGGATAACGCCCCATCATGACCACGTCTTTTACATCCAGAGGAATCTCGTTGGAATTATGCTGTGAAAATTTAGACTTATGCTGAGATAATACTTTCACTTCCCAGTCTGAAATGGATTTTTCCTTAAATAAAATCTCCTGTTTCCCCTGTTTTATTTCATTAGCCAAAACACTGAGAAGACTTGACTTCCCGGCTCCGTTGGGTCCTACAATCGCTAAGAATTCGCCATACCCTAAAGAGACATCAACGCCCTCAAGAATATGGAAATCCTTGTGAAGATAATTGATCTGATGCGCTTTTATCATTAGAGTGATTTTTTAAATTTAATTAAAATAGCGATAAAAATGGGTCCTCCGATCAGGGAGGTCAAAATACCGATGGGCAATTCTGATGGTGCCACAATGCTGCGGCTGAATGTATCAGCTATCAACAGCAAAACACTTCCCAAAACAGCTGACAACGGTAAAATGAAAACATAATTTGATTTAAATAAAAGTCTTAAAATATAGGGTACGATAAGACCTACAAAACCAATAGTCCCTGAAAATGCCACACAGGTTCCTATCATCAAAGAGGTAATAATCACAATCTGCTTTTTCAGTTTTTCAACGTTGATTCCTAAATGCTGGGCATCTCTTTCTCCTAACATCATCGCATTCAGGGCTTTTCCTTTTGGAAGCAAAATTGAGTAAGAAATAACAATCACTACAGCCAAAACAATATTCTTGGTCCAGGTGGCAGCGGCTAAACTTCCCATATTCCAGAACGTAAGATCTCTTAACTGTTCATCTTTTGATATATAAATAAGGAATCCTGTAATAGAAAAGCCGATGGATGTGATGGCCACACCGCTTAACAACATCATGACAACATTGGTTTTTCCGGCGCTTGTGGAAATCCTGTACACCAGCATCATGGCTAATAAAGCACCTAAAAAGGCGGAAATACCAACCAGTGAAAACTGAACCACTTCAGGAAGATATTGTTTGAAATGCCCTCCTAAAACAATGGCAATTGCCGCAAGTAGTGTAGCTCCGGAAGTTAAACCTATTGCTTCACCGGTTGCTAACGGATTTTTAAACAACCCCTGCAGACTTGTCCCTGAAACAGCAAGCATGCTTCCTACTAAAATGGCCATGACAATTCTGGATGCTCTTACCTCCCAAATCACATATTGATCGCTTAAAGATAAGCCCGGATCACCTTTTATATATTGCCATAAAACTTTGAAGGCTGATGTTCCTCCAAAATCGTAGACTCCTGTATTAAGCGCCAGTACTGCTATAATAGCTAGCAGTACGGCACCTATAGTCAGATAAAAGTACAGTTTACTTTGTGTTCTCAATTAAAAGTTTGTTTAATGCTACTGCTGCTTCTCCCAGTCTAGGTCCGAAACCTGAAACCAATCCTCCGTCCATTGCAATGATCTTTTTGTTTTTACCTGCGTTGGTCTGTGCTACGCCCGGCATTTTAAGAGCTCCTTCGTTTCCGCCGGCACCCTGAAGTCCTGTTTCAAAGAAGAATAAAATATCAGGATTAGCTTTTACAACAGCCTCTGGTGTCAATGGCTTGAAATCTTCAAAATCGTTCACAGCATTTTCTCCACCAGCAAGACCGATCAGAGAGGCCATAGGGGTATTTTTACCTGAAACCATCAGCATGTTTCCTCTTGCGTAGATGAACAATACTTTTGGCTTTTTAGCGATAGGCTGAATTTGTTTCAGATCAGCATCGATTTTATCGTTTAATTTCTGATAATCTGTATTTCCTACTGCTTTGGCTACGTCAGCGATCAGTTTTTTAGTTCCTTCCACAGTGTATTCCTGTTTGAAAACCTCAGCTTTGATTCCTGAAGACTTGATTTTAGCCATCAATTCAGGGTTGATATCTTTTTCTGAAGCTAAAATCAAAGTTGGACTTACCGCCATAATCGGCTCGATTGTCATGGATCTTACGTGTCCAAGATCTTTGGCCGTCGTTTTCAACGTTGAGGGATAGGTGCTGGTAACATCTGTTCCTACAATTTCTTTTTCGTGACCCAGCGCGCTTACAATTTCTGTAATTCCACCGCTCAGGGTAACGATTTTGTTATTGGTTTTCGGAGCTTCAGAAGAGGTTTCTGTTGTATTTTCTTTTTTAGCATCTTCTGCTTTTTTGCATGAATATACTGCCATCATAATGGAAGCTGCAAGGATTAATTTTTTCATGATATACTATTATTTGATTATTATAAAGGGTCAAATTCGAAATTGGTAGTGCCGCGGTGTCCGTCTTCGCTTTTCATGGTATTAAATCTTAACTTAAAGTAAAATCCTTCTGCATCTTTCAGGACAAAAAAGCGGTCTGCGTAAACATGGGGCTGTGGGTTATCTGTTGTTCCCGTAGTGGTTCTCCATTTATCACCAAGAGCCCTCTGATCATTAAATATAAACTTTGACTGATCCACATCTCCTAATTTAAATGAATTGTAAGCCTGATCAAGATTCCCTGCCGCAGTTACCTGGTATACTCCTACTCCGTTAAGGGTATTTGTTACCACAAAGTCCGCAAAGAAATAACTTCCGGCACTTACTCCTGGTGCTGTAAAGACTTCATTGGTAAATGTGGTAAAGCCAAGGTCCCAATTTTTTTTCTTAGGCTGAATTTTCACAGCTGTACCTGTATTAAAACTGAAAAAAGTAAAATTGTAATCTGTATCCTTCGGTACAAAATATTCACTGTAAGTTGTTGTATTTCCTATATCGGCGTAACGTATTTTATATCCGTTCAGGGCTCTGAAAATCTGAATTTTTTTCCAGCCTCTGGCCGCACCGGATAAACTAACTGAGCCTGGCCCGATATTATCAGAAGACGGAATATCTCTTCCAAGGTTTAACAGATACACAGGATTTTCTGCATCATTTTCCTTAATAGGTTCAATTCCTGAGGTCTGGGTAAGGAAATTGCCGTCCGGATGATCAATGTATTGCATATTGGCCGGATCAAATGTCCCAACCATTATGCTTCCTTTAAGGGTGGCAACGTCGGCTTCTGTTACTGTTTTAATATCCGTTTTATTAGGTACTTTTGCCACTGTCATAGCAAGAGAGCTGTTGATCACTACATGAAATCCATCTCCGGTATAGAAACCAAGATCCCAGTCTGTTCTTTTATTGATAGAAGGCTTTTCATAATCACTTAAGTCTATCCAGACCTGATTGGGTTCGGTAGCGCCTCCTACCTTTACTTCTACTACAGATCCGGTAATTGGCGGTGCCGGAACAGGATCTTCATCAGCAGAAACACAGGACTGTAAAGCAACAGCTGAGAAAAGGGCCAATATTTTTAAATAGTTCATAAGGGTAGCTTTTTAGAATTGATAGATTAATCTCGCGAAATAGCTCCTTCCGTAATACAGATTAAGACGGTCAGTCGCGCCATTATGGGCAGTTCCGGCAGTAGCAGTTGTGTTAATAGTCGTTACATCAAATATATTTTTCACTCCTACAGAAAGTTCCATATGATCTTTCCAGAATGGCTGGCTTACAATAAAGTCCATCATATGAAAATCATCAGTTTTTCCCAGTCTGAAGCCTGTACCTTCACTTTCCAGCACATAATTTCTTCCCGGACCGGTATATTTATAGTAAAGGGCAAAACCCGTTTTGGTATTTTTCAATTTATAATTTGCCGATGCTCCTGCCTGAACAAGATATTGGTAATCTGTAGGCGATGTATGATTTAATGAATTCAGGGATACTGAAGTCCCGCTTACAGATCCTCTTAAGGATAAGGCCAGCTGGTCTTTTTTAAAGTCTATATTGGCAGAGAACAGCATGTTTCTGTACTTGTCCATATTCATATACTTGTAGGTTGAGGGATCTTTTACGAGTACCATTTCTATTCTGTCCCGTACGTCCAGATATAATGCATTAACACTGTACCCAATTTTCCAGTCGTTTGCTGTAAAATTCTGATCCCAGAAAGCGCCTGCTGAAAAGCCTTTTTCAGGATTCAGATCAGGGTTTCCCTGTACATCGTGATTGATATTCACGAAATACGTATAAAGCTCATCGTAGGTAGGGAAACGGTTTGCAGTACCTGCCACAGCCCTTAAATTGGAATTTTCAGAAGTTTTATATCTTGCTGAAAGTGAGTAATTAAACTGGTTGTCAAAATTTTCACTGACGGATAGTCTTGCACCCGGCCTTACAGAAAAACGGTCTGAAATATTCCATTCTGCAGAAAGGAAGTTGGAATAGGTAAAAATCTTTCTTTTTACCGCTTCACCAAAAAAATCTCCGGCAATGAGCGCTGCATATCCATTGGTATAATCTAATTCGTATCCAAGCTGAAAATCGAATGTCTTATTATTGAGAAAATTACTGAACATTCCTCTTGAATAGATGACATCTGTCTTGTAATAAGATCTGTCTTCTCTGCTGATCCTGACAGATCTGTTGGGAATATCATAGTTATAGTCATGGTATTTTCTATCCTGGTTCTGGTAAGAAAAATCTCCCATATAGCGGATATTCCCAATATTAGTTTGAATATTAAACTGATGGGCCCATCGTTTGGTATTATATTCCCGGTCTATACTTTCGTAAAGTGCACCGCCCATTCCATCGTTCAGGGGAATCCTGTTAACTTCCGGATTGTAGAAATTGAATTTTTCGTACAGGTAAGACAGTTTGTAGTAGAAAGACGTTTTATTTTTTGAATATCGTATTAGTGCAGAAGCATCGTACTGATCTTTAGGGTTCCATTCAAAGCCTCTTTTATTATCTCTTTCAAAATATTTATAACCTTTGCTCTCCCCTTCATAGCCCATAAACTGGTTATGATTAAAGCTGATATTGGCAAACCAGTTATTATCAATATTATAGTCTACATTAAGGTTCTGAATATGCCTTCCGTTTCCTTTTTTCTTCAGGTCGTAATTATCCCTTACGGTTTCTTCCTGCAGAGAAGCTCTTACACTTACCTTTTTTGTATTGCTTTTTTTGGTGATAATATTGATAACTCCGGCTACTGCTCCGTTACCATATTCCACTCCCATGCTTCCCTTTACCACTTCAATTCTCTCTACATTATTCAGTGAAAGTTTCGTAAGATCAATATTACTTCCTAATCCTGTATCACCTACTACAGGGATATTGTCTATCAGTACTTTTACATAATTGCCATCAAGCCCCATCATATTGGCCGTAGAGTTTCCCGAACGGGTGTCCGGAGTAATCTGGATATTAAGACTTTGATTTAATACATCTGCAACATTGGTAGCAGCCATATTTTTTATCTGCTGGGCATCTATAACTTCAACTTTATATATTGATTTATTGATAGACTGCTGCGTGTACTGTCCTGTAATGACAACTTCCTCTATTTTATTTTTATTAAGAGAATCTTTTTCTTGTGCAGTTATCCAAAAGGCAATGGACAATGATAGAACGGAAAGCACTTTCTTCTTCATAAAGCAAAAATTTTGGCAAATATAATGCTTTATTTAGAATAGTTAAAAATAAATACTTATTTTTGTGGAATAATTCTAAATAAAAATAACGTTATGAAATTAAAACTACTTTTAGGAACATTAATGTTTACGGCTGCTACAGCGCATGCACAAGTAGCGACGCTTAATGAAAATTTCAACAACTTTACTATTGGAACGACTACTTTTCCTCAAAATGGATGGTCTGCTGTGGTTGCCCCTATAACAGGAGCATTTCCTCCGGCATCCCCTAGAATGATTGTAGCAGCCCTTGAAAACGACAATACACAGAGGTTTATCCAGTCTTATGCCGGCAATAATGCGACAGCTCCTTCATATCTTATTACGCCTATGATTGAGAATCTTACAGGAGACCGTGTTTTAAAATTTAAAACTACATTAGTATCCCCATCGCCAGGGCCTGGAACAATCCAGATCGGATTAGCAACAAGCGCCAGCGATATGTCGACTTTTGTAGGTGTAGGAAATCCTATCAACGTAACTACAATTGGAGTGGTTCAAAACATAAGTATTAATATTCCTTCAACTACAGGTTCTTATATTATATTTAAATTTACTCCAAGCGCTGCCCATGTTGCGATACAAATAGATGATGTGGTGTACAACTCTTCTACTACTCTAGGGGTTAACGATACTGCCCAATCTAAAGAAAACTTCAAGTTTGCCGTTAATACTGACCAAACTGCATTGGAATTTGTTACCAAAAAGGAACTAAAAAAGATTGAGATTTATTCTGCTGCAGGACAAAAAACAGCCGAAGGACAATTAAAAGGACAGAGATTTGATATCAGCGGACTTCAGACCGGTGTTTACTACATGCTGGTAGAAACTGCAGAAGGCCCCGTAGTGAAATCCAAGTTCATCAAGAAATAAGGTTTTATTATTATTAGACTAGTATGATGCCTTTGAAGCCGGCGGGAAGTATTTCCGGCCGGCTCTTTTTTGTAACAAACCCGTTATTTCCACAGAATAATAGCTGTAAAACAAGATATAAATCATGTTTTTATTTAGAATGATTAAAAATAATTATATACTTTTGTGGAATCATTCTAAATAATAATTTAAAAATAAGTTATGAAAACAAAACTATTATTGGCTTCGGTACTGGCTCTTTCTGTTCAGCAGACTGTTTTGGCACAAACTGATGCATTAGGATACACACAGGCAAATATGACGATGGGACCTTCCTACCAGAATCGTGTGTTTTTTAATCTTGCAAATGGTAATATGGTTTCTCAGCCGGCAAATACCTGGGATGTCGCTTTTTACAGAAATTCCAATTTTGCATTCGGTTCAAGAGTTAACGATGCTCTGAATATTGAAGTGTATACAGCTTCTACCAACCTGGCAGACTGGGATACTGTCAATATCAACAATATCGCAAACTGGGGTGAGCCTCTATACAACCCTGACCAAACGACTGATATCAGCCAGGGAGCTTTTGAGCAGGGGCCCGTTACATCCCCTAATCCTAACATTCCATCAACAGGTTGGGGAGTTTACAATTCTTTAACTCATCACATTGAAGGAAAGGCTATTTTTGTATTAAAATATACCACATCCAATACTTATGTGAAATTTGCCATTGAAGATGCTTTTGGTGGATATACCTTCAAATATTCCAAATGGAACGGAACAGCCTGGGGGCCTACTGAGACAAGAACTCTAGCCAACGGATCGGATGATGCCTATTTCAATTACTTCTCATTTACTACAGGTGCAAAAGTTCCTAATATGGAGCCCTCTAAAAGTGCATGGGACTTTATGTTTACGAAGTATTACACTTTCTATAACAATATGATGATGTATCCGCTTACAGGAGCCATCCAGGGGCCTAGTGTAAAAGTAGCAAAGGTACAGCCTGAAACACAGGAAACAGCTGCTTTCTCCACACCTGCCGATACCAATTTCTCTTCTAACATTACCACAATAGGTCATTCATGGAAGGGGATCGGAAACGTTTACAATAATGTGGTGTATTACGTGAAAAAAGGTAATGATTATTACAGGATGTATTTCACAACCAACGGAGGTGCTTCTACCGGAGATATGTATTTTAAATACAAAAAAATCACAGCTACTTTGGGAATAACGGAAGTGAGCAAAAAAGCATCTTTCGGGATCTATCCCAACCCTACAACAGCGGACAAAAAGGTGACTGTACTTTTTGATGTAAAAGAAAAGGTCAATAATAAGGGAAGCATCGAGGTTTATGATCTTACAGGAAAAAAAGTACACACTGCTGAACTGACCAACCAGACGGGTTTTTACAAGCAGGATCTGAACTTATCCCATCTTACTGCAGGAAATTATTTAGTAAAAATCACTTTCGGAGGCAGTACGGAAACGAAAAAACTTATCGTAAAATAACTCAAAATTTTAATACTTTCTATTTTTTCTAATCAAAAGGCGGCTTCAGTATTCTGAGACCGCCTTTTATATGTTTTTTTAATTCAAAGATTGAAAGATTAAAATATTAAAAGACTACAATTTCTGTAACCCTGAATCTTTCAATTTTTAAATGCTTGAATGTTTAAATCTTTAAAATCAATAAATCTTAAACCCTTTATATACTTCTGCAGAGCTTTCCATGATTTTTGAAGCATCTTTACGGAAATCCAGAAGATGATCCTGCCCATTGTGTCTGTTATGATGATCAACACTTTCCCACAACTCGATCAGGAAGAAGGTTCCTTTGTTATCTTTGTCTTCAATAAGATCGTATTGCAGACATCCTTCTTCTTTTCTGGTCTCTTTTACAAGGTTCTGAAACAGTTCCACAGCGTCCATCAGGTAGTTTTCGTTAAACTTAAAAAGCGCTACTATATGCAAATTCATGTTCTAATATTTAGGGTGTAAAAGTAGAATATTTTCAAAGCTAAACATGTTTTTGAGGCATTTATTTTTTTGCAAAGCACATAAATTTTACTTGAAAACTGATTTATAAATAGTTATGGAGCTCATTACAATAACAAGGATTCCGATAATCAGAAACATTTTTTTAACGGGAAGTTTTGCTGTAAGCATAGCAGAAAAAGGAGCGGTGATAATCCCTCCTATCAGAAGACCAAGAATAATATTCCAGTGCTGTATCCCGAGGGTAAAAAAGAAAGTCACAGCAGCAGTAATCGTCAGGATAAATTTGGCAACGGTAGAACTTCCAACCGCAAATCTGGGTGTAAAAGCATTTTTAATAAGGGTTCCCGTAACCAGCGGACCCCAGCCTCCTCCTGCAAACGAATCTATAAAACCTCCGATCACGCCAAGCCTTGTCAGGTTGGTTTTTCTTTTCATTGCCCTGTTCTGCTTATCTTTAAATGCATTGGACAGGATCTGAATACCGAGATAAAGAGTATAGAAAGCAATAAGTGTTTTTGTAATTTTGGCATAATATTCACCTAAATAGGTCAGACTTACCGCCCCAATAATAGCTCCTATAACTGCCGGAACAGCAAGTTTCTTCACTAAACTTTTACTCACATTTTTGAGCTTGATATGGCTTAAACTTCCCGCAGCTGTGGTAAAACTTTCAGCGGAATGAATACTGGCACTTACGATATGAGGCGGAATATTCAGGAATAAAAGCGTTGTCGTACAGATCACGCCATACCCCATTCCCATTGATCCGGCTACAATCTCAGCAAATACACCGACCAGCATCATCCAATAAAAAATATAATTGTCTTTGGCAAGAACATTCAGAAGCTCATCCAGATAACCCATTTCATACATGGATAAAATAGTGATCAGCAATACTGCAGCCGTAATAAAGAATATATTGAGTCTTACCTGGATTTTTCTTGAAATTATCATAGTACAATATCATTACAGCTCCTGCTCTACCGTTTCATTCAGAGATTTGTATCATCTGTATTCCAGAATCTAAAAACTGAAATAAAGCGGTATTCTTGTGATTAAAGCATTTGGCTTACTGCAAATATCAAATAAAAATATTATCCTACCAAATAAGTAGACTAATTATTCAAAAAAAGGACCGGGTTAGTCAACCAGATCCATCAAAGTTTTTTTCTCAAGAATATTCAGAGAGGCATCCCGGACTTCTATAAGTACATCATGCAGTCCGCAATGCTCTTCATTGCAGTCTTCACATTTTTCATAGAAATTTAAGCTGACGCACGGCAGCATGGCAATAGGCCCGTTTACGAGACGGATGATCTTTGCCAGTTTTACATTTTCAGGATTTCCTTTTAAAAAGTACCCTCCTCCTTTTCCTTTTTTACTGTCAAGGATATCCGCTTTTTTCAATTCCAGCAGAATATTTTCTAAAAACTTCAAAGGGATCTTCTTATGTTCCGCAATTTCGGAAATAAGGACCGGGCCATCATTCCTTTTTTCTACAAGGTATGAAAGCGCTTTAAAAGCATATTGGGATTTTTTTGAAAGCATTACAGCAAAAATAAGAAAATAGTTTGAATTAGATAAATGGAGAATGATGATCGTAAAAGTTAATTTCTCTAATTGATACATTAACTTTCATAACGTTGTTCCTTTCCTATTAAATTCTTAAGTTTGCTCATATGTTCAGTAAGCAAGAAGCACAACAGTTAAAAAAGGAGTTTTGGACAGCTTTTGGAAAATCTTTTCCAAGAAAATGGATTTTGTATGATACCAAGATCAAGGATTTGTCATTTAAGTTTTATGCCGACAACAAAAAAGCAGCAGTTTCATTGGATATAGAAATGAAAGACGAGATCTTCCGGAATGCTTATTATGAAAAGATATGGTCTCTGGAAGACATCCTGAAAGATTTTATAGGCGACTTTCAAAAGGAAGAGCATTTTACCCTTGATAACGGAAAAGTGATCAGCAAAATCTGGGTTGAAAAACATAACGTTTCTATATTCAATAAAAATACATGGCAGGAAACTTTCGAATTTTTCCGGGAAAAAATGGATGGTTTTGAAAGGTTTTATTATGAATATGAGGATTTTATAAAGGATGTTTAAGTTCAGACATAATGCCGATACTAATCATCCTCATATAAATAGTTTTGTATTATTGATAAGAATATTTGCTATAGCTCAATACAATTTTTTTGCATCTGCTGTTCGCAATTTCTTAACAAAAAATTCTTATTATAAAAGCCCAGATATAATTCTGTAATTCTCTGATTTTAAATATATTTGCACTTACAAAAACTAACCCATGAAAACAGAATACAGAGATGAGAATTTCAAGCTCAAAGACCATTCGCATGCCTGTGAAAAAAACTCAGATGATACAGGCATTTTTATCTTACCCAAACCCTAACAATAAGCAAGCTCATTCTGACCGCTTCCTTGTGCCCTCCTGGTATATGAATAAAGAAATTGTGAAATTATAAGAAACATTACGGAATATAAAAAATGGCCCTGAAAATGCAGTACTATAAATCTGCATCAATAAATTTTAAATTATTTATCATCAATATAATAAGGATTAAAAACTGCAAAAACCAATACACTGATAACACAACATATATTAACTACTAACCATGAAAAAAGTATATAAAAACATTTTTGGAGAAGTGATTTCAAAAGCAAAAGCTGAGAAACTGGACGATTATCATTTATATTATTATGAAAAAGATTCCGAGACCCTGAAAGAAATTGAGTTTCTCGCTGAGGATGAGATATACAACATCAATTATTTTATGAGTCACAATGAGGATGAAGAGCAGATTATCAATTATCTGAAAGAGAAATCTGACCTTTTCGATATTGAAAAGAGGGAATTTGCCGGAGACTTCATCATTGCCACCAACAAAATATATTCATTAACCGTAGATGAAAAGCCTTTGATCTCAAAAACGGTTTTTTATCACGATGATCCTGAAAATTTTATCTGTTCCCAGATCCTGGACACTGAAACATTGAAACCTATCCCGGAAAGAACAACAAAATGCTGGTATACTTCTGATGAAAACGGCGAAAAATATGCTGCTATAGAGTTCAGTTATCAGGAAGACGGAAAACTTGAACTTGCTATAGATAAAACACCTAACCCTGATAATGACCTGGAATGGGAACATTATGAATACTCTACTTTTAAGGATCTGCAGAATAAAATTCCAACTGATATAGCCTATTATAAGACCGCACGTCTGCTTCCTGAGCCTGTAGAGCAAGAATAATAAAATCTTTATTGCATCAAAAATCAAACAACCGTTTACATTTTTTCGTATTTTTTAATAAAATAAAAATGTCGGGTTTAACAGTGCTATACAATACTTTTAAACTCTTCATACTGATCAAATATTATATCAATTACCAATCACAATGGAAGAGAATTCGTTTATATTTACTGATGGACAGGATCCTAAAATGATCGAAGCATATGAAAGAGCAAGAGAAACTTTTAAATATTTCTGGCGGGAACAGTCCTGGGAAAACAGAAGAATTATTCCCGGTCTTGACCTTGCCTGCGTAAAGGCAGCATTCAGTGAAGAAGATCCTGAAACAGGAGAAAATACGGTAGAACACATGTGGATCAACGAGATTGATTTTGACGGTGATACGGTAAGTGGATTCCTGATTAACAATCCCAACAACCTTACCAATATCCAGGCCGGAGATTATTTTGAGATTCCACTGAATGAGATTAGCGACTGGCTTTTTGCCATCACTCCTGCTGCTAAGAAGCCCAAAGGACTCTCCAAACTATTTTCTTCACCCGCCAATTCTTTACCAAAAGCCTATGGCGGATTTACCATTCATAAAATGCGAGCTGATATGCCTGAAGATGAAAGAAAAGAGCACGACGACGCATGGCAGCTTGATTTCGGAGACTTCAATGATATAGAGGTAGTGAATGAACAGAAGGAAAAACCAGAAAATCTTATAGAGCATCCGATGAGTAAAAATATGGAAGGAGAATTCCTAAAGTTCCTTCAGGAATACCCCGACGAACTTACCAACAAAGATGAAAATGGACTTACTCTTCTTCATAGAGAGGCCATCGCCGGAAATCTTACCTCTGTAAAAATTATATTGGGAGCCGGTGCAGATAAAAATATAAAATCTAACAACGGAAAAACCGCTCTGGACTATGTGAAACAGCTGAAGTGGGAACATATTATTCCGGTTCTGGAAGGTTAAATAAAATATTTCATATAAAAAAGAGAAACCTTTCGGTTTCTCTTTTATTATCCAAACTTCCTCTTCCTCAGCCAGAAGAACAATCCTCCCAGCAGGCCGATCACTACCAAAGGCAGTAATAAATTCAGCCACTGCCAGTTTGTTTTTTCTTCCGTAATGCGGTTTCGGTCCAGAAGTCTTTCTTCTATATTTCTGTTTCGGAGAGCCATCAGGTTGCTGTCATCCAGAAGATAATCCAGTGCATTTCTCAGAAACTGCTCGTTTCCGAACTCCTGATTGGTGAGACGGTCAATTCCCATTGGGAGTGGCTCACCTTTGTGCATTTTGTTTCTTCCTACATCTCCGTCTGCAATAATGATCATTTTGTTTTCAGGGCTTTGACTTTTAAATCCGGGATAACCTTTTCGTTCAATTCTTGATGCATAGGCAGAATTAAACTTCCCCTCCAGCGCAACGGCAAAGATTTTCGGGGTGCTTGGTTTTTCCATCTGGCCAAGACTGTCTACACTGGCAATCTCTTTCAGATCCACATAGTTGGGAACCTGTTTCAGAAGTGTTCTTTCGCTGGATTCAAAAAGTACTTTTGTTTTGATATTTTTTCTTCCTCCCAAAGTATCAATGGAAGTTGGAAACTCAAATTTTACCGGGTTGATATTTTTCGTGATCGGATTATCATTCTCAGCAATTCCCAAAGGAAAATAGGGCCACGGCAGGCTTGTATACTGTGGGTTCCCTCCTACTTCACCCGTAACCAGTTTCAGGAGTGCAAATTTCTTTACATCCTTCACCAAAGCCGGATTGATCCTGATCCCGTAATTGAAAAAGAAATCCGTCATATTGATATCCACAGGAAAAGGCATTACCTTTTGAGACCTTGTCAGCGTATCCATTTCGGCATTTACGGCATCGATCATCCAAAGCGTTTTCCCGCCATTCATAATAAACTGGTCAAGAATCACTTTTTCATTATCTGTGAATGCTTTTCTCGGCTTTGCAATGACCAGAGCACTCATCTGTTTCAGCAAAGGAAGATCTTCCTGAGTAAGCTCTGTCTGGTTTTTTGGAATAACCGGTCCTGCATCGTAATTTTCCAGTGCCAGCTGCATAAAGCTATGGAACTCTTCAGGTCCCAGTTCGTCATGATTCACCAGGATTCCTACCTTCTTTCTTTTATTAGCTGCAATATTCTTGATATTGGAAACCAGGCTGTATTCCAGACCTTCTATAGATCTTGTCAGCTGCTGATCCGCATCTATTCCCGCCTGCTGTACAACCAGCGGAATAGAAACCCCTCTTTTATCATATTTTATAACAGCGTATGGAAAAAGGGTGATCTGGGAAATCTTTCCGTCTTTAACATCCGGAAGAACAGAAGGCTGCATTCCCATCGCCATCAATGTGTCCTGGGACATTTTTGTCTTAATCGGATCAATAAATTTGAAATTGATCTTCGGGTTGATTTTTCTGAACTCTTCCAGCATAAATCTGGTTTCGCTCTGAAGCTGCTTAAAGCTTGCCGGAAAATCACCCTCAAGATAAACATCTACCGTAAGCGGCTTTTTCACCGATTCCAGTACCTTTACCGTATTATCCGAAAGCGTATATCTTTTTTCTTTGGTTAAATCTAATCTGATTCCTGAATATGTAAGCAGAATAACCAAGGGTATCACTGCTATTAAGAAAATTCCTAATGGAGATTTAATATTGAACTTCTTCATCATGCTACTTCTTTTTAGTGATAAAATGGTTGGACAATAATAACGTAGCACCAATGATCAGAATAAAATAAGCCACATCTTTAAGATCTATAAGACCTCTGGTAAAGCCGAGAAAATGCTGATAAAACCCTATATTCTGAAGGATAAAATCTGCACCACCCAACAGTTTGTAGCTCGCAAGCTGCTCTATCCCGAAATACATGATAAAACACATGAAAACTCCCAGCAGATAGGCCATGATCTGGTTCTGAGAAAGTGAAGAAGCCAGAATACCTACTCCAGAGAAAGCAGCAATTAAAACGATTAATCCAATATAGCTTCCGAAGGTCATTCCAAGGTCAATATTTCCTACCGGAACACCTAAAACGTATACCGTATAAAGATAGATCAGTGACGGAATAAGGCATAAAACCCCAACGATCCATACCGAAAGAAATTTTCCTGCTACCAGGTCTGAAACTTTTAAAGGCTGGGAAAACAGCCAGTTCAGCGTTCCTGTTTGCTGCTCTTCTGCAAAGGTTTTCATAGAAAGCGCAGGAATAATAAACATCAGCAGCCATGGAACCAATACGAAATAGCTCTGCAGGGAGGCCATCCCGATGTCGAAAATATTAGAATCATTCTCGAAGAAAAACAGGAAAAGAGCTGTTATGAGACTAAATGCAGCGATGATTACCCATGCGCTCCAGTTTCCAAAGTAACTCCAAAGTTCCTTTTTTAAAATTGCAATCATAGTTTTTTGTAAAATGTAAAAAGTAGAATGTATGGTGTATGCATTCTACTTAAACAATTATTTGTTTTTTTTATTCTTATTAACGAGTTTAACGGTCATCATGATCAGAAATACAAGAACGAAAAATCCTGCAATTAATTGCCACCAGTACTCAATAACTGAAGATTTCAAAATCACTGTAAACACGACCAGAAACAGAATGAAGGTTGCAATTTCATTGGCCTGTCTCAGCTTGATATTAGGAGTTTCGATAGTTTCTCCGTTCAGTTCTTTCAGTTTCAGCACTTTTTTCCAGCACCAGTAATGATAAACAGCAAGACCGATCAGGAAAGTCAGTTTTAAATGAAACCACGGCATTTTCATCAATCCGGTATTCAGGAAGATCATGACAATTCCGCAGACAGCCATAATAATTCCAGCCGGAACAGTAATGATATTCCACAGTCGTCTGGCCATGAATGTATACTGTTCTCTAAGTATCTTCTTTTTCTCTTCAGCAAATTCATCCGTATCCTTGTAGTAAACAAAAATTCTTACGAGATAAAATATTCCCGCAAAATAACTTACCATAAAGATAATGTGCAGTGCTTTGATTATAGTATAAAGCATTTTTTAAAATAATGGCAAATATAATGTTAATAACAAAAATATTTGTTAGAAATAATTATAAAAATGCTTCGGCTTCACTCAGCATGACATCGCTTATACTAACTGTTTTAATTTTCATCTAAAAATCAAACGTAATAATGAACATTGTCATGCTAAGCAAAGCCGAAGCATCTATATCCTGAATGTTTAATTAAGAAGTAACACCAAGCTCCTTTCCTACTTTCTCAAAAGCCGCAATCGCTTTATCAAGGTGAGCTTTTGTGTGGGCGGCAGAAAGCTGTACTCTGATCCTTGCTTTTCCTTTCGGTACCACAGGATAGAAGAATCCGATTACATAAATGCCTTCATCCATCAGCTTTTCAGCCATTTTCTGGGCAAGAGGCGCATCATACAGCATCACCGGAACGATAGCTGCATCACCTTCCGGAATATCAAAGCCTTTAGCCACCATCTCCTTTCTGAAATATTCTGCATTTTCCATTACCTGGTCACGAAGTGAGGTATCCTCAGAGATCATATCCAGAACTTTCAAGGCAGCCCCAACGATTCCGGGCGCTAATGAATTAGAAAACAAATATGGACGTGAACGCTGTCTCAGCATATCGATGATTTCTTTTTTACCCGAAGTAAATCCTCCAAGAGCTCCTCCCAAAGCTTTTCCTAAGGTAGAAGTGATAATATCTACCCTGCCCATTACTTCATTGGCTTCGTGAGTTCCACGGCCTGTTTTCCCGATGAAACCTGTAGCATGGGAATCATCCACCATTACAAGCGCATTGTATTTATCAGCAAGATCGCATACCCCTTTCAGGTCTGCAACAATACCATCCATAGAGAAAACCCCGTCTGTAACAATGATCTTGAAACGGTGATTCTTTTCGGAAGCAGCAATCAGCTGAGCTTCCAGATCAGCCATATTATTGTTTTTGTAACGGTATCTTGCCGATTTACAAAGACGTACCCCATCAATAATGGATGCATGATTCAGCTCATCTGAAATAATAGCATCTTCTTCAGTAAACAATGGCTCAAAAACACCACCGTTCGCATCAAAACATGCGGCATACAGAATAGTATCTTCAAGACCTAAAAAGTCTGCAATTTTCTTCTCCAGTTGTTTGTGGATGTCTTGGGTTCCGCAGATAAAACGTACAGAAGACATTCCATAACCGTGAGATTCTATCATGTCCTGGGAAGCTTTCATTACTTCCGGATTGTTTGACAGACCCAGGTAATTATTCGCACAGAAGTTTAAAAGCTTCTTTCCATTGGCTTCAATTTCCGCACTCTGCTGGGAAGTGATGATTCTTTCTCTTTTATAAAGACCATCATTTTCAATGTTTTGCAGTTCGTTCTGTAAATGCTGAAGATATTTTTCAGAGATCATTTTTAGTAATTTTTTAGATGTGCTAATTTAATAAAAAGGCGTTAAAATATCAGCTTTTATAAGTTTTAATTCTCAAAACAACAATTCAATTTCAGTTTTAACACAATTAGTCTACTAATTTAGTAGGATAATAATTATATTTGTCTACAAATTCTGGATTATGAGATTGAGCCCGATACAAAAAGTAAAGAAAATAAGTTCCGGAAGCTTTATAAATAACCATATGAAGCCACGGTTTCCTGTTATTATGGAGGATTTTATTGATCCTGAAAGTCCTGCTTTCAAAAAATGGAATTATGAATACTTCAAAGAAATAGCAGGTGACCACAAAGTTAATATCTATGGAAGTGAGCTGGAATCTCTGGATAAAGTGGCCAGCAGCCCAATTGGTCAGACTACATTCGCTGAATACCTCGACCTGATTAGCAGCACTCCTACAGAACACAGGCTGTTTTTATTTAATCTGCTTACTATCAGGCCCGAACTTAAGGATGATATTCTTTATAATGATGTTACAAACGGGAAAATATTGAAATGGCTGCCTTTTATGTTCTTCGGAGGTGAAGGCTCTATTACCAGAAATCACATTGATATAGATATGTCACATGTTTTTATCACACAATTTCAGGGAACCAAAAGGATCTGGCTTTTCCCTTGGGAGCAGTCGGATCTTATGTATAAACTTCCTTATAATTTTCACAGCTTACCGAATATTAAAGATCCGGATTACAGAGAATTTCCGTCTCTACTCTATCTTGACGGTTATGAAGCTATACTACAGCCTGGTGAAACACTTTATATTCCTTCCGGCTGGTGGCATTACATCCAATATGAAACTGAAGGCTATTCCGTTTCTGTAAGAGCACTCCCGTCCAGTATTCTGGAAAAATGGCGCGGTTTCAAAAATATGGTAATTACAAGAAACTTTGACAATATCATGCGAAAACTCTTTAAAGAAAAATGGTTCAAATACAAAGTAAAAACAGCCAGAAGAAGAGCAGCAACAGCAGCCAGAAAACAAAAAAGCTTTCTTATCTGAAAGCCTTTATCATAATTCTTAACAATAAAATTATTTAACAATGGAATTTATATATGCCATATTATCCCCTGAACGCCCTCTGTATATTTTTTATCCGATGTTTTAAATTTCTCCAATGTAAAAAACCTTCATTGCTGAAGGTTTTCTGGATATTTAAAGTCATTCTTAGCTAACACTCAGTTCTCTGCTACCGGTAGAACAATACCTGAATGTTTCTTTTTTTACTATTGTTTTAAAAACTTAATATTCTTTTCATGAATAGTGAAAATATAAGAGCCCGGAACCAAGTCTGAGATTCTAACCGCTTTTTCGGGTTGATATACATCTTTTTTGATCAGTTTCCCATCCATAGAATGAATAGAAAACTCAACAGCCTTATCAATTCCTTTTATATAGAGCTCGTTCTTTGCAGGATTCGGATATAGTGCAAAATCTTCCTTCTCCACAGATGATACGCTTAATGTATTATCCTGAGCCACTGTAGAATTTTTCTCCAGGATCTGGTATTCATAATTAAATTCAACACTGGCTACAGGGAAAGAAACTGTTTCCAGGAAATACTGGTTATCAGAGGTATGATTCAGGACAAAATAAGCAGTCTGTCCGCCGGTTCCGTTCACCTTAATTGGCAATGGCATTTCAAAAAAGCTCACTGAAGGGCTGCTTTGGATTTGGGAAACTTTAAACAGGATCTGATTTCCGGTCTGTTTCCATTTTGTCGTATAGGTTGGATAACCTTCACCATATAGCCAGTCATTAAAAAATCCCGTAAAATCTTTTCCTGTAGACTGCAGCAGCGATGTATTAAAATCTGCAGTTCTCACATAATTATAGGCCAAATTCGGTCTGGCATGATAATCTCTTACTGCCTGATAAAAGGCCGTATCCCCAAGGATCCATTTGATCATTCTTAAAATATAGGCTCCTTTTACATAGGTTAGCCTGTTGTTGAATATTCTGCTTACACTGGAAAGGCCGGAATCCGGGACATACGTAGAACCATCAGGAGCAGAAGTAATATTATTGATTTCTCCCAGCAGGAAATTCTTAAACTCAGTATTGGTCATCAGTAATTTTTCGTTGGCAAGAACAGCACCGAAAGTGGCAAAACCTTCATTCAGCCAGATATCATTCCAGGCGCCACAGGTCACCTTATCACCAAACCACTGATGAGCAAGCTCATGGGCAATAAGACCTTTGCTCCAGCTTCCCATAGACGTCATCGTCTGATGTTCCATTCCGCCTCCATTGGTGAACTCCATATGTCCGTATTTTTCGTTGCGGAAAGGATAAGGTCCGAAATAGGTTTCAAAAGTATTCATAACCACTTTCGTCCACTCAATATTAGACATACTTGTTGCATTTGCATTGGTGGAAGGATAAACATAATTAACGAATGGAAACGGCGGATTTCCCATGGTATCATTCAGTTTGACGAAATTGGTAATGGAAAGGGCAATCAGGTAAGCAGATGTGGGATAAGCTGTTCTCCAGAAAGTAAGTTTCTGATTTCCCGGAAGCACTGTTTCAGACTTCAGTTTTCCGTTGGCTGCAACATTATATTGAGAAGGTGTGATAATTTTAAAATCAAATCTTTCGATCTTATCATTAAGGCTTTGTTTCGTTGGAAACCAGTCCTGCGCACCATAAGGCTCACTTAAAGTACAGATAATAGGTGTTCCGCCCTGTGTAGATGCTGTAAAAGCGCCTCCAGCAGCAGAAGGGGCACCGGAATAATGAATCGTTAAGGAATCCAGAGTATTTGCGGGAATTGAAGCCGGAAAATCTATTTTCACTTCTTTTGTCGGAAGCTGCTGGAAAGTGAGACTGTTTCCATGATACTGCACCTGTGAAACGACCAGAATATCCGACAGATCAAAATAAATGCTGCTCATATTCTGATTAGGCTTGAAATGTGAGGTCACAGAACCTGAAATATTATATACCGCAGGATCCAGAGTAACATTCATCCTTTGATACTGAAGATCGTAATTTAGAGTGTTGGGGTTAATATTGTAGGTGGTCATTTTCTTCGTAAAAGATTTCATTTCTTTTGCGATAAGCCCTTTCATTTCAATATTTTGATCCTGTATCTGTCCAAAGAACGGCTGGGAGATCAAAAAGCCCAGAATTAGAAGATAAAATTTTCTCATACTCAGAATATTAGATATGACCAAAGATAAAAAAAACCTTCTAATCATTGATTAAAAGGTTTTTAGAATATTAAAATAATATTTTTTAGAGATCGAGAGCCGGTTCAAGAATCTTTTCCATTCTTTTCTTTACCATATCTACTGATCCGGAATAATTGTTGACCATTAAAGAAAATACTAATGTTTTTCCAGAGTTGGTCTTCAGGTATCCTGCCAATGTTTTTACCTTATTCAAAGTTCCTGTTTTGGCAAAAACCTGACCGTTTCCGGTACCGATGAACATCCTTTTCAGCGTTCCGGACTGTCCGCCTACAGGCAGTGAAGTGAAATAAACTTTGTAGTATTTCTCATCCATTAAAGACGTTAAAAACTTAACCTGCGAAATTGGCGTTACATTATTGTTTCTGGAAAGTCCGCTTCCATCCATATAATTCAGACCCATCATATCAAAACTTTCCTCCTTCAGGTGGTTGGTTACCACTATCCTTCCTGATTCAGAGGTCTGGTCACCCATTTTCTGGAAGCCTACTGTCTTCAGTAAAGCTTCTGCCAAAGAATTGTCGCTGTGTTGGTTCGTATAGAATATGATATCCGCTAATGTAGGAGATTTATAGGCTGAAACCAGCTTTCTGCTCTCCGGAGCTGCATCTGTCATTCTAGGGGTTACTTTTCCGGTAACACCAATGCCACTTTTTACCAGCGTTGTTCTGAAAGTATTGGCAAGATAAGCCGGAGCATCAGGAAGTTTTGTTGTTAAAAATCCGTCTCCCTCATATTTTTCTGCATACACCATCTGGTTGGCGTAAGGCGACATATAGAAATACTTTTTCTCAGAAGCCAATCCTGATTTTTTCATGATCAGCTTTTCGTTGGCAGGATTGATCTCGCGGGTAGTTCCTACGGGCAGATAGTAATTATTGTTTTCAAGCCATACAACATTTTCCGGAAGCCTTGTAATATTGCCTTTGAAAAGCGCTGTCTGAATGATAATATCACCGTTTACCTTTCTGATTCCTTCGCGTGAAAGTCCGCCCATAAAGTCTGAAATAATATCTCTGTAGGACCATGCACCGGCTTTATTGGTTCCTAAAGAAGGATCGCCGCTGCCTATGAGATACAGATTACCATTCAAAACTCCGTTTTCATCAATAGTCCCCGAATATTCCAGCTGTGTCATCCAACGGTAGTTTTCACCTAAAAGGCTCAATGCTGTTTCCGTGGTGAGTAATTTTGTGGTAGAAGCCGGCACTAAAGGAGTATTTTCATTGTACGAAGAAATGACCTTCTTCGTTTTGGGGTCATACACTACGAATCCCCAGTTTGCATTTTTCAGCACAGGATCCGTCATCATTGTGTTTACATTAATATCTACAAGCTCTTTGGCCGACAGAATTGTTTTCTCCGCCATTGAGGTAACCGGAGAAGGTAGATTCAAAGTATTCTTCTGATTGTCGTATGCCTGTGAGTAAAGAACTGTAGAAACGGTAGATTGGGCAAGGAAAAACCCAGAAGCCAATACCGCTACACCTGAAATATATTTTCTGTAATTTACCATGTATCTTTTTTTGTTTCCATAGTTTGACGCTATAAAAAATGATAAGTTAAATCATCCGTTTAAAGAGCCAAACATTTAATGAACGACCAAAAGTAGAAATTATTGTTATAAAAAGGGTTACACGGTTCTTATAAAAGAGCGTAAAGTTTGTTAAAAAATGTTAAAAATCCACAAAAACATCTTTTTTAATACTTTGATAAGCAGTGATTTCATCAAATTCATTCAAACTTAGCAAAACCATTTTTTTGAATTCATCATACTTTTTCCCACGGGGAAGTTTCAGCATGATTTGGAATTGGTATAGATTATTAAGCCTGGCAATCTGGGCTCTTTCGGGTCCCAAAACACATTCTTCAGGAAGATATTTTCTTAAAACAGATCCCAAAAACTGGGAAGCCCGGTTCACTTTGTCTTCTTTCCGGTGTTTCAGCTCGATCATAATGAGTTTAGTGAACGGAGGGTAATGGAATTTCTGACGTTCGGTAAGGATATATTTGTAAATTTTTGCAGGATTATTCATCTTGATCAGCTGAAAAACGGAATGATCAGGATTATAGGTCTGAATTAAAATTTTTCCTTTTCCGGAAACTCTTCCGGCTCTTCCAGAAACCTGGGTGATCAGCTGGTAGGCTCTTTCCTCAGCTCTGAAATCCTGAACATACAGCAGGGAATCCGCTTTAGGAATAGCGACAAGCTCAATATGATCAAAATCGAGTCCTTTTGATATCATTTGGGTTCCCACGATAATATCTGTTTCGCCTTCTTCTATTTTTTCGTACAGTTTTTCATACGCAAACTTTTTACGCATAGAATCCACATCCATTCTGTCCACTTCATGATCAGGAAACATCTTGGATACTTCTTCATGAATCTGTTCTACTCCTACCCCTCTTTCGTTAAGGTTTTCTGAATGACATTTCGGACAGGTTCTCGGCTTTGAAGCTCTTTGTCCGCAGTAATGACACTTCATCTCGTTGGCTGCTTTATGGTAGGTCATTACGACATCACAGTTTGAACAGTAATTCACATAGCCGCAGGTTTCACATTCAATTACATTGGCATAACCACGGCGGTTGTGAAGCACAATGGCCTGATTTTTCTCGTCCAGCGTTTTTTTAATCTCATCAATTAAGTGTAAAGAAAAATTCCCTGAAACTTTTTTGGATTCCTGGGCTTCTTTAAAGTTGATAAGTTCGTATTCCGGCAGCTTCACATTTCCGAATCTCTCATTCAGGAAAATATACTTTATTTTATCTTTTCTGGCGTTGTAGTAGCTTTCTACAGAAGGTGTTGCCGACCCCAGAATCACTCCGGCCCCATAAAAATTACCTAAAACCAATGCGGCATCTTTGGCATTGAAATAAGGTGAAGCTTCCCTTGGTCTGTATGCAGAATCATGTTCTTCATCCACTACAATAAGTCCAAGATCCTGAAATGGCAGGAATAACGCATTACGTGTTCCTATAAGAATTTTAATATCGTTCTGCTTGATTCTTCTCCAGACTTCCACTCGTTCAAAATCGGTTAATTTCTGATGATAGAAGCCAAGTTGTCGGCCATATTTCTTCTCTAATCTTTGAGTGATCTGTTTAGTCAGAGAAATTTCGGGAAGCAGGAACAGAACATTTTTTCCTTCCTGAATACATTCTTCAATTTTCTCTAAATAAATATGGGTTTTCCCTGAGGAAGTAACACCGTGCAGCAATACATTTTTGCCTTCTTCAAAGGCCTCATCAATTTCGGTTTTAGCTTCTTGCTGCTCTTCGGAAAGTTCTTCAAGTTCTTCAATTTCACCTTCATAGCTTTCGATCCTGTCTTTCTGCATATGATATTCTGCGACAAGATTTTTATCTGCCAACGCCTTAAAATGAGAGCTTCCAAAATATCCGTCCTCAAAGAGTTCTGCTTTTTTAATGGGAACTTCCGGATGCTCGGTCTGTTTTTCTAAAATAGCCAGAAAAAGATCTTTCTGCTTCGGAGCCTTGTTCAGCTTTAAAAGAATATCCGTGAGATTCTGGTTGCTTAAAACCTCATCATTGATCCTGACATAGGCTACTTCTTTAGCTTTGTATTTTTCAGCAATTTTTTCATCAATTTCAATGTACTGCAGATCAATCAGGGAATTGATCGTTTTAATGATCTCTTTTTTAGGAATAAATGCTTCAATATCAGTAAGGTTGATGAGCTGACGTACTTCCAGTGCCTGGATAAGGTACATTTCATTAACGTCCAGGTTTTCAAAATCAACCGTTATATTGGGTTTTAATTTTAAATAGGTTTCACTTTCCAGTTTTAAAGAAGACGGAAACGCAAAACGGTAGATCTCTCCCAGCCCGCACAGATAATATTCTGAAAGCCAGTTCCAGAAACTGATCTGCTCTTCAGGTAGGATGGGTTTATCATCTAAAATACTGATAACTTCTTTAGCTACAAAACTTTCCGGGGCGTTATCATGAAGTTCAAAAACAATTCCTGTATAAATTTTCTTTCCCCCGAAAGGCACGAGAACCCGCATTCCCGGTTGAATCATGGGCATTAGTTCTTCAGGAACTTTGTAGGTGAAAGATCCTTTTAAATTGAGCGGTAAAACTATTTGAGCGTACTGCAAGGGAAATTTTTAAAGTGTAAAATTAGATTTTTATTCAGAGAACTGCAATTTTTTATTGAGATCAAAGGGTAAAGCAGTCTGATGCTGTTTTTCTGATTAAACTTATGGTTCCTCTTTATTTTTTTAAATGAGTGATTGCATTTTTTACTCTCGCAGATTGAGCAGATGTTTATGGATATTATGATTTATAATCATGAATAAAACAGGCTCAATAGTGCTCTTATATCTTAATAAATAAAAGTATAATTATAACGCAAAACATCTGCTCAATCTGCAAAACCTGCGAGAGAATATTTAAACATTCAGCCGCATCGTCCTGTATACAAGACCGGTATGACAATTTTAGAAAAGAAATTCTGTGATATAATACCAGACCGCAGAGGTAAAGAACCCGACAATAATACTGAAGCCGACAATGAGATTGGTAAGCTTGGTATTGAGCCTGAACTGTTCTGCAATAATACTTGAGGTGACAACGGTTGGCATAGCAGCTTCAAATACAGTAATTTTTGCTACATCTCCTTTTATATTCAGGAGTAGAGCCAGTCCTAAAACAATAGCCGGCGCTAAAATGAGCTTGTAGAGCATAGAAGCAGACATTTGCGGGATCAGCTTTTTCCATCCGTTAAATTTCAGTTGGAGTCCTACAGAAAATAAAGCCAACGGACTCACTGTTGCTGCTAATTTATCAAAAAATGGTTCTGCTAATGTGAAATCAATAAACTGCGACAATACCAATGCTGCAATGCACCCTATCAATGGAGGAAAAGTGACCAGTCTCTTTAAAATAAATTTTGCACTTACTTTTCCTGATCTGCTTCCACCCTTCACTGCTGCTATAATTCCTAATGTGGAAAGGGCAAAAAACATGGTCTGATCACAAATAATGGCAATACTTAAAAGACTTTCGCCATAAAATGCACTAATGAGAGGAAAACCGATAAAGGATGTATTGCTGTAGCCGCTTGTCAGTTCCATTGTACTTCTGGACCGCCTTGAATAGCCCTTACTTTTACTGTAGAACATCATAAAAAAGAAGCAGAAAACAGAAACAAGAAAGGTAGCCGCAATGGGAAACAGCATTTCTGTTGTCCATTTAACTTTGGGCAGGTATTTAAAAGAAACTGCGGGCAGGGCAAGATAAAGAATCCAGGTATTAATACCTTTGTGAGCATCAGGATGGATAGATTTTGTTGCTTTGAATACCATTCCTGCAATAATGCACACCGCAATCAGAACAAAATTGACCATCATATTTAAAAATTGAATATAAAGTTACGGTTGATTTTTGAGGAAAATCAATTTATTTAAAAATAAATGTATGCTTAGAATTGCATGGGTTTAAGGTTTATTTTTTAAATTCTCGCAGATTGGGCTGATTGAGCAAATTTTTATTGCTGTATGATGTTTTAATTTTGCAGTGTATCCCAAAGGCTCATCACTTCTATATTTTCCAAAGGTTTTGAGAGTTTTATCTTTTTTGATGAACCAGGAAGGAGATCAAAAAAGTTATCACTGAAATGGGTATCTCCCATTAGATAAATCTCTTTTGCCAAAACATCTGTGGAAATTTCAATTTCGTCTGCTGCAGTTTTTCTAATCTTAAGGGTGGGTTTTGTCAACTGCAAATCTTTAGGTTTGGAAAAGAAATGGTGGTTGACGGCAATAGCTTTACCATCATTATTTCTTAATGTAAACTGCAGAAAGGTTTTATTTCGATCTATTTCAGTAATTAAGCTTTTAATTTCAAGGGGCTTAAATCTCAGAATAGTTTCCAACATTTTTCCTTTCAAATCTGTCACTGTTTCTTTTAAAACTTTACCGTAAAAACTTACTGCTTTAATTTCTAATTTAATATCACTGAAATTTTCCAGCCCGTCATTAACAGCATAAAAATTTAAAATACCTTCTTTTTCTTCAGTGAAAATGACCTGCTGCTCAAAGCTTCTTTTCATCTGGTAATGCAAAGCTTTCCAGTTTCCAAGGTAATCAATGGAGGACCAGGAAACTACAGGCCAGCAGTCATTAAGTTGCCAGTATAACGTTCCCATATTATAGGGTTTTGAACGTCGGTGGGCTTCAACGGCGATTTTCATCCCACGGGCCTGGAGCAGCTGGGAAATGTAATTGTATTTCACGAAATCTGAGGGCGTTTTATAGTCCCTTTTCATATATTCAGCGATGATGTCCCAACCTCTGGTATTTTTTTCATGGGCTTTAATAACCGGATTCTGAAGGCTGAGATCCGGAGTTCCTGAAAACATAGATTTCATAGCTTCCAGGCTTGGCATTCCCTGAAAACCATATTCTGACATGAATCTTCCTACTTTTTGATTATAAATCTCAAACGGCTGCTCTCCCCACCACACTCCCCAGTAATGGGAATCTCCTTCTGTAAGGCTTTCTTTATGCCCCCATCCGATAGACGGCGAGCTCGGCCAGTAGATATTTTTATCCGAAGTGAGAATTTCCTTCATAGCATTAGGAATCACTTCATGGAACAGTTTTTTATAGTCTTTCCAAACCTGAAGAGAATCATTTTTTGAGTATTTGAACTGTTTCTGATAACCCCAGTTGACGATGGCTTCATCAATTTCATTATTTCCGCACCATAAAGCAATGGATGGATGGTTCTGAAGCCTGTTGACCTGGTATTTTACTTCTTCTTTTACATTATTTAAAAAATCTTCATCGGCCGGATAAAAGCTGCCGGCAAACATGAAATCCTGCCAGACTAAAATACCGTTTTCGTCACAGGCTTTATAAAATTCATCATCTTCATAGATGCCACCACCCCATACACGGATCATATTCATATTGGCGTCTTTGGCGTCATTGATGAGCTTCCGGTATTTTTCCTTGGTTATTCTGGGTGAAAAGCTGTCGGAAGGAATCCAGTTTGTTCCTTTTGCATACAATGGTTTCCCATTGACTTTAAAATAGAAGGATTTTCCTGCCTGATCTTTCTCCTGGATGAGTTCAATGGTTCTTAACCCAATTCTTTCGGTTTTTTCAGAAAGAATTTTTGAATCTTTTTGCAGAGAAACTTTTATATCATATAAATTCGGATCGCCCCATCCATTGGGCTGCCAAAGTTTTGGATTGCTAATTTTAAAAGGAATCTTGATCTTATTTTCACCTTTTTTTAACTGAAATTTATTTGATTGAGTATTAATAGAAATAGAATATTCCCCTTCTTTATCTGCAAAAATTTCTGCTTGAATATTGAGCTCTGCCTGTTGTTTTGTCAGATTTTTTTGCTCAATTTTTATATTTTTTAATGTAGCATGATTCCAGAAACGAAGTGCTGCATCTTTCCAGATTCCGGCAGTAACCAGTCTTGGACCCCAATCCCATCCAAACTGATACTGAGCTTTTCTTACAAAACTCCTGGGCGACTCCGGCATGGTAAACGGAACCTTCCCGGCCAGTTCTTTTCCTTTATTCACTGCCGATCCAAATTTAATCTTCAATTCATTATCTCCTTCTTTCAGAAACTCTTTTACAGGAATCTCCCATTTCCTGAACATATTATCTGTTTTTTTCAGCAGTTTTCCGTTCAGATAGATTTCTGAAAAAGTGTCAAGACCGTTAAAAACAAGGTCTATATGTCCATTTTGAAGTTCTTTTGATGATACATTAAAACGGGTCTGATATTCCCAGTCTTCATTTTCTATCCACTGTACTTTTTTTTCATTTTCATCTTTAAAAGGATCGGAAATGATCTTATTATCCATCAAATCAAGATGTACAGTGCCCGGAATTTTTGCAGGCAACCATTTCTGTTCCTGTGTATTTTTGAACTGCCATTTTTCGGAAGACAAACTTCGTTCTGTAAGCTGTGCATTCATAATACTTTGAATAAAAAGGAAAGCAAAAAGGACAGATTTATTCATTATAGGTTTGTTTACAATTCTGTGAATCCCATATTTAATGAATTCACTGTTAAAATTTATCCGTAATCCCAAATTCAGGGTAGTCAGTTTCAGATTCTTTGTTTTTCTCAAAAACTATTTATTCTTCAAAGCTACAATCTCATTCGCATTGCCAAAAGATCCACCGTCTGTAATTGCAGAAGAGTGAAAATAACTGGCATTTGTAAATGCTCTGATCTCTTCAATATTGGTAGAACGAAGTCCGCCTCCAACCAGAATTTCTATTCTTCCGGCAGCAAGCTCAACCAGTTTTTTCAGATTCTCTTTACCTTCTGAAACATTGGGCTTCTGGCCTGAAGTGAGGATCGTTTTAAAGCCACAACCAATTACTTTTTCCAAAGAATCTTCAAGGCCTTTTGCTCTGTCAAAAGCACGGTGAAAAGTACATGGAAGAGGATATGCCATCTCAATCAAAATCCTGTTGTGTTCTCCATGTATCTGATTATTTTCGTCCAGGATTCCAAATACAAAACCATCTACTTTCAGAGATTTCAGCTGGAGCAGATCTTTTTGCATTTGTTCAAATTCAGCTTCCGAATAGGTAAAATCTCCGCCTCTTGGGCGGATCATTACAAAAACCGGAATATTTATTTTTTCTCTGAGTTCTTTTGTCGTTTCAAAATCCGGAGTTGTTCCGCCTTCGCTCAATCCGTCACATAATTCTATTCTGTCGGCTCCGTTTTCAAATGCAGTCATTGCGGATTCCGGATTGAAACATGCTATTTCTATTTTTGACATTTTTTCGTTTTATTTAAATTTTACTCTTCTTCAATAACATCTGCTATCAGAAATTTATTATCTGTTTTTATAACTTTAATCTGACGGGAATATTTGGCTTTAAACCCATCATCAGCCAGGACTACATTAAAAACGTAATTATTGTCTGACGAGGATTTTAAGTCACAATTTCTAATTTCAATATTAATCCAGTCCTGTCCGGAAATAAGGAATCCGGAGTCTATTCCAGCTTTATCAGTATCAAACTTACCTTTCCATTTGTCCTGGAATTCTTTTAAGGTAAGACTTCCATCAACATCCATATCCACATTCATTGCATCTGTTTTATACTCGTAATAGTCTTTGGTTGTGATTTTCTGCATTTCTTTATCCAAACTCCTAAGATCTTCTTTAAAGTAATTTTTGATACTTTTTTCCAGCCATTTTTTTGCTTCTCCGGATTCATCATGTTTATTTTCTGAAATTTCGGTTTCTTGGGAAACAGATTCCTGCGGTGCCTGAGTCTGGATTTCTTTCTTTTCTTCTTTACATGCTGTGATCAGAAACAAAGATGCAATGATCATTCTTTTCATATTCTTTTTGATATTCTAAATTTTGGCTAAAGCCGTTTGGTGTTTTTTTTATTTTGTAAGCGGGCTAAAGCCCGCTCCTATTGAATTTAAAGAAAATATAATTATTTCAGAGCAAATTCCGGTTTTTCCAGACGATTGCCTTTCTGGTCATAGACAGCGAAATTAAATCCGTCCTGAATGCAGTAAGAGCCGTATTCTCCTTTTTTATTTAAAGCGATGAAGCCAACCTGAATATCTTTAAGGTTTTTATTTCTTCTCTGAGCAATTTTCACAATTCTTTCAACTGCTTCTTTGCAAGCCTGCTGGGGATTCCTTCCCTGTCTCATCAATTCAACAACCAGATGTGTCCCGACAGTACGGATTACTTCTTCGCCGTGCCCGGTAGCCGTAGCAGCACCCACTTCATTGTCTACAAATAGTCCTGCGCCGATGATAGGTGAATCTCCTACTCTTCCATGCATTTTAAAGGCCATCCCGCTGGTAGTGCAGGCTCCTGAAAGATTTCCCTGTGCATCCAGAGCAATCATTCCAATGGTATCATGGTTTTCAATATTGGCGACTGGTTTGTACTCGCTGGTTTTGAGCCATTCTTTCCATTCTTTTTCTGAATCGGGAGTGAGAAGATTTTCTTTTTTAAACCCTTGTGATAATGCAAACTGTAATGCTCCATCTCCAACCAGCATAACATGGGGTGTTTTTTCCATCACCGCTCTTGCTACGGAAATAGGATTTTTGATATTTTCCAGGCAGGCAACGGAACCGATGTTATAGTTTTCGTCCATAATACAGGCATCGAGGGTAACTCTTCCGTCTCTATCCGGACGTCCTCCATAGCCTACACTTCTTTCAGTTGGGTCCAATTCCACGAGACGAACTCCTTTTTCCACTGCATCAAGGGCTTTTCCACCTTTTCCCAAAATAGTCCAGGCTTCTTCGTTTGCCTTCAGTCCGAAATTCCAGGTGGAAAGAACAATGGGTTTTCCTGCTTTTACAGGATTCTCAGACAGTTCTCCGGCAATCAGATCCAGTGGGTTTACGGCAAGTGCCAGAGAAGCAGCAGCCGTTTTTTTAATGAAGTTTCGTCTACTTTGCATATTCAGATATATTTGGCTCCAAATTAGGAATTTTCCCGCTAGCAGAAAAGGAAAAAGACCACAGAGTACTATGGTCTTTTGGTTTTTAATAAGAGTAAGGCAATTTACTTCTGAAATAACATAACTTTATGTATTGACGGCTGCAACAGCTATTGCATCCAGTATATTCAGAAACTTATTTCTAATTGATGCCAATTTCATCAACGAACAGCCATGCTTTTGAATCTGCACCGGGATTTCCGGCAGGAATAATACCTGCATTTTCTATTTTAAGCTTAATGTACTCTGCATTCTGATTTCCTACATTCAGCTTAATTTTTCCTTTTGAGTTCTGAATTTCATCTTTCCCGATCTCTTTGATCATTTTAAAGGCCTTTCCATCATCCGAAACAAAGATCTGTGCAGATTTCGCCAGATGGATCCAGCTTCCCTTATTTTCTAAGGTATTAAAATAAACTTCAGAAAAGTTGGTTTTCTGTCCCAGATCAATGGTTGCCACTACATCTTTTCCCTGAAAGCCCAACCATGTTTTGCCCAATTGTCTTATGTTTCCGATAATTCCATCCACCAAGGTAAAAGCTCCGCCAAAAGAATAGTTTTCGCTGGGCTGTTGTTCCAGGGTGATCTTTTTTCCTGTTGTTTTTGAAATTTTGAATTCCTGGGAAGAAACAGCACTTTTCAGTTTTCCGTCTTCAAAATAGGCGGATTTAACGGTTAGAGATTTTGAAACAGCAATCGGTCCCTGATAAACCTGTGAATGTATAGAAGGTTCTGTCCCGTCCGTTGTATACCGTATTCCTTTCGGGTCCTGTGATACATTAAGTTCATAAGAAATACCGTTCCCGGCAGGAAGTACTTTTCCGGAAATATTATAGATACTTTTGGCATAATTCACCTTCATCTTATCCAGAACTTTGAACTGACTGATTACCCTTCTTTCAAATTCTTTATAATTTTTAGGATCTGCCGTTCCCCATCCTACTTCGGAAAGCGCCATCAGTCTTGGAAATATCATATACTGTACCTGCTTAAAATCCGTGATGTATTCCGTCCATAGATTGGCCTGAACTCCTAAAATATATTTGGCCTGCTCTGCGTTCAGCTCTGCAGGAATAGGATTATAGGAATAGACTTTATCCAAAGGGGTAAAACCTCCGAAAGCATTTGGCTCCGATTGAGGATCACCCTGATAATGATCAAAATAACAGTAGGCTCCGGGAGTCATTACGGCAAAGTGAGAAGATTTTGCAGCTTCGATTCCTCCGTTTACACCTGTCCAGCTCATAACGGCAGCATTTGGAGCCAGACCGCCTTCAAGGATTTCATCCCAACCGATGATTTTTCTTCCTTTACTGTTGACATATTTTTCAATTCTCTGAATGAAATAGCTTTGCAATCCATGTTCATCTTTCAGATTATTCTTTTTGATCAGCTCCTGGCAATGGGCACATTCTTTCCATCTCGTTTTCGGACATTCATCGCCACCGATGTGGATGTATTGTGATGGAAACAGGGCAATAACTTCATCCAGAACATTTTCAAGGAAAGTGAAGGTTTCTTCTTTCGGACAGAAAACATCATCAAAAACACCCCATTTTGTTGCAGCTTCAAACGGCCCTTTTGTACAGGCAAGCTCGGGATAAGCTGATAAAGCAGCTAAAGCATGACCGGGCATTTCAATCTCGGGAACTATAGTAATATGCCTTTGCTGGGCGTATTTAATGACGTCCTTAATCTGCTCCTGGGTATAGAAATAGGGACCATAAGGTTTACCGTCGAAAGTATTGTCTACATAAGCACCAATCATCGATTCTTTACGTTTTGAACCGATCTGGGTGAGTTTCGGGTATTTTTTAATTTCAATTCTCCAGCCCTGATCGTCTGTAAGGTGCCAGTGAAAAGTGTTCAGCTTGTACATGGCTAAATAATCAATATACTGTTTAACCTCATCTACATTAAAGAAATGGCGGCAGACATCCAGGTGCATTCCGCGCCATGCAAATTTAGGCTGGTCTTCAATTCTTAAAGCAGGAATTTCCCTATCTTCCTTATGTTCTTCAAAAAGTTGAGCCAGGGTTTGAAGAGCCAGAAAATACCCCTGTCTGGTATTGGAAGTTATGAAAATCTTTTGGGGAGAAATGTCAATAGTATACTTTTCTTTATCTTCTTCGGGATGAATCGGGATTTTTGGCTGTGGAAACGGCATGTACATCAAATGAATTCCTTCCGTCTTACTGCTGTTCTGAAATTTCACACCGGAACCAAGCCTTTTTTTGAAATACTCTGTTTCTTCTTTTGGAAGTTTATCGTTCAGGATCAACGTTTCAGGAATGATGAACCTTCCTTCCTGCATGGTTACACTTTGAGGATAAGGAATTAAATCTGGCTTCTTCTGGGCATGAAAAACTGTGGAAAAAATAGCAGAAAACATAAAAAGAAAATGTCGCATTTAGGTATGATTAAGGTTTTAGCTAATATAATTATTTTCTAAAACTCTTTGGTGATTTAACTTATTAAATAATAAAACATCTAAATTTGCAAAAAAGATACAATGAGAAAAAATATTTTATTCGCTGCTGCCCTATTATTTTCAGTTTCTTCACAGGCACAGCTCTTAGACATCATCAAATCTACCGTCAAAAACAAAACCGGTGTCGATCTTGATAATCCATCAAAACCTAAAAGTTCTACAACCACCACTACAACTAATACCACTCCAATTACTCCAACTAAAGCTTCTCCTGTTAATCTGGGAAACCTAACCTCAACACAGATATCTTCGGGGTTAAAGGAAGCGTTAAGCCTTGGAGTAACTGATGGTGTAAAGAAACTGGCGTTAACGGACGGATTCTTTAAGAATGAAGCGGTAAAAATTTTAATGCCTGAAAAGTTAAGAAAGATTGATACCACGCTGCGTTCCCTGGGAATGGGAAGTCTGGCAGATGAAGGGGTAAAATTATTAAATAGAGCCGCTGAAGATGCGGTAACAGAAGCCGCTCCTATTTTCACCAAAGCAATTACTTCGATGACGATCACGGACGCTAAGAACATTTTATTAAGCAGTGATAATGCAGCAACCAATTATTTACAGACGAAAACGCAAAGTCAGTTATTCACAGCTTTCCAGCCAAAGGTAAAGGCTTCACTGGGTAAAGTGGGTGCAGATACGGTTTGGAAAAATCTGATCTCAAAGTACAATACTTTCACAGGGCAATCTGTAACGACCGATCTTAACGAATATGTGACGACTGAAACAATTAATGGTGTATTTAAAATGGTAGCTGATAAAGAAAGCGGCATCAGAAATACTCCGGCGATGAGAACCACTTCTATTTTACAGAAGGTTTTTGGGGCACAGGATGGGAAATAATTTAGTTTTTTTTCAAAAACTTTATCAATATATAAACTGTTTCATTTTTTGAAGCAGTTTTTCTTTTGTATTAAAAAATGTGCATTATCTGCTCAATCTGTGGGTAAAAAATTTTAGTAACTTTTCTTTTGTCTTGAAACAAAAGAAACAAAAATTCAAGACCTGGAAACTTCCGCTAAAAACAAATACTGTTCTCTAAAAATTCTAAAACTTGCGCGAATTCAGTATATGTTCTTCGGTTCAGTTAAAGTGTCGCGCTTCGGACAGGAGAATTTTCTTAACGTTCACAGCATTTATTTTTTTAACGCTCCATTTTCCTATGTCAGTTTAATAGTGTTTCATAAGCCCTTTTTGAGAACATTTATAATTCTTTAAATTTAGAGTGATAAGAAAATCTGTGTTATCTGCTCAATCGGTGGGAGAAAATGTCAGTTAAATGCATAAAAAAACCTTGTCGGTGACAAGGCTTTATTTTTTATTTAGAATTGCATTTCAGGAATTTCACCTTCAATGATCAGATCTGCTTCTGTAGATTTTATGATGTGCTCCACTGAAACCCCTGGAGCTCTTTCAACCAGTTTGAATCCGGCTGGAGTTACATCCAGTACTGCCAGTTCGGTCACTAATCTTTTCACACAGTTAACCCCTGTGAGCGGAAGACTGCATTTTTTCAGGATTTTGCTTTCTCCTGCTTTATTCACGTGCATCATGGCAACAATAATATTTTCTGCTGAGGCAACAAGGTCCATTGCTCCCCCCATTCCTTTTACCATTTTTCCGGGAATCTTCCAGTTGGCAATATCTCCGTTCTCTGAAACTTCCATCGCTCCAAGAATAGTAAGGTCTACTTTCTGGCCACGAATCATCCCAAAACTAAAGGCTGAATCAAAAAATGAACCTCCTGGCAGTATGGTAATGGTTTGCTTTCCTGCATTGATGATATCGGCATCTTCTTCACCTTCGAACGGGAAAGGTCCCATCCCTAGAACTCCGTTCTCACTCTGAAATTCTACGGAAATACCTTCCGGAACATAGTTAGCCACCAACGT
Organism: Chryseobacterium lathyri; assembly: GCF_019970085.1. Classification (NCBI taxonomy): domain Bacteria; kingdom Pseudomonadati; phylum Bacteroidota; class Flavobacteriia; order Flavobacteriales; family Weeksellaceae; genus Chryseobacterium; species Chryseobacterium lathyri. The sequence goes on along the minus strand of NZ_JAHXYG010000002.1, from coordinate 618,032 downwards.
AGGGATCCCGATTCCCAGGTTTACATAATAACGGTCTTTCAGTTCTTTTGAAATCCTTTTAGCAATTTGTTCTTTTGTAAGCATAATAAAAACTTAGACTGCAATTTAATTCTTTTCACTTGAATACAAAAGGTCTTTGTTATTCAAAATTATTAATACCATAAGTCAAAATAATATCTCTAATTTTGCAACATTATTTATTAAAATGAAAATACTTTTAAGATACCTTAAGCCTTACCAATGGTTGATTATCCTTTCTTTGTTATTGGCAACCATTAATCAGGTTTTTTCTTTATTTGCTCCGGCGATCACGGGTAATATCCTGGACCGGCTGGTAACACATCCTAACTTTTTTGATAAGGAAAAACTTTTACCCAGAAATCTTAACCAATATTTATACGGAGACGGAATTTATCATGGGGTGTTCTATTTTTTAGGGCTGCTCATTGGAACAGCGATGGTAAGCCGAATAGCCAAAGCTTTTCAGGATTATGCAGTAAGTGTGATCACTCAAAAGTTTGGCGCAAAAATCTTTACGGATGGCTTAAAACATTCAATGGCTCTTCCTTATCAGGAATTTGAAGATCAGAGAAGTGGTGAAACCTTGTCTATTTTAACAAAAGTAAGAGAAGATACTGTAAAGTTCATCACCAGTTTTATTAATATCTTCTTTGGAATTTTAGTGAGTATTATTTTCGTTTCCGTGTATGCGATCCGCTTACATTGGTCGATCATGCCTGTCTATATCTGCGGGATTTTCCTGATTGCCTTCATCACTAATTTACTGAGTAAAAGAATTAAAAGCATTCAGAAGAATATCGTTTCGGAAACCACTGCTTTAGCCGGAAGTACTACAGAAAGCTTAAGAAATATAGAAATCGTTAAAAGTTTAGGCTTAACGAATCAGGAAGTGATCCGTTTAAATAATAATACCTACAAGATTCTTGGACTTGAGCTCAGAAAGGTAAAAAGCATCCGTTCTTTAAGCTTTATCCAGGGTACGATGGTCAATTTTCTTCAGCAGATGATCACCATGACCTTATTGCTTTTAATTTTTAAAAATATTGTGACTCCCGGACAGTACCTTTCTCTGATGTTTTATGGTTTCTTTATTTTCGGACCAATGCAGGAAATCGGGAACATCATTATTTCTTACCGTGAGGCTGAGGCTTCTCTTTTCAATTTTGATAATTTAATGAAAAAAGAGGTGGAAGAAAAACCTCTCCATCCGAAACAGATCGGTGCTATTGAAGAACTGGAATTTAAACATGTTTCTTTTAAACATCAATCGGCTCAGTATAAAGCTTTAAATAATATCTCTTTTGATGTTAAAAATGGAGAAACCATTGCTTTTGTAGGGCCTAGCGGTTCAGGGAAAAGTACATTGGTGAAATTGCTGGTTGGACTGTACAGACCACAGGAAGGAAATATTTTTTACAATAGCATCAATGGAAAAGAATTTGATTTTGATGAGCTGAGGAATCAGATTGGTTTTGTTACCCAGGATACACAGCTTTTTGCAGGAACCATTAAGGAAAATCTTCTTTTTGTAAATCCTAACGCTACAGAATCTGAACTGGATATTGCGTTGCAGAAATCGAGCTGTACAGCATTATTGGAGAGAGCAGAAAAGGGTATCGAAACCGTTATCGGTGAGGGCGGACTGAAGCTGAGCGGCGGAGAAAAACAAAGAATTGCCATTGCAAGAGCACTTTTAAGAAAACCTCATTTATTGATTTTTGATGAAGCAACTTCGGCTTTAGACAGTATTACGGAAGAAGAAATTACCTCTACCATAAAAGACATTTCAAAAGAAAGAGAACAGATTACAGTTCTTATTGCCCACCGTTTAAGCACGATCATGCATGCTGACAGAATCTATGTATTGGAACGCGGACAGGTGATTGAAATGGGATCCCACGATAATCTGATTGCCGAAAAAGGATTGTATTATGCTATGTGGCGACAGCAGATCGGGGAAAGAAAAATGCTCATTTCACCGGAAGCATAACATAAACAAAGCGCTGAAAATATTTTCAGCGCTTTGTTTTTATAATATTTAAGTTTTTTACATTTAAAGATGAATTAAGAAGCTCATCAAAGTACACTTAAGTTTTTAGAAATCTTAGATTTTCATCTTATGTGGACTTCTATTTTCATTTTAGCTTTTATGACTTTCTTGGTAAAAAAAACTTAAAAATTCTTCATTGTGTGAAACAAAACTAATCAATAAATTAGCAATCTTAAAAAACACTTATAATGAAAAAAAACAATTATCTTTTACTGATACTGTCAGTATTCTTATTTTTTGGATGCAGACAAGAAAGTCTGTATGTTGACCAAGAGTCCCAAAACAATTCCGCTTTAAAAAATTATGTAATCAATGGGAGTGAAATAAAAAAAGATGTGAGCCTATGGTCAAAACTATCAGGAATACAAACACATCTTTTTTCTACAGACTTAAAAAGCAAAAAAAATGACCCACTTTTGGACGGAGCCGTTATTATGACGGATTATGCAGGGGTTATGGAAAAAAACGGTGTTACGACGTATACATTTTCAATAAAAAGATTGTATCCATCTAAAGATATTGAAAATCTTGTTGTGAGAAAAAATATGGACGGCAGTTATTCTGGACTTCTTATGCAGTATCATCTTTCAAAACAGGAATTACAGACTTTTCAAAATGCTGGAAAACCTGAAGATATCAAAGGAAAAATAAGTGTCTATAAAATTAATGATATTAATTTGAATGCCAAAGATTCATCTGGTGGCTATACCTACTCTGAGCAGATAGGATGTTTAGTAATAAATTATGCAGTAATACCCTGTACCAGTGATGACCAGCACACGAATCCAAACCAATGTGCTCTGACAGGGACTGATGCTCCTCAGATTATATTGATGTCTGTAGATGACACTCATTGTGTCCCGTCAGGAAATCAAGGAGGTTCAGGTTCGGGTTCAGGAACTGTTCCAGGTGGCAATCAGGGTGGTGGTTCTGGTGGTAGTACAAATAATCCTCCTGCCAATCCTTATAATACATTTATATTTGATTCATTTGATGATATGTACAATGTATGCGCTAGTGGTGATGCCGCTTGCGAAGCCGACAGACAGCTTAGTCTTCAGGTTCAGGCATATCTGCTTAGTCTATCCCCAAGAACAAGTATGTTAGCTTCCTACAGTCCCATATTACAAACAATTAAGGATTATTTTAAAACCCATGGCTCTGCTGATGATACTTTAACGGATAGATTGGCCTTAACGGCAAGTTGGTTTAACGCTCAGGATAATACAAATCCTGATTTAACATTAAGTAACTTCAAATTTGCGGATTGGCTTTTAGCATACTTTTTAAATCAAGATCAAAATACTTTTGATTATTTTAAAAATCATCCGAATGATATAGAAGGATTAAAATTCCAAAGTATTGACTATGGAAATACTGATCAGATAAAAATGGCAAATATTCTCGCACCTGCATTTACTCAATTATTAATAGCCCAACAAAATAATACGGTAAGTCAGGTGAATATTCAAAGTCCGTTTTGGAAGTTGGCAAAAGATTATATGATTTATCTTATTAAGAAAAGTGTCCCGGAAGCCATAAGATATGGAAGAATCATATATGAGCATTCTAATACATATTTTAAAACTCACCCTAATGCCCTGCAAAAAATAAATGAATTCGTAGAATTCATGAAGGTGAATGTAATGGTAGAAGCTGATGTACAACAAGACCCTCATTATATGAAATGGACAGATATTCTGCTGTGCTGGTTATTTGAAATAGGAGACTTCCCTGTTAATGATTCTGCGGGATATGGAGATTTACCTACCATTGGGTTTTCTGGTGCAGATTATACCATTATCGGACCCCCTGCTCCTAATGTTATTCCTATGAGATATTTAGCTGCACATAAAATGAATAATGGTGTTCCGGATGAAAATTCCGTATTGGGTGCTAGGGAAGAAGCTATAAGTAGAATAAAGCAAAATAATTTTTCCGCATTTGACAGACAATGGACTTTCGGGTCAGATGCAACAATTACTACTATTGTAAAGTTAGATGGTTTACAATTTTGTATTGGGTCATATCAAACTTATGTTTATATTACTCCATTAGGAAACAACCAATATAAGCTTACTTTTATTATTAAAAATAAAACAGGATGGCAATCAGGAACTAGAGGATTGAATGATTATGATGGTAACCCAACTAATGACAGCATTATTCCTGACCAGCCTAGAGGAACAGGTGTTCATTTAGGTGGAACAATTGCTCAAACTTATGGTTGGTATGAAATAATAACTGTAAATTAGTGAAATTATGAAAATGTTGGTTATATTTTTATGCATTATCTTTTATTCATGTAGCAACCCAGGCTCTCCCATGCCTTTGGATCAAAACTTTATAAAAGCAGATCGAAAAAGAGAGCTTGTGTTTTCTAAGCTAGTTGGTAAGTATGAATTGGATTATATCAGTAAGAAAAGATATAATATCCCTGTAAATCAATCAATAATTATTGAAATACATTCTGATACTACTATTACAGCAAATAATTATATTGATATAAGTACAAGCAAATTAAAAGGGATGAATTATAAAAATAAACTATTCTATATAAATAATTATAAAGATAAATATCCTATTATAAACTTAAGTGTATCTAATAAACCTTACTTTAATGGAGGAGGAAGTATTGATATATATTATCGTAGGCAAGATAATAATCTTGCACTATATGTGTCTACCCCTTTTATTCCCGCAACTAAAGAAAATAACTACAAATACAGAGAGGGAGATTATCTAAGATATATAAAAGTGAAGTAAATATATGTTAAATGAATGATGAAAAAATTATTTGTATTTATAACCTTGTTCTTTTTATTCTCATGTCAAGATGGGCCTAGGGCGGCATTTAATGAAGAATTTATAAATGTAAATCCTCAAAAGGAACTTTCATTTAAAAAGTTAATCGGACAATATAAGTTAGATAATGATTCTAAAAAAAGATATGGAATTATTGATTCATCAAGTTATTACATTTATATTAAAGATAATGAGCTACTTACAAATAAGTATATTAATACCAGAACAAGAGAAATACAAGATGGTTTTAAAAAAAATATTTATTATGTGAATAACTATAAAGAAAAATCGCCATTAATTTTTATAGGAGTTAGAAATCATGAAAAAGATGATTTTTATTCTGATATAGCTATATATTACCGTAAGAAAGATAGTATACTAGCATTATATATTTATACTCCTCCATTAAAAGGGCAAGAAAATGGAGATTATTTAAGGTATATAAAGGTTAAATAATGAAATTATTTCTCATTATTATGATCATGTTTTCTTTCTTTTCTTGTATGGATGGTCCAAGAGCAGCATTTAATAACGAGTTTGAAAGGGCAAATCCAAAAGTTAAACTTCCTTATTCTAATTTAATAGGGATGTATGTGCTAGATGATGATTCGAAAAAAAGGTTTCATATACAGGATACTGTAAAGATGGATTTGCAAATAAAAAAAGATACAAGTTTGGTTGTAAATAACTATCTTGATTTAAATGACAGAAGTTTATTAAATAAGAGTCTGCAATCAAAATTATATTATATTAATGATTTTGAATCTATTTATTTAGGGCTATTTAATCATAAAATAAGTAGTTCGGGCAGTTTAGGCATTTATTATCGCAAAAAAGACCGCTTATTAGCATTGTATATTTATATATCTCCATTAAAGGGGCAAGAGCATGGAGATTATTTAAGATATATAAAGGTAAAATAATGAAAAGATTATTTCTTCTTGTTATTATGTTTTCTTTCTTTTCTTGTATGGATGGCCCAAGAGCTGTATTCAATGAAGATTTTATACAGGCAGATCCCAAAAAGGAACTTTCATTTGAAAAGCTGGTAGGAGAATATAGTTTAGATGATGATTCTAAGAGAAGATATGGGATTACTTATAAAGATAGTGTGAAAATAATTATTAATAAAGATTCTACGTTTATTGCTGAAAACTATTTAGATTATAAAACAGATAGTTTATTATTGAAGAAATTTAAAGGGAAGTTATCTTATATTAACGATTTTGAAGATTTCTTTATGGATTTAAGATCAAAAAATGATAACAGTTTTAATGGAGCAGGGGGAATTGATATCTATTACCGAAAAAAGGATAGTATAATTGCTTTATATATCTCTACTCCTTTCATTCCTGCTACAAAAGAAAATAAGTACAAATATAAAGAAGGAGATTATCTAAGATATATAAAAGTGAAGTAAATATATGTTAAATGAATGATGAAAAAATTATTTGTATTTATAACCTTATTCTTTTTATTCTCATGCCAAGATGGACCTAGGGCGGCATTTAATGAAGAATTTGAAAAAGTGAATCCAAGAGTTGAACTTTCCTTTGATAGATTGATAGGAAATTATGAACTTGATAATGATTCAAAACAACGATTTAAAATAAATGATTCCATTAAGTATTATATCAAAATAACAAAAGATACATCAATTGTTGCGCAACCTTTTATAAATTTTACAACTAATAAAAATATTAGAGAAAAAAAAGGTAAATTATTTTATATTAATGATTATAAAAAAAGACCATATTCTTTATATTTAGATTCAAAAGATGGTAATTGGAATAATAATATTAATATTTATTATCGCAAAAAAGACCACTTATTAGCATTGTATATTTATATACCTCCATTAAAAGGGCAAGAACATGGAGATTACTTAAGGTATATAAAAGTAAAGTAAATATATCATGACTTTTTGTTGTGTTGTCATAATGCTTAATCTATTTTAAAGTTATTCAATTTGATTATAACTTTCATATTAACTATTGACTCATTCATATAAAACAAAGCGCTGAAAATATTTTCAGCGCTTTGTTTTATATAATATTTAATCACAAAAGTTTTTTAACACTTAAGTTTTTTAGAAAACTCTTAGGCTTTCATCTTATGAACTTCTGATTTAATTTAACTTTTATGACTTTTGTGGTTTAGAATATTTATTCTTTTGTTCGAACTGTTCTCTGCTCTATTCTCTTTTCAAACTTTTCACCCTGGAAAATTCTCTGGATCATGATCCCCGGAATATGGATCTCGTTGGGATCTAATGTTCCCGGTTCTACCAGCTCTTCTACTTCTGCGATGGTAATTTTTGCTGCACCTGCCATAGGATGATTGAAATTCCTTGCAGAACCTTTAAAGATCAGGTTTCCGGCATGATCTCCTTTCCATGCTTTTACAATGGAATAGTCTGCTTTGTATGCGTGTTCCAGAATGTGAGGTTTTCCGTCGAAATCTTTTACTTCTTTACCTTCTGCAATCTCCGTTCCGTAACCTGCCGGGGTATAAAAAGCTGGAATTCCGGCCTGCGCCGCTCTGCATTTTTCTGCCAAAGTTCCCTGAGGAGTAAGCTCAACTTCCAGCTCTCCCGAAAGCATCTGTCTTTCGAACTCTGCATTTTCTCCTACATAAGAAGAAATCATTTTTGTGATCTGTCTTTTGTGAAGCAGCAATCCTAATCCGAAATCATCCACACCGGCATTGTTTGAAATACAGGTCAAGTTCTTTACATCGCTCTCTACCAAAGCATTTATGGAGTTTTCAGGGATTCCGCAAAGACCAAATCCGCCCAACATCAGGGTCATCCCATCTTCAATTCCGCTGATGGCTTCTTTCGCATTTTTTACTCTTTTATCTATCATGAAATACTAGATTTTCTGTCCGTTAAATTTAATAAATTTTATCATATATCCTAAAGACGAAATCTATTCTGTTTTTAAGAGAAGATTGCGAAGCAGATGAAAGAAAATTTCCGTGATTTCACGGAGGTTTTATGCTTTAAATTTTCTTTATTTCTCAGCAAATTGATTTATATTTGACACGGTAAAACCGACAATAGAAGATATCATTCATTGTCATCAATTGATATTATGAAATAAATTCGTTAAATACATTATATGGATTTTTCTGCAGCAGACTTCTCTGTTCTGTATTTCAGATTATTAAGAGTACTTCAACTCTTAAGATCTATTTCAATAACAAAAAACATCATTTTAAAACTTTAATAAAAACATGAAAAAATTATTTACGTCAGCTATTCTTGCTTTGTTTCTCAGCATCAGTGCAGCTGCACAGGAGAAAATCTATTTTGACGAAAACTGGGAAAAAACAACTCAGGATAAAATGGAATTTTACCGGGAAACAGAGAATAAAGGAAATCTTATTTTAATTAAAGATTTTTATAAAAACGGAAAGCTTCAGATGGAAGGCCTTGCTTCGGATGCCACACCGGGCAGCGAGGTTTATGAGGGCAAAGTGACCTGGTATACCCCAGAAGGCAAAGTATTAAATACAGGAACATATTCAGAGGGAAAACAGACAGGACCGTCCCAGACATTTGATGAGAAAGGAAGACCTTTGGACGATCTGGTTTATAAGGAAGATGGTACGTTTAAAGGAAAAGTTTATACTTATAAAGATCCGGAGAATGCACTTTTCTATAACAGCATTACGACTTATGAAAGTTCTGACCGTTTTAAAACCGTTGTTTATGATGAAGATATCAAAGGAATCCGGTATGAGATAACTGCTGACAGTGACGGAAAATACGAAACTAAGTATTACGGTGACAAGGGAAAGCAAATCGGAACAAATAATACCGGCAGCTCTGATGATAATGTAATGGTAGAATACTACTATAATCCAATGAGGGTATCCAAAATTGAGAAATATAAAAGCGATGGAACTGTAAAAGAAGGCATTATATATTCCAAAAACGGAAAGATCCTGCAGGAAGAGAAAAAAAATAAAAAAGACGGCTATAAAACTACTTATGATGAAAATGGTAAGAAAATAGGAAATCTAACCTTTGCTTACGATAAAGAATCTGATTACTACAAGCCTCAGGATGGTGAGGATTATCAGTTTAATTATGAATTTACCGGGTTTTCTGCCATTGATGTTTATAAAAACGGTTCGGTTATTCTTACTAGATCTTTTGATGAGAATGGAAAATTATCCTCTGAAAAAATCCTAAAGGATGATATGGTGCAGGAGATCAAATATTATCATCCGGACGGAAGGCTGAAGGGCACTTTAACCTATAAAGATGATATGCCGTACAGCGGTACTTTGTATGAAGAACTTAATGAGCAGCAGTATAAAGATGGTGTTCTGGTTCTTTCGAAGTCTTTCAGGGAAGATGAAAAGATAAAATATGAGAAAAAACTGAATGCAAAGCAGAACGGATATGATGCTACGGTTTATGATGATAAAGGCGGCTTAATGTATACTTATACACAATCTTTGGAAGAAGCTGAAGGTTTCACTGCCCAGATTGTACAGTATGTAAAGGGAAAAGCAGGCAACAAAGCTGTTGTAAAAGACGGGGTGCTTCAGAGTGGGAAAATTAAATATAAAACGGAAGCCGGATTAAAGGAAATGGAGCGCAGCGGAAAGTGGATCCTGTTAAAGGTTTATAATCCCGAAGGAAAGCTCGTCCAGGATTCAAAAATCCTTGCAGAGGTTGAGGATCAGGATATTTATAACGTTTTGAGTACAACCATTCAGGAAGATGATCTTCTGTATGATTTTTAAAATATTTTCTAATTTTAATAAAAAATCGGCTATTAGTAATGGCCGATTTTTTTTGCGAAAAATTTAAACTCTTGTCTCTGTATTTTTTTGACGCAAAGGAAGATTAATTATGCCGGAGGTTTAAGGGTGGCAAAGATGGAATCAACTCAGTTGAATTGACAAAGCTAAGTGTATGTGTAGATAAAAAATTTGCAGAATCTGTGGAATCTGTGGATTTTTTTTAACGCCAAGAATGATGATTGTAGATTAGAAAAGTATTTGAATGCTAAAAGGGCTAAAAACTAAACTAGAGTGTAAAGTATATATAAAATTATTTATCTTTTTTTGCATTTAAAACTTTAACTACTATGAATGAAGAATTTTGCTCAAACTGTAAACAAAATTTAAGGCCGAAAAGAATAGACGGACATTACATCCTCCATGAAATTGAACACGTTTTGCATTTTGACAGAGGTATTTTGTATACCATACGGGAACTGTTAATAAGACCCGGAGAAAACATCAGGAATTTTATCAGTGAAAACAGAAGCCGGCTTGTTAAACCGGTGATATTTATTATTGTTACATCATTAATTTACACCCTCATCAATCATTTTTTCCATATCGAAGAAAGCTATATAAAAATTGATGGTGCAGGAGATTCGAAGCTCAATGCCATTAATAATTGGGTTCAAAGTCATTATGGATATTCCAATATCATCATGGGTGCATTTATTGCTTTTTGGTTAAAAATATTTTTCAGAAAATACGATTACAATTTTTTTGAAATATTAATCCTACTATGTTTCATTCTTGGAATGGAAATGCTGATGTTTTCTGTTTTTGCCATTGTTGAAGGACTTACGAAATATCATCTCATGCAGATTGCTGCAGTGATCGTGTTTGTCTATTTTTCATGGTCTGTAGGACAGTTTTTCGATAAGGGCAAGGTGGCCAGTTATTTTAAAGCACTTGTTTCCTATGTATTGGGAATGATTACGTTCGGTATTTCGATCATGATTTTAGGAGCTTTAATGAACTTAATCTCCCATTAAAAAGTAAAAGATATGATCATTGTTATTTGTATTTTACTGTTCCTGTTTGTATTAAATAGAAAAAGCAGGAAATAATTTTCCTGCTTTTCCCAATATATTGATAGAATATTACTGTATAACCAGTTTTAAAGTAAATAATTTTCTGGTATGAACTTTCACAAAGTATACTCCTTTCGGAAGATTTTCATTCACCAGAGAGAAACGTTGGTTGTTGATGTTTTTGGATTCATACAACAGCTGTCCTGCTGCAGATAACAGCTCAATTTTCTCGATAGGATAATCACTCTTGATAAATGTAGGTTCGCCCGGTTTCGTTGGGTTCGGATATATCACTACATTTTTCTCCGTGCTTTTTACCTCGTCGGTTCCCAGTGTTCCGGAGGTTACCTGGAATTGTTTTCTGTTGGAAACCTCTGTATAAGAGTCATTCGTAAACATCACCATATAGTAATTCCCGGGTGTTGTAGGAAGCGCTGTTCCCTGAATGGTCTTTGTTCCCTGGGTAACTCCATCGAAATAAGTATAAGAAACAAAATTATCATCCGGAGTCTGAACACTCTGAGGATAAATTCCCAGCCAGTCTTTGATAATTCCCGGAGAATCCGTCCAAGAAGCGGTAATATTTTCACCTAATGTATATACCGGTTTATTAATCCATAACTCTGTAACGATGTCCCCTACTTTAAAGAATACCTTATCTCCGATTCCTGTATACCCGTCTTCAAGCAGATACTGAGCGTAATAATATCCTTTCGGAAGACCTGTAAAATTCAATGTTCCTGAAGGTGTTGACACATAGCTCCATTTGATAGACGGATTCGTTCCCGGTGTCTGTCCCATCTTATAAATCCCGATCCAGTCTTTTACCAGATTCGGTCCGTTGCTGTAATTGATGACCACCGTTCCTCCTACAGGATAAGTATCCGCAGTTGTCTGAAGCTGTACTTTTGGTCCTACATAAAAGCTTTTTCTGCCTGTGATTTCAGTATATCCTCCATTGGCAAAGAAGCCTGCAAAATACTGACCTTTATTGGCAATTCCATTAGGGAAAACAGCGGTTCCTGCCGTCTGTCCGTTCGTATAAAGGAAACTCTGAGAAGTAGTTGTTGCCGGAGTTTGTCCTTTTTTATAAATTCCCACCCAGTCCTGCTGGTTTCCAGGTCCTCCGGTATAAGTGGCCGTGATAGGTTCACTTTGCGTATATTCGGTTTTGTCTAATGTAAAGGTAGGATTGGAAACCACACTTCCGGATACCTCAAACTGCTTCACATCACTCCAGTCGCTCCATTCCAGGTTTCTGTCCCTGTAACGGACTTTTACATAATACATTCCGTTGGAAATAGAGTTGGCAGGAATGGTTGCTTTTGTAATATCAACCCCGGCATTTAAGTTTTTTGTTCTGTCCGGTGTTCCGTTTCCGTCTTTTCCGAACCAGTTTTCATAATCACGGTAAAATTCTTTTTCAATCACTGAAAAATTAGATGCCTTACTGATTAGAAACTGTGTGGTATTCAGTAATTCTCCGTTAGAGGACGCAAAAGTACTTCCATCCAAAGTCAAGGGCAGTGTTACCGGTGCAGAAAAAGTATTGGTAACAGACGGTTTTGAAGGTTTCGGCTGATTTTTATACCTGTGGAAAGTATCCACAATCTCATTGTATTTTCTATTATAAACTCCTCCTATGGAGTAACATTCAATATCTACTTTTCCGGTCTGTACATCTACTTCCACGATCTGGTACGTCCAGTCGGTCAGTGTTTTCTGTACATCGTCAAAATCCTGCTCATTGGACATTCCCCAATACTGATCCCATGCCGTTCCTCCGGAAATGATCTGGTAATTCGGGGTATCCTTCAATTGGCCTCTGTGATATAAATGATGATGGGCTCCAACGTGCATTAAATATTTATTGGAAGTCGTCAACAATGGTACTGCATTGTTTCTTACCCATGTAGAAATATCTCCTACATACTGTTCAGCCTGATAAGGTCTGTGACTTAAAGAAATGATCCAGTCCACCGTAGGATCACCGTTTGCTTCATTCAGGATCTGGGAAAGCCATGTCTGTTGTGCGGTACCTGTATGTTCCGAACTTAAACTTATAAACAGAACGTTTCCGGCTTGCTGGGCATAATAATTTTCGTTTCCTGATGAAATATTTTTGTATTTAATTTCATCAATATAGAAATGGGCATAATAAGAATTCATCCCAAGCGTTCCGTACGTCTCATGATTTCCTACCGTGGTCTGAATAGGAAGATACGGTGATAATTTGATGTTCTTTTTAAAATGGACATTCTCATAATGGTCCAATGTTCCCACATCTACCTGGTCTCCTACCATAAAGGTAAGCGCAATATTATCAGAAGGATCGGAATTGACTCCGAATTTCTGCTTTAATCTCTTGAAGGCGTTAAGGGTAAGGCTATCATATCTTGGTTCCGCTTTAATCTGGTTGTCTCCCATAATCAGGAAACGAATTTTACCGTCTGCAGTGGCAGCTTGTCCGGGAAGAGGAAGCGTTCTGAAGTTATAAACTGCAGATTCGGTGGTCCCGGTCTTTATTTTATAATAGTATTTGGTGTTGGGCTGCAGTCCGGCAATCTTTGCAGTGTGGTAATAATAGTTGTTATTATATCCTGTATCGGAAAAAATGTTGGTTGTTCCGGTAACCGTCACATTCAGACTGGCAGGAGATGTTCCGTAGATCACGGTTGTTTCGTTATTGGAGGCTGTTTTCCAGTTGACGATCATCGAATTCGGCGTCGGGTTCTGGAGATAAGGAAACAGCGTCTGTCCGAATGCCATCTGGACGGCAAAACAGAAAAAGAAGAAATAGTGTTTCATAGATAGTTTATTTTGGTATAGATTTATTTCAATTTGTAAATCAGGCCATTAAAAAAGTAATGATCTGATTCTTTTAATTTCGGGCAAAAGTAGACTTCCTATATAAACTGTAGCTGTTGGGAACTTAAAGGAACCGTTAACTTTATGGCAAATCCGCAATGAAAAAATTATAGTTTTTAGTACATTAATTATTTGGTGGAATCAAAAAGTATTTTGTATCTTTGCGACCTGTTATTCAACCTCTGACGAAGAACGTGTAAGTTGCTTAGCTTTAACATTTTATTTTATTAATAATGGATTTATTAAAGTACGTACAAGACCAGTACATTACTAAAAAAGATTTCCCTGAATTCAAAGCAGGAGACACAATTACTGTGTATTACGAAATTAAAGAAGGACAAAAAACAAGAACTCAGTTCTTCAAAGGTACCGTTATCCAATTGAGAGGTACTGGCGCTACAAAAACATTCACAATCAGAAAAATGAGTGGTGATGTAGGTGTAGAGAGAGTATTCCCTATCAACATGCCTGCACTTCAGAAAATTGAAGTTGACAGAAGAGGTAGAGTTAGAAGATCTAGAATTTATTACTTCAGAGACCTTAGAGGTAAAAAAGCTAGAATCAAGGATGCTGCTTACAAGAAAAAGTAATTCAGACAACAATACATACAAAAAGAGACTATCTAATCCAGGTAGTCTCTTTTTATTTTGCTATAATCGCGGAGCTTTAAAAGCCTTTTTACAATTTTAATTATAAAAAAATTATTGTTCAATTAGTTCTTTTGTCTTGAAACAAAATGAACCAAAAGTTCAAGACTGGAATCTTTCGCTAAAAATTAAAACTTACTCCTAAAATTCCCAAACTCGCGCGGGTTTTAACATTGTTGTTCCGGTTCAATATTTCGTCCGCACTCAGACAGTGGGAATTTTTTTAACGGATTAAGTTGTAATTTTTTTAACGCTACAGCTTCCTATGTCAATTATAAGTTACCTAATAATCAATAAAGCACAACTTAATATTAATCACCTCTGTCTTATCCTTTACCTTAACCTCACTTAATAAACTCATACAAAGCACTAATAAATTTTGGGTACACTTCTATATGAGGAAGATGGCCTACATTTTCGAGCTCAATTAATTTTGATCCGGAAATTTCCTGCTGTGTCTTTTTTCCCAGTTCCTGGTACTGCCCCATTTTAGGCTGAAGATCTTTAGGAGCTCTGTCCTTTCCTATTGCCGTTCTGTCTCTCGTTCCGATAATAAGCAGTGTAGGTGTTTTGATATTTTTAAACTCATAGCAGACAGGCTGATTGTAGATCATATCGGAAGTCAGCGCAGCATCCCATGCGACTTGCGGATAATCTTTGTGAAGGGTCCAGCCGGCAATAAGATCCAGCCATGGCTGATATTCATCTTTCCATTTATTATCATAATAAAATTTTAGCTGGTAAGCTTTGTAGGTTTCAGCCGTATTTTTAAGCTCGGACTGATAGGCCTGATCTATGGTTTGGTAAGCAGCAAAAGTTTTATAATCTTCCAGCCCTATAGGGTTTTCCAGGATCAGTTTCTGAACTTTTTCAGGATAAAGCAGTGTGAATCTTACTGCAACCATTCCTCCCATGGAATGTCCCAGCACTATGGTCTTATCAATTCCCAGCTTATCTAATATAGCTTTGGTATTTTCGGCCAGCTGTGAAAAAGAAAACTGGTAGCTTTGAGGCTTAGATGATTTTCCGAATCCAATCTGGTCCGGAATAATGACCCTGAATCCTTTATCAGAAAGATCTTTTGCTGTCTTTTCCCAATAAGCTCCGTTAAAATTCTTTCCATGGAGAAGCATGATTGTTTTCCCATTAGGTTTCTGTGGCTGTACATCCATGTAAGCCATTTTAAGATTATTATTCTGGGACTTTAGATCTATAAAATGAACCTCGTAAGGATATTGATACTCCGACAGCATCGCATCCAAGGGTTTTATCTGCGAAAATAGGAAAGTTGGCACTGCAGACAGCATGATAAATACCATTACCTTTCTGAAATATTTCATAAGAAACTTTATTTGAAGTTTTAAAATTAAAAAAACCGCTTCAAAAGAAACGGTTTTTAATATTATTTATGATTATTTTTTTAAGCTACTTCTACTCCTTTCAGTTCTTTTTTTGCAGGAAGATTCATCAGTACAATCGCAAAAAGGATAAGGATGATCCCCACCCACTGTACCAGTAATACTTTTTCACCCAGTAAAACAAAAGCCATGGTCACTGAAACCGGCAGCTCAAGTGATGAAACAATGCTTCCTAAGCCAAGTCCGGCATTCGGAAAACCAATGTTGAATAAAATAGGCGGAATAATAGTTCCAAATAAAGCGAGTACAAATCCATACGTCCAGAATATTGAATAATTGAACGAGTGAATATGTTCTGTATTTTCCGTGAAATTGAGATATAATGATCTTAACTCACCGAAATACATAGGTCCTATCTGGGCAAAAAACAGGAATGCAATGACTACTACCGCCCCTCCACAAAGCATAATAATACTTTTTCTGAATACAGGAAGATGTGTAGCCAGCGTATTGGATGTAAACATAGTCATTGTATAGGAAGCTGCTGCCATTAATCCCCAGAAGATTCCATGCCAATCGAGCTCAATATCCATATTAATCAGATTTGTAGCCAATATAGTACCGACCAGAACAATAATCACAGAAACTACTTTTCTGGCATTGGGTAATTTCTTTGCTATTATACTTTCCACAACAACACTGAACCAAACCGACTGCATGAGCAATACAATCGCTATGGAAACATTAATATACTGAACTGCAATATAATAGAATAAACTTGTACATCCCAAAGATGTTCCCGCAATCATCAGCATCTTCAGTTCTTTGGAATTAGGTGATGAAAGCTTCTGTTTTGATGTAATAGTTTGTATAAAATTCAGGATTAAAAGTCCAATCAGTCCCAGCAAGAACTGGGAAGTAGTGACTTCTGACGTGGTATAGCCATCATGATAAGCCATTTTCACAAATGTAGCCAGCATTCCGTATATACTAGCCCCAATTCCTACGAACAAAACTCCCTTAAGTATATTTTTCTTCTTCATAATTTTTTTAACAGCCTGCAAAGTTACAATATAATAATTGAAATATCGGAGGCATCAATATGATAGATAAATAAAATCGCCGCAAGCTCTGCTTGCGGCGATCCTTATAGTTAATGAATGTAAATATTTATTTCTTAACAATTACTTTGGAAGCTGCTTCGAAACCAAGGCCTTTAACTTTCACCATATAGGTTCCGTTGACCAGGTTAAACAAAAAAGCCGCTCAAATGAGCGGCTTCATATGATCAATGGAGTTAAAGATTATTTACCTTCTTCCATTTTTCTTTTCAATTCTGCTAATGCATCGATATCTCCAAGAGTTGATCTTTCTTCATTGTTTGAAGAAGATGTATTATTAGATCTATTGTTAGAAGACTCTCTTACGTTTTTCTTCTCTTCGTCTCTAAAGATACCAGTATGAGATACTACTACTCTTTTGAACTCTTTGTTGAATTCGATTACTTTGAACTGAGCATCTTCACCTTTCTTGATTTTAGATCCATCTTCTTTCTCTAATAATCTTGATGGGCAGAAAGCTTCTACTTCTACGTCTTCAAACTGTACAGAAGCTCCTTTATCGTGAACTTCTACAGCTTTACCAGCGTGGATAGTACCTTCAGCATATTTAGTTTCGAATTTATCCCAAGGGTTTTCTTGAAGTTGTTTGTGACCTAGAGATAATCTTCTAGCTTGGATATCAAGTTCTAGAACTACTACATCTAATTTATCACCAACTGCACAGAATTCAGATGGGTGCTTGATTTTCTTAGTCCAAGAAAGATCAGAGATGTAGATCAATCCGTCGATACCTTCTTCTAACTCTACGAATACACCAAAGTTAGTGAAGTTTCTTACGGTTCCTACATGCTGAGATCCTACCGGATACTTAGCTTCGATATTTTCCCATGGATCTTTAGATAACTGCTTAATACCAAGAGAAATTTTTCTTTCTTCTCTGTCTAATGTTAATACTTCAGCTTCTACTTCATCACCTACCTTCACGAAGTCTCCTGCAGATCTTAAGTGAGTAGACCAAGACATTTCAGAAACGTGGATTAATCCTTCTACCCCTGGAGCGATCTCTACGAATGCACCATAGTCAGCAAGAACTACTACTTTTCCTTTTACTCTGTCACCAACTTTCATGTCAGCAGAAAGAGCATCCCAAGGATGAGCTTCTAATTGCTTCATACCTAACTGGATTCTTGTTTTCTCGTCATCGAAATCAAGGATAACAACTTTTACAGTCTGTCCGTCCTCAAGGATTTCAGATGGGTGGTTCACTCTAGACCAAGAAAGGTCTGTAATGTGGATCAATCCATCAACACCTCCTAAGTCGATGAATACACCGTAAGAAGTAATATTTTTAACAGTACCTTCAAGAACCTGACCTTTTTCAAGCTGAGCGATGATTTCTTTTTTCTGACCTTCGATATCTGCTTCGATCAATGCTTTGTGAGATACAACTACGTTTTTGAACTCAGGGTTGATTTTCACAACTTTGAATTCCATAGTTTTACCTACAAACTGATCGTAATCTTTAATTGGCTTAACATCAATCTGAGAACCTGGTAAGAATGCTTCGATTCCGTGTACGTCAACGATCATACCTCCTTTAGTTCTAGACTTAACAAAACCGTTAACGATTTCTCCAGTTTCATGAAGTTCGTTTACTCTATCCCAAGCTTTAAGCGTTCTTGCTTTTCTGTGAGATAACTGTAATTGTCCAGTTTTGTCTTCTCTTCTGTCTACCATTACTTCAACATCATCACCTACTTTAAGGCCTGGGTTGTAACGGAATTCGTTAAGAGAAATAACACCTTCAGATTTGAAGTCGATGTCAACGATAGCTTCTTTATCAGTTAATCTTACAACTTTACCAGTGATAACGTCGTTATCATTTAAACTGCTAAGAGATCCGTTGTAGATTTCTTCTAAATCGCTCTTTTCTTTTCTTGCGTCTGCATCAAGACCTGATTCGAAAGAATCCCAATCAAATTGTTCCGGTGCTACGTTTTGGTTTAATAAAACCTCTGCTGAATTTGTCTCTTTTGACATTTTCTAATAAAATTTGTATTCCTTCTTTTTTAATGGTCTGAATAAATGTGGATCTAAAAAATACGGAAGTAATTAATTTTTAATAATTTACCTTTCAAACCTTTCACACAAAAAGTGGGTGCAAAGATATGAATTTTATTTTAAATTCAAGTGTGTAATTTTAAATTTCGAAGGTACTTTCTAAAGCTCTTTTAAATTCATTTTCATTTCCATAATTATAGAATGGCACAGCTGTAATTTTGTATGTATCTGTATAGATTTTAATAGATTTTTTTTCATTCCCAATTACTTTCAGAAAATCCTCTTTCCATTTGTCGTAGCCTATCAAGTGAGCTCCTTTTGGTTCAATAAATACCTGAAAAGTTAGCTGTTTATTGCTCCTCTCACTGCAGAACAGTAAAAAATCCGGTTCAAATGCACGGCCGTATTTGTCAAAAATTTTAATTTCTCTTTCATTTCGGATCAGATGAATATTCTCAAATTTCTGGCTGAGTCCTTCAAAACGTCTGGAAAACAATTCTACAAAATTCTTTTCTTCAATGGTTCCGTAATTGGCATTGTACGCATACCAGGATTCATTTGAAACTAATTCTTCCTGCCCTTTTGCTCTTTCATTACCTTTAGTCACCCTGATTTCCTTATCTCTGAAAACCTGATGAATGGGTTGTGGGTAATATTCTGAACCTTCATAATCCGTAGCATTCTTTTTAATCTCTGTTTCTATATTTTGTAAAAGTCCATTCAACGCCTGAAGATAATCAAAATGTGAAATTTCCTGAAGACGGTTATAACTGCCTAAAAAAGTTATTTCCAGATCGCCCAGATACTCTTTCTCTTCAATGAAATCCGAAAGTGACGAAATATTGGGGAAGTAATGCGAGAGATTATTAAAGTAATAGAACGGATTTTGGCTTAATGCATATCTGATAACGTGCTTCTGAATATCTATAAGTTTTACATCTTTAGACTTCATCACCTCATCAGAAGTAACGGGACTTTCCAATTCAAAAAACACATTTGAAACCCTTCCACCTCCCGAAGAAAGCTGATGACGGTAATTGGTCTTTCTAATATTGAAGTCAGTGAAAGAATTTACATTATTAAAGTTTTTCGGTAATTTTTTATTGGAGAAAACATATCCTTTTTTATATAAGTCAGATTTTTTGAATATTGGTTTCAGTTTTAACTGTTTGGTTTCAAGGTTTGCTTCATCTTCATAAATTCCTGTTTCTACCAACGCTTTTTTCAATTCCGAAATATAACGGCTGTCTTCTTTAGTGTGATAATATAATTCTTCTAAAATTTTCAAATCGTTGGTAATATCATCATCATATTTCCGAATAAATTTATCCTCTCCAACTTCCAGTGCAAAAGGATAATATCTTGCTCCACGACCGATCAGCTGTGCTTCCGACAGGGTGGTTTTACCCGGATTTCCGTCCTTTCCGTCACGGTCTTCATATAATCTTACGATATCAAATAAATTGAGAACATCCCAACCTTCATTCAATTTTTGAACAGCAAATACCGCACGAATCGGGTTGTTTTCATCTTCTAAGGTATTGAGTAAAATCTGATTTTTCTCTGCTTCCGAATCATTATTGGCACTCAGACAATTTTCTTTGCGGAAATTGGCATGAATCCGTTTCGAAATTTCATTCAATGAGATATTTTTGGTTTCAAAAAACTGAAAAGCTTTTTGAACAACCGAAACCGTAGAGGTTTTTTTAATTTTCTCCACCATTGTTTCAGATAAATCTTCAATCAGTTTGTGAAAATTTTCTTTGTTTTGTTCGGATTCTCTAATGGTTTTCTTTGCTTTAAAAAGAATAACAGGTTTTAAATTAATATGATGAATCGTTGCCAATTCCTGACGATACAAATTAAGAATCAAAGCCTGAATTATACGCTCTTTCTCGTCATACAATGAACGTACAAGATTGATTTCTTTAGAAAATTTATCTGTTCTGAACTGCGAAAGGTCATATTTATAAATGACTTTATCCTTATATTTATTGATAATTTCCCGGCTGTCATAATCCAGAGTTGCAGTAAATTCCAGAAGGATATTGTCAAAATTCTGATGAAGGATTTTCAAAACTGTTTCCTCCCAGCTTCCGAAGAGGTTTCCGTTTTTTGTACCACTACTTAAATGATGGGCTTCATCAGCAATCATCACTACTTTTTTATCTGTAAAATCTTCGTAGGTAATACTGTTTTCCTTGCTATTGTTCAAATCAATATGCATCTGCTGAATAGTCGTAAATTTGATATTGATATTCTCATCATCGGCTTCATCAAAGTTATCAATCTGCTTCAGTAAGATTTCTTTTCCGCTGATGACAATTTTATTGCCAAACAAATATTTAGAAGTTTGAGGATTAAGAAAATTGTCTCTGGTTTTCTGGATGATATTATTACTGTTTACAAAAAACAGGAAATTCCGGTATCCTTTTTCATACAAATGAAGCATTAAACCCGCCATTACCAAAGTTTTACCACTTCCTGTGGCCATATTGTACAGGAGATGAAGCGGTTTATGCGGTTTTCCAGCAAAATTTTCTGAGTGACAGAGAATAAAACGCTGAAATGCTTCCTGCTGATAAGCTCTTTGGCTAAATTTCAAATTATCTGAAATTTGTGTTGGAATTGGAACCTGAGAAATGGCTCTTTTTCCGAATTCCTGTAAAAGTGTATCGTATAAAAATGCCATTTGTTATTTTTTTATTTGGTAAAAATCTTTTGTTACTTTCTTTTCTTCCGGAGTACACTCAAAATTTTCGTCGTTAAGTGAAGACAGATTTACATACAGTTGATTTTTGTTGAGCAATTCACAAAGAAGCTGTTTTTGTTCATTCAGATGTAAAGCTTTAAAATCTTCGAAATGTTCTTCCTGTTTTTTGAGATCAACATTGTAATTAAGAAAAGATTTGGTTTTCATTTCTTCCCAAATTTGCAGAAGACTTTCAGAATTTTCTGCTTCTTCTATTTTTTCGATGAAAGTTTGGTTGTATTTTTTGAGCTCAAGGTAAATGAATGAACCGCCGTCTTGCCAGTTGATGGACTTGGAAATGCCGCCTTGTTCACCATCGATTACTTTTTTTAAACGTTCAACAGCAACGGTTTCTATATAATCCATCTGTTCAATACCTATGTATTGACGATTCATTTTATGAGCTGTTGATGCTGTCGTGCCACTTCCGAGATGATAATCTAAAACAATATCATTTTCTTCTGTTACAGCTTTAATTAAAAAACTAATTAGAGATTCAGGTTTTGGATAGGAATTAAAATTTAAGCCGAGAGAATCAATATGCTTCTTTGAATCTTCATTTGTTTCAATGCCAATTGCTTTAGATAAATATATATTATCTATAAATTTATCCGGTGCGAGATTCGAAGAATATTTCCTTTGATATCTTATAGAAAATTTATCAGACTTAACAATGAAGTAAGTCCCATTTTCTACCTCAACATCTAAAAATGATTGTTGCCATTTAAAACGTCCTTTAATTTGAATTGCATTTTCATTTTTACCATTTTTTATGACCAAATCATTAACCAACTCAATCTTATCATAATTTCCTTTTTCATATACATTATCTGGAATTTTAAATTCAATCATATTAGGTTTGAATTTTAAAATGGTAACTGGGTTACCACTATTTAATAATGGTGCATCGTCATTATTACTTTTTCGTCCAACATAACTTTTTGTATCTAAAAATTTTTCATAACAATGAATAAATTCTATATTTTTTCTCGATTTTTTTGACAGAGCTGGAGCATTATCTGTATTTTTCCAAATAAATGTTTCTACAAAATTTTGTTTCTTAAAAACTTCATCTAAAAGAATCTTTAAGGTAGCCTGCTCATTATCATCACATTGAACAAATATTTTCCCATCTTTAGAAAGTAGATCTTTACTAATTTCTAATCGATTTTTCATAAAAGTGAGCCACGAACTCTCATTAAAATTATCATTATATTGAAAACTATCATTTCCCGTATTATAAGGTGGATCAATATAAATCATCTTCACTTTTCCGGCAAATTCTTTATTTAGAGAATGCAATGCCAGAAGATTATTTCCTTTGATAATAAGGTTGTCGGTAATTGTTCCGTTTTCATTGCGATTGAATTGATCAAAATCTTTTTCACCCTCTTGATCAAACTTTTTAGCATTTGTTAGAACTTTTGGATCAAGTAATTGGGTTATTTCGTCCTGCGCTAAAGTTTCATTAAAGAAAATTTCGTCTCTTTTATCCTCTTCACGGCTTTGTCCACCTTCCAAAACACAGTCTTTGAACGGCCAGACCAAAGCTACTTCGTTACGTTGCTTCAGATATTTGCCATCAACTGACAAACCAATTTTATTCTTAAACTGAGTGTAACTATCGTTGAGATAGTTTTTCTGTTCAAGAAACTGTATGAAAAGATTTTGATTGAATATCAAAACATCTTTTATTTTGATGAAAAATTTTTCTTTCAAATCTGAATCACCCAATAATAATTCAATGAGTTCTTCATCAAAATTTTGTGCTTTGTTGAGCACTACCCATTTTTTGACTTCATCATTATCGGAGACATAATTCGGTTCTTTTTTAAGCTGAGATTCTAGGGTTTGGTATAGTTTCATTTTGTTGATTATTATTTTTAATTACCTCAAATGTATAATCTCTACCTGCTACACCATTACGGGAATCCATAATCTAAATAAACAGTAAATGGAATTTTCATAAAAAACAAAATCAATTACCTTTGCAAAATGGAATTAGACTCAATTTATCAAAAGCTGCAGATTCAGGATATGAATCAGATGCAGAAATCTACCTATAAAACCACGGAAAACAATACGGATGTTGTTTTGCTCTCTCCCACAGGCTCAGGAAAAACACTTGCTTTTTTATTTCCGGTCCTTAGAAATCTTAAAAAAAATATTTCAGGAATTCAGACATTGATTTTAGTTCCGGCAAGAGAACTGGCATTGCAGATTGAGCAAGTTTTCAAATCGATGGGAACAGATTTTAAGGTTTCGGTTTGTTATGGCGGCCACGATAAAAAAATTGAAGTCAATAATTTAATTGAAGCTCCCGCAGTTCTCATCGGAACTCCGGGAAGGATTACTTATCATTTAAGAAACAACAATTTTGATCCCAAAACGATCAAAACTTTGGTTCTGGATGAGTTTGATAAAGCTTTGGAATTAGGCTTTCATGAAGATATGGAATATATTTCCAGTTCACTTAAAGGCCTTTCACAAAGAATTCTAACCTCAGCAACAGCAATGGATGAAATTCCAACGTTTACAGGGTTAAAAAATGAAAAGATCATTGATTTTCTAAAATTAAGCGAAGTAAAACCGGATATCCAGTTACGAAAAGTAATGACTATTTCTGAAGAAAAACTGGATACCCTTTTTAATTTAATATGCAAGATCGGAAACAAAAGAACACTGATTTTCTGCAATCACCGTGAAGCTGTAGACCGTATTTCTGAACTTTTAAGGGAAAAAGGAATTGACAGAGAAACGTTCCATGGCGGTATGGAGCAGGATGAAAGAGAACGTGCCCTTTTGAAATTCAGGAATGATTCAGCAAGAATTTTAATCACTACAGACCTGGCCTCCCGTGGTCTTGATGTTCCTGAAGTGGAATCTATTGTTCATTACCAGCTTCCTCCGAAAGAAGATGCTTTCATCCACCGAAACGGCCGTACGGCAAGAATGAATGCCAAAGGTTTTGCTTACCTGATCATGACTGAAGATGAAAATTTCCCGTTCATTAAAAGTAATACACCGGAAGAGAGTGTAACCGGTTTTAATAAAGTTCCGGAAAAAACTCCTTTCCAGACCATTTATATCAGTGCCGGCAAAAAAGACAAAGTGAATAAAGTGGATATTGTAGGATACCTTATTAAAAAAGGGGAACTCCAGAAAGAAGATATCGGCATCATTGAAGTGAAAGACACGACTTCTTATGTAGCAGTTGCTAGAAATAAAACAGTTGCTGTTTTAAAGAAATTAAATAACGAAAAGCTGAAGGGCAAGAAAGTGAAAATGGAGGTTGCTTATTAATTTGAACCATTAAGTCAGTATTAAGCTTTTAAGAATATTAAGAGAAGCCCGTTGTGGGCTTCTCTTATTTTTTTAGACTATCATTTCGAACCGAATGTGAAGCAATCTCAAAAAAGATTACAAAAATTTAAGAATTATTATTGTATTGAATCTTTCTTTAAAAGTTCCTATTAATCGCACAGATTTAATACATATGATTAGAGATTGCTTCGTCGCTACGCTTCTCGCAATGACATTATTTCACTCCCTTTACTTTAGTTGGCAGTTTGTAAACAGATTTTGAGGCCGTAATGAAGAGGACATCATTGTTCTCTCCTCCAAAAGTTACATTAGACGTCCAGTCTTCCTCGATAGGAATATGATAAAGCTTTTTCCCGTGACGGCTGAAAATATGGACACCTTTTCCTGTTAAATAAAGGTTTCCGTGTTTATCCAGCGTCATACCGTCTGAGCCCATTTCACAAAAGAGCTTTTTTTCAGATAGTTTTCCTTCGCCCAGAATATCATAAACGTAGGTTTTCCCCGCATCAATATCTGAAACATACAGCTTATTAAACATTTCACTTCCGACAATTCCGTTGGGCTGCACAAAAGTATCAATCTTAACTGTTTTTCCTTCTTTGGATCTGTAATAAAGGCTCTTATGAGGAATTTCCTGTTTAAAATCTACCCAGTAATCTCTTTCATATAAAGGATCTGTAAAATACATTCCTCCGGCTGGATCATTCCAGATATCATTAGGTCCATTCAGCCTTCTCCCCTGAAAACCTTTCAGGAGCACCTCTACTTTTTTATCTTTTGAAATTTTCCAGATTTCGCCCTGATCATCGGAACAGGTGATGAGGTTTCCGTCTTTATCGAAGTGAGTGCCGTTTGCTCTCCCTGTTTTTCCTAAAAACTCTATGATCTTATTTGTTTTCCAGTCCCAGTAATAGATTTTGTCGTTGGGCTGGTCAGTGAAATAAACATTCCCATGTTGATCCGAAGACGGTCCTTCTGTAAAACTGAACTGATCCGAAATCTTCTCCGGCTGCACACCTTCATAAAACATTTTGTTATAATTTACTGATTGACAGTTTACCAATGCGAAAACCAAACCAATTACACTTATGTAACCTATCTTTTTCATTCTTCATTTATTTAAAGACTGCAAGTTACAATATCAGTCATAACATCCCAATACATTTACTCATTTTGATATAATAAAATTTGAAATAAAAATGTCTCAATTGTCCTATTTTTGAAGCAGATGGTATTAGTTAAAAAATAGTTTTATCCGGACCTTTGCTACGGTAAGATCAACACTATTTTTATCCTCTTAAAAACTGACTGAAAAACAGTTTGATCCAGCCTCAAAATATCACCTTAATACTTTTTAACTTAACAAAAGTACCGCAATGAGTGCAGAATCAAGCAGCGACAAATTTGTAGAATTTGAAAATGAGACGTTTAGAAATTCGGTAGGAACCATGGATGAAACGGGGAAAAGAAAATGGGTATTTCCCCGGAAACCAAAAGGAAAGTATACCAATTACAGAAATTATGCAAGTTATCTCATGCTGGCTATATTTTTCGGACTGCCATTTGTAAAAATCAACGGCAATCCTTTTCTCCTGATCAATGTGATCGACAGGAGGTTTTTTATCCTTGGACAACCTTTTTATCTGCAGGATTTCTTTATTCTTGCATTGGGAGCGGTAACCTCTGTGATCTTCGTAATGCTTTTTACGGTCGTTTTCGGACGAATATTCTGTGGATGGCTATGCCCGCAGACACTTTTCATGGAAATGGTATTCCGAAAGATTGAATACCTGATAGAAGGTGACAGAAATAAGCAGATGAAGCTGGACAGACAGGAATGGAATGCTGAAAAGATCAGAAAAAGAGTACTGAAATGGTCCGTTTTTGCACTGATCTCACTGATCATTGCTCATTTCATGTTCATGTACATTGTAGGATACGAACAAGTATTCCGGATCATGAAGGAAGGACCTGAGGCTCATTCCGTAAAATTCCTTGTGATGATATTTTTCACGATGACATTTTACTTTGTTTTCGCCTGGCTCCGTGAGCAGGTTTGTACTTTGGTATGCCCATACGGAAGGCTTCAGGGCGTATTAATCGATAAGCAGACCATTAATGTGTACTATGATTTCAAAAGAGGTGAAAACCGTTCGAAATGGAGAAACAATGAAGACCGTAAAGCCACAGGAAAAGGAGACTGCATCGACTGCCATCAGTGTGTTGTGGTATGTCCTACAGGTATCGACATCAGAAACGGCCAGCAGCTGGAATGTGTAAACTGTACAGCCTGCATCGATGCCTGTGATGAGGTAATGGATAAGGTAGGACTTCCAAAAGGACTGATCCGCTATGCTACGGAAGCAGAAATTGAAAACCGGGAAACATTCAGGTTTACATCAAGAATGAAGGCAACCACGATATTTCTGGCCCTGTTGATCGGATTTCTGGGATTCTTAATGTATGACCGAGGATCTATGGAGGCTAAATTCATCAAGCCGGCTGGTTCCACATTCTTTATTAAAGACGGCAAGATCACGAATACTTTTATTTATACCCTTTTAAATAAATCCAATGAGAAGAAGACTCTTACGATTAAAGTAATGACTCCTGCTCATGCAGAGATCACTTATTTCGGTTCTGAAAAGATCATTCTGAAAGGTGACGAAATCCTGAAAGGAAATATCAATATTACCTTTCCCGAAGAAGATATTAAGTTTTCCAAACAGAATATGGTGATCGGTGTTTTTGATGAAAAAGGAGAAATGCTGGATTCTTTTGAGACGACGTTTGAAGGACCGTTTAAACTTTTGTTGTAAAGGAGAGAAACCAAGAGACAAGAATAAAGATTAGATTTCAGACATAAGATTTCACACTGGAGAGCATGTGAAGCTAATATAAAGGCATTTATTAACTTCCAGCTTCGGCCTTCCATCTCCCTTTTTTTAAATTTAAAATTTTTAAACCTTGTATTTTCTCATAAACTGAGTAGGGGTCATTCCGGAACTTTTCCGGAATACTCTTACAAAGTAGGAATATTCTTCATAACCAAGCCTGAAAGCAATTTCCACAAGGCTTTCATCAAGGTACATCAGCATCCTTTTAGCTTCCAGCACTACTCTTTCAGTGATAACATCGGTTGCTGTTTTCTGAACAACGGTCTGTGCAATCCGGTTCAGGTGCTTTGGGGTAATTCCCAATAACGAAGCATAATGAGATATGGATTTCTGGGTTGTAAAATACTGCTCGATCAGGTTTTCAAAATCCTGATAATGTTTAAAATAAGAAAGGCTCGCGGAAGAAGAAAGGCTGTCAATTTCTTTTGAAAACAGCCTGGCTGAATTAATGAAAATATGAGACATTAATGAAAGGATCAACCCTTCTTTCATAAGATTCTGGGACTGGTGCTCTCTTCCCAGCTCCTGAAATAGAATCTTGTTTTTTATCAGCTCATCAGCATCCAGCTGCAACTTCCTGGGAAAAGATACGGAACCAAAAAACGGAAAGTTTCTTAATTTCTGATTCACATAATGCATTTCGTAAAATTCCTGAGAACAAAAGAAAATATACCCGTCAATATCTTCTGAAAGCTCCCAACTGTGGATCTGCCCGGGAGAAAGAAAAAAAAGGCTTCCCTCAGAGACATCGTATTTTTGAAAATCGATCTCATGAACTCCTTGTCCCCGGGTAAAAAGAACAGCAGCATAGAAATCATGCCGGTGCGGTTTTTCAATATGCCGATGCCCTACTACCAGGTGTTCTTTCATGGTATTAACGTAAAAATCGGACGTATTTCTGCCGGACTGGAAAAGGTCAATATGGAGAACGGAGATAGAATTCATTACAGATAATATGCGGAGCGTAGTTATTGTATAAAAGTACTGCAAAAAGAGAAAAAATACAAGCTTCATAAACGGGCAGGCTTTCATCAATTATTTATGCGGAAATTTTTAATATGATCCGGAAGACAGGAATAGAACCTGTATAATTTGCATACGAGGTTAAAAAATTTTTATCTTTGGCTTTTAGGATTCGTAAAATGAAAATAAATTTACCTGACAAACTGTATTATTCCATTGGAGAAGTGGCAAAAGCTTTTGATGTAAATACTTCATTAATACGTTATTGGGAGCAGGAATTCCCTATTATCAAGCCTAAAAAGAACAAGAAAGGCAACCGCTATTTTACTCCTGAAGACATCAAGAACCTGCAGATGATCTACCATCTGGTAAAGGAAAAAGGCTATACACTGGATGGAGCAAGGATTGCTCTGACGACCAACAGTAAAATTTCTGAAACAGTAACCATCATTGACCGTCTTGAATTTATAAAAGCTGAGCTTCAGAAACTGAAGGCTTCTCTGGCGGACAGAGATTCCGAATAATTTTAATTTTTTTTTAGAATTTCTATTTTGGAGCAGATTCTGTTCCGGTTTTGTGATTTCGTTGTCATTCTTTTCACGACAATGTAACCTATTGATTTTAAGTAGCCTTAAAATATTTTAACGTACAATATAATTCAATTTATTTTATTAAGTGATTGTACTGAATTTACTTGATAAAACGATCGTTTCTGCTTTTCATCATTGCTTCGGCTTGTTTTTATTGATAAGTTTACTTTATGATGAGAAAAAACTATTACCAGAAACTGGCATTCATGGGAATGCTGCTGATCGTCCTGCTGGCTTTTCAGAAGTATACCAGCCGGGAAAAAGAAGATTTTCCTGAGGTAAAATTTATTACGGAAAGTTCTGCCGCTCTCAACCTTACTGATTTTGACCCCAATGATCTGGATGCAAAACAATGGATGCATTTAGGATTTTCTGAAAAACAGGCTTCTACGATCCTTAACTACAAAAAAATTGTAGGAGGAGAATTTACATCAAAAGACCAGCTCAAAAAATGCTATGCAATTTCTGAAGAAAAATTCACGGAGCTGAATTCCTTCATTCTGCTTCCTGAAAATGGCAAAGGCCACTTTGAAAAGTTTAAAACTAATGACAAAAAAGAAATTTCCGTTTCTAAAAAATTCAATCCGGATGGTCTTTCTGCTTCGGAATGGATGAAAATGGGTTTCAGTGAAAAACAGGCTGAAGCTATCTTAAAATACAGGAATTACTTGGGCGGAAGTTTCGTAAGCAAGGAAAAATTCAAAGAATGTTTTATCATTTCTTCAGAAAATTACAGCAAGCTTGAGCCCTATATACTGCTTCCGGTAAAAACCCCAGACAATTTTAGAAAGTCCGGTAATCAGTACGCCATAAAATCTACTATTCAGTATCATTCATTTGATCCTAATACTTTGGATCTGGATGGGTGGAAAGGTTTAGGATTTTCTGAAAAACAGGCGAATACAATTATCAATTACCGAGAAAGAAACCTCAGAGGAACCTTCAAATCTCTTGAAGACATAAAGAAATGCTTTGTTATTTCTCCGGAAAAGTTCCAGGAACTAAGTCCTTATATTAAACTCAATACAAATACAAACCTTATTCAAAAACAGGAAACTGATTTTTCAAAAATTGATTTAAATAGCATCACATTCAAGCAGTTGCTGGAATTTGGCCTGGACGAAAAAAGTGCCGGATCCATGATCGGTTTTAGAAAAAAACTGAGAGGTTTTGTCAATAAGCAACAAATTTTAGACACCTATAATATTGATAAAAATTTGGTTCAAAAATTAATTTCTATTGCTCCGCTAGATGTTTCAAATGTTCCTAAATATACTCTAACAGAAGCCCCTGAAGAATGGCTGAAAGATCATCCCTACTTCAAATATTCTGCTGATAAGATCATATTCTACCGGACTACCTACACAGATGACAAGAAAATTCTGAAGCTCTTAAAATTAAAGCCTGAGTATGAAGAAAGAATGAAATTATATTTAAAATAACTTAAAACTATATAATAAAAACTACCCAAAACAATTTCTGCTATTTTGGGTAGTTTCTGATCTGGCGTATTATTTTAAGTTTTAGTGATGCATGTAGCTGCTGGGACCATTGGTTCCTTCAATTGATTCAGGTAGTATCCCATATTTGGTTCGTAAATCGACGGTACCTAAGGTTTTCCCTGTCTCAATTTCAATGACACTGATGGTGCCGGAATTTAAGTTAGGAATGTTCAACAGGTTATTTTGTACTGCTACAACTTCTTTTCCTTTTTTGGTTTTAAAGAAAACCATGTGATGTGCTCCTTTATCCGCGGTAAGAGTTTTTAAAAGCTTTAATTGAGGAAGATTACTTATATCAAAGACCAAAACTTTTCCGGGATCTGCAAAACTTACATAAAGCTTGCTGTTATCATCGATGTACATTTCGAGTGCCCAGCCTAATCCTTGTGTGCTTCCGTCAAATATTTTACTAAAAGCATCATATTTTTTGGTTGCAGCATTGTATGGAGCAATCCAGATATCGCCACCTAGCATTGTTGTTGCAAGGGCATATTGTGGAAATTTCCCCCGTAGCAACAGAACCTCGACAGGACTGGACATATCCGTTTGTGAGTCTGCTACCAGATAGGTCTCTTTTAATTCATAGGTATTCAGATCTAATAAAGTACAGGTGTTTCCCATTCCAGTAGTAAGGTCCGGGTGAATGGTTGAGGTAACCATCATTATTCCTTTTTCCTCATTAACAGAAATACCATGCGGATACATAATAAATTGATTGGGATTGGTTTGAATCGGTGCTTTAATAGTTTTGATAAGCTGGTTGTTATTTGCGTTAAAAACACCTATACTGCCATCTTTTGGTCCTCCTGCCCCTCCCATGAAAGTCATAAAATATCTTCCATCATTGGTAAAAAACAAATTTTCTCCTACTGTATTCTCACCTGTATCAATAGGTGTTGCATCAACTAATTTTGGCTGTCCGTTTTTGTCTTTTTCCGTTTTTATCTGGTAGAGATAACTCCCTCCTAAAGCAGTGGTAAATAATTTGTTTGCACTCTGATTATAATAAAGATGATGAGGCAGGACTCCAATACCTAATTCAAGTTGGCTGCTAATATGTCCAAAATTTGGGGCTTCAGGATCAAGCTCAATGACAGCTATTCCATCTGATAATCCTTTCAAACTTCTATAATCAATGTAAAAAGAAGTATCGTGTGGAAGATCCTGATTATGATTATCATTTTGACAATTAGAAAATGTTATTAAAATAATAAGAGAAAGTAGATTAAATTTAAATTTCATGGTTTTTAGTTTTAATAGTTATTATTATAAATATAATATATTTTCACTAACAAACTAAAAAATATTACACCAATGTGTGAATATTATTAAAAAACAACATCCAAAGTACCTTTTCTATTGTATTTCTTCAGATAGATTAATTGAAGACAGAAATTCTGATTTCCCTTACCAGAAAACAGGAATAAAAAAAGTAAGCAGGAGAAATATCCCCCTGCTTACCGTCATATTATTTATGATATAATCTTAATCGACTGTTTTGACAGAATCAGAAAGGAGGTTGTTAAGCGAACTCAGTTCCTCTTCTGTAAGGTCACGCCATTTTCCAACGGGAAGATCCAGCTTGATGTTCATAATACGGATACGTTTCAGTTTTTTCACTTCATAGCCGAGGTATTCGCACATTCTTCGGATTTGTCTGTTCAGTCCCTGAGTAAGAATGATACGGAACGTCATATCGTCGATTCTTTCAACTTCACATTTTTTAGTGACGGTATCCAGGATCGGAACACCATTCCTCATTTTATCAAGGAATTTGGGTGACATAGGTTTGTCAAGACGTACAATATATTCTTTTTCGTGGTTATTTCTTGCCCTTAGAATTTTGTTTACGATATCGCCGTCACTGGTCAAAAGAATCAGGCCTTCACTAGGCTTATCCAGTCTTCCGATCGGGAAAATTCTTTTCGGGTGATTGATATAGTCAACGATATTGTTTTTTTCACGTTTGGTATCTGTAGTGCATACAATCCCCACAGGCTTGTTAAAAGCGATGTAGATGGGCTTATCCTGCGGTTCACGGATCGGTTTTCCATCTACTTCTACAAGATCTTCATCAGAAACTTTGGTTCCCATTTCCGGGACCTTTCCGTTAATTGTTATCCTTCCTTCTTCCAAAAGTTTATCAGCGGCTCTTCTTGAACAATAGCCAACTTCTGATAAATATTTATTGATGCGCGTTTTTTCCATTAATCTTCTCCGTAACCTGTATAATTTTTATTGCTGAAAATAGTAATTCCGTAACTTAATCCAATGAAAAAGCCATTAGACTTACCATTCAGCTGATGCCCTTCAAAAGTAATTCCACCTTCCTGGCTCAGCCTTTTTGAGTAGGAAACCATGATTCCCAATCTTGCTCCCCAAAATTCGGAATCAGAAATCGCCGAATGATTAAGCTGCTTTCCATAATTTAAATCAATATAAAAAGGACGGTCACCCGGACTGAATATGATCTTCGGCTGGATCATCCAGTAGACCAGATGGTAATTGTCTTCTATAAAACTGTATTTAAATCCTGTTCCGAGTGCAAAGTTAGGAAGAAAATTGTAACCGCCTATTGCTGATATTCCATATGTTATTTTACCAATCCTTTTTGGTTCAATATACTGCGAATCCGTAAACTGATTATCTCTGTTTTGAAGATTATAGCCGATATTGAGTGATGGGTTGAAGTAAAAATCCATTTTGGCTTTTTTAGTCTCCGTTTCCTGCGAGAAGTAAGTAACGGAAAATAACAGCCCTAAAAGCAAGAGGAAATTTTTTATCATAAGCTTTCGAATTTATATTCATTCTCTAAGAAATCAGGTGTTGCATTTTCAATCGTATAATCTCCGATCTTTGTACGTCTAAGCTGTGTAAGATAAGCCCCCACTCCCAGCTCCTGCCCAATGTCATGAGCCAGACTTCTGATATAGGTACCTTTTGAACATCCTACCGTAAAGCTGACCAAAGGAAATTCAATGTTAATATCTTTAATGTAGAAGATTGTCGTTTTCCTGGATTTCATTTCAACTTCTTCTCCTGCTCTAGCTAAATTATAAGCTCTCTGTCCATCAATTTTTATGGCTGAATATACCGGAGGTTTCTGCTCTATTTCCCCAACGAATTTTTCAAGAGTTTCTTTGACTTGCTGTTCTGTAACGTGGGCAATATCCTGATGAAGGATCTCTGGTTTTTCCGTATCATAGGATTCTGTCTGTACTCCTATTTTGATTTCCGTCCAGTATTCTTTGGGAGCATCCTGAATTTCGGGAATTTTCTTTGTAAATTTTCCGCAGCAGACAATAAGCAGACCGGTTGCTCTCGGATCTAAGGTTCCTGCGTGGCCTATTTTAAATTTCTTGGGAAGATTAAATTCTCTTTTGAGTTTATACTTCATCTTATTGACCGCCTGGAAAGAGGTCCAATCCAAAGGTTTATCCAATAAGAATACATATCCTTCTTGCAGTTCTTCAGCTGTCATTATTCTAAAATTTCGGTGATACTTACTAAGCTTGGCAACTTATTGACCTTCTGCTTGCAGTCAGGTCCGTTTTCTACATTGACAAAGCATTTTTTATCACCAATGAAGTAGTATATATTCTGAAAAGGGTACACTGAATTATTCGGAACAATGTTCACTGTATAATTTTCAGGTAAATTAAATTTATAGCTGGTTTTGCTAACAGATGTAATTTTTTGGCGGTAACATTTTCCTTCTTTGGAATATTCCATAAAAGGTTTGTGGTCCAGTTTTTCATCCGGGACAAGCTCCTTACAGATCAGTAGATCTTCAGCAAGATTTTTTTCTTTCAGCTCAACGAAAAATTCTATCCTTTCTCCTGTATTATTTTTTACAAACAGCGTATGTGCCGGAGCACAGGACACGATCAGGCCGGAAAAAGCCAATATTTTTAAAATATTACTTTTCATAGGCTTATTTAAAGAAATAGAAATAGATCAACAAAGCAATTCCTACAAAGATACGGTACCAACCCCAAGGTTTGAAACCATATTTGTTCAGTACTCCGATGAATGCTTTAATGGCAATCAACGCTACAATAAATGCTACAATATTTCCTACTATGAAGATCATAATGTGATCCTGAGATGCCATAATCATTTCATACCCTTTCTGAGGGTTCCCGGTTTCTTTCCCCCATGTTTTCAGGAAAACAGAATATACCGTTACTGCCAGCATTGTCGGAACAGCCAGAAAGAAAGAAAATTCTGCAGCAGCTTTTCTGGTCAGCCCCTGTGACATTCCTCCAATAATAGAAGCTGCACTGCGGCTGGTTCCAGGCATCATCGCAAGGCACTGCCAAAAGCCTATTGTGATTGCTTTTCTTATGGTAATCCCTTTTTCATCATCAATTGTAGGGTTCTTGAACCATTTGTCTGCGAAAAGCAGAACTATACCTCCCAATACGAGTACTGAAGAAATGGCGATCTGGTTTCCAAGGACGGATTCAATTTTATCATCAAATAAATACCCCAGAACCAATGCCGGAACAACTGCAAAAGCAAGCTTATAATAAAACTGGAGATTTTTCAGATCAAAGAATTTTTTCCAGTATGCCACTACAACGGATAAAATAGCACCGAATTGAATAGACACCTGAAACATTTTCAGAAACTCATCCTCTTGCAGACCCAAAAGGTTCGCTGCAAATCCCATGTGTGCCGTAGAAGAAATAGGAAGATACTCTGTAAGCCCTTCAATAATAGCAATAATGATTGCTTTAATTAAATCCATATTTTGGTGTATATAAAAATTTAAAGATTAAAAGATTCTGAAATTTAGAACGAGTTCTAAACCACTTAACCTTTTAATCTCTAAATAAAGAATGTATTAATTTATTTTCTTTTTAAAATAGCATAAACTTCTATTCCAAAGCCTATCACTATAAACAGTGGCGCAATTCTGATCCTTCGGATGGAAAAAATACCGTCATTCCATGAGTTAGGATCAAATTTACCGTCTACTGTATTAGCATCCGGCCCCATCATCAGCAGGAAGCCTACTATGATAAAAGCCAGTCCTATCAGCATCCACTTAAAGTTCTGCTGTCCGAAGTAAAAGGTATTTTCCTGTGGTACTTCGGTTTCTTTGCCAAACTCTGAAGCGGCAAATTTATTTGTTTTTTTGCTCATTATTAAGAGTAATATAGATCGTCAACGTTTGATTTTAAGAATCTCCATGTAGCGAAAATGGTACTTAAAACAGAAATAAAAATTCCTACTCCAAGCACTAAAACAATCAGCCAGAAATACTGGTTGTTATCCTGTACGAAAGCCGAACCAATCTGGCTTGTAAAATAATACCAAACTCCTCCCAGTGCCAGAAGTCCAATCACTGATCCGATAGCCCCTAAAATAATGGCTTCGATGATAAACGGCTTAAGGATGAATCTTCTTTTTGCTCCAACGAGCTGCATGGTTTTAATGATAAATCTTTTGGAGAATATTTTAAGTCTGATCGAGTTGTTGATCAGTACTACTGCCAAGACAAGAAACAGAATAGAGAATCCCAGGATCCACTTAAGGATTCTGCTTAGATTATTGTAAACATCCACCATTAAAGTGCTGTCATTCTTAACATCTACAATACCCGGAACAGCTTTGATCACTTTAATTGCCCCGTCAATTTTTGCAGGATCTACGTATTCTGGCTTTAATGCAACTTCGATGGATGAAGGAAAAATATTTTCCTCAAAAAGTGCATCGCTGTCTATCCCCATTGTTTTTTTGGCTTCTTGAGCCGCCATGTCCCGTGAGATATACGTTGCTTTTTTTACAGGAGCTAAGGTCTGTACCTTTTTAAAAGTTTCTTCCTCCAGTTTTGCAATCTTTACAGAATCTTTTGCATCGTAGTTTTCATCAAAATAAGCATTTACTACCAGCTGCTCTTTAATATAGTCAGAATACTTTTGGGCATTAATTAAAATAAGCCCCATTAATCCTAACAAAAATAACACTAATGCGATACTTATTACGACTGTAATATTGCTTGACCGAAGCCTTTTCTTATTAAACTCATCTACAGATTTAGCCATTAATATTAAAATTTTTGGCTAAATTAGAAAAAATCTTCCGAAATTTGGGGAGAAATAAAGAAAATCATTGTTAATAAAATCATAAAAAACTTTGAGTGTAAAAGCAAAAAAACATCTTGGACAGCACTTTCTGACAGATGAAAATATCGCGAGAAAAATCGTGGAGGGTCTTAGTTTTGAAGACTATAAAAATGTCATGGAAGTAGGTCCCGGAATGGGCGTCCTTACCAAATATCTGTTTGAAAAAGAACAGACTATCTATCTGGCAGAGATAGACACCGAATCTATTGAATACCTGAAAAAGAACTATTCAAAGATTACAGAAAATACTTTTGTAGGAGATTTTCTGAAACAGGACTTCCATTTTATCAATGGAGAGCAGCTTGCCATTATTGGTAACTTTCCTTATAATATCTCTTCGCAGATCCTTTTTAAGATTGTTGATTATTATCAGCAGATTCCTGAAATGGTAGGAATGTTCCAGAAAGAAGTTGCGGAAAGAACAGCTGCAGTACCCAGAACTAAAGATTACGGTATTCTTTCTGTTCTGATCCAGGCCTATTATGATGTTTCTTATCTGTTTACCGTTCATGAAAATGTGTTCAATCCACCTCCGAAAGTAAAATCAGGAGTCATCCGACTGACCAGAAATCCAAAAGAAGGTCTGGCCGGAAACGAGGTTCTTTTTAAGCAGATTGTAAAGGCAGGGTTTAACCAGAGAAGAAAAAAGCTTTCAAACTCCTTGAAAATATTGAATATTCCTGAAGCTTTAAAGACCCACGAATTTTTGGACAAGAGGGCGGAAGAGCTCAGCGTTCTGGATTTTATAGGCTTTGCCAATCTCTGGAAACAAAATCAATAAGTAGTCTATTTCAAAAAAATAAAAAGCCTTTCAAGTAAACTTGAAAGGCTTTTCTATGCATGATTTCTGTATCTTATTCTCGATTCTTAAGCATGATCCATCCGGACCAGTTCATCTGAATTTTTGACTTAGGATATTCGAAATTAAATTTATACCAGTAAGTTGCTGTAGAAAGTTTTTTTCCACCTACAGTTCCGTCCCATACAGGTTTTTCTTTAGAGAATCTAAACATTTCCACTCCATATCTGTCAAAAACAGATCCTGTGAAATTTTTGAATCCAACCAATGCTGTAAGGTCCAGAACATCATTTACACCATCATCATTAGGTGTAATGATATTATTGATCTGCAGCGTATAGAAATCAAAGGTTCCCACACAATGAGTTCCTACTCTTCTCACCAATACGGTATAATTTGTATTGTCCAAAAGGTTGGTGAAAATATTTGACTCCTGCCACGTGATTCCATTGTCGATAGAATATTCTAAAGTACTTGGGGTATTATTCATCATGGGATTTTCCGCAATAATCATCACGGTTTTTTTAGCACTTTCATAATTCACTGCTGTCACGAAAGGAGTGGCTGCACCTCCTACTTTCGCGGTGAAGATCTTTTTACAGAAGCCGTTATCCACTTCTACCGTATAAACACCCCAACTGTCTGCAGTAATAGTTTGTGTTGTAGCTCCGGTACTCCATAAGTATTTATAATTAGGTCCAGCACCTGCATCTAAAGTAACACGATCACCCAGACACATTTCCACATCTTTTAAAGGTGAAGTGATCTCTGGGGTAACCTCTACGGTTATGGTAGCAGGATTTAAAGAACGACAGCCTTTTGTCCCCACTGCATACACAGAAAATGTTGTAGTCTGATACAAAGTTACAGTTTGTGTATTGCCTGTACCCGGAAAATTAACCCATTGATAGGTAACACCTCCCTCAGCCGTAAGAGTTACCGCTTCTCCCGGACATATTTTAATTCTGGAAGATTTTATTCCTGCCTTAGGCGTAGTTTCTTTTAGTAGCTTTAATTCTATCATCTTGCTGCAGAAACCTCCGTTTGAAACTACAACATACAGAATCTGCCCATCTGTACCGTTATAATTTAAAATATTCTGAATATAGTTATTATTCTGAGCCACAGCATCAGCCTGATTTACATAGAATCTGAATACAGCTCCCTGTGTCGGGCTTATTGACGGCATAGCATTCGTCAGGTCAAAAGTGGTAATATCCGGCGTAGAACACAGTAAAAGTGTTGCATCCTGGGCCTGCGGAGTGGTTCCCCCGTGAATTTCTATGGTTGCTTTACCCGGACAAGGATTTCCGGGAACACTTACTTCGATAGTATAAGTTCCTGGCTGTACAGCCGTAATCGTATTGGTAGTGGCACCAGCTACCGGAGCTCCGTTGAGGTACCATTGGTATAATAAGTTAGGGTCACTTACTGATGCTGTAATTATCTGCGGTTCATTATCGCAGACATTGATTTCTGAAGGTAATGTAGCACCGCTGGGATCCAGAAGTTCTACACCGATATTAAATGATCCTCCTTCCAGAAATACAGCAGAATCCCAGCCATGATCTTCAAAGCTTCCCGGTGCATAATCGGCAACAACCATTTTAAAGTGATATTCCTGCCCTGCCATTACAGTTGCAGTTGCAGTAAGAGGAATTGTTCTTCCTTCAAAATTGGTTTCAACATTGCCTGTATTATATCCTGCAAAATACTGTTCATTAACTGCAGCACAACCGCCACCGCCAGGAATTAACGGATGGATATTCGTAATACTTACAGGACCGGCACCGTTTGGAAGCACCGCCATATTCTGATAAGGTCCTCCAGATGTCGGTCTAAGCAAAATAGCAAAAGCATCTGCATACTGACATGGGAATGAGCCGGAGTATTCCTCCGAAGCCAAAATATAATTAAATTTGATCTGTGATGTTGTAGGGGTAAAGTCAAATTCCAAAAGAACACCATCCGTCAGCGTTCCGGTAGATCCAATAGCCTGTGCAAGATCTGAATCTGTACCGCCACCATTATTATCACTCAGGTTTCCTTCAGGTCCGTTTCCTGCTCTTCTTGCTTTTCCTGTAGAAAGTACAATCCCGTCTTTGAAAGGAAAATTGGTAGTTCCTTTATGAAAATATCCCCAGGATCTGTCTGCATCGCTCACAGCATGGTTAGGTGTAATTTTCACATTGGATACTGCAGGCGTTACACAAGTATTTGTTCCTGAAGAGATGAGGACATCTTTCACCAGCTGCGTAATAGAATAGCTGGATTCCGCATACCCCGGAGTATTCACATCAATAAAATTTCCCGCTTTTTGAGTAACTGATCCTGCAGGCTTATCTTTAGGAGGTTTTCGGGGGCCTGTTGCTTGTGAAAATAAAAATGTCGAAACGACTAAGAAAAATAAAATGAATAGTAGATTTCTTCGCATAATACTTTTGTTTCAACAAATTTAATTTATTTCCAAATATATCCTATATTTTTTATAAAATTTTTAATATAAAAAAAACAAACCTCCCAAATATGGAAGGTTTATCCATTAGTTTCTGTTTTTTAGCAATATCCAGCCTGATCTCTGTTCCAGCTTTTTGCTGGCCGGATTCTCCCACTGTACTTTATACCAGTAAGTGCCTGTAGGCAGGTTCATTCCTTTTAAAGAACCTGTCCAGACAGCATCAGTTTTGGTTGCCCGGAAAAGTTCTGCACCATACCGGTCAAAAACTGATGCTGCAAAGTTATTATATCCCCTAAGTCCTGAGAAATCTATTGTGTCATTTACTCCATCCATATTAGGTGTTATGGCATTACTGATTACAAATGTGAAATAATCC
Organism: Chryseobacterium lathyri; assembly: GCF_019970085.1. Classification (NCBI taxonomy): domain Bacteria; kingdom Pseudomonadati; phylum Bacteroidota; class Flavobacteriia; order Flavobacteriales; family Weeksellaceae; genus Chryseobacterium; species Chryseobacterium lathyri. The sequence continues at coordinate 577,532 of NZ_JAHXYG010000002.1, read as the reverse complement.
AGTGAGGTACTACAATTTGCATCTTTTACCCTTACCATCACATGGTAGTTTGTATTATTTAAGACATTATAAAATATATTGGACGACTGCCATACCACACCTCCATCTATTGAATATTCCAATTCACCTCCCGTAGGGTTGCTTGATGTAAGGGTAAGCACATGATTATCATATACTATATTTGTAAACTGAGGGAGATCTGGATTTAATAATTTTCCGGTGAAAGTCTTAGAACATACTCCATTACTGATGGTAACGGTATAGGTTCCGGGAACATTGGTCGATATAGTCTGGGTAGTTGCACCTGTGCTCCATAAATAAGTATAGTTAGTACCTGCACCAGCATCTAGAACCCCTGTATCGCCGGCACATACATATACATCCTCTAATGTAGATACAATAGCCGGTACCACCTCAATGGTCACCTTTGCAGGCAGTACAGAACTACAACCATTACCTCCCAATGCATACACTGAGTATTCCGTAGTAACGGTTGGCGAGACCACCTGAGTATTTCCGTTTCCGGGAAGGCCTACCCAGTTATAGGTAATTCCTCCGGTAGCCGTAAGAGTAACGGATTCTCCCACACATATTTTTGATTTGGATGCGGATATGCCTGCTGTTGGTGGCCCAACTATTACAGTAACCGTTGCCGGGGTTGCAGAAACACATCCGTTAGCTGCTACTGCAAATACTTCATAAACGGTAGTAACAACCGGAGAAACCACCTGGGTATTTCCGTTTCCGGGAAGGCCCGTCCAGTTATAGGTTGCACCTCCTGAAGCAGTTAGCGTTACTGATTCTCCGACACATATTCTGGGTTGAGAGGAAACAAGAGTAGCCGTTGGCAATGTTGTATTTTGCGTTACGGTAACTGTTGCTGTATAGGTACAGGTTAAATTTCCCGGCTGCGATACATTGGTAACTGTAAGTGTATAGGTCCCTCCTGCATTCACTACAGGATTAAGCGTATTGGCACCTGACACTATATTTCCCCCTCCTGCTGCTGTCCATGCAATAGTAGATCCAGCAGGCACTACAGATGCCGAAGCATTTAATGTAGTCTGAGGGGTTGTACAGGTTATTTCCTGCGGTGCTGCTATCGTAAGTGTTGTTTCGGCTGTTCTTAGTAACTGAAGGGAAACTACATAATGACATCCTCCGTTTTTCACTAATACATATATAGTCTGATTTCCCGGTGGCGAATAGGTTGTTGGCGCTGCAATAAAATTAGCATTTCCCGCAAGAGCATCAGCCTGATTGATATAATAGGTAAAAGTAACACCTGCTCCTGCAGAAGTGATCTGACTCTGAGCAGTTGTCAGGTCATAGGTAAGTCCCGGAGCATAACATTTATGTAATATAGCATTCTGTACAGTGATGGGCTGTGAAACTTCAATAGTGATTGTAGCAGGATTTTGAGATACACATCCATTGGCTCCTACAGCACTTACTGTATACGTAGTAGTTGCAGTAGGTGATACTGTCTGAGTATTGCCTGTTCCGGGAAGGCCCGTCCAATTATAAGTAGTACCTCCTGAAGCAGTTAAAGTTACCGATTCACCACTACATATCTGTGTTTTACTTGCTGTAAGTCCGGTTACAGGTGGAGCACTGTCTCCTGTAACTGTAACATTGGCAACAGCGGTACAGGTAACAGGTCCCGGCTGATACGTTTTTGATATTGTTAAAGTATAAGTCCCCGGAGCATTGATAACCGGAGTTAGTGTATTTCCTCCTGAAACGATATTTCCTCCGGTTGTCGTCCAGTTAAAAGTAGATCCCGCAGGATAAACAGAAGCTGAAGCATCTAAAGTGGTCTGCGAGCTGGCACAGGTTAATACCGCGGGCGGCAAAATTGATGCAGTCATCTGAGGTGCTTTTATCAGCTGCAACTCTGCTACCTTGAAACAGAAGCCATTTTTAACACGAACATATACTGTTTGTCCTCCAGGGCTTGAATAGGTGGCAGGGCTGGGAATGGTATTTGCATTTCCAGCGAGCGCATCTGCCTGGTTTAAGTAGTATGTAAATGTTGCACCAGGGGTTGTACTTATAGAAGCGTCTGCAGAAGGTAAATTAAAGGTTGCATTTCCAGCAGCGTAACAGGCTGTCAGGGTCGCATTCTGTACGGTAGGGGAAGTTCCTCCAACTACTGTAATGGTTCCCGTTCCCGGGCATGTGTTTCCCTGGATGAATACCTGAACACTGTATACACCTGGTTGCGTAGCAGTATAACTAGCTCCGGTTTGACCGGGAATAGGGTTATTATTTAAGAACCATTGATAAGTAACGTTAGGAACCTGAACAGAGGCTGTAAATGTCTGAGGTGCATTATCGCACATATAGACTGTATCAGGAAGCTGTACTCCGGCAGGATCGAGAATTTTCACTCCTATGTCAAATGATCCCGCTTCCAGAAATACAGCTGAGTCATAACTCCTGTCACTAAAATCTGCCAAGACCATTTTGAAGTGATAGGTCTGGCCGGGAATTACAGTCGCTTTTGCGGTCAAAGGAACGGTACGTCCATCAAAGTTAGTTTCAACAATAGGGTTATTGATTCCTGCGAAATACTGTTCGTTTATAGGGCCACAGCCAGAACTTCCGGAAATTGCAGGATGTATGTTAGTTACACTCACGGGGCCTGCTCCGTTAGGAAGTACTGCGAGATTCGTATAATTAGGATCAGTTGCTTTTTTTAACAGTAAAGCAAATCCGTCTGATTTGGTACATGCAAACTGGAATGCGGGAGCATATTCTTTGGAAGCAAACAGGTATCTGAATGTAACCTCTGTAGAAGCCGGTACAAAATCAAATTCTATGTAGGTAGCATCTCTCAGTTCACCATTATTGATTCCCAAAGCCGCAGCCAGATCTGTATCTCCAAAAGTATTCAGGCCATCACTTAAAATTCCCTGATAACTGTTACCTGCTTTTGCAGCGTATCCGGTGGAAAGAACAATTCCTTTTGCAAAAGGAAAAGCTGTGGTTCCTTTATTAAAAAACCCCCAGCTTCGGCCAGGATCATTTATTGATAAATTGGGAGAAACAGTGACGTTACTTACATTGGACGTGGAACAGGCTCCTCCGGAAATCAATACGTCTTTTACCAGCTGTGTAATGCTGTAGCCGGACTCCGGATAATTGGGTGTATTTACATCTATAAAAACACCTGCTTTCATAGAGGCGGCACTAGCTTTTTTTGCAGGTATCGCTGCTCTGTCTGTGTTTTGAGCAAAAACCAAACTGCCGATGAATGCAAAAAATAACGCCAAAAATAAATTTCCAATCCTCCTATTTAACATTTTATAGTATTTTAAACAAAAATACTATTTTTTTTGATTGAAACTTAATTTAGCACAATTTACATTATCACTAATGCAAGTTTATTTATTCAGCAATATAAATTTGCTTTGTTTGAAAATAATAAGAAAGGCTGACAAAAATGCCAGCCTTTCTATAAATTATATAAAAGATTATTCTAAGTTTTTAAGAAGAATCCATCCTGTTTTCACTGCCGTCTGTTTACTGGCAGGATCCTGATAGGTTACCTGATACCAGTAAGATGCAGTTGGGAGACGTTTTCCCTGGAAATAGCCATCCCAATACGGCCTTGTTTTTCCGGCTTTGAACACTTCTCTTCCGTAACGGTCAAAAACGAACCCTTGAAAATCTTTGTAACTGCTTACTCCGCTAAAGTCAATAATATCATTTACGTTGTCTCCGTTTGGTGTGATTACATTTTTCATAACAAATGTAAAGTATTCCAGAAATCCTACACAGCTGGTATTTTTCACTTTGACACGGATGGATATTACAGTATTTTTAGGAACATTGGAGAATACATTGGACGCCTGCCATGTAAAGCCGTTGTCTACAGAATATTCTAATGTACCGTTACTAGGATTACTTGCTGTAAGAACCATTGTTCCGCTGTCGTTATAATCAACTTTTATAATTTCGGGAACTACAGCGCGTATTACCTGGGTTTTAAATTCTTTTAAACATACCCCGTTACTAATCATAACGGTATATTCACCCGGAGTTGATACGGTAATGCCCTGGGTGGTTTCTCCTGTACTCCATTCATAGGTATAACCCGGTCCTGATCCGGCATCCAAAAGGATCATATCCCCTTCACAGATCTGCCCTCCTTTTAGTGTAGATACGATAGCAGGAACTACATCAATGGTAATGGATGCAGGTTGTAGGGATTTACAGCCCTGTGCACCAATAGCATATACGGTATAGGTTGTGGTCTGGGTTGGGTTTACCGTTCTTACTCCTCCGGTAGAAGAAGTATCTCCCCATTGATAGGTTACACCGCCTCCCGCTGTTAATATCAGAGATTCTCCTTCGCAGATCCTCATTCTCGGAGCAGTAATCTGGGCAACAGGTGTTTCTTCTCTTCTTAGCGTCAGGGTCACAATTTTGCTACAAAATGCACCATTGGAAACGACTACATAAATAATCTGTCCATCGGTACCATTGTAGTTGGTAAGATTGGTAATAAAGCTGTTGTTTTGAGCTTGCGCATCCGCCTGATTGGCATAAAAACGAAATACGGCGCCTGGTGTTGTACTTATCTGTGGTTTTGCATCTTCTAAATTAAAAGTGCTCAGAGTAGGAGTCGCACAAAGCTTCAATATTGCATTCTGAGCCGTCGGAGAAGTTCCGCCTATAATGGTAATGCTTGCTTTCTGACATTCTGTTCCGCCCACAAAAGTTTTTACTTCGTATACTCCGGGTGAAGTGGCTATATATACAGCACTGGTTGCGTTAGGAATTACCACACCGTTTTTGTACCATTTGTAGGTCATTCCCGGCACGGTTGACACCTGTGCTTTTAAAGTCTGTGGTGTATTATCACACATATTCAGAGTTTCCCCCAAAGGATTTCCGTTACCATCCACGATGGTCATTCCGATGTCAAATGATCCACCCTGCAAAAAAACTGCAGAATCATAACTATTATCCACCGCATCTGCCATCACCATTTTAAAATGATAGGTCTGTCCCGGAACAACTGTGGCCACTGCCGTAAGAGGTATGGTTCTCCCGATGAAATTGGTTTCAATATTCTGCGTATTCAATCCGCCGAAGTACTGCTCATTAATGGTTTCTCCATCACACCCTACTCCCAGTGGTACAATATTAAGAACACTTACCGGTCCTGCTCCGTTGGGAAGAACGGCTAAATTTTCATAGGTTGGGTCCCCAACTTTTTTCAGAAGGAGAGCAAAACCGTCTGCAAAATCACCACATGGGAATCCACTTGTATATTCTTCTGAGGCAAATAAATAATTAAATTTTACCTGGTTGCTGTTCGGAACGAAATCAAATTCCAGAGACACAACATCTTTAAGGTCATCCGGCGGATTAATCGCGGCTACCAGATCAGGGTCATTCATCCCGGCTCCAGGAACAATATCGCTTAATGTGGATGCTTCCAATCCATTTCCAGCTCTTCTTGCTTTACCGGAAACAAGCACAACTCCGTCAGTAAAAGGAAAATTAGTGGTTCCTTTATGAAAATATCCCCATGCTCTTTCTGTATCTGTTGGCGGCTGATTGGGTGATATGGTTACATTGCTCACATTGGGAGCCGCACACACAGATCCTCCGGAAATCAGTACATTTTTTACCAGCTGATCTATGGTGAACGCGGAAGGCGCATAAGTAGGTACATTTACATCAATAAATGCCCCGGCTTTTTTACTCTGGGTGCTAAACTTTTCGAGCTGCGGCTTTCTGTTCATTTTCTGGGAAAAAGCAGAAACAGAAGCCAATAGAAACATTGTAACTAAAAAGTAATTATTCAGTCTATAATTGAACATTTTATTTTTATTTGTTCAAATGTAACAAAAATATCAATAAAAAACACTCTTTTTCAGTCAATTCAATTAATTTAACATCTATATTAATAATAAATTTATTTTATAATTACATATTCCACAAAATTAGTAGAATTTAATTTTTAAACTTTGAAATGTGCATAACAAAACAGACCACCTGTACGGACGGCCTGCTTTTAATCTTGAAAACTACGTTCAATTATAATTTATATTAAGAAAATTAAGGATAATAGGCTGGAAGCTTGAATAGGGAGACTGGAAGTTACTATCAGACCTACAATTTCTGACGTTATCGTAAAATTTGATGAAGCAGTCTTTAAAGGAATAATAAATTACAGGGTTGGAACTGTTTTTTCAACCTCAACTCAAATCCTTCTCCAGCTCCCTGCTTCCTTATTTATTAAAGACAGAAATGTCTTAACCCGAACTCAGGTTATATTATTCCTTTTTCAGCTGGTCTATTTCTGTCTGCAGCTGGCTGATAATATCTTTTAAAGCTTTGATTTCATTCTTATTGGAATTGACATTGCTTTTCAGAATGACATTCTTGGCCCTTTCATTATGGTCTTCCTCATCTTCGTCTTCGTTGATCTCTTCAATATCTTCCTGGATGTCTTCAATGTCTTCATTAATCTCCTCAATATCCTCACTAATCTCTTCAATATCTTCGCTGATCTCTTCGATATCTTCCTGAATATCTTCAATATCTTCCTGGATATCTTCAATCTTTTCGTGACTTTTGTTCACGGACATCTGAATAAAAATAGCCAGATAAATGGCCTCCAGAGAAACTACCGTTGTAAGGATCAGAAGCATCTTATCAAACTCAACGATATTGAGCATCGGCAAAAGAAATGAGGTGATAAAAAATAAAGTATGAACAATGAGTGACGGGATAGAACCTACCCACCATGTAATGCCGTTCGCTATTTTTTCTAAAGCGTCTATTTTTTCAGTTTCTTTTTTCATCGTTTCTTAGTGTTATAAGAGTTCTTTGGTCACTCCAAGCCCAAATAGGGCGAAATCATACTTAGCCGGATCATTTTCATCAAATTTTCTGATGGCTACATCCAGTTCTTCTACAGTTTTCCAGTCGTTCTGCGTTCTGGAAACCAGTCCAAGCTTTCTGGAAATATTTCCTGTATGTACATCTAACGGGATCGAAAGATATTTCTGATCTATATTTTCCCAAATACCAAAATCTACGCCATGTTTGTCTTTTCGCACCATCCACCGCAGAAACATTATAATTCTTTTGGAGGAAGAGTTTTTATAAGGTGAGCTGATATGTTTGTGGCTTCTGTGCTTTTCAGGTTCCAGAAAACGGCTTCTGAACCTTTCAATAGCATGCTGAAAATTAGTTTCCTGATCGTTTACTTTAAATAAGTTTTCCAGGCTCTCATTTTCTTTATAAATCTTGTTGAACTGCCTGATGAAGTAAGCAAAATCCTGACCGTTAAAAGTTCTATGGATACTTTTGTTCTGAAGGATATCCAGATCTTTTTCAGAATAATTCAATACAAAATCATAAGGTGAATTCCCCATAATATCAAGCATTTTATCTGCAGATTTAATGATTGATTTCCGGTTGCCCCAGGAAATAGTTGCAGCCAAAAAACCTGCAATTTCTATATCCTGCTTTACATTGAAACGGTGCGGGATCTGTATGGGATCATCTTCAATAAAATCGGGGCTGTTGTATTGGTCTGCCTTTTCATTCAAAAAGCTTTTCAATTCTTCAAAATTAAGCATACAGGTTTTAAATTTTTACGCTTTCCAGTGCTTTTGGCAGGAAGGTGTTGGGAAAAACATTTCTGGCTTCGTCCGTAAATACCGTAAGGTCTGCATACCGGTTTGAGAAATGACCCAGGATCAGTTTTCCCACTTCAGCTTTCTGGGCTATCATTGCCGCCTCCAAAGCTGTTGAATGTCCGGTATAGTCTGCCATTTCTTTCAGGTCATGGAGGAAAGTGGATTCGTGATACAGAACCGTTACATTTTTAATAATCGGAAGTACCGATTCAAGATACCGGGTATCGCTGCAGAAAGCATAGGAAACAGGAGGTGCCGGATCCAAGGTTAATACTTCATTTTTGAGAACATAGCCATCGCTCAGCACAATATCTTTGCCTGCTTTTATATTGTGGTAATCACAGGTTTCTATTTCGTTGTATTTGGCGATTTCCTTCATATTGAGGTGCCTGTCTTTAGGTTTTTCTTTAAAAAGGTAACCGTTACAGTATATTCTGTGATCCAGCGGGATGGTATATACTTCTACCCTGCTGTCTTCATAAATTTTTTCGGAATAGTCTTTATCCAGCTCATGATAAACCACTTCAAAACCACGATGCGTTTCCGTAATGGTAAAGATGGTTTCCAGCATTTTTTTGATTCCTTTCGGGCCATAAACATGCAGAGGAATATCCCTTCCGAGCAAACGGAAAGAGGCGATAAGTCCGGGAAGACCGAAACAGTGATCACCGTGAAGATGTGATATAAAGATATGATTGATCTTTGAAAATCTCGCTTTCGCCTTTCTCAGCTGTACCTGGGTTCCTTCTCCGCAATCGATCAGAAAATGTCTCTCTTCCATTTCCAGCAGCTGTGCCGTGGGCGAAGAATTAATGGTCGGAATAGCTGAATTAAAGCCTAATATCGTTAAATAAGTACTCAAATCAATAGTTTATTATAACAAATGTACGACAGAAAATTTAAACATATCTTTTGGATGTCAGTTTAAATACGACCCGCATAGAATTAATTATTCTTTTACTTTAAGGAAGTCCAGAAACAGATCCAATGCCTGTTTGCGGTGACTTATTTTGTTTTTGTCTTCAGGATTCATTTCTGCAAAAGTCCTGTCATGTCCTTCGGGAACAAAGATGGGATCATATCCAAAACCCTTATGTCCTTTATTTTCTGTGAGTAAATTTCCGTGAACTTTTCCTTCAAAATAACGGGCTCCATTCTCGTCATAGTAACATAGAACCGTAATGAAATAGGCTTTTCTATTTTCCTGACCTTCCAGCTCGCTTAAAACCTTTTCGATATTTTTAGCAAAATCATGATCTCCTGCATAACGTGCAGAAAAAATTCCGGGTCTTCCGTCCAAAGCTTCAACAGCAAGTCCGCTGTCGTCTCCCAAACTTGGGATTCCGGTTTTTTCAAAACAGTATTTTGCTTTGATCAGGGCGTTGGCATTGAAAGAGTCGCCATCTTCTACAATTTCTTCATGAATATTATAATCGGTAAGACTTTTTACTGTAAAATGATTTCCCAGAATCTGCTGGATCTCTTCTTTTTTGTGTTCGTTGTGTGTGGCAACCAATAATTCCATATCTATATTCATTTTTGCTCAATTTGTTTTTTCCGTATCATTTACGGTTAATTTTATATCCGAATTTTGTTAAATTTCAGCGTAATGTACTTTATACTTTTTCGTAAAAAGATAATAGAACAAAGAAAAAAGTACAATCCCAACAGCCAGAATAACCCATTCGGAAATTTTAAAAGCGTCTGCAAAGCTCTCACTTTTGGTGTAGGTAACCAACAATGAAGAACACAGATTATTAAACCCATGCAACAGCATCGGCAGTAATAGCGATTTTGTTTTATAGTAAACAAACCCCAATACACATCCCAGCAATACGGCTCCTACAAACTGCCATGGATTTCCGTGAACCAGCCCAAAAATAACGGATGCATAAAAAATAGCTCTTCGTGGATCTACCCCTTTATTGATAAGTCCTTTCTGGATAATCCCCCTGAAAATAATTTCTTCAAAAATAGGGGCCATGATCACGGTCATAATGATCATGATGACCGGTTCAAAAGTCAGCTGCTCCATAAGCTTTGAGAAAAACTCATAGTATTTTCCCCAGAACGGCCCTGTGGTAGGAATAAGAGATGTTATGAATTCTGAAATGAGCATCATACCCATCATCATAGGAAATATCAGGAGGTAGGTAGAAAAATTCGTAGGAGAAAAATTGAAGTTCAGTTTTTTCCCGGTTGAAGGTCTTACAATGAAAAAATCGAAAAAAGCAATAGCAGTCAGAAAACCTACAGCATTGGTCACCATCAGGAACCAGTCTTTCAGTTCAAGGTTTTCCCTAAAAGCAATTTTCCAAAAACTGCCGAAAAAAGAAACAGCCATTGTTCCTATAAATAATCCTGCCACTAAAACAAGACCGCCGATCCATGTAAAGGTAAACTTCGGATACCTGCTATTCTCCATACTTTTTCTCTGTAAGTTTGTAAAAACAAAGATAATTTTTTTGAAAGCCCTAGGCAACTAAAAAAGGAAATTCTTGGACACAGGTACGGTGCCGGATCTGAGTATGGGAGAGTGAGAGAATTTTTTAATGGAAATACTGTATTTGAAGATAATTGCATTATTTTCTCCCAACTGTATAATATTAATAATTATCATCCTACATCTTCTCTTGAACCTCTAAAAACCCTATCACTCTACCACTCTCCCACACTCAAACCCGGATCCCGCAACTTATTCTCCCAAATTATTTGAAACCTCATAAAAAATCCCGATTTTTGCAACTTCAAAATACACTATGTCAGACTTAATCAAAGAAATACAAAAAAGAAAGACTTTCGGGATCATTTCCCACCCGGATGCCGGAAAAACAACTCTTACGGAAAAGTTACTTCTTTTCGGGGGTGCTATCCAGGAAGCCGGTGCGGTAAAATCCAACAAAATAAAAAAAGGAGCTACCTCCGACTTTATGGAAATCGAAAGACAGAGAGGGATCTCTGTAGCGACTTCCGTATTGGCTTTTGAATATAAAGATCACAAGATCAACATCCTGGATACACCAGGTCACAAAGACTTTGCTGAAGATACTTACAGAACTTTAACTGCCGTAGACTCTGTGATCGTTGTCATTGACGTTGCAAAAGGAGTTGAGGAACAGACTGAAAAATTAGTAAAAGTCTGCAGAATGAGAAACATCCCAATGCTTGTTTTCATTAATAAACTGGACCGTGAGGGTAAGGATGCATTTGATCTTCTGGATGAAGTGGAACAGAAATTGGGGTTAAGAGTGGTTCCGCTATCTATCCCGATCGGTATGGGAAGTGATTTCCAGGGTATTTATAATATCTGGGAAAATAATATCCAGCTGTTTCTTGAAGAAAAGAAGCAAAGAGTTGGTGAAACGGTTAAGTTTGACGATATCAATGATCCTTCAATGGATGAGGTGATCGGTGAAAAAGCTGCTCAAAACCTGAGAGATGAGCTTGAGCTTGTACAGTCTGTTTATCCTGAATTCAGCCGCGAAGAATATATGAACGGTGATTTACAGCCGGTTTTCTTTGGTTCGGCTTTAAATAATTTTGGAGTGCGTGAACTATTGGATGCATTTATTGAAATTGCTCCAATGCCACAGCCTAAAGAAAGTGACATACGACTTGTAAAGCCGGAAGAGAATAATTTTACAGGATTCGTTTTCAAGATCCACGCGAACATGGATCCGAAGCACAGAGACAGACTTGCATTCGTAAAAATTGTTTCGGGAACATTCAGAAGAAATGAAAATTACCTGTTGGTAAGAGAAGGCAAAAAAATGAAATTCTCTTCCCCTAATGCATTCTTTGCTGATAAAAAAGAGGTTGTGGATGAAAGTTTCCCTGGGGATATTGTTGGTCTTCATGATACAGGAAGTTTCAGGATCGGTGATACGTTAACAGGAGGTGAAAAACTGAGCTTCAAAGGAGTGCCAAGCTTTTCTCCGGAACACTTCCGTTATATCAACAACAGCGATCCGCTTAAAGCTAAACAGTTGGCCAAAGGTATTGATCAGCTCATGGATGAAGGAGTTGCCCAATTATTTACGCTTGAAATGAACGGCAGAAAGATCATCGGAACTGTAGGGGCACTTCAGTATGAGGTTATCCAATACCGTTTGGAGCATGAATATGGTGCCAAATGTACCTACGAACCTCTTTCTATGCATAAGGCGTGCTGGGTGGAAGCAGATGAAAAATCTGACGAGTTTAAGGAGTTTGCAAGATTAAAGCAGCGTTTCCTTGCCAGAGATAAATATGATCAGCTTGTATTCCTCGCAGATTCTTCGTTTACGATTCACATGACTCAGGAAAAATTCCCGAATGTGAAGCTGCATTTCATCAGTGAATTTCAACAAGACTAAATTGCAATAAAAAATAAAAAACCGTTCAGATGAACGGTTTTTTTATATAATTTATTTGGATAGTTTACTTAGGTATCATCATTAATTTCTTAACAATTTTCTCTCCGTCTACAGTAACATGAATCATATAGGATTCGGTAGGCAAATGTTTTAAGTTAATCTGTTCCAAAAGTTGATCAAATATATATTTGGTCTTTTTAGGAACAATCAGCTTTCCATCCATTGAAAATAATTCGTAGGTAATAACATAAGGACGAAGTGGAACCTGTCTAGGGAAATCAGCTTTGATATACACATACCCATCGTTGGAAGGCACGGGATATATCATCAGTCCCTGGTAAACTCTTGTAGGGACTGTTACCGGATCTCTTGGATTTGGTGGTGGGTTTACTACCACTGATGAATTAATTGTAAAGTTCTGTAAATTGACATTAAAGAATATATTATTAACAGCTTTTACCATAATTCTGGCATTATTGGAAATTGTACCAAGACCGCCTGGAACAGTATAATTATAAGAACCTGTATTAGGAGTGCTTGCCACCAAAACAGTTGGGAACGTGAGACCGCCGTCTTTTGACAACAGGATTGTTACATTAGGTGCGCTTATCGGTGCCGTTGTTGTATTGGCAACATTCCATGTAATTGCATATGACTGACCTTCAGTCCAAACAACGCCAGTAGTATTTTGTGAAGTTACGGTAAACGGGCCTGCAGCTGCATTCACTGTAACTACCATATCATCAGAATTGTTTCCAGAACCTCCCGCTCTATTGTCACGAGTGGTAAACCTGAAGTTATAGGTTCTGGCAACATTTGATAAAGCTTCTACAGGAATTGCCAAGCCTTGAGTAGTAGTTGCTCCAGCTAATACTGAAGTCATTGTTGGAAAATATCTAATAGGAGTAGTTTGTGGAGTCCAAGATCTGAAAGTAGGACCAGAAGCTTTTGTCGCAGTTGCCGCAGAATTTGCTCCGGTTTGTCCAGCAACAGCTTTATCCATTTGCTCCCAAATATAGGTTAGAGCATCTCCATCTCCGTCAGTGCCCGTTCCTGTAAGCATAAATGGAGTGCCCTTCGGAATGATATAATCTAATCCTGCATCAGCTGTAGGAATAGCATTTCCGGTATTTGTAATTACCGGGCAGGTTTTTGTTTTAATATTATTGGTAATCTGCTGAATACTTATAGCATGAAAAAATGGATCTGAATGTTGTTGCACATCCTGGTTGGTAATCCCTGCATACCCCATAATTGTAGATCCTGAACCGGGCTCCATATTTACCCCTGCTGATTCAATATTATGAGAAAATGTATGATTTCCTCCAAACTGATGCCCCATTTCATGGGCAACATAATCAATATCAAAACTATCACCAGATGGAATAGCATTTGCCGGGGAAGTATATCCACTTCCTTTTGATCCATTGGTACAAACGCAACCAATACAACCAGCATTTCCACCACCACCAGTTGCCCCAAATAAATGGCCGATATCGTAGTTTGCTTCTCCAATCGTCGCAGTTAAAGTATTCTGTAACTGAGCATTCCAGTTATTCATTTGGGCTGAAGGAGAATAAGGATCTGTAGCTGCGTCAGTATAAATTACAGCATTATTGTTTGCAATAATGATCATTCTTGCAGAGAAATCTTTTTCAAAAACTCCATTTACACGAGTCATTGTATTGTTCATCGCTGCCAATGCACCCGCTACTGTTCCTCCGAAATAGGTTGTATATTCACCTGTACAAGATAAGGCTAATCTGAAAGTTCTTAATTTTCCATCATCAGCATTGGGTCTTGCCGTAAGATCAGAATTATCTAGGCCTTTTTGAGCAACATCCAGCACAGTACATTCAAACTTATCTAAACTCTCTTTTTTATCTGATTTTTTATAAACAACATAAGTTGAAAGGTCTTTTGTATATGGCTCGATAAAAACCGCTGATTTGTTTCCATAAATCTCCATTGAAGATAATCCCAATGGTGAAATACTGAAATAAATAGTAGAACTAGGGTCATCATCACCTACACCAACATAAGATTTAATATCCGGATATTTTGCTGCTAATTCAGGATCGAAATTTGAGTTTTCTCTTACTTTGAAACTTTCAAGGTTGCCATTAGAATTTGGGAAAGAAACAATAACATCAGACTTTCCTTTAACAGCAAATCTTTTGGGTGCTTTCGCTAAAACATTCTTTAAATTATCAAAATCAAGATTGTAAATTTTGGGGTGAAGAATGCTGGTCTTATTTTCAAAGATTTCCGAAGTATTTTTTTGAGACGCTTCCTTCCAAAGTCTGCTTGTTTGTGCTAAAAAAACATTGGAAATAAGAAATATCCCCATCAAAAGTATTTGTTTTTTCATATAGTTTTTCTTTTTTTTTAAACTTATTATTACTGTGCTTATCTTTTTAATATTAAATAATATAATTTCATCATTAACAAATGTGGATCATTACACTATTAAAAATGAGAACAAAATACACTCCTTTCATTATAAAAATCTTAAAAAGCAAATGTAAATATTATAATATTCAGAATCAGCATTTGAATGTTATTTTTCAAAAAAAATGTTAAATTATTATAAAACAATCCCAAAATATAATAAACCATTACCACTATCCGGTAGAAAAAAATGCCAAGTACTAATAAAAAAACAGCTTACTCTTCTACTCATTTTTCATAAAGCTTTATTTTTTTAACCTCATAATTATAAAAAATTAATCATTTAATTCATTGTTGAAGATAATTTTCATCCATTCTGTTTTTGTAAATCTTTTGTAAAACAGATCCAATACAATGATTTTCAATCCATTAAAATTTTACCGGAATAATACTTTCTATTTACAAAAGTATGCTTCTGTTCACCACTAATTTTACATCATCAAAAAAATTAATGTTATGAAAAAGTACCTATTACTGGTGGCTGTATCCAGCACTTTCATTATGTGTAAAAAAGCAGAAGCGACAAAATCTCAAATAGAAGATACTATTCATACGGCAGACAGTACGGCTGCTGCAGTAAATGAAACTATCAATTCCATCAACAATACTGCGGACAAGGTTCTGGATTCTGCTAACGTCAGAATAAAAGATTTTGAAGATGCCAAAGGCGAAATTCAGCAGAAAATAGAAAATACGTCTAAGATGGTTGACTCTTTAACCGATAAAATTGCTTCAACAAAACTGGAATCAAAGATCGAGAAAAAAGATTCGGCACAGAAAAAAGCCGAAAAAATTGTGGTGAATGTCCCTGCTCCAAAAGTAATTAAAGAAACCCAAATTGTTTATAAGGACAAACCTCAGAATGATGCTTATGAGCTTAAAAATAAAATGGTGAAAACAGGTATTCTTTCTATAAAAGCTGACCATGCAGAAACGGTAAAGGAACTTGTAAAAGATGAAATCATAAAAAATAACGGTTATGTAAAAAGCGAAGAGCTTTCTTATGTTACGACAGAAGCAGCCAACAGAAACTCTTCGTACGAAGAAAACAACCAAAAGGTATATTATATGGACGTTAAAGTTCCTATCCGTAATTTTGACAGTTTAATGAATGACCTAAGTGAGATTGGAGATATTGAAACTAAAAGTATACAGGTTTCCGGAAACAACTACGCAGAGAATACCCTATGTACAATAACAGTGACTCTTACTGATAAATCGAGTTTCGAAAAAGAACCTAAAACTTTCGGCGAAAAATCACTGGCAGCAGTTTCATCAGGATGGAATGTGATCACATCGGTCTTTCTTTTCATTCTTCCGCTCTGGCCATTATTCCTGATCGGCGGAATAGGATACTATTTCTATAAAAAGAAAAAAAACACGGACAACAATCTCCAATAAAACAAAATCCATCGAAAGATGGATTTTTTAATATTATTTTAATAAAAATCAAATCCCTGCCGAATTTGTTCTTTGTATATTTAAATATTCATGGTTGATGGTATTGGTCAGTTACGGAAGTTATTTCGTAGGAATTTAAATAAGTATGTATTTAATCAACAGGATACACCATGTATTCAGCCTGGTTAAAGGTATATTATAAAAGTGGTTTGTAATAAGAAAGGCTCCCGATGGGAGCCTTTCGCTATTTCATGTTCACTATTTTGTCTACGATAAACTTTGTGTTTCCTCTCCACGGAAGCGCTCCATTGTATTCCTTATAATGAAGATCGAAAGTTTTGCCGCTGTTGGTTTCCAGCTGTTTAAAAATTTCAGGATCTTCTACCGAAAATTCAAATTCATAGCTTGTAATGGTTCCTGTTTTTCCTTTTCCAAAACCTTCCTGGATGAGTTTTCCTTCATAGGTTTTGAAAACATAGCCTTTTTTCATGGCATAATTCAGATAGCCGGACTTTACTCCTTCTCCAAAGACGAAATAGTATTTATACCATACCGTTACCCCTATCAGAAAAAGTATTACCCCGAGGCTGATCCACAAAGTTTTTTTCATAAGCAGTGTGTTTTTATATTAATTTATTTGGCGATGCTTCTTGAAATTACAATTTTCTGAATCTCAGAAGTACCTTCGTAGATCTGCGTGATTTTCGCATCTCTCATCATTCTTTCTACGTGGTATTCTTTCACATATCCGTATCCACCGTGGATCTGTACTGCCTCAATGGTAGTATCCATTGCCACCTGGGAAGCGTATAATTTTGCCATTGCACCGCTTTCAGAAATATCTTTACCGGCATCTTTCTCACATGCAGCTTTGAAACATAACATTCTTGCTGCAGTAATCTGGGTAGCCATATCTGCTAATTTAAATGCAATTGCCTGGTGATTAATGATTTCAGTTTTGAAAGCTTTTCTTGTTTTAGCATATTTTAAAGCCAGTTCATAAGCTCCTGAAGCAATACCCAATGCCTGAGAAGCAATACCGATTCTTCCTCCGTTCAATACTGCCATAGCAAAATTGAATCCGAATCCGTCTTCCCCGATTCTGTTTTCCTTAGGTACTTTTACGTTATTGAAGATCAAAGAGTGCGTATCACTTCCTCTGATTCCCAGTTTATCTTCCTTCACACCAACTTCAAAACCTTCCCATCCTCTTTCAACGATGAAAGCGTTAATTCCTTTATGTTTTTTCTCAGGATCTGTCTGTGCGATGACAATATAGTAAGAAGCCGTACCACCGTTCGTGATCCAGTTCTTGATACCATTTAAAAGATAATAATCTCCCTTATCTTCTGCGGTTGTTTTTTGGGAAGTAGCATCAGAACCTGCTTCAGGCTCAGATAATGCAAAAGCGCCAATTACTTTTCCACTGGCAAGAGGAGTAAGATATTTCACTTTCTGTTCTTCGGAAGCAAATTTTTCAAGACCTGCACATACCAGAGAGTTATTTACGGACATTACCACAGCTGCAGAAGCATCTATTTTTGCGATCTCCTCCATTGCCAAAACGTAAGAAACGCTATCCATCCCTGCTCCTCCGTACTTAGGATCTACCATCATTCCCAAAAGCCCCATTTCACCCATTTTCTTTACTTGCTCTGTAGGAAATTTCTGATCGCGGTCTCTTTCTATAACTTCAGGTAATAGTTCATTTTGTGCAAAATCTCTTGCAGCCTGCTGAATCATCAGCTGTTCTTCCGATAAATTAAAGTCCATAAAAAATAATAATTAGTAGCCGTAAATTTACACTTTTTAACCAAATCTGAAAATAGAATTGGAAGTAAGGGACAGACTCCTTTAAATTTCCGCAGAATAATTGGTAAAAGCCCCTAATATTATGGCAGGCATTCAATTAATTGTCAATTGATGATTTCTGATTACTACAGTTAAAAAAAATGCTTATATTTAAAATTCTTTAAAAATTGCTTAAAAAATCATGACAATCAAAAGATTATTCGATATTCCACATTATGCTTTGGAGAAATTTCCTAAAGCAGATATGTTTGTGACCAAATATCAGGGTGAATGGAAAAAAACCTCAACGTTAGAATTTATCAATCAGGGAAATAAAATATCCAGGGGGCTTTTGAAGCTGGGTATAAAACCTGGTGACAAGATTGCTCTGATCACCACCAATTCCCGTACGGAATGGGCAGTTATGGATTTTGGACTGTCTCAAATCGGTGTGGTTTCCGTTCCGGTTTATCCGAGTATTTCTGCTGAAGATTATGAGTTCATATTTAATAATGCTGAAATACAGTATTGTTTTGTATCTGATAAAGAATTGCTTAATAAAGTAATGAAGGTGAAACATAATATCCCTTCACTACAGGGAATTTTCACTTTTGATACGATAAGCGGGGCAGCCAACTGGAGAGAAATTCTGGATCTTGGTGAGGACGATTCTACCCAGATTGAGGTGGAGGATCTTTCCAATGCCATCAATTCTGAGGATCTGGCTACCATTATTTACACTTCAGGCACTACAGGAAGACCGAAAGGAGTAATGCTGACCCATCATAATATTGTTTCTAACGTTTTAGGCTCTGTTCCTAGAATTCCTAAGAAAAAAAGCCTGGATTACAAGGATACGAGGGTGCTGAGCTTCCTTCCTATATGCCATATTTTTGAAAGGATGCTTTTTTATCTTTTCCAGTACAATGGTTTTTCGGTTTATTTCGCTGAAAGCATTGATAAAATGGGGGAAAATGTAAAAGAAGTAAAACCGCATTATATGAGTGTGGTACCCAGGCTGGTGGAAAAGGTATATGATAAAATTTACAACACAGGTTCTTCAGCCGGAGGGCTTAAATCAAAGATATTCTTCTGGGCTTTAAATCTGATCAGCAAGAAAAAAGAAATCTCCAAACCTTCAGGATTACAGGGAATTATTGCGGATAAACTGGTATTTTCTAAATGGAGAGAAGGTCTGGGTGGAGAAATCATTACTTTAGTTTCCGGTTCTGCAGCTTTATCGACAAGATTAAACCTGATGTTTCAGAATGCCGGCATTCCTATTTTAGAAGGATATGGCTTAACCGAAACTTCGCCGGTTATTTCTGTAAACAGTTTTGATAAAATGAAGATCGGTACCGTGGGCAGACCATTGGACAACCTTCAGGTAAAAATCCAGGAAGATGGTGAAATTACAGTAAAAGGACCTTCTGTCTTTAAAGGCTATTTTAAAGCTGAAACTATGACAAAAGAAGCTTTTACTGAGGACGGATTTTTCAAAACAGGAGATATAGGACATATCGACAGTGAAGGATTCCTGCAGATCACTGACCGTAAAAAAGAAATGTTTAAAACTTCAGGCGGAAAATACATTGCCCCTCAGACAATTGAAAACCAGGCAAAAGCTTCAAAATTCATTGAACAGATCATGGTAGTAGGAGACGGTGAAAAAATGCCGTGTGCTTTGGTACAGCCTGATTTTGAGTTTGCTAAAAGCTGGGCAATGAGAAATAATCTGAATATAGGCTCTACCCCTGCAGAAATTGCAAAAAGCCCTGAATTAAAGGAAAGAATTGAAAAGGAGATGGAAAATATCAATGAGCATCTCGGAAACTGGGAAAAGATCAAAAAAATCGAACTGACCCCTGAGATATGGGCCATTGATACAGGACTGCTTACTCCTACCTTAAAGCTTAAAAGAAAAGCAATAAAAGAGAAATTCATAGATCTGTATAATAAAATGTACGAGCATCAAGAGTAAAAATACAATAAGCTGTTTCAGAAATGAAGCAGCTTTTTTAATATCCTTATATTGTGACAGGATTAAAGCCTTCCACCTTTTGAATTTCCAGTTATGTATATGTTAAACAAAAAATGTGCTTCATTGCTGAAGCACATTTTTATTATTTTGAATTGTAATTAGAATTTAATTACAGATTTCATTCTTTCGTTTTCTTCCATTACCAATTCGTCATCTACAAGGATTTTTCCAGAATGCTCATCAATAATGATTTTCTTTCTCTGAGCAATTTCCATCTGCTTCTGAGGAGGAATAGTAAAGAACGACCCTTTTGGTGCTCCTCTTTCTAATCCTACAACAGCCAATCCGTTGATAGAGCTCTTTCTGATTCTGTTATACGAAGAAAGTAATCTTTCATCAATTTTACCTGCATACTCTTTAGACTGCTCTATTAAGTATTCTTCTTCTTTCTGAGTTTCAGACACAAGATCATCCAATTCTTCCTTCTTGAATTTCAAATGGTTTTTCAGATCTTTGATTTTCTCGTTAAGTTCGCTTAAAGTTTCATTTTTGTGAGCAATTTTAACTCCGAATTCTTTAATTCTTTTTTCAGCAAGCTGAATTTCAAGATCCTGGAATTCCATTTCTTTTCCTAATGCTTCAAACTCTTTATTGTTTCTTACATTATCCTGCTGAGATTTGTACTTTTCAATTAAAGTTTTTGCATGGTTAATTACTTCATGCTTTGTTTTGATCTGATCTTCCTGATCTTTGATATCTGCATGAAATTTTTCAGCTCTTTTTTCAAGTCCTTCGATCTCAATTTCAAGATCTTCAACTTCAATTGGCAATTCTCCTCTAGTATTTCGGATTTCATCCAATCTTGAATCAATGATCTGCAAATCGTATAAAGCTCTTAATTTTTCTTCAACTGAAATATCGTTGGTTTTTGCCATATTTAAATGAAATAATTTACTGGGTTGGTTTTTTCAATAGATTTTGAAATTGCAAATGTACTAAATTTTTGTGACAAAATTTCAAATAATTGTTGAGTTACAAATTGTTCGGATTCATAATGGCCTATGTCACAGATCAACATTTTGGATTCTGCCTGGAAATAATCATGGTATTTGATATCTCCTGTAAGATAAGCGTCGCATTTTTGCGATAAAGCAGCTTTTATTCCGCTTGCTCCGGACCCACCGAGAACACCTACTCTTCTGATTTTTTTATGGATAAAATTGGAATGTTTAATGACTTCTAGTCCAAATTTTTCTTTTACCATTCTTAAAAAGTCCTGTTCATCCATTTCTTCGGCAAGTTCCCCATACATTCCCAAGCCTGAATGGTGATTTTCATTGTCCAGCTGATATACCTGATAGGCTACTTCTTCATAGGGATGCACAGCCTTCATTGCTGAAATGATCTTTCCTTTTTTATAATCTTCAAAAATAACGGAAATCATATCTTCATCGGCATTTTCACGGATATTCTGCTGTCCGGAAAACGGATTTGAACCTTCAACAGGCCTGAATGTTCCGTTTCCATTAAGAGTAAAGCTGCATTCATCGTAAAAACCTATATTTCCTGCTCCTGCAGTGAATAGCGCTTCTTTCACTTTTTCCGAATGGTCTTTCGGAACAAATACGCTCAGCTGTTTTAAATTATTTTTCTTAGGCTGAAGAATCCTGAGATCTTTTAATCCCAATTGACTGCAGATCTTATGGTTGACCCCAAAGAAATCATTATCAAATGCAGTGTGAATGGCATAAATGGCAATTTTATTTTCAATTGCTTTCAATACAGCTCTTTCCACATAATTTTTCCCGGTCAGAGATTTTAATCCGGAAAAAATAATAGGATGAAAACATACAATCAGATTGCAGTTTTTCTGGATAGCCTCCTCTACAACATTTTCCAAAGCATCGTGGCACACCAGAATTCCGCTGACATTTCGGTCCGGGACACCACACAGCAATCCTACATTGTCAAAATCTTCTGCCTGCTGCAGGGGAATACGGTTTTCTATTTTTGAAATTACTTCGCTTATTGTCATTTTATTCTGTATGTTTGCTACGAAAATAACGATAATTTGTTAATTTTAAAAAATAGTAAAAAATGGAAAGAGAACATAATCTTGTTCCTGAAGACAAACTTTGGAAAAGATTTCTTTACAGGGTTATCTACCGTGCTGATACCAAACTAGGCAAATTATTCGACATCACCTTATTATCCCTTATTCTGATAAGCACTGCCATTATTATGATGGAGAGTGTTCCTCAGCTTGACAAAAGATTTCACTACACCTTTCTGATCCTGGAATGGATTATTTCTATTTTTTTCACAATTGAATACTGGATGCGCATCAGCGTTGTGAAGAATAAAAAAAATTATATTTTCAGCTTTTTCGGAATCATAGATTTTCTTGCACTGGTTCCTTTTTACCTTAGCTTTTTCTTTCCTGTTACCAAGTATTTCTTAATCTTCAGGATGCTGAGGATGCTGAGAATTTTCAGAATCTTCAATCTTCTGGATTTTATGAACGATGGTTACCTTATCGTTCGTGCCTTAAAGAACAGTTCCAGAAAGATCTATATTTTCCTTTTGTTCCTGATTATTTTTTCAGTGATCGTAGGTTCGCTTATGTTTATGGTGGAGGGCGGAAGACCCGGCTTTGAAACGATTCCACAATCTATTTACTGGGCAGTGGTTACGGTAACTACCGTTGGTTATGGAGATGTCTCTCCTATCACTCCGATGGGTAAATTTTTTGCTGTTATTTTAATGCTTGCAGGTTATTCTATTATTGCAGTTCCTACAGGAATTGTAACGGCAGAAATGCGCAACAAAAGACAGAATCTGGAGAAGATCTGCGACCAATGCGGCAATGAAGATATAGATGATGATGCACGGTACTGCAAACAGTGTGGCAAGAAATTAGCTTAGTATTTGGTATTGATATTAATCTGTTAACCAAATACCACAAAAATCATGGAACCACAAAAGAAAAATAAGCCTAACAGCCTGGTCATTATTCTTTTCTCTTTAGTTGTATTAATGATCATTATTTATTTTATACTCGTGATGTTTTTCCCTGCCGTCTTTGAACAAATGAACACAGGAGATATACAACCAGTACCCAATAAGTGACGCTAATATAAAAAAGACGGCAATTGCCGTCTTTTTAGTTTAATATGGTTATTTTATTATTTCTTGATCGCTTTGATCATCTGCCTTGAACCGTCTTTCATATTTAAAGTAATGAAATACAATCCTTGTTTAAGATCCCCTAAATGAAGAGCAGAAGATGGATTTTCAATAGTTTTTAACAATCGTCCGGAAACATCAGATACAGAAACTGACTTTACAAGATCTGCTTTTGAAATATTCAATACATCAGTAAAAGGATTCGGGTATGCTTTAACATCTTCTTTTTCTTTGGAAACCTCGGATGTTGCTAATGTTGCAGTCTCTACTTTAAAATTATCAACAAAGAATTCATAATCTTCAGCATCATTTACAGTACCTTCAGAAGCATAAAATGCAAATACAGTATTGGCTCCCGTATAGGAAGTAAGATCGTAAGAATAAGCTGTAGAAGTATTGGATGGTGCATTAGCCGCATTCCATGTCTGCAGAACAGTCCACGTAGTCCCTCCATCATTTGAAACCAAGAACTGAATCACATCATCAGATCCCATAGCCGAAGCAGTGGTATCTAAAAATGCTGTTACCCCATAATCGAATTTCACTCTGTATCCTCCTGCTGAAAGGTTGAAAGGTACCGTCTTTAGCCACGCTATGGTTTCGTTGTAATAAAGATTTATTTTAGCAGAATTATTATTATTTCCTTCATTCAGGAAGTCTCCATCAGACCATAATTCATCTGTATCAGTAGATCCTGTAGCCGGGTCTCCACCAGAAGCCTGTTCCCAGCAATTTCCGGGGAATGTTGAAAAATCATTGGTATAAGCAGCAGTAGGAACTATTGCGGCACAATCAGTTGTAAATGATGTACTTAAAGACCATGCGCTTTTATCGGAAGTGCTGCATACAGACCTTACCCATACATAATAAGTAGTGGCAGGAGTTAATGCAGACAAAGGCGCAGATAAAACCGAAGCACCTACACTTCCTGATGCTACAGTAGTGCTCGTTGGAACTGTATTCGTTGAGGAATAATAATATTCATACCCTACTCCTACTGTACTTGTAGAAGCTGCCCATGAAATAACAGCTGAGTTGGCAGTTAGGGTACCCGCAGACAAGTTACCTGGTGCCAGACAGCTCGGTGCAGCTCCAATCACTACAGTATAATCATGTGCTTCTCCGTAGCCTAATGTGTTGCATGGTTCCGGTTCATTGTTAAAACGGTCCCCCACTCTCATTCTGTAGGTTCCCGGTGTAACTGTTGCAGGAATAGTTATATTGCTATTGGTAACTGAATTATCATCCGGTCCGGTACTGCTTCCTGTTGCTACCAGTTCCGGTGCCGCATCATCAAAGGTTCCGTTATTGTCAAAATCTATCCAGATACGTACATATTGACTGGAATATTCATGAGTAACAGAAAATGCATAACTGAGACCTGCATTCAGGTTAATTGTTTGGGCTGTATAGTCTCCATATGAGCCCTGGGAGCATCCCGTATCAAGATGACTGAATCCCGCCGATGGAATCGTAAAACTGTCGATCATATCTCCTCCACTACATTCGCTCGGAAATACAGGTGTGCAATAGGTCTGAGCAAAGGCAAATGCACTAATCGTTATTAAATTCACAAGTAAAAGCTTTTTCATGTAATATTTTTTTATGGTTTAAACAAATCTAATAAAAAAAATACATTAAAACTTTATCAAATAGAAAAAGAGACAGTTAAAAAGCCGTCTCTTTGATTATATATTCTCAAGTTTAAATTTCATCAGTAAAAAACTGAAAATGCGCCTCTCTATTCTACCATTGAATAAGGGGCTATGGCATTCATAAAAATAGCAGCCTTTCAGCTGCTATTCTATTGAGTATGATCAATAATACTCTATTTCTTAATTGCTTTGATCGTTTGTTTTGATCCGTCTTTCATGTTTAGAGTAACAAGATACATTCCTTGTTTCAGGTCTCCTAACTGAAGAGCTGAAGAAGGATTATCAATTGTTTTTACTACTCTTCCAGCAAGATCAACAACTGATAATGATTTCACTTTAGAGATATCAGAAATATTCAAGACATCTGCAAAAGGATTTGGATAAGCTTTGATCTCATTTTTAGCACCTGAAACTTCAGATGTTGACAAAGCACTTGCATCATATGCTGAGATCTGGAATTGTCCATCTGTTGCTGTAGAATATCTCCAAACACTAACATATAATGTAGCACCCGGTGTTTGACCTGTCAATGACAATTTAGAGAAATTCCCATTACCTGTATCATCATCACAAGCAATAGAAGTAGTACTTGTACAATCTGCAAATACAGAAATTACTGTATCAGTTAATGCTGTACCTGTATTGGTGTCTGTTTCAAGAGTAATCTTACCTGAAGCCGGAACCACTACTTTGTACCATACATTCCCTCCCACATTTGTTGGCGTTGTAAGGCAGCTAGCCGTTAATGCAGGCGTATTTGTAGAACTAACAGTAGTTCCTACTATAGCATTCTGAGCAAATGTAGTTCCTACTATTAAATCTACTGCAGATGAACAATTATCATTTGCAGGTGGCGGTGGTGGAGTATTTAAACAGATATTAAAGCTATTATTATATCCAGCACCATTGCTGTTATAAACTCTTACATAGTAAGTTTGCCCAACTGTTAATCCAGATACTGTTGTAGTATTTGTTGTTCCACACTTAATGCTCGTTAAAGATCCACAAGAACCACTAAATATTTGAGTATATAAGCTTGTAGATGAAGCAGTTCCTGTTGAAACCACATTAGAAAGAGAAACTGTATGAGCAGCAGATCCTGCTACAAAAGAATACCAAACATCATCATCCGGTGTTCCTGAACAAGTACCTACAGGTACATTTGAATTGGTAGCACCTAAAGTATTTCCTACAGTTGTTGCAGTACAAGTAGTATCAGGGTTTACTGTTAAAGTAACAGCTGTTGCACAGTCATCATTTGCAGGTACCAGAGCAAAGGAAACTGGTCCTACCCAAGCACTTTGATCATTTGCGGAACAACGGGATCTTATCCAAACATAATATGTACTAGCTGTAACAGCATCATTAATTACATAACTTGTTCCTGTAATAGATGTCATATTTGGTGTAGATGCAGCTGTAGGAGCTGTATTTGTAGTACTATAGTAAATGTCATATCCGTTTCCTGGTGCAGTAGCTGGTGCAGTCCAACCTATCGTAGCTGTTGTAGTTGTAGTTGTCGTAACAACAGGAGTGATAGGAACTAAACATGTAGGAGCCTCTTTTATTTCTACATCATCTAACAATAAGTTATCATAGAAGTATCCGTTACCGGCTACATCTTTATCAACAACGAATCTCACCTGTATAGTAGCTCCGTTATAGGCAGCAGGTAATACAGCACCTTCTGTTCTCCATAAAGTACTGTTGGTAGATGAAGTAAAGATAGTTTCCCATGTTGAACCTGTTACATTTTTAACCTGCACAGTAAGCTTGTTATTATCATAAGCTGGCTGGGTCCCTCCTGCAGAAGCTGCATGATTTTTAAACCATTTAAACTGAACATAAGGTACTGTAAGTCCCGCCAAGTTAATTTGAGGAGATGTTAAAGTAACGTCATGAATTCCAGTGTAAGGAGAAGATGCATCTACAAAAGCAACTGTTCCCGAAGCTCCATTACCTGTAGTACCATAATCCTGAGTACCGGTAAATTGCCATAAAGCGTAACTTGTATTATTGGTACTGGAATTGGACCAGCAGCTAGGTAAAGTCCCTGAATTGAATGACTCTAAGAAAGGAGCTGATAAAGCAGCACAAACAGTTGTAAAATTTCTTTCAGAACATGAAGCTGATGCTGTAGTTCCATCATAAGAATTAACACTGTAATAGTATTTAGTATTGTTTAATAAAGGAGAACTGAACGTATAAGAAGTTACGTTTCCTAGATCTGCATTATTTACAATATCAGTTCCACCGGCAGTGGTCCCTACTCTCAGTTTATATCCTGTAGCTCCTGTTACAGCAGCCCAGGTAATAGTCGGAGTAAGAGATACCCCTGTAGCAGCTGAAGCTGGTGCTGAAACTGTAGGACAAGGGATATTTAACGTTGTGAAAGATCTTTCACTGCATCCTGCAGATGGAATTGCTCCATTATATGCATTTACAGTATAAAAATATTGTTTATTATAACTCAGTAGTGTTGCAGGAGTATAGGTAAGAACATTTCCTAGGTCTGCATTATTCAGTACATCCGTTCCTCCCGCAGTAGTTCCGATAGATAATCTATATCCTGTAGCATTGCTAATTGCTCCCCATGTAATAGCCGGAGTAACAGAAACTCCTGTTGCTGCTGCTGCCGGAGCAGATACACTAGGACATCCTGGAATCGGATTGGGCGTAAGGCCTAAAAGAGTAACATTAGAAAGTGTAGCAGCACGTGATCCCGCAGCAACTGGAGCTGCTGGGTTGAAATCTGTTGTATCATTTCTATAGTACATACTGCTATTGGTTGTACCGGAAGCAGATACGTAGAAATAATCTGAAGAAGTGTTAAAATTCGGAGTATTCTCGTGAACTGCTATAACAAGATTATCTATATTATTATATGTAAATGGAGTTGTAAAAGTAACTTCCACTACTCCTGCATTATTGGTAATAGTACCTGAAAACACCTGAGTCATTGCTGATGTAGCAATCCAGTTTGAAGCTGCAGTACCAGCAAAAGCAGTAAGAGTAGTATGTCCTACAAACACTTCCCACTGATTTGATTTATCAAGATTAGCAGTAGCAGGTAAATAAAATTTCAGACCAGTAATAGAGCCAGGAGCATCCGCATTAATTTTTGTTTTGGATATAATTTGTTGAGTATAATTATATCCCCAATTTGATGCTATAGGATATGTTCCCGTAGTTGTCCCACTGCCCAAAGTAATTTGGGCATTCACAATAGTGGCTATCAGAAAAAATAGGCACGTTAGTAAAAGTTTTTTCATACGTAGTAAAAATAAAATTAGGGGGTAAAAGTAATCAAATATTTCATCTAATATCAAAAATTATCATAAAAAATTAAAGACAAAATCATAAACAAAACACATCATTACCTAAAATAAAATATATATTTAGTTTTAATATTAAATCATCAAATAAAGATAAAAATTTAAAAATCTGATTTTCAATTTATTATATTAAAATTAAAATCACTAAAAAGTGGAGTAATTATTTATTTAACATAAAAAATAATTTTATTTTTCACCAATTAACGACTTAATTCTAAATAAAAAAAGCGGCAAAAAATGCCGCTTTTTATTTTATATTTCACTTTTCTTAATTCAAATAGAATTCATATTTATTAAGAAGCTGAATTTCCTTAATCAGATCTCCGTTCAGATCTACAGAATGTTTCATAGACTGAACTTCAATCTGGGAATCATCTTCAATATTTTTTATAAAGAATTTAAGTTTCTGATTTCCTTTATTCCGGTCAAGAACTTTTCTAAAAAAGTCAAGATCCTCAGGGCGGACATCCATAACATCCATAACGAGGGAAATGCTTTTTGCAAATCTTTCAAAAGCTTCCTGAAGCTCGATAACATCATTGACGTTAACAAAAACCCTTCCGTCCTTGACCTGTGCAAATTTTATTTTGAAAATCACAAATCTCTGAACTTCTAATTTCTCCTTCAGACGCATATAATCCCTGTCTCCCAGCCTGAAAGAATAGGATCCCGAATAATCTTCCAAGGTAACAAAAGCCACTTTTTCTCCACTTCTGAATCCATCCTGTACTCTATACTCAGTGATTAGCCCTGCTACGGTATACTCTTTTCCGCCACCACCGTTCTCTCTTTCTTTCTGAAGCGTTTTCCAGTCTTTCTTTTTTTCCTCGAAAAGCTCTTCCTGTTTATTGGAAAAAGCCTGTTCTTTGTAAGCATCCACCTCATCAAGGTTTAAAAACAGGAAATTACCTTTCGGTTCAGCTTTCTTCACCACTTCCTCTATAACTTCCTCTTCTCCTATTGACAGATCATCAGAAACAATCTCAATAAGGTCTACCGTTTCATCCTGGGAATCTTTCTCTAAAATCGGAATTTCATCCGGAATCACTTTTTCATCGTCTTTTTCAAGCACAGTCTTTTTAGAAAGTCTGCCCTGCATAAACTGGAACTGGTATTTAAATTCATCCAGCGGATGAGCGGACAGGTAGAATCCTATGATTTCTTTTTCTTTGTTAAGTTTATGCATATTAGGCCATTCCGGGCATGGCAGCAGTTTAGGCTGCTCAATCTGTACTTCATCAGCAAAATCAGCAAAAAGAGAATGTTCCATTTCATTTTTACTTTCCTGGAAACTCTGTCCGTATCTGATCAATCTTTCCAGGTTCGTTTTTCCAGCCATATCAATATCAAAATACTGACCCCTGTGATAGGAACCGAGCTCATCAAAAGCTCCGGCAAGCACTAAACTTTCCGCTACTCTTTTATTCATTTGGGAAGGAGGAATTCTTTCAAAGAAATCATAGATATTTTTGAATCTTCCATTAGCCCTTTCCCTTGTAATCGCCTCACTTGGCCCTTCTCCTATTCCTTTGATTGCTCCAAGACCAAAACGGATCTGTCCTTTTTCGTTTACAGAGAATTTATACTGGGATTCATTTACGTCGGGTCCTAAAACATCTACTCCAATACTTTTACAGTCCTCCATAAACATGGTGATAGAGTCCGTATTGTTAATGTTATTACTCATCACACTCGCCATATATTCAGCCGGGTAATTGGCTTTCAGATAAGCGGTATGGTAGGCAATCAATGCATAACAGGTTGAGTGGGATTTGTTGAAGGCATATTCAGCAAAAGCCTTCCAGTCATTCCAAATTTTATTTAAACGATCTTCATCAAGGTTGTTTTTCTTTCCTCCTTCAATGAATTTCGGATACATTTTATTCAGAACATCAATCTGCTTTTTACCCATCGCTTTTCTCAGCGTATCGGCTTCACCTTTGGTAAAGTTGGCCAACTTTTGGGACAAAAGCATTACCTGCTCCTGGTATACGGTAATTCCGTAGGTTTCTTTTAAATATTCTTCGGTTTCCGGTAAGTCATAAACAATTTCTTCAATTCCGTGTTTTCTGTTGATAAAGTTCGGGATATATTTGATTGGACCGGGACGATAAAGGGCATTCATGGCAATAAGATCGGCAAAAACGGTAGGCTTAAGCTCTCTCATGTATTTCTGCATCCCCGGACTTTCATACTGGAAAATCCCAATCGTCCTTCCTTCTTTAAATAACTGATATGTTTTAGTATCATCAAGCGGAATTTCGTCCGGATCAAGATCTATATTATGCCTTTGCTTAACCAGCTTCATGGCATCTTTAATGATCGTCAGGGTACGGAGTCCCAGGAAGTCCATTTTCAAGAGTCCTGCACTTTCCGCTACTGAGTTGTCAAACTGGGAAACTAAAATATCTGCATCTTTCGCTGCAATTGTTATCGGAACAAGATTACTTACATCCTCGGGAGTAATAATCACCCCACAGGCATGAATCCCTGTATTCCTGATACATCCTTCCATTTTCTTGGCACTTGCCAGTACATCAAAACGGGGATCATCAGGGTTATCCAGCACCATTCTCATTTCATCCACCAGCATCTGCTCTTCGGGCTTCAGTTTATCATATTTAGCTAAAGCTTTAGCAATATTCATTCCGGGGCTGGCAGGAATCAGTTTGGCGATATTATTGGTATCGGGTATCGGGAGATCCAATACCCTTCCGGCGTCTTTAATGGCAGATTTCCCACCTAAAACCGAATAGGTAATGATCTGTGCTACCTGGCTCTGTCCGTATTTTTCAATTACCCACTTAATAACCCTGTCACGTCCTTCATCATCAAAGTCAATATCAATATCAGGCATCGAAACCCTTTCCGGATTCAGGAATCTCTCAAAAAGGAGATCGTACTTGATGGGGTCAACGTTAGTAATTCCAATACAATAGGCTACTGCAGAACCAGCTGCAGAACCTCTTCCGGGACCGACCCAAACCCCCATGCTCCGGGCTTCGTTACAGAAATCCTGTACGATAAGAAAGTATCCGGGATATCCGGTATTGGCAATTACGTCAAGTTCAAAGTCAAGACGTTCTGTAATTTCTTCTGTAATTTCTGTATATCTTTTTCTCGCACCTTCATAGGTTAGGTGAGTAAGATACGCCATCTCTCCTCTTTTTCCGCCATCCACTACATCTTCCGCATGGATAAACTCTTCCGGAATATCAAATTTAGGAAGGAGAACGTCCCTTTTTAAGGTATAAGGACTGAATTTTGCGAGAAATTCGTCATAAGCCTCAAAAGCATCCGGGTAAGCCAGAAATGCTTCCTTGATCTCATCACTGTTTTTAATATAATATTCTCCTGTGGTAAGTCCTCTACGTTTTCCGAAGCCTTTTCCTACAGGTGTGGTTAATTTTTCACCGTCCTTGATACAGCTTACAATATCCTGGATATTTGCATCATCTTTATGGGTATAGAATGTTTCGTTCTGTGCCAGTATTTTAGTATTATACTTATCTGCGAGGTACAATAAAACTTCATTTAAATGCTCTTCTTCAGGCAGTTTATGATTCTGAAGCTGTACATAGAAATCATCTCCGAAAGTATCTTTCCACCATTTGAAGAGTTCCTCCCCTTTTT
Organism: Chryseobacterium lathyri; assembly: GCF_019970085.1. Classification (NCBI taxonomy): domain Bacteria; kingdom Pseudomonadati; phylum Bacteroidota; class Flavobacteriia; order Flavobacteriales; family Weeksellaceae; genus Chryseobacterium; species Chryseobacterium lathyri. The sequence goes on along the minus strand of NZ_JAHXYG010000002.1, from coordinate 546,074 downwards.
GTTCTCCGGTATTAAGAATGGCATCAGGGATATCCCCTAAAATCCCGGATGTCAAAGCAATTAAACCTTCTTTATATTCAGCGATCAGCTCTCTGCTAATCCTCGGAACTCCAAAATAAAATCCTTTTAAAAATCCTATACTCGAAAGTTTTGCCAGGTTTTTATACCCGTTAAAATCCTTTGCCAAAAGAACAACCTGGGTTCTTCTGTCCGGGTCATCTTTTGTAAACTGCTTCTGCTCATACCTGTCTGAGATATAAAATTCACAACCCACGACAGGAATAAGCGGAGCTGAGACAGGTTCCTGCTCGGTAAATTCTGTTCCATTTTCTTCAGCTTCCTGTTTTTTGGCAAGAAACTCTTTATGCTTTTTAGAGCGGTCCGAATTGGCAGATTCTACTGCTGAAACAAATTTAAAAGCTCCCATCATATTTCCGATATCTACCATTCCCACAGCGGGAAAGTTTTCATCAGAAGCTTTTTTGATCAGGTCATTGATGCTTGAAGTAGCCATCAATGTAGAGAAAACACTGTGACTGTTAAAATTGAAATATTTTCCGAGATCAATTTCATCTATACTTCCAAAATCAGATTGCTTTTTCTTATTATTAAATTCTGCAACCTGTCTTCTGATAACAATATTAAACGGCTTTATCGGGTCCGGATAAAGGGTTTTAAAGTAACTCAGCTGATCTTCAGAGATCTTCAGTACTTCAGCAGGGATTACTCCTATTCTCATCATTTCAAAGAATACCCGGGCAGTCGCATTCACGTCGGCAGCAGCGTTGTGCGCTTCGTCAAATTTGTGACCGTACAGCTTTTCGTACAACTCTTCCAGTTTCGGAGATTTATATCTTCCTCCTCTTCCACCGCCAAGCTTACAGTAATCTGTTCCCAAAACCATCGTATCAGCTTTAGGTTTATCCTGAAGATTGTCTTTTAAATTTTTCCTGTAAAATTCTGCTCCTACAATATTATAATCGAATTCTACATTATGTCCGGACACTATTCTTACTCGGTCCAGCACTTTAGAAAACTCTTCCAAAATCTCTTGCAGGTCCCGGCCTTCTTCTTGAGCAATTTTAGTAGTAATTCCGTGAATCCTTGCGGCGTTGAAGGGAATATCATACCCTTCAGGTTTTATTATATAATCCTGATTTTCAATTAATCTACCATCATCATCATGAACCTGCCATGCAATCTGAACCATTCTTGGCCAGTTGTCGGAATCTGAAAGCGGTGCATTGAAATTTTTAGGTAATCCGGTTGTTTCTGTGTCAAAAATTAAATACATATAAGTTTCTAACTTTTTTAAAAAAGAGAATGTAAAGTTACTTCAATTTTTCTAATAATGAACATCATGATTTCGGTTCAAAAGAGTATCAGAAATTTCTTTTTTTAAATCTCAATTTTAAAATTCACAAAATACAAAACATATAAAAAGAAATAAAAATTTACCAAAAATCAATATAAATCTATTAAAATCCACCTAAACAATAAAATTATACAGACTAAAAATAAGACGATTAAAGATTTTAGTATATATTTGCTAATCTAAAAATTTTAATATTTACTGAACCATTATGAAGAAACATTTACTTTTGGTCAGCACTTTGGCAATTACATTAATAAGTGCGCAAAACAATGAAGGATTAAAAAGAGAGTTTGAAAAACAAAACAAAGAGAATTCTGCAAAGTTTGACTCTTATGTTTCAAAACATTACGGAGCAGACAAATCTTCGGAGACTTTAAAAGAAATTGAAGAACTAAGAAGTAATTTAGCTGGATTTACTCCAAATGGTAAGCCTTTCTTTTATCAAAAAGAAGATAGCAGACAGGTTGCGAATGCCAATGCTGATAATCTTAATACAGCAGGCGGTGTAGTAGGATTAACCAACGCCTATAATGGTGAAGGCATTAAGTATACAATTTTTGATGGAGGCAGAGTATATGCAGCTCATCTTGCTTTCGATAATATGGCAGGAAGAATTACCAATAAAGAAGCTACAACACAAATTTACAGTGCACACGCAACAGGTGTAGCCAGTTTTATTGGTGGTAAAAGTATAAACGTAAGTGGTGGTGGCCTTAGTGGAAACACAAAAGGAATTGCTATCAATTCTACAATGGATTCTTACAGATTTGCAACTACTACATTACCTGGCAATTCTACAACAAGTACTGTATTTCAAAAAATACTTGTTGCCCAGCCTAATCTGTCTAATCACTCATATGGAACCAATCAAGGTTGGGATGTTAAAACTGTAAATGGTGCAAATGCATGGGTTTGGCCAGGTGTTTTTGAAAGCCCTTCTACTTCTATGGATTTACAGGGAACTTATTTCAGTCAAGATCAAAACTATGATCAGATTGTATATAACAATCCTTCTTATATTATTGTAAAATCTTCCGGTAATTATTTTGGTTACGGACCTGATTATCCAGGAACATCTGCTTTTCCTAAATATTATACCGATGATAATGGTGCACAAGTTCAGTTTGCTGCAACAGATACACTTCCTACAACAAACTGTAGCAATGGAGCTGATTGTATCGGACCTGGATCTTTAGCCAAAAACATTATCGTTGTTGGAGCTACGGATGTAATTTCTACCAATAACTTTAAATATACTACTGCTTCTGATGTTGTTCATTCTGACTACAGCAGTGCAGGACCGAGAGATGACGGAGGAATTAAACCGGATATTTCAACTACAGGTACTGATGTATTCTCTGCAGCGACAGCAGAAGATACTGTTGGCAGTACAACATATAGCTACGGAAGCGGAACTTCTTATTCTGCACCAGTAGTGACCGGAGTTATCGGGCTATGGACACAAGTAAATAAAGAACTTTTCTCAAATCAGTTATTAAATGCAGCAAGTGCAAAAACCTTAATGATTCATTCAGCTTCTGAAGCGGGGAATGTAGGTCCAGATCCATGGTTTGGATGGGGATACATCAATGCTAAAAAAGGTGCTGAATTATTAGTGGGAAAAGCTAACAATACTGTTATCTTTAATAACGAAACATTAACCAGCGGTACTCCAAACACAAAGAATGTTGTAGCATCTGGTACTGAGCCGTTGAAAGTTACAATTTCATGGATTGATCCTGAATACGTTATTCCTGCCAACCTAACGTGGGCTGATGCGTATAACAACAGAGCATCAAGATTGGTAAATGATTTAGATTTAAGAATTATAGATACAACAAACAATACGATTTATTATCCTTGGAAGCTGAATGCTATTTCTCCAATGACTCCTGCAACCAAGGCGGATAATACAGTAGATAATGTAGAACAAGTGGTAATAGATAACCCGGTTGCTGGTAGAACTTACCGAATTGAGATTACTAACAAAGGAACCTTAAAAAACAATGCTGGCGCCAATGCCCCACAAAACTATTCTATTATAGCTACAGGCCAGACACCAGCTGTTTTAGGAACAGGTGAAGCTAACGCATTAAGCGGTCTCGCAATAGCTCCAACCATTACAAAAGATATTGTAAACATATTGAAAGCTCCCAAAAAGTCAACTTTCGTAATTTATGATCTTTCTGGAAAAAAATTACAGAATGGAGTAATCAACACTGAGAAAGAATCTGTAGATCTATCTACATACACCAAAGGTATTTACATCATTGAAGTAAGAACAGACAAAGATGTTATTTCTAAAAAAGTAATCAAGGAATAATCCTTAAAATACATAGATTTCACACAAAATACTAACGCTTGTTAGTATTTTGTTTTTTTGTGTATATTTGCTTCCTATGGAAAATACACTTCACGAAAAAGTTTCTCAGGATATTTTGCTTAAAGCGTACAATCATATGATGCTGGCCAAAGCTATGGCAGATATCTACGAAGAAAACAGAAATATCTGTAAATATGTTCATAGTACATCAAGAGGCCATGAAGCCATTCAACTGGCAACAGCTTATCAGTTAAAAAAAGAAGACTGGGTATCTCCTTATTACCGTGATGAAAGTATTCTTCTAGGAATCGGTTTTGAACCATACCAACTGATGCTACAACTTCTCGCAAAAGCCGAAGATCCTTTTTCAGGAGGAAGATCATATTACTCACATCCATCGAGCAGAGACGAGAACAAGCCTAAGATTATTCACCAGAGCTCAGCTACAGGGATGCAGACCATTCCTACCACAGGTGTTGCGCAGGGGATAAAATATATTCAGGATTTTAATTTACAGAATTTCGAAAACAACCCGGTTGTAGTGTGCAGTCTGGGAGATAATTCTGTAACAGAAGGTGAAGTAAGTGAAGCTTTGCAGTTTGCTGCCCTTCACCAGCTTCCCATTATATTCCTTGTACAGGATAATGAATGGGGAATCTCCGTAACTAAGGAAGAAGCAAGAACATGTGATGCCTATGATTTCGTAGCTGGTTTCACAGGCCTTAGCAGAATGCGTGTAGACGGAACAGATTTTGTGGAAAGCTTCGAAGCTATGAAGAAGGCTGTAGATTTTGTAAGAACTGAAAGAAAACCTTTAGTAGTTTGCGCTAAAACAGTTCTTATCGGTCACCATACTTCCGGAGTACGAAGAGAATTTTACAGAGACGAGGAAGATCTAACCAAACACAGAGCTAAAGACCCGGGTGAAATCCTTAGAAAGCAGCTTCTTGAATCAGGAGTTGATGAAGATCTTTTAAAGCAGATCACTAAAAAAGCCCGCCTGGAAGCTGAGGAAGCTTTTGAAAGAGCTAAAAATGCAGAAGATCCAAAACCGGAAACAGTAATGCAGCACGTTTTTGCTCCCACTCCAATTACTGAGGAAACAGGAACCCGTGAGCCAGAAGGTGGTGAGAAAATTGTTATGGTAGATGCTGCCATCCATGCTGTTCAGGAACTGATGTGGAAACATCCCGAAGCCCTTCTTTACGGACAGGATGTAGGAGAAAGAATTGGAGGCGTTTTCAGAGAAACGGTTACTTTAGGAAAAAAATTCGGAAGCAAAAGAGTATTTAATACAGCTATTCAGGAGGCATACATCATTGGATCAACCGCAGGAATGAGTGCGGTAGGATTAAAGCCTATTGTAGAAGTTCAGTTTGCAGATTATATTTATCCGGGCATCAATCAGCTGATCACTGAGATTTCAAAATCAAGTTATTTAAGCCAGGGAAAGTTTCCTGTAAGTAATATCATCCGTGTACCAATCGGTGCATATGGCGGTGGCGGTCCTTACCACAGCGGAAGCGTTGAAAGTATCTTAGCCAATATTAAAGGAATTAAAATCGCTTATCCAAGCAACGCAGCCGATTTCAAAGGTTTATTAAAAGCAGCTTATTATGATCCCAACCCTGTGATCATGCTGGAGCACAAAGGCTTATACTGGAGTAAAGTTCCGGGAACTGAAGACGCTAAAACCATTGAACCTGCAGAAGACTATATCCTTCCTTTCGGAAAAGGTAAAATAATCATTGAAGCAGACCAGAATGAAACTGAAAAAGGCAGAACTTTATTGGTCGTAACCTATGGAATGGGTGTTTACTGGGCAAAAGAAGCGGTGAAGAATTTTAACGGAAGAGTTGAAGTCATCGACCTGAGAACAATAATCCCTCTGGATGAAGAGCTTGTTTTTGAAAGAGTAAAAGCACACGGGAAATGTATTGTTCTGACAGAAGAACAGCTGAACAACTCATTTGCCGAAGCATTTGCACACCGAATCTCGAAAAACTGCTTCAAGTATCTGGATGCTCCTGTAGAAACCATGGGATCTCTTGATGTGCCAGCTGTTCCAATCAACCTGGTTCTGGAAAAAGAAATGCTTCCAAATGCAGAAAAGCTTAGCAAAAAAATCGAAGAAATGCTGAAATATTAATCAGCAGTATTAAATATATAAAACCTCTAAAAAATTAGAGGTTTTTTTTATTACATTTAATAAGCATTAGAATAGCTTACTTTGGTATTTCTTTTGTTTGTATGCACACCAAATTTCACACAGCATTATGATCACCACAAAATATTTCAATTACAGACAAGTTCTAAACCTCGCAGGCGGCCATCTTATATGGCTTACGGCTTGGTGTACCTTAGTGGCAGCCCTTTTCTATTTCTTTAAGTGGAAGTGGATGATCATTCCATGGGTGCCTGTAGCCCTGATTGGTACTGCCGAAGCTTTTTATGTGGGCTTTAAAAACAATCAGGCCTACGACAGATTATGGGAAGCCCGGAAAATATGGGGTGGAATCGTCAATTCCAGCCGTTCTTTTGTTTCCATGCTGTATGCTTTTAATACCACAGGGGAAGGCAACAGTGAGACTGAAACCATGAAAAAGAAAATTGCCTACCGTCACATTGCATGGTTATACACTTTCCGTGAGCAATTACTGGTTCCTACAGAATGGGAACATATGTCTCAAAAAAGACATTTTGGGGATATTAATGTGAGAAGGCACCGACTGATTAAAGCAGGCTTTCCCGATTATGGCAGAACACCAATTTTCCTACATAAATACCTTTCAGAGCAAGAACTTGAACTGCAGCCGGAATATAAGAATTTTGCCACCTACCTGATCTCAAAACAAGCCAAAGAAGTCAATGATCTGAAAAATTTAGGTGACATTTCAGATTTCAACCAGATGCAGCTTCAGGATGCTCTCAACCTTTTTTATGATTACCAAGGGCAGGCGGAAAGAATTAAAAAATTCCCTTCACCCAGACAGTTCGCGAGTACTGCTTTTATTTTTAATGTGATCTTCATTATGCTTCTTCCCTTGGGGCTTGTCAATGAATTTGCAAAATTAGGAAACTGGGGAATATTGGTAAGCGTCCCTTTCTGTGTTATTATTGGCTGGATCTATATTGTCATGGAACTGGTTGGCGACTACTCCGAAAACCCATTTGAGGGAATGATGTTTGATATCCCAATGCTTTCCATATGCCGGACCATTGAAATCGATGTCCTCCAAATGATAGGAGAACATGAAGATCTTCCTGAACCTATCGCTTCAAAAAACGGGGTCCTTGTATAATTTACAGAACAATAGCCGTTGTATTTTTCACTTCAGAGATCATAAAAGAGCTGTGAGTGCTTGCTATATGCTGAAGTGTCGTTAGTTTGCTGAGCATAAAATTACGATAATCCCCCATGTCTTTTACACCTATTTTAAGGATATAATCGTAATCGCCACTTACATGAAAACATTCTGTAACTTCCTGTAGATTCATAACTTCCCTTTCAAACTGCAGCACAAATTCTTTTTTGTGCTGGGTTAATTTTATATGACATAACACTATAAAATCCCGGCTTACTTTATGCCGATCCAGTAATGCCACATATTTTGAGATTACACCCAGGTTTTCAAGCTTTTTTATGCGTTCATAAACAGCCGTTACAGACAAATTAAGCTTGTAAGACAGCTCTTTGGTGGTCTGTTTGCAGTCTTCCTGGAGTAAAAGAAGCAGTTTTTTATCCGTTTCATCAAAATTCATAGATAATTTTTTGGGAAAAGTTTAATAAATTCAAATATAACAAACATATTTTCTATTTAAAGCATAAATTATAGATTTATATTCTACATATTTAAATATATCTTGTAATAATTCTGAAAACAAAGCATATTTAAGCCTACAAATAAAATCTAAAAGCTTATGGAAAATTTTAATGCGGCTAATGAGATCCAGGATCTTCAGTATTTTGGTGAATTCGGAGGAGTAAATCCATCCATTTCTGACAGCTCTACTTATACATTCCTTTCCGCAAAAACCATGTTTGATACCTTTGAGGGAAATGCTGAAGGATGTTATTTATATTCCAGGCATTCATCCCCAATGAATCTTTACCTTGCCCAGGCACTTGCCAAAATGGAAAATACCGAGGCCGCCAACGTTACGGCATCCGGAATGGGTGCTATCACTTCTGTATTAATGCAAGTATGTAAAAGCGGTGACCACATTATTTCCAGCAGAACGATTTACGGTGGAACTTATGCTTTTCTTAAAAACTTTCTGCCTCCTTTTCATATTGATACCACTTTTGTAGACATCAGCAACTTTGAGTCTATAGAGAAAGCTATAACCCATAATACCAAAGTTATTTACTGCGAAAGTGTGAGCAACCCGCTTCTTGAAGTGGCAGACCTTAGAAAACTTTCAGAAATCTGTAAAAAATACAATCTGAAACTGATCGTAGATAACACCTTCTCCCCTCTTTCTGTTTCACCTACATTATTAGGTGCTGATATCGTTATTCATAGTTTAACCAAATTCATTAACGGAAGCAGCGATACGGTAGGCGGTGTATACTGCGGAACACAGGAATTCATCAATGATACGAAAAATGTAAACAACGGAGCCTGCATGCTGCTGGGACCTACTATGGACAGCTTTCGTTCTGCCAGCATCCTGAAAAATCTGAGAACACTTCACATCAGAATGAAACAGCACAGCCATAACGCCATGTATCTTGCAGAAAGGTTTGAAAAAGACGGGCTTAAAGTATCTTATCCGGGGTTGAAATCCCACAAGGATCATGAACTGATGAAAAGTATGATGTACGAGGAATATGGATTCGGGGGATTGCTGACGGTAGATGCTGGCACCACCGACAAAGCCAATGAGCTGATGGAAATGATGCAGCAGGAAAATCTGGGGTATCTGGCTGTAAGCTTAGGATTCTACAAAACTTTATTTTCATGCTCGGGAAGTTCAACTTCATCAGAGATTCCTGAAGAAGAGCGTGAAGCAATGGGCATATCGGACGGACTAATCAGATTCTCGATCGGATTGGATCACGATATCGCCAGAACTTATGAAAAAATGCGGGAATGCATGCTGAAGACAGGCGTTCTCAACCATGAAACTCTATACATATCCTAATTTTATTGTTATAAAAGCTGTCGGAATTTCTGACAGCTTTTATTTTTTAAATCTATTTTTTATGGAAATGTTTTGGGAAAGCATCTTCCGGCTTCATTCTGAAAATATTCAGGAGCACCCATGATTTAAGAAAACCGTATCCGTAGGAAAACATCTGAATATAGGTGGAAATTACCGCCATTCCGGCAATACTTATATTCTTCGTTACAAACATGGCATGGAAAAATACAAGGAATGTATACAGTCCGTAAAATGCCAGAATAATCCCTCTTCCCAGAATAAAATATTCTATAAAGCCCAAAATATATCCCAACATGAAAAGTGTTGGAAATGCAAAAGATATCTTTACATAATTAGGATGTCTCTGGTTAAGAATAGGCCTTGCACATCCGAACTGATATACCTGTTTCGAGAATTTACCCAAATCCACTCTCCGCTTATGATATACTGCAATGTCATCAAAAAAAGCAGTCGTGAAACCGTTTTCCCAAAGTGTCATGGACAGATCCGGATCTTCGCCGATCCTCATTTCGGAAAACCCGCCTACTTTTTCAAAAACCTCTTTATTCACCCCCATATTAAAGCTTCTTGGCTGAAATCTGGATACCGCTTTTTTACTTCCCCTGATTCCTCCTGTTGTAAAAACTGAGGTCATAGAATAGGAAATGGCTTTCTGCATCAGGTTAAAACCTTTATGGGCTTTATCCGCCCCACCGAAAGCATCACACGGAATGGTTTCTATATCTTTTTTAATATTTTCGATATAGTCTTTTTCTACAATCACATCGCTGTCTACAAAAAGCAGCCATTCATTCTGAGCTCTTTTTGCACCATAATTTCTGGTAAGTCCGGGACCTGAATTGTCCTTTCTGAAATATTTGATATCTAATATACCCTCAAAATTATGAATAGTAGGCTTAAGATCAATAAGAGAACCGTCGTCTACAATAACTACCTCAAACTCTTTATCCGTCTGAAAAGTTAAAGAATTCAGCAGTTCAAAAAGTTCATCCTTTCGGTTGAAAATAGCAACAACAATGGAAATGGTAGGTCTCAAATTGAAAATTTTTCAAAATTACTTATTCGCAGAGGAATCTACAAACAGTTTAACAGCTTATTCAAAGAAATTAACTTTTAAATAGGCATGTAAAAGTATCGCTTTGAAACTCTCAACACAATAATTTGACATTTTAAACAAAATCTTAAGAATCAACAGCCTGTACCTTTGTTGTAGAAATTTAAACCTAAAAAATGACACACAACATCAATCCACTACAGCATCCTGTCCAGTCAGGATTTAATGCAGAATCTACGGCTCAGGAAATCATCAGAGAAATAGATCTTACGGGCAAAACAGTAATCATCACAGGCGGCTATGCAGGAATAGGCCTCGAAACGACTAAAGTTCTTGCATCTGCGGGTGCCAAAGTAATTATTCCTGCAAGAGATATTGAAAAAGCAGGAAAGAATCTTGCAGGTATTGAAAATATTGAACTTGAAAAAATGGACCTGATGGACCCTGCGTCTATCGATAACTTTGGCCAAAGATTCCTGACATCCGGGAGAAAACTTGATCTCCTGATCAACAATGCCGGAATTATGTGGGTCCCTCTCCGGAGAGACAACAGGGGTATCGAGTCACAGCTGGCAACCAATTATCTTGGATCATTTCATTTGACAGAAAGGCTTTGGCCAGCCCTTAAAAAAGCAGACAGCGCGCGGGTACTGAATGTTTCATCTTATGGTCACCAGATGGCTCCGTTTGACTTTGAAGACCCGAACTTTGAGAAAAGAGAATACCAGACCCTGTTGGGATACGGACAGTCGAAGACAGCCTGTAATTTATTGGCCACGGCATTAGATGAAAGAGGAAAAAAGTTCAATATCAGATCCTATTCATTGCATCCTGGCTCTGTTTATGGGACGGATCTTGGAAGAGAAGAGCCCATTGACCTTTATATTCAGATGGGAACCCATGATGAAAACGGAAAAATAAAACCTGAAGTTGAAGCGAAACTAAAAACGATTCCGCAAGGTGCTGCTACAACCGTTTGGTGTGCAACAAGCCCTATGCTTCAAAATATCGGAGGCGTTTATTGTGAAAATTGTGATATCGCTGAAATTGATTTTGGACAGATAGAGCACAGATATGATGAACCTGCAACGATCCGCGGCGTCCAGCCCTACTCAATTGATAGAGACAATGCGGAAAGATTATGGACATTAAGTGAGAAAATGCTTGGCTTTAAATTCGATACGGAATAATCCATTTTTAAATACATTTGTAACTATAAACTACAGATCATGGATTTCAACATACAGTATATCACTCCGGACATCAAACTTTCTACCTATGACGACAGGCTTTTCAAAACAGAAACGGTTTTTGAATTCCATATGCTGGTCTGGTTTATATCGGGGGAAACAAAGATTATCCAGGCGGATAAAACCTATGTATTCAAAGCCGGGGATATTTTCCTGATTCCTAGAAATCATCTGGCCACGATCATCAATTATCCTAAAGATGGGCTTCCTCATAAAGCTGTGGTGATGCATCTCACCACAGAAAGACTGAAACAGTTTTATGCTTCCGTTGAAGTGAAGCATAAGACTTTTAGCCGGGAGTCTAAAATTCATAGTTTTCAAAGCCATCCGTTGCTGAAAAGCTGTCTGGCCTCACTGATTCCATATTTTGAAATGGAAGGTCCTTTCCCGGAAAACATCGCTTCCTTAAAAATCACTGAAGCGATCAGTATTTTAAGGGAAATTGATAAAGATATAGATACGGTCCTTAACGACTTTGAAGAACCGGGAAAAATTGATCTGGTTGGATTTATGGAAAAGAATTATATGTTCAATATGCCTTTAGAAAAATTTGGCTATCTGACGGGAAGAAGCCTTTCCACTTTCAACAGGGATTTCAGGAAGATTTTTCAAACTACGCCTCAGCGGTGGCTTACCCGAAAACGTCTTGAACTGGCTTATTATCATTTAAAAGAAAAACATAAAAGACCTTCGGATGTATTTTTGGAAGTCGGTTTTGAAGATCTTTCTCATTTTTCTTATGCTTTTAAAAAGCAGTATGGGCATGTACCTTCTGTTTTGATATAGTTAGTTTATCAATCTGTAGGTATGGGAGCTTGCTTAAGAAGACAAAAAGATCTGCATAATCTGCCAAATCAACGAGTTTCTATAGTAAATTCAAACTATAAAAATAAACCTGATTTAAAATAAATGAATGATACCAACGAAATAAAAAACAGGATCACAGAAGTACTAAAAAGCAGAAGTTTAAAAAGACTTTTAAAATAATACAGCTCCAGAACATACAGAAGAAAAAACAACACCCCTGAAATAGCAACTCCTATCAAAGAAATTATAATTAAAGTTTGTAAGTAATTTTCCTCCGGAAGCGAATCCTTAAAGACAAAAAAAAGTAAAACCACAGCAGCAACTATAAAACTTGCACTTACTTTCTCAGTAAAATATTTTGTTTTCTTCTTTTTTTCAGCCTTTTTATTATAATTCATTCTTAAAGATGATGAACTATTGAGGAGTAAATCCAGTCCGTTCAATATATCTCCCAATCCATCAAAAAAATTCCACATGTTTCGTTTTAGTTTAAGCAAAACTATTCCTTTTTTCAATAGAGCACAAAAAAACCTTCCGTGACCGGAAGGTTTATATTTAAAATCTTATTATTCTTTTTCAATTTTATGAAGTTTCTTCGTGCCCTCATACATTTCATATTGAAGGAATCTCGTTTCCAGCTTTCCATTAAAAAGTTTGATCTTCCTTGAAGGACGGAGTCCGATCTTCTTCACGGCTTCCAGATCGGATGAGATCAGCCAGGCCAAAGTATTCGGATAGCTTGTTTTGAATGTATCTCCGATTTTTTTGTAGAAATCATCATCGTTAATAGCAATTCTCTCATCGTAAGGCGGATTGAAAACCATCAGCAATGGGAAAAGCTCTTTTTTGGACTCAAAGAAATCCTGTTTTTTCACTTCAATCACATCTTCCATTTCTGCTGCTTCGATATTCGTTCTGGCCGCATTCAGCATTCTGTTATCAATATCATAGCCAACAATCTTCCCGGTAAACTCCCTTACTCTGTTTACCCTAACTTCTTTAATCTTTGCAAAAAGATCTGCGTCATAATTGGCCCAGTTCTGGAACGCAAATCTCCTTCTGAAAATCTGAGCAGGAAGATCCATTGCAATCATTGCCGCTTCAACAAGAAGGGTTCCTGAACCGCACATCGGGTCCAAGAAGTTTCCTTTTCCATCCCAGCCTGCCAGCTGCAGCATTCCGCTAGCCAGTACTTCATTGATAGGTGCTTCACCCTGCTCTTTTCTATAGCCTCTTTTAAATAAAGGATCTCCGGAAGAATCTAAAGAAATTGTTACTAATTCTCTGTCAATATGCAGATGAAACTTGATATCCGGGCTTTTCGTTTCTACATCAGGACGTCTTTTGAATTTTTCCTGAAAATAATCTACGATGGCGTCCTTCATTTTTAAAGTCACGAACTGCGAATGCTTGAATGTCTCCGAATTTACAGTAGAGTCAATTGCGAAAGACTGATCTACATCCATATATTCTTCCCATGCAATGGCAGAAAGCTTATTATAAAACTGATGCTGATTAAATGCTTTAAATTCAAAAACAGGAATTAAAATTTTTAATGCTGTTCTTGCCGAGTAGTTAATTTTATAAAGAAAACCGAGGTCGCCTTCACAATTGACTGCACGGTTTTTAATTTCAACGTTTTTTCCGCCTAATTTCTTAATTTCTTCTGCAAGGATCTGCTCCAGACCGAAGAATGTTTTTATCTGAATCTTTAGATTTTCTGTGTCCATAAATATTTATTAAAAGATTTAATGATTTAAAAATGAAAAGATTACAGGTTCAATTTTGCTATTAATTGAAACTTTTGATCTTTCATTATTTAAATACTTTGCTTTTAACCGCACAAATTTAGTTATTTTTGCATTATGGAATGGTTTGAATCTTGGTTTGATACACCTTATTATCATCTTCTTTATAGCAACAGGGACTATACGGAAGCCGAAAATTTCATTACAAAGCTTACTGAAGACCTTCAGTTACCCCCTTCATCCAAGATTATTGATCTGGCTTGCGGAAAAGGAAGACACTCTGTTTTTTTGAATAAACTGGGCTATGATGTATTGGGTCTTGACCTTTCCAGACAAAGTATTGAATTCGACAAGCAGTTTGAAACCCAGACACTTCTTTTCAATGTCCACGACATGCGGAACCCGATTGATGCCGATCCTATGGATGCCGTATTTAATTTATTTACCAGCTTCGGATATTTTGATAATGAAAGTGATGACAAAAAAGTTTTCCAGTCAGTTTATGGTATTTTAAAGCCGGGTGGGTATTTTGTTCTGGATTATCTGAATGAAGAATACGTAAGAAAAAACTTAATTCCTGAATCTACCATTACCCGTGGCAATATTGATTTTAAAATCCTGAAAAAGATTGAAGGACGACACATCGTCAAAGACATCCGTTTTGAAGCGGACGGAAAATCTTTTCATTTCTTTGAAAAAGTAAAGCTTCACACTTTGGAAACCATCAATTCCTACGCAACAGACTGCGGTTTTGAAAGAGTAAAGATCTGGGGCGATTACCAGCTGAATGAATTTGACCGTGAAGTTTCACCACGCTGCATCAATTTATTTAAGAAAAAAGCATGATAACAGTTGTTTTACTGATATTAAGCGTTATTACAGGGGTATTTCTGGGCAAGCATTTCGGAAAAAAAGAAAAGCTGGCTAAAAACCTGCTGGTCCTGAGTGCCGGATTCCTGATTACCATCTGCCTGAACGAAGTTTTCCCACAGGTATATACTTCTGAAGCAGGAAGCAGTCTCGGAATTTTTGTGATCGCAGGCGTATTGCTTCAGATGATCCTGGAAGCTTTGACAAAGGGTTTCGAACACGGCCATTTTCACCATCATAATGAACACAATATTCTTCCTGTAGCTTTGATGGTAGGACTATTTATACATGCTTTTATAGAAGGAATTCCTTTGGCTAATGAAGAGCATCAGCTTTCGCCTTACCTTCTGGGAATTCTGTTTCACAATCTTCCTATTTCCTTTATTCTTGGAGCCTTTTTATTCAACAGAAAAAATGAGTCCAAAACGTCACCCTATCCTTCCATTCTGATTGTTGCATTATTTGCCCTTGCTTCACCAATGGGAATGCTGCTTGGGAATTATTTCAATCCCGATCTACAGCCTTATTTTCTGGCTATTGTAGGAGGTATTTTCCTTCACATATCATCTGTGATTATTTTTGAAAGCAATAAGAATCACAATATCGACTGGATGAAAATAGGTTTGGTCATTATTGGAGTTTCATTAGCACTCATCATGCATCTTTTCCACCATCATCCGGCTGCCGGACATTCTCACTAATTATTTTTTTATTAAGCATAAAAAAGCCCCGAATTAAATCCGGAGCCTTCAATTTAATCACTCATTACACAATCTGGAATTAGAACTTCCAGCCTAATGTAATAAAGAAGTTATTCCTGTTATTTTTCACTTCTGAAACAGCAAAATAGTCTGATGACATAATTCTTGTATCAGAATAATACGCTGTATCAGTAGAAGGATTTCCTGTTTCAATACCTCTTAAGAAAGGATTGCTGTATGTAGAAGTTATATACTGATAAGATGCATCTATATAGAATGATTTGAAATCATACCCCAAACCGAATGAGGCAAGGTTTCTGTTATTAAGCATCATATCGCTGTATGACTGATCTGATGTGGAAGCATCCGGATTTACCTGGCTTATTGTTAAAGCATCAAAAGGATTGGATGTGTAAGAATAACCACCTCTCAATCTAAACTGTTGTATCCTGTATTCCGCACCTATTCTTACCTCTGAAAGGTTTTTATAATTGTCTTTGAAGAAACTGTTCAGCTCGCTTTCAGCACCTGTAACCACTTTATATTTAGGTCTTGTTAATCCTAGAGTATAATCTACATTTAATGAAAAGTTTTTGCTTGCAACAAATGCAGCACTCACTGTCGCTTTAAGCGGTGTTGTAAGATCCCTTGATTCGGCTCCGCTACCATCACCGTAATCCGGATCATTATAGAAGTTATAACTTCTGTCTATGCGCCAGAAGGTCGGAGTTTCTATAGCACCACCAATTCTGAAATTAGGACTAAGCTTTCCGATTACCCCTAATGAGGCAGAAAATCCTGAAGATCTTTCAGACATAGGAGTGTTTTGTCTGTCAAAATATTCCATGGAACCATTATCCAATGACTGGAAGGCTGCTGTATCGTACTGATCAATAGATGTGTTGAAAAAATTGAATCCTGCTCCAACATATAAATTATGATTATAATTGGCACCCACCCCAAAACTTGTTTTTGAAAGGTTTCCGTATCTGTTGTAGGCATGACCTGCAAAAGATGCACTTTTATCAGTAAAATCCTTGATCACATTATTGCTTCCGGGAGATTCTACATAATTATCCAGTGACTGGTTGGAATAATTGATTCCGATATTGATAAACTTCCATCCAGATTCGCTCATCAAAGGAAAAGCAATTACCCCTCCGATATTTCCAAGATCTGTATTAGTTTTGCTGTAATCAATGGAAGTTCCTCCCCAGCTGCTTTTATTTTTATTTCCTGCAATAGATACCGTTCCGGAAACTTCCCCGGAAATAGCTACCCCCAAACCGGCAGGATTGGTAAGCAGTGAGTTCGCGTCACCTCCTAATGCTCCGTTAGCTCCTGCCATTGCATTGAATTTTGATGAACCCACCATGGGAGTGCTGGAATAAACATCTACAGTATTTCTCAATATAGAAACATCCTGTGCCTGCGCATAAAATGCAGCAGAAACACTCATTAATACTAAAGATTTTTTTAACATTATTTTTTTAATAGTTATTAAGTTTGAAATTATCTTCCGCCTCTGAAGCCGCCGCCTCCACCGCCGGATCTCATACCGCCGCCGCCTGAAGAACCGCCTCTAAAGCCTCCACCTGAAGAGCCTCCGCTTGACCTGAAACCTCCGTTGTCATTGGATCTGAAACCTCCGTTATTGTAGTTTGGCTGAGAGTTATAATTAGGTCTTGGTTGAGAATTTGAATTACGGAATCCTCCTGACTGTGGCTGTGTTCTATATCCGCCATTCCCTTGTCTGAATCCTCCGTTGTTATATGAACCATTGTTTCTGAAACCGCCGTTCGTACTGCCGTTTCGGAAACCGTTATTAGTCGATGTACTGCGGAAACCATTTCCACTGTTTCGGAAGCCAGAGGTATTGGTTCTGTACACAGCATTCGTTAAACCAGGATTGCTGAATCCACCACCGCCGCTTCTTCTGTAAACCGGTCTGTAACCATTACCCCAGTAGCCGCCATTCCAGCCCCAATATGGGTAACCGTAACCGCCGCCCCAGAACGGGTCATAATATCCGCCCCAATAAGGAGAATATCCATATCCCCAGTAAGGACTTCCCCAGCCCCAGCCGAATGATCCTCCCCATCCAAACGATCCACCCCAGCCCCAGGACATATTCATTCCCCAGCCCCAGCCGCGGTTCATTCCCCAATAAGGACTATAACCGCCATACCATCCCCAAGGAGAACCCCAGGAATTATCATAATAGTTGGTCTGAGACCCGGCAAATGCACCCCAGTCTGAATCGGTAGCGTTTGTGTTCCAGTTATTATCGCTCCATGTACTGTATTTGTTGTCCTGTTCTCTGGAATTAGCCTGCGCATTCTGGATCACATTAGAGTCTTGATAATAATCATAATTTTCTCCTACCCTGTTACCGCCATCATGGATGATTACTCCTTCTGGCAGGGTATCTTTATTAGGGTCGTAGTATACCCCATCGGTCTCCGTGTATCCTCCCATTTGAGCACCACAAGACACAAGCAGCAATCCGCCTGATATTGCCAAAATCCCTTTGGATTTTAACACACCAAGCAAATTTTTATGTATATTTCTTTTCATGATAACGTAAAGATTTTTAATTTAAATTATATTTGCAATCTGTACCAAAAATGTACCAAAACACTGGTAAAAAAATCTATCAAAAATAGATTTTTATTTTTAGATTACAATAATGTACAAAAGTTAAAAAAATTAAAAAAAATAATGGCAAAATTAACCTCAAGAAGCGAAGATTACAGCAAATGGTATAATGAGTTGGTGGTAAAAGCTGACTTAGCTGAAAACTCTGGAGTGCGAGGATGCATGGTGATTAAACCATACGGCTATGCAATCTGGGAAAAAATGCGTGATGAAATGGATAAAAGATTCAAAGAAACAGGTCACGTTAATGCTTATTTCCCGCTTTTTGTGCCCAAAAGCCTGTTTGAGGCAGAAGAAAAAAATGCAGAAGGTTTTGCTAAAGAATGTGCAGTAGTTACCCATTATAGATTAAAAACGGACCCGGACAATCCACACAAACTTATCGTAGATCCGGATGCTAAATTAGAGGAAGAGCTTATTGTACGCCCTACTTCTGAAGCCATTATCTGGAATACATACAAAAACTGGATCCAGTCTTACAGAGACCTGCCGATCCTGATCAACCAATGGGCCAATGTTGTCCGTTGGGAAATGAGAACCCGTTTGTTTCTTAGAACAGCGGAATTCCTTTGGCAGGAAGGGCACACGGCACATGCTACCAAAGATGAAGCTGTGGAAGAAGCTGAAAAAATGAATGATGTATATGCAGATTTTGCAGAAAAGTTCATGGCGATGCCTGTTATTAAAGGGCTAAAAACACCGTCTGAAAGATTTGCCGGAGCTGACGAAACCTATTGTATCGAAGCGTTGATGCAGGATGGAAAAGCACTTCAGGCAGGAACATCTCACTTCTTAGGCCAAAATTTCGCGAAAGCATTCGATGTGAAATTCACCAATAAGGAAGGGAAGATTGAACATGCATGGGCAACTTCATGGGGAACTTCCACCCGTTTAATGGGAGCTTTGATCATGACCCATTCCGATGATTTCGGATTGGTGCTTCCTCCTACCCTGGCTCCAATTCAGGTGGTTATTGTTCCTATCTTCAAAGGAGAAGAGCAATTGGCCCAGATCAGTGAAGTGGCACTTGATATCGTAGCTAAATTAAAGGCAAAAGGCATCTCTGTTAAATTTGATGATGATACCCATAACAAACCGGGATGGAAGTTTGCAGAATACGAATTAAAAGGAGTTCCTGTAAGAATTGCAATGGGACCAAGAGATCTTGAAAATAAATCTGTAGAAATTGCAAGAAGAGACAACCTGACTAAAGAAGTTCGTTCTATCGAAGGAATTGACACTTATATTCAGGAGTTGTTGCAGACCATACAGAAAGACCTTTATGAAAAAGCATTTAATTTCAGAAAAGATAATATCACAAGAGTAGATACTTATGAGGAATTCAAGAAAGTTCTTGAAGAAAAAGGAGGTTTTATTTATGCACATTGGGATGGAACTGCTGAAGAAGAGGAACAGATCAAGGACGAAACAAAGGCTACTATTAGATGTATTCCTTTAGATGATGATATTGAAGAAGGTATTTCTCTGATCAGTGGAAAACCGTCTAAGAGACGTGTATTATTCGCAAAAGCTTACTAGTAATTTTTACTGATTTTCAAAAACTTTGCTGGAAATTAAATAAATATTTAAAAAAAATGACTTTTGGACAGATTTTTGTTTAAATTTATGCAACATTAATCTAAAAAAATAATTTATTATGTCTTTAAATGTCATTGATTTAATTAAAGGACAGTTAGGTCCCGCTTTAATTTCGCAAGCAGCTTCTCAGTTTGGAGAAAGTGAATCCGGTATTTCAAAAGCAATTGGAGGATTGCTTCCTGCAGTTGTAGGAGGATTAGCCAATAATTCTGATAATCCGGGAGTTTTGGATGCAATTACCAACGCTTCATCAAGCGGAATTTTAGGAAATTTAGTAGGAGGTGCTTCTAGTAATCCTATAATTTCCAATTTACTGACGTCTATTTTTGGAGACAAGATCAGTGGAATAGTGAATGCCATTGCAACCTATGCAGGAATCAGTAATAATTCTTCAAGTTCGCTGCTTAATTTAGTAACAGGAGCTACGGTAGGTACTATCGGAAAATATGCTACTGATAATAATTTAGGCAAATCTGGAATTTCGAACCTGTTAGGTGAACAAAAAGGAATCATTTCTTCACTTTTACCGGCAGGACTTTCCCTGGCATCCCTAAATTTAGGAAGCTGGTTTGGAGGAAGCAGCTCTCATGCTGAAGCAGCTCCAAGACAAGAAGAGCCTAAAATAGAAGTTACAAGAAGTACTACATCTGCAGGAACCAATCCTGACAGAAATAATAATGATGGCGGAGGTTCAATCTGGAAATGGTTGCTTCCGCTTTTACTTTTAATCGCTGCAGCTTATTTTATTTGGAAGCAGTGTGAGAAGAAAGAAACAACTACAACTACCACAGTAGTGGACTCTACAGGATCAACCACTGATACTGCGGCTACCATTGCCCCTGCGGATACTTCCGCAACAACTGCAACAACAACCAGAACAGATGAAAATATTGATCTTAACGGTGTAATGCTGAAAGGATACAAAGGTGGTATGGAAGATCAGATGATTACTTTCCTTAAGTCAGGTGATTATAAAAATGCAGCTGATGATGCAGCATTGAAAGATAAGTGGTATGATTTTGACCATGTAAACTTCAAAATGGGAAGTTCTACTGAATTGGAAGCAGGTTCTCAGGGACAGCTTGATAACTTGGTGGCTATTTTAAAAGCATTCCCGGATGCAAAAATCAAAATAGGAGGATATACTGATAAAACAGGAAATGAAGCTTCTAACGTAAAACTATCTCAGGCCAGAGCTGATTTCATCAAAAGTGCTTTAGCAAAAGCAGGAGTTGGTGCTCAGGTTTTAGGTGCTGAGGGTTACGGAAGCAAATTTGCTACAGTAGATGCTAAAGCTTCCGATGCAGAAAGAGCTGCGGACAGAAAAATGTCTGTAAGATTTGCAAAATAGATTTTTAGAATCTTTAAAAATAGGATCCCGGAAATAATTTCCGGGATTTTTTTATTTACATACTTTCACATTTATATTTATTTAATTAAATTTGTTAGTCATTTCTAACATTTATGAATTTCAAATTAAACAGCGCCTGGCGTAAAGATAAAACATCCCACTCCCTCTCCGAGGTCTATTCCTCTATAAAAGTTCCCCGAAATGCCCCGTTTTGGCGCAAGTATCTGGCATTTGCCGGTCCGGGGCTCATGATTGCCGTTGGATATATGGATCCGGGAAACTGGGCTACTGATATTGCCGGAGGTGCCCAGTTTGGGTATACTCTGCTTTCTGTAATTCTTATTTCAAATATTTTCGCAATGGTTTTACAGCATTTATCTGTGAAATTAGGAGTTGTTGCCGAAAGGGATCTTGCTCAGGCCTGTCGTGATCACTTCAATCCTACCACCAATTTTATTCTGTGGGTGTTTTGTGAAATAGCCATTGCTGCCTGTGATCTTGCCGAGGTGATTGGTTCTGCCATTGCATTAAATCTCCTGTTTCACATTCCTCTTACCTGGGGAATTGTGATTACCACAGTGGATGTTCTGATCATTCTTCTGCTTCAGTCCAAGGGTTTCCGATGGATAGAAAGTATTGTGGGTGGACTTATTTTTATTATTTTGGCCTGCTTCATTTATGAAATTATAATTTCAGAACCGGCTTTTAATGAAATCCTTGGCGGATTGGTTCCTCAAAAGGAAATCATCCAGAACCCGGCCATGCTTTATATCGCTATCGGTATTTTAGGCGCCACCGTAATGCCTCATAATTTATACCTGCACAGCAGTATCGTTCAGACAAGAGATTATCCGCGGGACCGGGAAGGTAAAAAGGAAGCCATAAAATTTGCAACTCTGGACAGTACCGTTTCATTGATGCTGGCTTTCTTTATCAATGCAGCTATTCTTATCCTTGCTGCCGCAACCTTTCATACTACAGGAAATAAACACGTGGCAGATATTCATGATGCCTATAAAATGCTGACTCCTATTTTAGGTGCTTCTATGGCAAGTATTGCTTTTGCGATTGCCTTATTGGCGTCAGGGCAAAATTCTACACTTACAGGAACGCTTGCAGGCCAGATCGTTATGGAAGGTTTCTTAAATATCCGGTTAAAACCATGGCTACGAAGACTGATTACAAGACTTATTGCTGTTATTCCCGCTTTAATTGTTGCTATTATTTATGGTGAACAGGGGACAACTGATTTACTGGTTTTAAGCCAGGTAATTTTATCCATGCAGCTGAGTTTTGCAGTAGTTCCCCTGGTTATGTTTACCAACGACAAGACTAAAATGGGAGAATTCGTGAATAAGCCTTTCTTGAAAATATCTGTCTGGCTCATTTCTATTATCATTATTATCCTAAATCTGTACTTACTATACCAAACGTTTACCGGATAGAAAAGATGAAATGTTAATGGTGAATTCTCAATCGTGAATTTTATAACAGCCGGTAATTGACCATTAACTTGCATAGCAAAATTGACCTTTCACAATTAAAAGTATAATGAATAGTGAATTGGCAATTGTGAATTTTTACCACACCGGTAATTGACCATTAACTTGCGTAGCAAAATTGACCATTCAAACTTAAAGTGTAGTGAATAGTGAATTGGCAATTGTGAATCTTATAACAGCCGTTAATTGACTATTGAATTGCACAGCAAAATTGACCATTCACAATCAATCAGCTTCTCTATTTTCTGCCTTAATGTCCATTTTTTGTATTTGGCAGGTTCTTTGTCAATCAATTCTTTAAATAAATATTGAATTATGGAAAACCAGGATATTAACGAAGAAAGCATCAATAATCAGGAAATAAACAACATTCAGGACGAAGCGGTATCTGAGGACAATGTGACAGCTAAACCTTCTGCAGAAGAACTTTTGGCAGAAGAAAAGGACCGTTATATCAGATTGTACGCTGAATTCGAAAATTATAAAAAAAGAACATCCAAAGAGAAAATGGAATTCTTCCAGTATGCCAACCAGGATATGATGGTTTCTATGCTGGGTGTTTTGGATGACTTTGAAAGGGCTTTAAAAGAAATTGCTAAAAACGGAAATCCATCTGACCTTCAAGGTGTTGAGCTGATCTATCAGAAGTTTAAAAACAAACTCACGGAAAAAGGCTTAAAAGCTATGGAAGTTAATGCAGGTGATACGTTCAACGTAGATTTCCATGAAGCCATTACTCAGATTCCTGCTCCATCTGAAGATCTGAAAGGCAAAATCGTAGATGTTATTGAAACAGGATATACTTTAGGTGATAAAGTGATCCGTTTTGCAAAAGTAGTAACAGGAAACTAATATTAAAATAAATGATAAATGATGATAGATAATTGATTGGCAGCAGGCTTTAAACCATATGCAATAAACATCAGTTATCATTTATCAGTAATCAATTATAATCAACATGTCAAAAAGAGATTATTACGAAGTTCTTGAGATCAGTAAATCTGCATCAGCTGACGAGATAAAGAAAGCATACCGAAAAATGGCCATCAAATATCACCCGGATAAGAATCCAGGAGATAAAGAGGCTGAAGAAAAATTCAAGGAAGCTGCAGAAGCTTATGAAGTACTGAGCGACGACCAGAAACGTGCCAGATATGATCAGTTCGGCCATGCCGGAATGGGTGGTAATGGAGGTTTCGGAGGCGGAGGCTTCGGCGGAGGGATGAACATGGAGGATATTTTCAGCCAGTTTGGAGATATTTTTGGTGGTGGCTTTGGCGGCTTTGGTGGAAACGGCGGAGGACGTCAGCAGGTGAAGGGATCTAATTTAAGGATCAGAATCAAACTGAATCTTGAAGAAATGGTGAACGGAACACAAAAAACCATCAAAGTAAAAAAAATGAAGATGGCGGAAGGTGCCACCTCAAAAGTATGCCCTACCTGTAACGGTTCCGGTGTTCAGCTTAAAGTGATGAACACCATGTTCGGACAGATGCAGACACAGACTACCTGCAGTACCTGTCAGGGAATCGGTAAAGTGGCAGATAAAATTCCAGCAGGAGCCAATGCACAGGGATTAATAAAAGATGAGGAAGAAATTTCCATCAATATTCCGGCAGGGGCAAGAGATGGCATCCAGCTTAATGTAAGAGGAAAAGGAAATGATGCTCCTTTCGGCGGAATTCCAGGAGACCTTTTAGTGATCATTGAAGAGGAAGTTGATAAAACAATTAAGAGAGAGGGAGATAATCTTCACCAGGAATTATATGTTTCATTTGCAGAAGCAGCTTTGGGAACTAAGAAAGAAGTTCCTACAGTAGGCGGTAAAGTGAAAATTACTGTTGATCCGGGTACACAGTCCGGAAAGATCCTTAGACTGGCAGGAAAAGGCCTTCCAAGCATCGACAGCTATGGAAAAGGTGATATGTTCATTCACATTAATGTATGGACCCCACAAAAACTGACTAAAGAACAGAAAGATTTCTTTGAAAAGCAGATGTCAAGTGGAGAAATGGTTGCAGAACCTTCCGGAAAGGAGAAGACTTTTTTTGACAAAGTAAAAGATTTATTCAATTAATCTGGAGAGGCTTACAAGGCCTCTTTTTATTCAAATATAAAAAAACTCAGCAGTACAGTACTGCTGAGTTTTTTTGTTGTTATATCTGTAAACAATTATTTTTTAAATGCCAGTGAGTAGATTTTCTTCCCTGCCGTAAAAATAGCTACAGCACCTAATCCTCCTATAAGACCAAGAATAATTTCCTTTAAAATAGTCAGAAATTCATTAGAAGACCAGGAAGGTAAAACATGGTGAAGAAATTCAATTCTATGGGCAAAAATACCACCAGCTACCATAATTAAGGCAATTGTCCCGATCACTCCCAAAGCTTTAATAACGATAGGGAGAGCTTTTACCAACAGATGTCCAAGCTTTCCAAAGAACCCTTTATCATTACTTTTTTTGATTAGCTTAAATCCTGCATCATCCATTCTTACGATTAAAGCAACAATTCCGTAAACTCCTACAGTCGCAATAAATGCTACCAAACTGGTTACTAAAATCTGAGTAATGAAAGGATGATTTTCTTCCAAAACTGTTCCTAAAGCAATAATTACAATCTCAATTGATAAAATAAAATCTGTAGTAATTGCCGATTTTACCTTTGCTTTTTCTATCTCTTCATCACTTTTTTCATCCTCAATAATTTCTTCCACAACTTCATGACCTTCTTTTTCGCGGTGAAAAAGAAATTCTATAATTTTTTCAACCCCTTCAAAAGCCAAATATAATCCTCCGAGAATCAATACGTAATTAATTGCAGGTGCATACAGCCAGTTGAGCAAAAATACAACGGGCAGAATGATCAATTTGTTGATAAATGAGCCTTTTGTAATTGCCCACAAAACCGGAATTTCCCGTGAAGAAAGGAAACCTGTGGCCTTCTCTGCATTCACAGCCAGATCATCGCCAAGGATACCCGCTGTTTTCTGTGTGGCTATTTTACTTGTCACCGCTACATCATCCATCAGTGCCGCGATATCATCTAAAATTGCAAAAAAACCAGATGCCATATTATTTTAATGTTTTTTTAATATATGTTAAGTCGAGCAAAAATAATTATTAAAATCTATTTTTAATTTGTTTCTGGATATTAATTTAAAATATTTTCTGATGATGAGCAGTTTAATTGAAAAAACTCTGCTTACTTTTACCCTGTTTAAAAAAACGGCAATACCATGAACTGTAAACATTATATTTTCTTTTTAGGGTGTATAACTTTTATATCCAGTACATTCTGTTCTCCATTCAAGGCCCAAAATACAACGGATGTTCCCGTGGATAACTTAGAAAAGAAAAAAAAGGAAATAGATGGGATTATCAGGGCTTATTCTGCAATTAATAAATTTAATGGAACAGCACTGATCCATTATCAAAATAAAACCATCTTTGAAAAATCTTATGGCTGGCAGAATGCAGAAAAGAAAATTCCTAATCAAAACAACAGCATTTACCAGATTGCTTCTTTAACGAAATCTTTTACTGCATTAACTATCGTAAAGCTAAGCGAGGAAGGAAAACTCTCTGTAAAAGATCCTATCTCTAAATTTATTGCAGGTTATCCCAGAGGAAATGAAATTACAGTCGAGCATCTCCTCACGCACACTTCAGGAATTTATGAACCATTGCGAAACAAGGAATATTTCCGTCTTCTTCATACGGGAGAAAGCATTAGCCCAAATAAGGAAATTTCTTTTTTCAAGGATGAGCCTTTAGATTTTGAACCGGGAAGCCAATTTTCATATACCAATTCGGGATATATTCTGCTTGGAGTTATTATTGAAAAAATTACAGGCCTTTCTTATGAAGATGCTGTGAGAAAATTTATCTTAGATCCCCTGAAAATGAATCATACCGGCTTTGATTACCCAGCTTTGAAAAGTCCGGACAAAACCGTTCCTTACGCTTACCTTTCAAAAACAAGACAGGAAAAAACAGAAATATGGAATCCTGAATTAACAGCTTCTGCAGGGCAGATTTACAGCACAGCTGAAGATCTTTACAAATACTATAAAGGACTCAGAGATTATAAGATTGTTTCTAAAGAAACGTTCAGGAAAGCAACAACACCTTTTCTAAGCGGCTACGGCTACGGCTGGTTTATTGATGATCTTTACGGAAAAAAAGTGATTAATCACGGAGGAAATATTGAAGGTGCGACAAGTTATTTGGCGATGATTCCTGATGATGACATCTGCATTATACTGCTCAACAATATTACCAGTAAAAAGCTGGAAAAAGCGGGCAATACGATTCTGGGTGCGCTTTTAAATCAACCTTATGAGCTTCCAAAGCCAAAAAAAGAAATACTCCCGGACGATTCTATTCTTAAAAAATATGCGGGTAATTATAAATTGTCGGAAGATAATACAATTCATATTTTGTATGAAAATGGGCAGCTTTTTATTCAGAATAACAACGAACCAAAAGTAAGAATGCTGGCTGAAAATGACCATTCGTTTTTTCTGCAGGATGACGACAGTGAAATTACCTTTATTTTCAAAGAGGGCGAGAAAGGTGTAATTACCATCAAAAAAGGACTTTCATCAAAGACAGGAGAAAAGCTTTAAGCTTTAATTTTTCTCATCTCTGTGTATGAATATTGGATTCCTACCTATCAAAAATCATTATCTAAAAGCCTTACTTACTATAATTTTTCTGTAATTTTAATTAATGAAAAAGCTCATTCTGAGATATCATTTCTTTGTTGTAGGATGCCTTAGTTTCGTGCTGCAGTCATGCAATACAAAATTCAGGGTCTGGGTAGGCACCGGCGGACAGCAGAAAATATATAATTTAAAATACGGGGAGCATAAAAGGCAGAAAATGGACGTTTTCCTTCCGTTGGATTATGCACAAGATGTACCTGTAGTACTTATTGTACATGGCGGTGCCTGGACTCTGGGAAAAAAGGAACACATGATCCAGGTGCAGAAAATGCTTTTTGAACATAAGATTCCGAGCATCAATATGAATTACAGGCTTGTTTCAAAGCGTAAAAATATCACTTACAAGCAGCAGCTGGAGGATATTGGCGCTGCCATTGAAAAGTTTAATTCCCTGGCTGAAAAAGCAGAGCTTCAACCCAATAATTATATTCTGCTTGGGGAAAGTGCCGGCGGTCATCTTGCCCTACTCTACGGATACAAACATCCTGAACAGATCAAAAAAATTATTTCAATGAGCGGTCCGACGGATTTTTACAGCCCGGAATACCTGAAATCATTTTATTCAAAATATACTTCTCCAACCTTCCAGAAAGTGGTAGGAACAAAATTTGACCGGAAACATATATCTGAAGCATTTAGAGAAGCGAGTCCGATTGCCAATATATCCAACGTTCCCACATTATTGTTTCAAGGGAATAATGACTTTCTGGTGAATCAGCATCAGGGACTATCCATGGATTCTGTGCTTACCGAACAGAATGTACCCCATAAACTTGTTTTTATGAAAAGAACAGGTCATGCCCCGAGGTTTTTCAGCAAAATAAAAAGAGACAGCATTATCTATCCGAATATTCTGGAATGGATAAAAAAATAACCTGCCGGAAAGACAGATTATCTATATTGTTTTATATTTTTTATTCAGGATCTTTGTCTTCGTATTTAGAGAAGTCTTCTTTCTTCCCAAAAACAAATTTGATGATTACCGGAAGTGTTGTTACTAACACGATGATGATGATAATCAGTTCCAGCTTCTCTTTTAAATTGATTCCGAACTGCTCCTGGAAAAGCTTGTCCAGATAATGTCCGGCAAAGATGAGGATGAATGACCAAAGAACTGCGCCGATAATATTATCTCTTAAAAATTCTTTTTTGTCCATTTTCACAATACCCGCAACAATTGGAGTAAAGGTTCTTACCACCGGTAAAAATCTGGCCATAATGATCGCCAGTGCTCCGTGCTTTTCAAAAAAGTCATGGGCCTGATAAAGGTATTTCTTCTTAAACAGCATGGTATCCTGCTTTTTATATAAAGCGGGACCTGTTTTCACTCCAAAATAATATCCAACCTCATTCCCAATAATAGCGGCAAGTGCTACACAGGAAGCCAGAATAGTCGTATCTAAAAAGTCGCTCCCAGTGGAGCCAAAAGTCTCTTTGATAATTTCAACAGCGTAAATTCCTGACACAAACAGTAATGAATCTCCGGGCAGGAAAAATCCTACAAAAAGACCTGTTTCAGCAAAAACAATAAATAAAATAAGCCAGAACCCACCCATTTTGATATAAAACTCGGGGTTCAGTAAATCTCTCCAGCTATTGAAATCTTCCATATATAACGATTAACAACAAAAGTAAGCGTAAAAAGTCTTAAACAAAAATTAATTATAAGATTTTAACTAAAATAAGGACATGATATTTTACAAGTCCACATCATCGTCTGAAACAGCGGTACCATCGGCCATGAGGTAAGCTTTCAGGAATGGCGTAAGATTTCCGTTCATGACGGAATCCACGTCTGAAGTTTCGTGACCGGAACGAACATCTTTCACCAGTTTATACGGATGCATCACGTAGTTTCTGATCTGGCTTCCCCATTCTATTTTCATTTTATTGGCCTCTATCTCGTTTCTTGCTTTCATACGCGCCTCAAGCTCCATTTCATAAAGTCTTGAACGAAGGAGCTGCATGGCTTTTTCTTTGTTCTGAAGCTGGGAACGCGACTCTGAGTTTTCAATAATAATTCCGGTTGGTGCGTGGCGAAGACGTACGGCAGTTTCTACCTTGTTGACGTTCTGTCCCCCGGCTCCGGAAGACCTCATCGTTTCAAATGAAATATCGGCAGGATTAATGTTAATTTCAATGGTATCGTCCACTAAAGGGTAAACATATACTGAAACGAAACTGGTATGGCGTTTTGCATTGCTGTCGAAAGGGG
Organism: Chryseobacterium lathyri; assembly: GCF_019970085.1. NCBI lineage: Bacteria > Pseudomonadati > Bacteroidota > Flavobacteriia > Flavobacteriales > Weeksellaceae > Chryseobacterium > Chryseobacterium lathyri. The sequence goes on along the minus strand of NZ_JAHXYG010000002.1, from coordinate 516,724 downwards.
AAATCCTTACCAGCCTGTGTACCCCGTTCTCACCTTTCAGATATCCGAAGGCATATTCACCATCAATTTCCAGTGTAACGGTTTTTACTCCGGCTACCTCACCTTCCTGATAGTTAAGCTCACGGATTTTATAGCCTTGTTTTTCTGCCCACATGGTATACATTCTCATCAGCATCGAAGCCCAGTCGCAACTTTCCGTACCTCCGGCTCCTGCAGTAATCTGAAGAACAGCGGAAAGCTCATCTCCTTCATTGGAAAGCATATTTTTGAATTCCAGGTCTTCTATTTTTTCTACAAGCTGTGGAAATGTTTCATCCAGCTCTTTTTCAGAGTCCGGATCTTCTTTGGCAAATTCTGCAAGAACCTGCAGGTCCTCAAACTGGGTACTGATCTCTTCATAATCTTCTACCCATCTTTTTTTGGAACGGAGCTGCTTCAGAAATACTTCAGCTTCTTTTGGATTGTCCCAAAATTCGGGTGCAGCGGTTTTTTCATCATCATTCGCTATTTCTATCTTCTTTTTTTCGATCTGAAGGTATTTATATAAGTCGCCAATTCTGGACTGAACTTCTTTTATCTGGTCGTTGTTGATCACGAATTTGTTATTTTATGCAAAAATACGGAATTCTTTTGTGAGTTGGAATGGGTTTGAGAGTTCTAGTGTGGGAGAATTCTTAGGTATGAGTTTGATATGTAAGACATGTTGCTTAATATTATTGGATTAATATCATTTATTTAATTTACAATTCATCCATTGACCATTCACTTAGGTAAAACTCACCATTGGCAACCTCCCATCTTCTATCAAATCATTTCAGCCACCATCTCCCCTATTTCCGGAGCCAAAGCCACTCCCATTCCTGAAAGCCTTACGGCACAGAACTGCCTTTCTGAAAGCTGTTTTACAATCGGTATTTTTTCTGAACCCATAGCCATTATTCCTGACCAGCGGAGCGCAATCTTAAAGTCTTGCCCTGGTAAAATAACTTCTTTTAAAAAGTTTTCTAAATGTTTCTGTAGAAATTCTGTGGTTTCAAAAACGGTTGTTTCTTCGGTTTTAAAATCCTGATTTCTTCCGCCGCCTAAGAGAACCCTGTTTCCAAGGTTTCTGAAATAATAAAATCCTTCGTCATAATGGAATGTCCCTCTGAGCTTTAATCCATCAATTGGCTCGGTTAAAAGAATCTGTCCCCGTGCCGGGATAATTTCTTCTTTTTCAAGAAACTTTGCACTGAAAGCATTCGTACAGTAAATAATCTGATCCGACTTTACAGAAAGATTTTCCGAAAGACATATCTCGATTTCTCCTGTATTCTCATCAATGTTTTTCACTTCTGTTCCAAACAGGAATTCGACTTTCAGTTCATTACATTTTTCTAAAAGCTTCTGCAATAATTTTCCGGAATGCAAACTTCCTTCACAGGGATTTTCTACCAAAAACTTAGATTTCCCAAGACCGAATTCTTCGATCTTCTTCTGGTTAAGAAAATAGGTTTTTTCGAGACCGGTTATCTCTTTCAGCTTTTTATTGACCGTATCTAATTGTTGTAAAGATTCATCATTATTTAGAATTTCATAGCCTCCATTGAGCTCAAAATCTATTTCGCTGTCCTTAAAATATTTTCTGATCTTCTGGAGCCCTTCAAACCTCATCTTAACAAGAGCAAGTGTTTTTTCCCAGCCCATGTTGCCGGAATCGGCAATGACTTCCGTTAAACTTCCAAAGCAGGCAAAACCTGCGTTTCTAGTTGAAGCTCCGAGCGGAACGGTATTTCTTTCAATAATTAAAACAGATTTTTCAGGATATTTTTCCTTGATAGATATAGCAGTCCAAAGCCCGGAAAATCCTGATCCGATGATGACGATATCTCTTTTTCTGTAAAAGGTTTCCAGTTCCCAGATGCTGTTCATTTTTTGTACAATGTAAAATGTATGTATGTTAATTAAGGATCCGAACCAAGAGTCAAGAGCCAAGAGCCAAGATATCGGATTTCAAATTTCAGATTAAAGATTTCCATCCTCAAACGTTATCGCATTCAAGCTCTCTTACTCTAAAACTCTCCCACACTAGAACTCTCAAACCCGAATCCCGCATTACCCTTTTTCAGGATCATGTCCCTCTTCACCATTATGCTGAAAACCGATTGCTCTTCTTGGCTCTTCAACGGCTTTATAAGTATCCAGCTCTTTTTTCAGAGCCTGAATCCTGAATTTAAATTCGTCGAAATTATTGATTACAGCATCTGCCAGGAATCTTGCGACCTGATCCAGATACTCCCCAGTCAGCTTTCCGGCAGCATCTCTCAGCGCTGCTTCCAAAAGTTTCTGATCGATCTTAAGATTTTCATTTTTGGTCTGCTGATATCGGTTTTTAAGACGTTTCTTCAGACTCTGCGTAAAATCAATGAGCATTGTATTGCTGAATGCCTTCATTTTAGATGAAATCTCATGCCAGAACGGAACTTTATCGGCTTTGTTATTTTTAAGAATTTTATACAAAAGAGAATCTTCTTCAAGCTCTCTGGTCATCGCATACAGAATAATCTCTGAACGCTCTGAAGCATTGGGAGGGAATATAGGAATCATCACATCAAATCTTCCCGGAGCGAGAATTTCTTCGTCAATCTCCGAAACAGAATTGGCGGACCCCACCATCAACAGCTCTTCTTTTTCAAATTTCCCGATATAATGCAGGATTAATTCCTGGGTTTCCAGATTACAGGAAGCAAGGTTTGTTTCCGCTTTTCTCTCCATCATAATCTCATCAAAATCGTCAAGAAAAAGCAGAACTTTTTCTTCTTTCATCATGGTGAGCAGAAAATCATTGAAGTTGGTTTTATTTCCGTCTATGAAAGAGGTTCCCAAATAATGTTTTTTGACTTCTTTAAATTGATATCCGATAATCTCGGAGATTTTGGTCGCCCAGAATATTTTCCCACTGCCGGGAGGCCCGTACAGAATAATGCCTGCCGGTTTGTGAATGCCCCAATCTTTGATCTGCTGAGGATTTAAGAATGGTTCTAAAACAGCCGATATATAAAAGAATAAGTCTCTGTATCCGATAAAATCTCTATGTTGAAGAGTCGTTTTTTGCCCGAAATAATCATAGACAAACTGATAATTTCCACCCAATTTATTATCTATACCATAACTTGAGATTGAGGAACGGAAAAAGCCGTTATCAAAAATATTGGGATTTCCTTCTTTAATAGCTTCTTCGATCTTTTCTTTGGGCTGATTGATCACCTCAGCGATTTGCTCCAGGGTTTTATTTTTGTCCAGATCTTTTTCATAAAGCTTTAAAAAGTCCAGGTTTTCACGGGCAAACTTTTCGAAATCTTTCTTTACTTCAAAGTTTGTACTTATGCATACACCCAGCTCAAGATCAAAATCCTGGATAAACTGTTTGATGGCTTCTGCTGAAACATTAAGCTCCTTAGCTAACTCAATTAACTTCATAAACTACCGATTAATTCTATCAAATTTAATATTTTAATCTTAAAATCTACGGGAAAATATATTAAAGTTTAACATAAACCCACCCTGGTCTTATGAAGAAGAAAAACAGGAAAGCAAGAGCCTTTTACTTAACCGTAACTTTTTTAACCATATCGTTTACAGCTTTTTCTATGATCTTCGGCTGGTCCTGATTAATATAATGCCCACTTTTTGGTACAATGATCTGTTTACTGTCGGTAGATAAATTCAGCAAATCTTTCTGCATTTTATCCCACGCTTGAAGCATTTCGTTTTTTAATTTCTGATCTTTAATAAAGGTATTATATCTTGTCTTATCACCTGCTGTAATTACACACAAAGGAATTGAGCCAAAAGAATTGATGGCAGCAGCTTCAGCTTTAATAGATTTCATATGGTCCTGCTCTTCCAGGGTAGCATCAGCACTTTTGTAAAGCAGCGCAGGCATCACAGAGTTTTGGAATTTATACTCAGTCGTGGCCGGAAACATATTTTCAAACATAAGTCTTGCCATACCAAAAGTATTTGCAAACTGGAGAAATCCTCCCGGAAGCCCTTGATTTACCATTTTATGCATTTCAGGTGACAGGTATTTTTCATCTGCCGGATATTGGCTGTCTACCAATATCACTCCTGCTACATCCGCCGGATATTTTTGTACGAAGAACCGGGTAAGCATTCCCCCGAAGGAATGTCCGACAAGGATATAGGGCTTCGGGGCTTTTGATTTTTCGAGAAGCGTATGAAGTTCTTCTGCCATTTTTTCGCCTGTTTTAGGGTTTGTTCCCCGCTCACTCCACAGAATCCCGGATCTGTCATAAGAAAATGTAGTATAGGTTTTCGGAAGATTTTTCTGGATATGATACCACTGCAGATGACCCGCTGGATCGAAAGCTGTTTCGAAAACGACTGTAGGTCCGCCCTTTCCTTCCTGTAAATAGTGTATTTTATGGTTTTCAACTTCTGCAAACTGGCCATCCGGCTGGATTTTTTCAGCTATTGAACGGGATATTTTTTCAAAAATAAATCCGGTAATTAGTAATAGGATGACGATTAAAAGCAAGGCCATTAACAGTCTTTTTATCCATTTCATAATATTCATAGTTTGTTTTTTTTGTTGTGATAGTTTCCTCAATAGGTCTGTACTCCATAAAAATAGTTACATCTATAAAACAATAAGACCGTGAATCTTGTTACAGTGAGTTTTGGTATTTGGCAAAAATATTATCTAAAAAAACAATAACGCTGTAACAATCCCTTAATTACATAGACTACTACTATGTAAAACAAATTACATGGAAAAAATTTTATCAGTAAAGAATTTAACCAAGAAATTCAAGAGAACTGTTGTCAACAATATCTCTTTTGATGTAGAAAGAGGAAATGTCTATGGTTTATTAGGACCAAACGGAAGCGGAAAATCAACGACATTCGGAATGCTGTTATCTACGATCAATCCAACCAGCGGAGATTGGTATTGGTTTGGGCAGAAAGGAACGGATCCGGATACCTTGAAAAAGATTGGAGCTATTATAGAACAGCCTAATTTTTATCCGTATCTGGATGCTGAAACGAATCTGAAGATCGTCGCTGAAATCAAAGGAACTCCTCATACAAGAATTGATGAAGTCCTGAAAACTGTTGGTCTTTTGGAAAGGAAAAAAGATGCTTTCAAAACATATTCTTTGGGGATGAAGCAACGTCTGTCCATAGCATCAGCCATGCTGAATAATCCGGAGGTGATGATTCTTGACGAACCTACCAACGGACTGGACCCTGAAGGAATTATCCAGATCAGAGATATCATCAGCGAAATTGCCAAGCAGGGTATCACTATTATCATTGCCAGTCATCTTCTGGACGAAATTGAAAAGATCTGCAGCCACGTTATTGTTTTGAAGGAAGGAAATTCCATCTATTGCGGACGGGTGGATGAAATAACGGCTAATAACGGATATTTTGAGCTAAAGGCGGACAACAATACACTTCTTTTAAATGCCCTGGAGGAGCTTCAGTGGTTCAGTGCTGTAAAAGCAGACGGTGACATTATCAAGGCTCAGATTCGAGATGACGCCTCTATATCTGCCTCAACTTTAAATCAGAAGCTTGCCGAAAAAGGGATTTATCTTTCTCATTTAACGAAGAAAAAACTGTCTCTGGAGTCTCAATTCCTTGAACTTGTAAAAAACACGAATACCCATGCTTAAACTATTAAAATTAGAATATTATAAAAACCTGAATTACAAACCGTTCAGGGTTTTCACAATCTTATATTTCGCCATTCTCATCGCTCTTCTTTTCATCGGGCTGGTGGATCTGAATGTTTTCGGAGGAACTGTTAATTTAAAAGAACAGGGCATTTATAATTTCCCGGAGATCTGGAATTTCACCACCTGGATTGTCGCTTTGCTAAAGATTTTTCTTGGATTAATTATTGTTTTTTCAATCTCCCAGGAATTTACCAACAGAATGTTTAAGCAAAATACGATCGACGGACTGAGCAGAAAGGAATTTATAAGTTCAAAGCTTTTAACAATTACCATCTTTACAACAGTTTCCACATTGATTGTGTTTATCATTACTATGTTTTTGGGACACCAGTATTCCAAGGTTACTGATGCTTCAAAAATTTATGCAGAGGTTTACTATATCGGAAATTATTTTGTAAAGCTGTTTACATTCTTCTCTTTCCTGATGTTCCTTTCTGTATTACTGAGAAAATCTATGTTTGTATTCCTGGGTTTCTTCGCATATTGGGTTGCTGAAAAGATTTTAGCAGGTTTGGAAGCTTACCAGAAACTAACAGGAATGCAGGGCGAACAGAGGAAAGCTGTGTTGGAAAATGATTTTTTCATCACCAGCATGTTACCCTTGGAAAGCATGTCAAATCTGATTCCTAATCCTTTGATGCGTTTGAATATGCTGAAAGTTATGGGTGTAAAATACGATGCTCATTATCCTACGGAAAGTATGATTGCCTGCATCATCTGGTCTGTGATCTTTATTGGGGGTTCTTACTGGATTCTGAGAAAGAGGGATTGGTAGACATTTGAGATTAAAAGATTAAATAATGAAGTGGTCCTTTGGATCACTTTTTATTTGGATAGTGTTAAAAAGTCAAGGGTAATCATCCAGATAATCAATTTTTTATTATTTTTATCAAAAGGACGAAAATGAAAAAGATTTATTATTTTCCGGGACTGATCAGCGCCATTATTATTCCGCTGCTGTTCTGGTATTATGGCAACCGGAAGTTTGAGGAAGTGAATTTTACTGCTATGGATATCTGGCTTCCTGCAAAAACAAAAGCTGGAGAGAAGCCATCCTTTTTAAGTTTTGAACCTTATAGAAACTGGAGTTATAAAAAAATAAAGGTAGCTCCAAATCAAGCAAAGAAAAACACAAAGCTTTACGTTGCTGAAATTAAGAATTTGCAGAAGAGAAATGAGAAAAATTCAGGTATTGAATTTATTCTTGATGACCGCAACACCTATAATGATCTGGTTGCCTTACTTAATGATGTAAAACTTGCGGGACAATTCAGCTACACTCTGGATGTGGAAAAAACATGGCACTTTTTTGTTACCCATCATTATGTTGGTTCGAATATTCAGATACTGGATGATTCTTCATTTACCCGATGTGGTACAGGACTTTTTGCTAGTTACCAACCGAACAATGCATGGCTAAAAGAATTTCAAACATTTGAATCGCAGCTTATTCAACTTCCCAAACAATCGTTTTATCTCCTATTCGGATTTTTATTTCTGGTGAACATGTCGATGCTAAGCATTAAAGAGAGGTTTCAAGCTCATTTCTAGGTATTCAAATATCTGCGCTATCAGCGAGAGAACTTTTGCATTTGATCTAAATAAAAAAGACCGCCTTTAAGCGGTCTGTCTTCATATTACTTTTTATCCAGCAGAGAGATATAATCTCCGTAGCCTTTTTTCTCCATGTCAGCTTTAGGAATAAACTTCAGCGAAGCACTGTTGATACAGTATCTAAGACCTCCTTTATCTGCAGGACCGTCTGTGAAAACGTGTCCAAGGTGAGCGTCTCCTGTTTTACTTCTTACTTCCACCCTTACCATTCCGGCAGATTTGTCCATTTTCTCATCGATCAGTTTTTTGGTAATCGGTTTTGAAAAACTTGGCCATCCGCAACCGGATTCAAACTTATCTGTTGAAATAAACAGGGGTTCTCCTGTGGTGATATCTACATAAATACCTTCACGGGTTTCGTCCCAGTATTCATTCTGGAAAGGTCTTTCCGTTGCATTTTCCTGAGTTACTTTATACTGTTCTTCAGTCAGCTTTTCTTTCAATGCTTTTTTATCCTGCTTTTGGTATTTTGCTTTGGGAAGCGGGTTGGCGTTTTTAGCCATTTCAAAAAGGCCCGGTTCAATGTGGCAATAACCTCCCGGATTTTTGCCGAGATAATCCTGATGATAATCTTCCGCTTTATAGAAGTTTTTCAACGGAATTGTTTCTACTACAACCGGCTTGCTGAAATTCTTAGATAATTTCGTAACTTCTTCTTTTACAATAGCCTCTGTATCTTTATCTGTAAAATAAATCCCTGTTCTGTACTGATCTCCCCTATCATTTCCCTGTTGGTTTAAACTTGTCGGATCAATTGTTTTAAAATACAAATCAATCAGCAGCCTAAGATCAACCTGTTCAGGATCATATTTCACTTTTACCGTTTCAGCAAAACCTGTTGTATGACTTACCACCTGCTCATACGTCGGATTTTTAACATTTCCGTTTGCGTAGCCAACTTCAGTTGCTACAACGCCACGAATTTGTTGAAAAAAGTGCTCTGTTCCCCAGAAACATCCGCCTGCAAAATAAACTTCTTTTACATTTTTATTATCCATAATGGTCTCATTTTCTCTTTTAGTTTCAGTGGATTTCATTTTTTTTGAATCTCCACAACTCATTGCAAATACTCCTATTCCCAGAATCATTCCGAGTAATATTAATATATTTTTCATTTTTATCTTTTTATTTGTATTCATTTTTTTTGAAATATCATTAATCCAAATCCTAAAAGCATTAGATCTTTCAGAATAAAAAAATCTGTGACAGGAACTCCATCCACTATTTTCCAGATTCCGGGAGTGGTAAACAGATAGCTCAGTGTTACAAGAAATGTCATAATCATCCCGCCTCCGGCATACTTTCTTAGAGATGCAAATTTCACACTAAATATCAGTAATAAAGCAATGATAATTTCTATCACTCCGATAGCATTTGACACCATCTGGATGCCTGCTATTTTATATACGAAAAAAGTAAGGAAATGGTTTTCGACCAGAGGTTTAATGGCAGCAGCTTCTGTGGGTGTGAATTTAAATACGCCAATCCAGAGTAAAATAAACGCGGCACCAAAAAGCGAAATATAATATCCTGTTTTGTACGTCGGCGATTCTACGTTAAGTTGTAATGTTCCGTTCATGTCTTTAAGATTTTGAATGATCCTTTATTATTGTCAAAAGTATAGTCGGAAACATTTCAAAATCCTGACAGTATTTCTTCTAAAGATTTAATTTTTCTAAAACTTTATTTTTAACACCCTGAATATCAGAATCATTAATTTCAGTATTTTCTTTTTGAGACAGTTTACGTTTTAAAATATCATCCAAAATTTTAAGTTTCTCTTCATAAGCTCTGCACCATTTACAGATCTTTATGTGCATGGAAAGCTGCCAGTCTTCCTTTTGGGAGATCGCTTTGGCATTCCTTTTTTCCATCAGCATTGTGGCTTTGCTGCATGGCAGGAACAGAATATGAATAAATTTTCTCAACATTTTATGATATGGTTATAAGTTGGCAAACCAGTTGACCTCAAGGCACTCCCTCAGCTGCATTCTGCTTCTCTGAAGAATCTTCCATAGATTGGTCGCAGAAATCTGCAATTCCTGACTCACTTCCGGTGCTTTTTTTTCCTGAAGATAATACATTTTCATCGGAATCTTCCATCTGGCGGGCAAATCCTCAATGCAATCTTCCAGCGTTTTATTGAAATCATTATTATCTAAAAGCTCCGGCTCTTTATCCGAAACATTCCAGTCATTCAAAACACTGTCATTCTTCCAGGAACCTGTTTCATCAAAAAAATGATCCAGCCTGATCTCCGGTTCTGATTTATATTTTTTACGGTAAAAATCGGCAGCTTTTCTGTTTAAAATAGCCGTCAGCCAGGTTAGCGGCTGGCTTTTTTCTTCAAAAGAGTCATAAGACGAATAGGCCGCTAAAAACACATCCTGTACCAGATCCTCTGCTTCCACTTTATCTGAAAGCAGATAAGCTGCTCTTTTCAGAAGAGGCCCGGAATACTGTTCTACCCAGCTTTTCAGCACTTCATTTTTCGTCATTTTTTATTCTTTAATATCATAAAAACTCATTTTATCAATTGCGCAGAACATTATATATTGAACTTCGAAATCATAAAAATCTATCAAGGCTTTATTTAATATTAAAACGAATATAAAAAGTTAAATGATAATATACAAAGTTTTATTACGATCGTCATTGCAACTACAGGTAAAGCAATCTCAAAATATAAACACTTCCCGTCCTACACCATTCAAAACATAGCATAAAATTATTTACAAATCGCTTAAAAACATTAAATTTGCATCTTATCAAAAATTTGATAGTTTTAAAAGCAAAGCAATACTATGACATCACAAGAGATACGTCAAAAATTTTTAGATTATTTTAAAAGTAAAGACCACCTTATCGTTCCTTCAGCACCTATCGTTCTGAAAGACGACCCTACCCTTATGTTTTCCAACTCAGGAATGACACAGTTCAAAGATTTCTTCTTAGGCTACAAAACGCCTACGGCACCAAGAATTGCCGATACACAGAAATGCCTTAGAGTTTCCGGAAAGCATAATGACTTAGATGATGTGGGAAGAGATACGTACCACCACACCATGTTTGAAATGTTGGGAAACTGGTCTTTTGGTGATTATTTCAAAAAAGATGCTATTGCTTTTGCCTGGGAATTACTGACTGAAGTATTCGGAATTCCAAAAGAAAATTTATACGTAACTATTTTCGAAGGAGATACTTCTGAGAATTTGGAAAGAGATCAGGATGCTTACAATTTCTGGAAATCACACATTTCGGAAGACAGAATTATCAATGGAAACAAAAAAGATAATTTTTGGGAAATGGGAGAAAGCGGACCGTGCGGACCGTGTTCAGAAATCCACGTTGACCTTAGAACTGAGGAAGAAAAAGCTAAAGTTTCAGGACTTGATCTGGTGAATAACGACCATCCTCAGGTAGTGGAAGTATGGAACCTGGTATTCATGGAATTCAACAGAAAGGCAGATAAAAGTTTGGAAAAACTTCCTCAGCAGCACGTGGATACAGGAATGGGCTTCGAGCGTCTGTGTATGGCACTTCAGGGCAAATCTTCAAATTATGATACCGACGTTTTCACTCCGCTTATTGCTAAAGTGGAAGAACTTTCAGGTAAAAAATATACAGGAATTTTAGAAGACGAAAAAGATATTGCAATCCGTGTTGTGGTAGACCACATCAGAGCGGTTGCTTTTGCAATTGCTGACGGACAGCTTCCTTCCAATGGAGGTGCAGGGTATGTAATCCGAAGAATTTTAAGAAGAGCAATTTCTTATTCTTACCGATTCCTAGGAATGAAAGAACCTTTCCTTTACAAACTTGTTGCTGTACTTCAAGAGCAAATGGGACCTTTCTTCCCTGAGATCGAAAAGCAGGGGAAACTGGTTTCCGAGGTGATCAAAAGTGAGGAAGATTCATTCTTAAAAACTATTGAAAACGGACTGATCAGAGTTGAAAAGTTGATTCAGCAGACTATTGCAGATAATTCAAAAGTATTACCAAGCGAAGAAGTTTTTGAATTATATGATACGTACGGGTTCCCGGATGATTTAACGAGAATTATTGCAGAAGAAAAAGGACTTACCATTGATGAAGCGGGATTCAAAGTTGAAATGGAAAAGCAAAAACTCCGTTCCAAAGCTGATTCTGCTCAGAAAGTGTATGACTGGGTAACTTTAGAAACAAAACCTGAAAACTTTGTAGGATATGATCAGATCGAGTCTGAAACCTATATTACCCGATACAGAAAAGTAGAAAACAAAGACGGAGAATTTTATCAGGTAGTACTGAGCAGTTCTCCATTCTATCCAGAAGGCGGTGGCCAGGTGGGAGACAAAGGTATTCTGGAAAATGCCGTTGAAAGCTTTGAAGTTTTAGAAACCAAAAAAGAAAACGGACTGATCATTTCCCTGATTAATGGTCTTCCGAAAGATGCAGGAGCTGTTTTCTATGCTAAAGTTGATGCAACCGACAGAAAAAACTCCCAGGCGAATCACTCGGTAACTCACCTTTTACATGAGGCATTAAGAGAGGTTTTAGGAACACACGTGGAACAGAAAGGTTCTTACGTAGGTCCTGATTATCTTCGTTTCGACTTCTCTCATTTCAATAAAATGACGGAAGAAGAACTGGCATTGGTAGAAGAAAAAGTAAACCACAAGATCAAAGAAAGCATTGCTTTACAGGAGTTCAGAAGCATTCCTATTCAGGAGGCTCTGGATAAAGGAGCTATGGCTTTATTCGGTGAAAAATACGGTGACAATGTGAGAATGATCCAGTTTGGAAGCTCTAAGGAGCTCTGCGGAGGAACTCACGTAAAAAATACAATCGAAATCGGTCATTTCAAAATTACTTCTGAAGGTTCTGCTGCTGCAGGGATCAGAAGAATTGAAGCCATTTCAGGAGATAAATCTGAGGAATATTTTAAAAATCTGGAAAATCAGATTCATGAGCTTTCTCAACTATTGAAGTCTAAAGATGTTGTAAGATCTATAGAAAAACTGATTGAAGAAAATACATCTTTAAAATCTGAAGTGGAAGCTCTTAAAAAAGAAAAAGCAAAAGGCGAGATCGGTGAATGGAAAAATGCTTACGAGCAGAAAGGCAACAAGCAGCTATTGGTGAAGAAGACTTCCCTGGATGCAGGTTCTGTGAAAGATATTGTATTCCAGCTGAAGAGAGAAATCCCATCTTCAGTAACGATTATTCTTTCCGATGCAGACGGAAAACCAATGATCACCGTTGGAGTTTCTGATGATCTGGCAGCAGATTATCAGGCAGGAGCTATCGTAAAAGACCTGGCAAAAGAGATCCAGGGAGGTGGAGGCGGAAATCCGGGCTTTGCAACAGCGGGAGGTAAAAACCTTGACGGCCTGGAAAATGCTTACCAAAAAGCTTTGAATATTTAGGAATAATCCTTTTATCATAAAACATTAAAACTCCTGAAAATATCAGGAGTTTTTTTTCTGTATTTTTTCTATCTGAACCTTAGATGAAATCAATGTATTAACAAATCATAAAAACTTTCTCAACACAAGAAATATTACTACTTTTGACCTAATTCTTGCATGAAAAGGTTTTTAGTTTTATTGTTTTTGATGATCAGCTTCTTTGGTTTTACCCAATCAAGGATTAAGGTCATTGATGAAACCGACCAGAAACCAATATCCAACGCCAAAATATCCTGTGATGGAAAGGTTTTAGGCTTTACAGATATCCAGGGCATCTTGGAATTTAAGTCGTCTTGCAGTACCCTTGAAATCCAGGCAGAAAAATATCAAAATGAGACAGCGTCTGTTGAAGCAGACATGGAAGTTTTGATGATGAAAAAAATATCAAAAACAACGGATATTGAAACTGTAATCATTGAAGACCGAAGTGATCCCCGGGCTTTGGAAATCCTTAAAAAGGTGAACAGGCTGTTCAGGGAGAATTCGCCAAAAAGTTTAGGCTCCTACTCTTTTAAATCTTACGAAAAAATATCCCTGGATATCGACCAGGATAGTATTTCGCAGTTTAATCAGTTTTTTAATGACACTCAGTTTTTCAAGAAAAAGAGAGAAAAAGATTCATTAAATAATATCTCCGCCAAACAGATCTTTTCAAAAAGCAAACTCTTTCTGTGGGAAAGAGCGCAGGAATTTTTATATTCCAAACAATATGGTGAAAAGATTAATGTCCTGGACAACCGGATTTCCGGTCTGAAGCAGCCGATCTATGAAATGATCGCCATTCAGCAAAGCAACAGAGATAAAATCCCCAACCAGATCAAGCAGGAAAACAGAGGGCTTTACCGGTTTTTTCTTTCGGATACCATTGAAGTGAACGGAAGAAAAACTTTCGTGATCCGTTTTCGTGAGGTGAACTATAAAAAACCAGATAAAAGGAGAAAATACAACGGTGCGATCTATATAGATACCGAAACCTACGGCATCGAGAAGATCGAAAATTTTAGCAAAAACAAGAACGACGGTATTATTACGAGTACCTGGATTTTTTATAATAACAAATGGTTCCTGGCTCAGGAAAAAGTAAAACTGAGAATGAGCAGGGTGGCCATGGAAGAGGAAGGCAAAGGAAAGACCGAAGAGCACCATGGGAAAAAGGATAGAACCAGTTTTGGGACGTATGCTTTTCTCACTTCTACTTATTTTGACTTCAAGTCGCCAATTGAGGAAAACCAGAATGATTTTAAAGGCTATACATTTTCAGTAAAAAATGCAGACGGACACCTTTTGGATCAATACAGAACCGATCCACTGACGGAAAGGGAAAGAAATACATATACTACGATAGACAGTCTGGGTAAAAAATACAATATCGATAGTAAAGCAAAAATCCTGACCGGGCTTATCAATGGGCAGATCCGGATGGGAATTGTAGATTTCGCAGTAGATGAAATTGTAAACTACAACCTGTATGAAGGCTTCAGATTAGGTTTGAAGGCAAAGATTAACGAAACTTTTAATCCTTATTTTTCACCGGATTATTATTTCGCGTACGGCTTCAAAGACGATAAATGGAAATATGGGATCGGTCTTGATATGAAGACCTCTCTGGATAAAAATTCATTTTTCAGAGCTGAATATTATAATGATGTGACAGCATCGGGAGAATTCTACAGACGACTGTGGAATTTCAAGATGAGAACAATGAATTACGGAAATAACATCAACAATGATAAATACTACCATTACAGAGGCGCTTCCCTATCCTATCTGAACGATGTTACAAACGGACTGACACTGGTTTTCGCAGCCAAAAGAAATGTTGAAGAAGCTAAATTTGATTATGAATTCCGGGGGAAAGGCGGTGAGTTTGATAATTTCAATACCTTGTTTACCTTAAAATATTCACCGAATTCTACGAATATCATGACACCTCAGGGAAAATCTATCATCGATCAGAAATATCCCGAGCTGTATTTCAACTATGAGCAGAGTTACAAAGTTCTGGGAGGAGATTTCAATTACACGCGTTTTGATGCCCTGTTTGTGCACAATTTTAAAACAATGTTCGGAACTACCGGATTCAGGTTGTATGGCGGAATGGTATTGGGTGAAGCGCCTATCTGGAAACATTTTACAATGAATGGGCTGGCCTCTCCAAGAAAGGATTTTAATTTCAACTTTACGTCTTACCTGGGTTTTGCAACGCTGGAGGGTGGAAAGTATTACAATGATAAATTCGTTGCCTATTATTTCACCCACAAACTTCCTTTGTATTTTAAAAGTTTCGGACAGAATATTTCGAGCTTTGATTTTGTACTGAGAGGAACAATCGGAGATATGAAGCATCCGGAATATCATGAGTTCAAATTCAGAAAACTGGATCATCTGTATCAGGAAGTGGGTCTGGAATGGAATAATTTCTTATCAAGTTATTTTAATTTAGGACTATTCTACAGAGTTGGATATTACACCACTCCCAATTTCAAGCAGAATTTTGCCATCCAGTTCAAACTGAAACTATTAGAATTTTAAATAATATTTATAAATACATAAAAACAAAAGATGCAGCGAATAGAAATAAAAGCGGAACAGTTTTTTGAATTATTAAAACTAAAAGACACTTCAATGTGGGAGATTTTCTCGCAGATGATCGATGGTAATGAAAAGGAAATTATATTTCTTAACAATGAAGATAAAGTCCTTTTTAATTATATCCTCCCTGCAGAACAGGAAAAACTTGAGGAAGACAGAAAAGAATTTTCAAAACAGTTCTCAGATAAATTGGCTAACTTCAATTAAAAATTTTAAATGAATAAAAGCTACATATTCTCTCTATTGAGTATTTTCCTTTTCAGCTTTGGGACTGCTCAGAATTATAAAAAGCCTTTAATTTCTGCCATCAAAGAAGCCGATTTAAGGAAAGACATGTATGAGCTGGCTGCAGATCAGTTCTGGGGACGTGAAGCAGGAACTTTAGATGAATTAAAAGTTTCGATGTGGCTTGCCGACAAAGCCAAAGAAGCCGGAATGAAACCCGCCGGTGACAATGGTACATTTTTCCAGTTTTTTGATATGTATAGGCATCAGGTGACCTCTCAAAGTAGTTTGAAAATTGGAAACAGCAGCCTTAAGCTCTGGAAAGATTTTCTTGTTGCAGAACCCGTCAATGCAGCGATTGATTCCGAAATTGTGTACGCAGGAAATACAGAGCCTGAAGAGCTTTCCAAATTAAATATCAAAGGAAAAGTTCTTGCAGTGAATGCCTCCGATAAAAACATCAACAAGGAAATGACTCTTTTTGTAAGAAGATATCCCGGTTTTGTAAGAACAAAATATTACAACAAAGCTCTTGAACTGGGCGCAAAAGCCGTGATTTTCATCACCGATGATATTTCTGAAAAAAGCTGGGTTGAAGTTCTTCCTCAAATGACAAGAGGAACTTACGGCGTGGAAGGTCTGAGAGAGAAAATAACGGATAATATTCCTGTTGTATGGATCAAGAGAGAAAATGCAGACTGGGTAAAAAACAATCCTAAAATTGCGCTGAACCTCATCACAGAAACCTACAAATATCCTTCTGTAAACATCATCGGAAAAATTGAAGGCACAGATCCTGCCCTTAAAGAAGAATACGTTTTGCTGAGCGGTCACCAGGATCATGACGGAATCAGACATCCTGTGAAAAATGACACCATCTATAACGGTGCCGACGATAATGCCAGTACATGCGTTGCCATGCTAGCCATGGCCAGAGCTTACAAGAAACAGCCCGGAAAAAGAAGCATTTTGTTTGTTTTCCATGGAGCGGAAGAAAGAGGATTGCTGGGTTCCAGATGGCATGCTGCTCATCCGGTCGTTCCGAAAGAAAAAATCGTAGCCGTTTTGAACGGTGATATGATCGGCAGAAATGACAATAATGAAGCCGCTCTTCTGGGAGGAAATGCCCCGCATAAAAACTCTGAAGAACTGGTAAAAATGGCAGAAGACGCCAATAATGAAAGCACAAAATTCAAATACCTGAAAGACTGGGATTCTCCAAATCACGCTGAATATTTCTACTTTAGAAGCGATCACTTACCATATGCAAAAATTGGAATTCCAGCCGTATTTTTCACCAGCGTACTGCATGACCAGTACCATACCCCTCAGGATGAATCTGAAAATATCAATTACAAAAAGTTGTATAAAATGACGGAATGGATGTACCGGACATCCTGGAAAGTAGCCAATGAAGCTGAACGTCCGAAAGTGATTTCTAATTTTACGCTTGAGAGATAAATAAAAGTTTCGGCGGCCCAGAGGGCCGCCGAAACTCATTTTTTATGTCATTGCGAGGAGCGCAGCGACGAAGCAATCTCTTTATTCTTCAGATTGCTTTACCATTGCTTACATTCTGCCAGATATTCTATATTATTCTTTTGTCTTGAAACAAAAGAATCAAAAATTCAAGACCTGGAAACTTTCGCTAAAAATAAATACTGTTCTCTAAAAATTATAAAACTTGCGCGGATGTATTATTTCTGCTTCGTTTCAGTCACAGTCCCGCGCTTCGGACAGTAGAATTTTCTTAACGTTCACAGCATTTATTTTCTTAACGCTCCATTTTCCGAAGCCGGATCATAGTGGCTAAAAAAGCAATATTCAGCAAACATTATAACAAATCAACAATATTAAATTTTATCGCAGATAAAATCCTTGCGCCTTAACAACGCATTCTATGAAAAAACTAGCGTCTTTGCGATAAACCAACACCATTTCACACATCATTTTAAATAAGCAGATTCATCAAAGACGGATCATTATTCAGATAATTGACAAAAAAGTCATATTTCTTCATGTTATCAAGCAGCGGAGTAAAATCTTCACTATCTTTTAATCCAATTCCTAAAACAGCAATTCCTTTCTCCTTTGAGTTCTTTTGCGTGTATTCAAAAAAAGTAATGTCATCATTAGGCCCCAAAACATTCATCACAAAGGTTTTCAAAGCCCCCGGACGCTGTGCAAATCTAACGAGAAAATAATGCTTTAACCCTGCGTGGAGAAGAGCTTTTTCTTTGATCTCTTCCATCCGGGTAATATCATTATTGCTGCCACTGATGATACAGACCACATTTTTTCCTCTGATCTGATCTTTATATTTTCCCAATGCAGCCACAGAAAGAGCCCCAGCAGGTTCCACGACCACAGCATCTTTATTGTAGAGGGAAAGAATAGTTTCGCACACCATTCCTTCATCCACTAAAGCCATATCGTGCAGCACATTTTTACAGAGTTCGAAATTAAGATCTCCTACTTTCTGTACAGCCGCTCCATCTACAAAACGGCTTATTTTTTCAAGAAGCACCGGTTGACCTTTTTCCAGTGCCTTTTTCATGCTTGCCGCTGCAGAAGGCTCCACTCCTATAATCTTCGTATGTGGAGACAATTCTCTGAATACAGAACAAACACCTGCAGCCAAACCACCGCCTCCAACTGGAAGAAAAAGATAATCAATGGGCTCATCCGACTGCTCAAGAATCTCCAGCGCTGCCGTTGCCTGGCCATTAATAATATCCTGATCATCGAACGGGTGAATAAATATCCCCTGATTCTCTTTACAGAACTTCAATGCGGCATCTTTAGCTTCATCGAAAGTATCCCCGTAAAGCACAATATCTATATCATCTCCTCCAAACATTTTCACCTGTTCCAGCTTTTGTCCCGGCGTGGGCAAAGGCATGAAAATAGTTCCTTTTGCCTTCATCGTACTGCATGCAAAAGCGACTCCCTGAGCATGGTTTCCCGCACTGGCACAAACCACCCCTTTTGCAAGATCTTCAGAAGACATCACCGCCATTTTATTGTAAGCTCCCCTGATTTTGTAGGATCTCACCTGCTGCAGATCTTCTCTTTTAAAGCTTATCTTCGCGTCATAAATGCCGGAAAGATTATTATTAATAGCCAGAGGTGTTCTTACCACTACATTTCTGAGTCTTTTTGCTGCTTTATAGACATTGTCCAAAACAGAAGGATATGTTTCTTCCATTATTTTCTTGATTAATTGTTCTCTGGTCTGAGACTGCGGACCGTCTTCCCTGCTCTCCACATTTCGCTTTCTCTAAGCTCAGTCAGTTCTACTTCCAGTTTTTCCCTGTAATCGTGTTTGCTGTTGCTGTCGATGGAACGCTGGGCTTCATCTCCTTTGGCAACACTTTCATACAATTCTTCAAATAATGGGGAAGTAGCATCTCTGAAACGTTTCCACCAGTCCAATGCTCCCCTTTGTGCTGTGGTGCTGCAGTTCGCATACATCCAATCCATACCGTTTTCTGCAACCAATGGCATTAATGATTGTGTAAGTTCTTCAACTGTTTCGTTAAATGCTTCGGAAGGACTGTGCCCATTTTTCCTCAACACATCGTATTGGGCGGCAAATATTCCCTGTACGGCACCCATTAATGTTCCTCTTTCTCCCGCAAGGTCGCTGAACACCTCCTTTTTAAAATCTGTTTCAAATAAATACCCGCTTCCGATAGCTATTCCCAATGCAGTTACTCTTTCTCTTGCTTTTCCGGTGGCATCCTGGTATACAGCAAAACTACTGTTCAATCCACGATCCTGAAGAAACATCCTTCTCAGTGAGGTTCCGGATCCTTTAGGGGCAACCAGAAACACATCAACCTCAGCCGGCGGAATAATTCCTGTTCTTTCATTAAAGGTAATTCCGAAACCGTGAGAAAAATACAGTGCTTTTCCGGGAGTAAGATGCTGTTTTACTTTCGGCCAGTATTCGATCTGGGCCGCATCACTCAAGAGATAGCAAATAATCGTTCCTTTTTGCAGAGCTTCTTCTATTTCGAATAAGGTTTCTCCGGGTACAAATCCATCTGCTACAGCCTTATCCCATGATTTTGAGTTTTTTCTCTGGCCCACAATCACATTGATCCCGTTGTCTTTCTGGTTCAGTGCCTGTCCCGGCCCCTGTACGCCATAGCCGATCACCGCTACGATCTCATCTTTTAATACTTCCTGAGCTTTATCTAATGGAAATTCCTCTCTTGTTACTACATTTTCTTCTACTCCGCCAAAATTCAATTTTGCCATTTTTTAAATTTTTATATGTTGTTAATGATATTTGATTGTTGCTTTATTCAGCTTGCGTGTGCAGCTGCGGTCAGGTATGGATTTTTATGGTAATGAACCTCAAGAACATCTACCTGTTTTTCCATCTGCCGGGTAATCTTCTGTACAGATTCTTCAGTTTCCCTGATAACGATGACAAACTTTTTTACTTTTTCAATATCGGAAGGCCCTGCATTAAAATTCACAATAGAGATTCTTCTCCTTGAAAAAATAGCATTGATCCTGCCGATCAGCCCCAGATAATCTTCTGTGTAGGCTGTTATGGTGTATTCCTTGTTTTCTGAATTCATCTTTTTCCTATTTAAATTGTTATGTCTTATTGTTGGTCAATACGATCTCTGATACGCTTTTTCCCTGAGGAATCATTGGAAAAACATTATGTTCTTTCCCGGTCATGACTTCAAGCAGAAAGGCTCCTTTATGATGAAGCATTTCACTGAGTCCTGCTTCCAGTTCTTCTCTCTCCGTCACTTTTCTTCCCGGGATCTTATATCCTTTGGCTACCTGTACAAAATCCGGACTCTGAATATCTACCGAGGAATATCTTTCCTCGTGAAAAAGTTCCTGCCACTGTCTTACCATTCCCAGATAGCAGTTATTAAGAATCAAGATCTTAATATCGGGCTGATACTGCATCAGTGTTCCCAATTCCTGGATATTCATTTGTGCACCACCATCTCCCATCACCGCAATAACAGGACGGTTGGTTACTCCATAAGCGGCTCCTATTGCAGCCGGAAGGCAGAATCCCATGGTTCCTAGTCCTCCGCTGGTGATATTGCTTCTGGAATGTTTAAAGGATGAATATCTGCAGGTAGCCATCTGATGCTGCCCTACATCCGTTACGATCACAGCTTCGCCCTGAGTCATATCATTCAGGTGCCGAATCACTTCTCCCATCGTAATTTCACCTTCAGAAGGATATAATTCGTGGCTGATCAGCTGATGATGTTCAATTTCATAGCAGTCTTTAAACTTTTGATGCCAGTCCGTATGCGCTCCCGGTTCTATCAGCTGTGTTAAAAGTGGTAAGGTTTCTTTGCAGTTTCCGAGAACGGGAACCTCAACTTTTACATTTTTATTGATTTCTGCTTTGTCAATATCCAGATGGATGATTTTCGCCTGTTTCGCATATTGATCCAGTCTTCCGGTCACACGGTCATCAAAGCGCATTCCTACAGCAATCAATACATCACATTCATTGGTAAGGATATTGGGACCATAGTTTCCATGCATTCCTACCATTCCTACAGACTGTGGATGGTCCGTTGGGATCGCACTCATTCCTAAGACCGTCCATGCTACCGGAATTCCTGATTTCTCAGCAAACTGTAAAAACTCACTCTCTGCTTTTCCCAGCATAATCCCCTGTCCGGCAATGATGAATGGTTTTTCTGCATTATTAATGAGAAAAGAAGCTTTTTCAATAGCATCCATATGGGGAACCGGATCGGGTCTGTAACTTCTCAAAGAATCACAAGGTGTGTAACCTCTGTTGAACACCTTTTGCAACTGGGCATTTTTCGTAACATCAATTAATACCGGGCCGGGTCTTCCTGATCTTGCAATGTAGAACGCTTTGGCCAATACTTCCGGAAGTTCATCGGCATCGGTTACCTGATAATTCCACTTGGTAACAGGGCTGGTGACATTCATGACATCGATTTCCTGAAACGCATCGGTTCCCAGAAGATGATCAAAAACCTGTCCCGTAATGCATACAATAGGTGTATTATCCAACAGGGCATCAGCTAATCCTGTCACCAAATTGGTTGCTCCCGGACCACTTGTCGCTAATACCACTCCCACTTCTCCGGATACTCTGGCAAGCCCCTGTGCTGCATGGACTGCTCCCTGCTCATGGCGGACCAGAATATGCTCAAGCTGATCTTTATAGTCGTAAAGTGCGTCATAGATTGGGATAATGGCTCCGCCCGGATATCCGAATATTGTTTTTACCCCTTCCTGAAGAAATGCTTCAAGGATGATCCGGCTGCCGCTGATTTCTGTTTCTGTGGATACATTTAGATTCTTCATTGTCTTTTTATTGAGTGATTTCATCTGTTACACAGCCTTCTGCAGCTGATGATACGGTGAGTGCATATTTGTACAGCAATCCTTTTTTTACTTTAAGTTCAGGTTTTTGCCATCCTTTCTTTCGTTGCTCAATTTCTTCTTCGGAAACTTTGAGCTGTATGGTGTTGTTGATAGCGTCGATTTCAATAAGATCGTTATCTTTCACAAAAGCAATCAGACCGCCTTCATAGGCTTCAGGAGTAATATGTCCCACCACAAATCCATGAGTACCACCGCTGAATCTTCCGTCGGTAATCAGAGCAACACTTCCACCCAAGCCCGCTCCAATAAGAGCGCTGGTAGGTTTCAGCATTTCCGGCATTCCCGGTGCACCCTTAGGGCCTTCATGACGGATGACAATGACATCTCCGTGCTGAACTCTTCCGTTTTCAATTCCTTTGATCAGATCTTTTTCGCCATCGAATACTCTTGCCTTTCCTGAAAATTTTTCACCTTCTTTTCCGGTGATTTTCGCAACACTCCCTTTCTCGGCGAGGTTTCCGTACAATATTCTTAAATGTCCAGTTTCTTTGATCGGATTGGATAAGGGTCTGATGATCTTCTGCTTTGTAAAATCAAGGCTTGGAACATTCTCAAGATTTTCAGCGATGGTTTTTCCGGTAACCGTTAAACAGTCACCATGCAGTAAGCCTTCTTCCAATAAATACTTCATGACAGCGGGTGTTCCTCCATGGTTATGAAGATCCTGCATCAGGTATTTCCCGCTTGGCTTAAGATCTGCCAATACCGGTGTGATATCACTCATTTTCTGGAAATCATCCTGAGTAACAGAAACGCCTACGCTTTTTGCCATTGCTATAAAATGCAGAACCGCATTAGTACTGCCTCCAAGAATGATGATCAGACGAAGCGCATTTTCGAAGGCCTTACGGGTCATGATATCAGATGGTTTGATATCTTTTTCCAGTAATATTTTAATATATTTTCCTGCTTCAAGACACTCATTCTGTTTTTCTTCACTTAGTGCGGGATTGGAAGATGAGTACGGAAGGCTCATTCCTAAAGCTTCTATGGCTGATGACATGGTATTGGCTGTGTACATTCCTCCGCATGCGCCTGCTCCCGGACAGGAATTTTTAATCACTCCGTTGAAATCTTCTTCTGAAATTTCTCCGGCAATTTTTTTTCCTAAAGCTTCAAAGGCCGAAACGATATTAAGCGGTTCGTTCTTATAGCACCCAGGAGCTATTGTTCCTCCATAGACCATGATGGATGGTCTGTTCAGCCTTCCCATGGCGATAATGGTTCCCGGCATATTCTTGTCACAACCAGGTAATGCGATAATTCCGTCATAATACTGTGCCCCGCAGATCGCTTCTATGCTGTCTGCGATCACATCGCGACTTACCAGTGAGTACCGCATTCCGTCTGTGCCATTGCTCATCCCGTCGCTTACGCCTATGGTATTGAATATTAATCCCGCAAGACCATGGTTCCAGGTTCCTTTTTTTACCACTTTAGCCAGGTCATTGAGGTGCATATTGCAGGTATTTCCGTCATATCCCATACTGGCAATACCGATCTGGGCCTTGTGCATATCTTCTTCTGTAAAACCTATTCCGTAAAGCATTGCTTTTGCGGCGGGCTGTTCGCTGTTTTGTGTGAATGTTTTTGAATATTTATTTAACATATTATCCTGCATTTGCTGTTCTTATCCTCTCTGTGTGTATCAATAATTTCATTTTTTTGGAATTCATCACTGAAGCTTTTACTTAATTTTGGTCCAAAACTACAGCTTGTAATCTCTTTTTTATTTTCACTTTTATGAAAACTACAATATTCAACTGTTTGAAAAACAGAAATAAACAACTGTAAATCAATCATTTAAATTCTAAATATTTACAATGACAGAACTCTTACCAGTTTCTGATAGGCCTGCTGTACTTTTCCACTTGCTGTATCCTCCCAGTTTTTGGTAAAAGGAACATCATCCAAAGAATCCAGCGCTACAATTTCAGCTGCTGTACCACAAAAGAAAGCGGCATCAGCTCCTCTCATGTCTTCAGGTTTAAAGAAGGTTTCTTTAACGGGAATATTCAATTCACTGCATATTTCAAACACGGTCTGCCTTGTGATGCCCGGCAGTATGCTCCCTTTTGCGGGCGTAAATAATGTTCCGCCTTTTTCGTAGAATATATTGGCTCCTGAGCTTTCAGCGACATTTCCGTTTTCATCAAGCAAAAGAGCTTCGTCATAACCTCTGTCTTTGGCATCCTGACAGGCGAGAATAGAATTGACGTAGTGGCCACCTACTTTGGCTTCCACTTTAAAGGCCTTAGGATTTGGACGTTGAAAACCTGAGGTCATGATTTTCATTTTGTCTGCGAGATAGCCGTTGCTCCATTCCCAGGCAAGCAGAGAGAGGTAGGATTTTTTTCCTTTTGAAAGGGACATATTCGGCGAACAAGTTACCAGTGGGCGGATATAAGCATCGCTGAACCCGTTACGTTCCAAAAGCTCATAGGTGAGATCTGTAAGCTCACTGACTGAATAATCAAACGGGATGTACATCAGTTCTGCTGATTTTTTCAGCCTTTTATAATGTTCTTCTGCTTTAAAAATTCTGGTTCCGTGATCCGTATTGTAGGATTTTATACCTTCGAAAACGGAATAACCATAATGAAGTGATTGTCCGTAAAGATCCATTCCGGCCTCTCCGGCCTTGAGGAAGTTTCCATCAAAATACACGATAGTTTTGTCGTTGTAATACATTGTATAGGGTTTAAAAATTAACAAATGGATATAAAAAAAGCCCTCTCACGATGTGAGAGGGCTCAAATATGTACAGTCATACTCTATCCTTCTCACCAACGCAAGGGAATAATAATGACGATAATAATTACTGTTAATAACTGATACATAAATTCTGAAATAAAAAAAGCCGCTTCAATATGAAACGGCTTATATAATTTTAATTAAAATATTTACAATGCCGCTTCTGTACTGTTGTTAATCACAACAATAATGCTAGAAATGACAATAATATTTTTCTGATTTGTAAAATTCATACTGCAAATGTATTCATTTTTTAATATTGAGCAAGCTTTTTTAATACTTTTTATTTTTTTCGCAAAATTGTTTGATGGTTACTGCGGTTTCAGCCACATCATGTACTCTCAGGATTTTAGCTCCCTGTTCCAAAACTGTCCTATGAAGTTTCTGCGTTTCCTCATTAATGTCCAAAGGAGTTTTCCCAAGCGGCTTATAGATAAATGATTTTCTGGAAATACCGATCAGTAAAGGGAATCGCCCAAAACCCAAATACTCTGTTTCATTGATCATTTTCATCTGATCTTCCACCGTTTTTCCGAAACCAAAACCGGGATCAAGGATGATATCTTTTACTCCTTTTTCGAGAAGTTCAGTACTCTTTTTAGAAAAATAACGATTAACTTCCAGTGTAATATCTTCAAATTTCACTTTGTCATGCATCGTCTCATAAGATGGGTTCACATGCATCAGGATGTAGGGAAGTTTTGTTTCACCCGCAACTTCAAACATGGTATTATCAAACTGCCCGCCTGAAATATCATTGATCATGTCAATTCCTTCATTAAACCCAAATTTCACGGTTTCAGCATAGAACGTATCCAGCGATATCAATGCTTCCGGAAATTCTTTTTTGATTTGGGAAATTATGTTTCCGATCCTGGCTATTTCTTCTTTACTGCTCAGAAATTCAGCATTCGGACGTGTGGATTGCGGTCCGATGTCGATGAATTCTGCCCCGTCTTTCAAAAGTGTCTCTGCATGCTCCAACGCTGATTTTTCACTGTTAAATTTCCCTCCGTCTGAAAAGGAATCCGGGGTAAGATTGAGGATACCCATAATCTTTGGGATGTCAAGTTCTACCAGTCTTCCATTGCAGTTAATAGAGTGGAAAGGTTTGAGAGTCGGAGCGTTTGAGGGTCGGAGAGTTTCGGAGTTTGAAAGCATGTCTTATTGATGATTGATACGTGATGATATCCTGCAAAATTAAGACTTATTGTGGAATGTTGCTATTTGTCAGTTGCTAGTTACTGGTTGTCAGTTGCTGGTTGCTGGTTTGTTATTGGTTGATAAGGGCTTGTGCGGAAACGAATACTCTTTTAGATAGAAATTAAATTTAGAATCTCTTCCTTTCAAAATTCCCCTTGCAATAAACCAGCAACTGACGACCAGCAATCAACTCTCCTACTCTCAAATCCTCTCACCCCGAATCCCGAATCCCACAACTATAAAACCCACTCACCCTCCGACTCTCCCCCTCTAAAACTCTCCAACCCAAAAAACCCAAACTCTGACAAAAATCAATCCCCGATTCCCGCTACCTAAAACCGAATTCGTATATTTGGGAGATTAAGAGAATTTATGTCAAAAACATCAGTACAGTTCGGGAAAGTGATCAGTCAGTGTCGTGATCTTTTCAGTAAAAAATTGCAGGATTACGGGGCAGCATGGAGGGTTTTGAGACCCAGCTCTATTACGGATCAGATTTACATCAAAGTGAACAGGGTGCGTACGCTGCAGATGACGGATAAAAAAATGGTGGATGAAAGTGAAGAGGATGAATTCATCGCGATCGTTAACTATTCTATTATCGGGCTTATTCAACTTGAAAAAGGACTTTCGAATGATTTTAATGAAAATAAGGAAGAGGTTTTAAGTCTTTACGACAAATATGCGAATGATGCTCAGGCTTTAATGGAAAAAAAGAATCACGATTATGGTGAAGCTTGGAGAGATATGAGAATTTCTTCCATCACTGATCTTATTTACCAAAAAGTACTGAGAACAAAGCAGATTGAGGATAACCAGGGGAAAACTATTGTTTCTGAAGGGCTGGATGCGAACTATTTCGACATGCTGAATTACGCTGTTTTCTGCCTGATCAAGTTCTCTGAAAAAGAAAATAGTTCCGAAACTCAAAAATAAAATACTATGATCAAAGGTTTATTACGCTTTATTATTGCTGTTATCTTCATTCTTTCAGGCTTTGTAAAGGCTGTGGATCTGGTAGGATTTTCTTTCAAAATGGAAGAATATTTTGCACCACCGGTTTTCAATATGCCGTTCCTGGAAAAATTCGCGCTTCTCTTCTCGATCATTGTGGTCGTACTGGAGCTTTTCCTAGGATTTATGCTGTTGCTGAAACTGAAGCTTAAGTTCACTCTTTCAGCGTTAATTGTCCTTTGTATCTTCTTTGGATTCCTTACTTTTTATTCTGCTTACTTCAATGTGGTAACAGATTGCGGGTGTTTTGGAGATGCGATAAAGTTTACGCCATGGCAGAGCTTTATTAAAGACATTGTGCTTCTTGCCGGTCTCATTATCCTGTTTATACTTTACAGAAAGGAATTCCGTAAAAAAGACGAATACAGCAGTACTGGTACGAAAGAATCTTCCAACAAGTTCAGATATGTTCTGTTAGGCCTTTTTTCTGTGATCATGGTTTACATTATGGCTCAGGGAATCATGCATGAACCGCTAATCGATTTCCGGGATTATAAGATCGGGACGAATATAAAAGCTGAAAAGGAAAAGATCAATAAAAATCCTTCAGAATACAAGACTTTTTACTCTCTTAAAAACCAGAAGACGGGGGAAGTTTTAAAGGTTAATCAGGACGATTATATTAAAGAAACAAAATACTGGGCAGAGGGTTCTCCATGGAAAATTGAGGAAGGAAAAAATGAATCTGTTTTGACGAAAGAAGGGTATAAATCCGAGATCGTAAAATTCAAAATTGAAGATCCAACGGGCATGGATTTGACGGATGAAATCATCAATGCACCGAAAGCTGTTCTGGTATTCTCTTATCACCCAAAAGAAGTTTCTGCTGATCTTATTAAAAAAGTTGAAGCTAAAGTGAATGCTCAAAAAGGAGCTGTGATCTATGGTGTTTCTACGGATCATAACACTTTTAAAACCATTAAAAATGCTATGATGGACGCAACAGCTATCAAAACAATCGCGAGAAGCAATCCGTTTATACTGATATTGGAGAAAGGGAAAATTGTGGACAAGCAACCGGCAAAAGATTATATAAAATAAGGCCATGGAAAAGAATTTGAGATATATTAACGAAAATTACATTACTGAAGATAATATATGTGCTGTAACAGGTATTACCAAAGATGAACTTAATATACTTATTCAAAACCATTTAGTTCCGGATGCCTCTTATGTGATTTCTCAAAATATAAAAATCACTTCATCTCTGAATGATGAATTCCAAAGTGAGATCACTGAAAAATATTTCAGTAAAAATTGTATTCAACTGATTCAGGAACATAAAAACCTGGAGAATTCTCTACAATATAAAGCTGAATTTAAAGAGAAATTCATTCGTGACTTAATGAAGCATCCCGATAAAAATTTTGCTTATCATCATATTTCGGAAAATGATCTTGAAGATCAACAAAAGATAAATGAAATTTTTGAGGATGAATGGGATGCTTATTGTAAAGGTATTTATGGAATCTGTACTCTCCATTCAACTGAAGAAGAAATCGTAAGAAAGGAAATTATTGTAAAGAAACTCATCCAATACAATTCCCTGTTTTCTCAAAAGACACTTAGCAATGATGAAAAAGAGGAGCTAATGAAATTAAATGAAGAGTTTAACGAAGTAGCTTCAAAATTTGCACCTTATCAAAGGGAAGCAAGCAGCAGAGGAAAATATCTCGATAAAATTTTAGAACAAAATAATTTAGATCATTTAATAAAGAATTACTAATATGCAAAAATCAAATAAATCAATCGCCGGCTATCATCTTTTAATGATTCTTTCTTCTGTAGACGGAGAATTTGCTCCTGAAGAAGGGATGCTGATTCAACAGTATATGGCGGACGAATTTCCTTTCAGAATGAATCTTGACAATGAACTGGAAACCCTGGCTCTTTTACAACCTGAAGAATGGAAAGACCACTTTGAATTCCACGCAAGATGTTTCTTTGATGATTCTACAGCCGAGGAGCGCGTAAAATTCGCAGAATTTGCTAAAACACTGATCAAAGCTGACAATAAAGTCACCGATGAAGAGCATACTTTCTACAAGCTTCTGAAAAATCTGTGGAATTTGGCATAAGTCCATACCCAAAAAGCAAAATATACTATGAAAAAATTTTATCTGGGAATATTAATTATGAGCGCATCTACGATACAATCTCAAAAATTTCCTGCCCTTAAAGCTCCGATCGCTGAAAAGCAGGAACATATCCGGGAAATTCATGGTGATAAAGTAAACGATCCCTATTACTGGATGATCGATTATTTTAAAAAGGGAAAAGATTCCACGAAAGTCGTTGATTATCTGAAAGCCGAAAACAATTACTGGGAAGGCATGATGAAAGACACGGAACCTTTCAGGGAAAAGCTTTTCCAGGAAATGAAAGCCCGCATCAAGGAAAAAGATGAATCTGTACCTGTTTTTGAAAACGGATACTATTATTATACCCGTACAGAAGCCGGAAAACAATATTTTAAATACTGCAGAAAAAAGGGAAGCCTTACCGCTCCTGAAGAGATTCTTCTCGATGTGGATAAGCTTGCGGAAGGACATGCTTATTATTCTGCAACAGGCTTCAGCATCAGCCCTGACAACAGTAAACTGGTATATGGTGTTGATGATGTTTCCAGAAGGCAGTATACTTTATTCTTAAAGGATTTAAAGACCGGGAAAACGACCGATCTTGGCATTAAAAATACAGAAGGTTCCGCAGAATGGGCCAATGATAATAAAACCATTTTTTACACAGAGAATAATCCGGTAACCCTTTTGTCTGAGAAAATCAAGAAACATACGCTGGGAACCGATCCAGGCAAAGATGTGACAGTTTACGAAGAAAAAGATAAGACCAATTATATTTCAGTATATAAATCCAAAAATCACAAATACCTTCTGATCTATTCCGGTGCTACCACTTCTTCTGAAACGAGATATCTTGATGCTGACCAACCCAACGGAACATTCAAGGTTTTTCAGCCGAGAATGAAGAATGTATTGTATACGATCACGCCTTTGGAAGACAAATTCCTGATCAGAACGAATAAGGATGCGCTTAATTTTAAAATAGCAGAAACTCCTTTGGATAAGACAGGTGTAGAGAACTGGAAAGATTTCATTCCGCACAGAAGCGATGTTTTAATGCAATCTGTAAGTGCCTTTAAAAATTATCTGGTTTTCAGTGAAAGACAGAACGGGCTTACCCAATTGGTTATTTATGACAGAAAGACCGGTAAAAAGGAAGCACTGACATTTGAGGAGCCGGCTTACACCATTTCTTCACTGGAAAATCCTGAATATGATACAGACAATTTCCGTTTCGGGTATACTTCAATGATTACGCCTGTTTCTCAGTTTGAGCAGGATTTAAAGACTGGTAAAAGAATATTACTGAAACAGCAGGAAGTTCTTGGTGGTTATGCTAAAGATGATTATACTACTGAAAGACTTTTTGCAACGGCAAAAGACGGTACGAAAATTCCAATCTCCATTGTTTATAAAAAGGGATTCAAGAAGGATGGAAACAGTCCGCTGCTTCTTTATGCATATGGATCTTACGGAAGCTCGATGGATGCTTCTTTCAGCAGTACTAGACTGAGTCTTCTGAACAGAGGTTTTGCTTTTGCCATCGCTCACATCCGTGGCGGACAGGAAATGGGAAGACAATGGTATGAGGACGGAAAAATGATGAAAAAGAAGAATACTTTTACCGATTTCATCGATGCCGGAGAATATCTTGTTAAGGAAAAATATACCTCACCAAAACATCTTTATGCACAGGGCGGAAGCGCCGGAGGCCTTTTGATGGGTGCAGTAGCGAACATGAGCCCGAATTTATGGAATGGCGTTATTTCGCAGGTTCCATTCGTTGATGTTGTCAATACCATGCTTGATGAAAGTATTCCGCTGACTACCAATGAATATGATGAATGGGGAAATCCGAATAATAAAGAGGCATATTTCTACATGAAATCATATTCACCGTATGAAAATATTGAAAAGAAAAACTATCCTAACATTTTGGTAACTACAGGGCTGCATGATTCTCAGGTACAGTATTTTGAGCCTGCAAAATGGGTATCCAAGCTTAGGGATATGAAAACTGACAAAAACGTATTATTATTAAAAACTGATATGGATTACGGCCATGGTGGTGCATCGGGAAGATTTGATTATCTGAAGGATATTTCTCTGGTGTATGCTTTTATGTTTAAACTAGAGGGAATTACTAAATAATATCGTGCAGATTATTACTTAATAAATTTGCAATATAATATCAACAAATAACATTTTAATAAGACTATGAGAAGAAAAATAGTTGCAGGAAACTGGAAAATGAATAAAAATGTCATTGACGCACAACAGTTGATGATTCAATTACTGAGCTATAAAAACAATAACACCACCAACTGCGAAGTATGGATTGCGCCGCCTTCTTTATATCTGATGATGGCTAAAGATATCTTCGAAAAAGATGAAATCGGTGTTTTCTCTCAGGATATGAGCGAGCATGAAAGCGGTGCTTATACCGGTGAGCTTTCTGCAGATATGCTGGAATCTATTGATGTAACCGGTTCACTGATCGGACACTCTGAAAGAAGACAGTACCACGGTGAAACAGATTCTCACTGCAACAGAAAGATAAAATTAGCGCTTGATAAAGGTCTAATTCCCGTTTATTGTAATGGTGAAACGCTTGAGCAGAGAAAAGCAGGACAGCATTTTGAAGTAGTAAAAAACCAGACTGAAGTCGCTCTTTTCACCCTTTCTGCGGAAGAGATCAAAAAAGTGGTGATCGCTTACGAACCTGTTTGGGCGATCGGAACAGGGGAAACAGCTTCTCCGGAGCAGGCCCAGGAAATCCACGCACATATCAGGAGTATCATCGCTGCAAAATACGGACAGGAAGTTGCTGACGAGGTTTCTATTCTTTACGGAGGTTCTGTGAAGCCGGATAATGCCAAAGAGATTTTTTCTCAGCCTGATATTGATGGTGGATTAATCGGAGGTGCGGCTTTAAAATTAGAGGATTTTTCTAAAATCATTGAGGGATTCAATTCATAGGTTTTGACTAAAGTCCATTCCTATTTAATTTAAAAATATACAATCAAAGCGGCGGCATCTTCGATGCCGCCGCTTTCTTAAAAAAATCTAATTATTGAATATCGACTACATACATTGTTCCTTTGTCTACTTTTCCTGTTTTAGGAAGAATCTTCGCTTTTGGATTTCCGTTTCCGTCATCTAAGATTCCAAAATCATCATCATTGAAGACGGCCAGTTTATTATTTCCCAAATAAACGATTCCTTCAAATTTATCATGCTCATATCCTAATTTTGCCACCAAATCCACGGCTAAAATTTTGGACACCGGCTTGATTCCAGCATTTGTAATTTCATCCCAGGTAGACTGTTCTAAAGTTTTATTGTTAATCTTCATTCCGTCAACGGCTGTAATATCGGTTCCGTTTACATCTGAAGCGCCGGCTATATTAATCCTGTATACTTTTTTAGTGCCACCCTGCGAACCGTAATTCCCGTCTCTTTCGATCACGAGGAATTCTGTACTGCTGATGGCTGTAATATCACAAACCGAGTCTGAACCACCGCCATTTTGTTTATACAGATACTGTTTCGTTTGTCCCGTTGCAATATCGAAGGTTACAATTCTTGTTAAAGTTGTATTGGTTGCCAGAGCCTTTGTTGGGACATACATGGTAGACTGTATTGTTCCTACCAGTGTTTTTCCGTCCGGAGTGATGCACAAGCCTTCCATTCCTCTGTTAGCTCTTCTTTTGGCTAAAACGGCAGGAAGTTTACGTGGTCCTGTATTGACTCCTATCGGACTTATCCTTTCCAGTTCTACCCCATCTGCATTGTAGTGAACAATATGTGGTCCATATTCATCCGAAACCCAGAACGTTCCGTCTGCTGCTGCCACAATACTTTCGCTGTCCAGTCCGTAATTATCTGTTCCTAAAACATTTCCTGATGAATCATAGGCCGTTTCACCAGTACTTCCCATTCCTGCAGGATTGGGTAAGCCTGTAATCGGTTGGCCGGAAGGATTCTTAAGTTTAATATATTTAATGACCTCGATATTTCCTTCTGCATTGATCTTAAAATGCATGATGGTAGGCGTAAAATTCGGGGCCGAAAATTTCTTCCCATTCAGGTAGTCTGTATTCGGGCCACGATCGGTGATCACATAAAACTCTCCTTTTCTGGTGGGATGTGCCGCTGCACCTGAACCAAAGCCACCGTTAATTACATCTACACCATTGACCGTTACTAATTTGGAGAAAGGAAATTCCTGAGGAAGTTTAGCATAATTGATATCCTGGTTATTCATCTGGTTGTCATCATCTTTACATGATGCAAGCGCTGTGAATACGATCGCCGATAACAGCAGTTTTTTCATAATTACTTTTATGCCGCGAAAATATACATTGATTGTAAACTGATCTTGAATTTAATAATAATTGTATTTTAACAATACATTCTAAAGAGTATTCATTGTTAATCGTTTTAACCACCCCGTCAAAAATTCTCTGAATTTTTGCCACCCCTCCAGTGGAAGGGAATGTGATCCGATGAAGTTTTCGTCAATATCAAAATCTTTGATTTTCATAAGACTTAAGTGATCTTTTTCTTCAAAGCTTTTAAACTCAAAACAACTAAAGTGTTTAAAAACTTTTGTCTCTTTTGTGGTAAAACAAAAAAACGCACCGAATCAGTGCGTTTTTCAATTATTCCTAAAAAGGAAATTATTTTTTCTCTGTAGATCTCTGTAAAACCTCGTCTACCATTCCGTAGCCTTTTGCTTCTTCAGAAGTCATCCAGTAATCTCTGTCAGAAGACTTCTCTACCCATTCGTAAGTCTGCCCTGAGTGGTGACCAATGATTTCGTAAAGCTCCTGCTTCAATTTCAACATTTCTCTTAAGTTGATCTCCATATCTGAAGCTACTCCCTGAGCACCTCCTGAAGGCTGGTGAATCATTACTCTTGAATGCTTAAGCGCAGAACGTTTTCCTTTTTCTCCTGCTACAAGTAAAACCGCTCCCATTGAGGCTGCCATTCCTGTACAGATTGTAGCCACATCCGGCTTAATGATCTGCATCGTGTCATAGATTCCTAAACCTGCATAAACGCTTCCGCCCGGAGAGTTAATGTAGATCTGGATATCCTTCGATGGATCTGCACTTTCTAAGAATAAAAGCTGTGCGGTTACGATGTTGGCTACCTGATCGTCAATTCCAGTTCCTAAGAAGATAATTCTGTCCATCATCAGACGCGAAAATACGTCCATCTGGGCAACGTTTAATCTTCTTTCTTCCATGATATATGGCGTAAGATTCGTTGGACCATACATTCCCATATACTGATCGGTAACCAGACCGCTGTTTCCTAAATGTTTTACAGAGAAATCTCTGAAGTCTTTTTTAATGTCCATATTTCTATTATGTATTATTAAATATTTTTTTCGAAGTTTAAATTACAACTTTTATTCCTAAAATTTTATAGGACTTTTTGTCACAGAATAGCCGTCTGATCATCAGTATTATGTCTGTAAATTTATCGTTTTCTATCAATGTAGATTCCTTTGATTGGTGAATATTCAATAATATTGCTCAATCTGATAGATGCTTGTTTCAACAGGGTAATCTTTTTAATCAGTTCATAATATTTTGTCTCATCAGAGCCTCTGTATTCATCCAACTGTCGTGCTGTTTCTTTAATCAGATAATCTATATACCTGTATTTGTGCAACAGAACATCACCTTGCACCTGTTCTGCTATTTTGTCGCCGTAATTGGGAGGATAAATGTTTCTGGAACCCCAGTTCTCCAATTCATCAGGAGGCATCAGAGCATCCACTACTTTAGTGGTGATCTCTTCATCCATGAATGTCACAAAAAAGTTTCCGCTTCTCAGCTCGTCTTTCTGAATACCTTCCTTTACCTGATCAATGATAATTTCATTGCCTTTTACTAAAAAACTGTACTGCTCTTCTTCAAAATGCATCAGGATTTCTTCAATAACCGTGATCTGGTATTCCTCATTTTTTTCATTGGTTCTTTTCAGAACGATATCTCCGAACATCAGCATATGGTCTACAAGTTTGCTTTCCATAAACAGAACATCGTACAGATAAGGATCTTCCTTTTCCTCATTCAAAGGCACAATCTCCAGTTTTGGCTGAACCTTTTCTTTCTGTTGCTGAACATGCTGATGCTGGTTCTGTGTGATCTGTTTCTGAACATCCAGCTCATTGAAAAGACTCTGCTCCGAAAGTCCGAATTTATTGGAAACCTCCTTCAGATAAACTTCTCTTTTTAAAGCATTCTGAACGAAACCTACGGATTTTACAATATCTCTGATCGCTTCAGCTTTTTTAATCGGATCATTTCCGACTTCCCTTAAAAGAATTTCAGCTTTAAAATCAATAAAATCCTTCGCTTCATTTTCAATGAATTTCTCAACATATTCCTGCGGATGTTTTCTGGAAAAAGAATCCGGGTCATCACCATCTGGAAACAGCAGGACACGGATATTCATACCTTCGGTCAGAAGCATGTCGATACTTCTGAAACTGGCTTTGATCCCCGCATTGTCACCGTCAAAAAGAATCGTTACATTCTCAGTAAGTCTTTTGATGAGTTTGATCTGCTCTGTTGTCAGAGACGTTCCGGAGCTCGCCACTACATTCTCGATCCCTGCCATATGAAGGGCAATCACGTCCATATAACCTTCTACAAGAAGGCAGATATTTTTTCGTGAAATAGCCTGTTTACTCTGATTTAAGCCATAAAGTACATTAGACTTATGGTAAATTTCCGTTTCCGGAGAATTCAGATACTTGGCCGTTTTGACGTTATTTTTAAGAATTCTGGCTCCGAACCCTAAAACCCTTCCCGAAAAACTGTGAATCGGGAAAATAACCCTTTCCCGGAAACGGTCGATCCCGGAAGGTGTATTCTCAGGAAATATGGAAAGTCCTGATTTCTCAAGGATTTCCTTCGAATACCCTTTTTCTTCAGCATACACTGTAAAGGCATTTTTCTTTTCCGGTGAATATCCGAGCTGGAATTTCTTTATGATATCATCCTTAAGCTCACGTTCTCTGAAGTAAGCCAGACCAATACTTTTTCCTTCTTCCGAATCCCAAAGAATATCCTGATAATAGGAGTTGGCAACCTCATGAATCTTATACAGCTGATCTTTTTCCGTCTGTGCATGTTTTGCCTCTTCAGAAAATTCCCGCTGATCTTCTTCAATTTCAATTCCATACTTTTTAGCGGCGTGACGAAGGGCTTCAGGATAGGTGAAATTCTCGATTTCCATAAGGAAAGAAATGGCCGTTCCCCCTTTTCCTGTCGAGAAATCTTTCCAGATCTGCTTGCTTGGCGAAACGACAAAACTCGGAGATTTTTCCTCATGAAAAGGACTGAGTCCTTTAAAATTAGACCCGGCTCTTTTCAGCTGAACGTACTCTCCCACTATTTCTTCTACCCGTATCGTTGAGAAAATTTTATCTATGGTCTGTTTGGAAATCATAGTGTAAAAATAAGTAAATTTATAGAGATGGAGAAAGTGTTTTGCATTCGAGTTGGAGTGTAGGAGAGTTTTAGGGTTTTGAGAGTTTTTCAGAGTTTTTCAGAGTTTTTCAGAGTTTAACAATGACTATATTAAATATGAAAAACAAATATTTCTACAATTAACAAACAAAAAACCATATTTCCCACAACAACCCGCCACTCTATCACATTCCCACACTCCCACCCTAAAACTCTCCCACTCTCAAACCTTCCCAGTCTCCAACTAAATTGCTTATTTTTGCACAAATTACTTTTATGCAGTTCACTATACAAGAGATCAAAGACTGGCAAGAAGTTGTCGATAAGATTATTCCTGACTTAAAGCATAACATTCTTCTTTTAAAGGGAAACCTGGGTGCAGGAAAAACAACATTTACTCAGTTTCTTCTTAAAAATATGGGAAGTAATGATGAAGTCAATTCTCCTACCTACTCTATTGTCAACGAGTACAGCACACCGGAAGGAAAAATTTATCATTTTGACCTTTACCGTTTAAAAAACATTGAAGAGGCGTACGACATTGGCATCGAAGAATACCTGGATAATGCTTTTTTATGTATCATAGAATGGCCGGAAGTGTATGAAGAAGAGCTCCACGGGCTTAACTACCACACAATGAGCATCGTGAATACAGGGGACGAAAGAGAAGTTTCATTCGAGTAAATATTATGTATCTTTGCTTATTAATTCATTGTAAAATAACAACCTGTAAGACCTAATTTAATTAAAGAATGAGTACTACAAATATTTTTACTCCTTTCACTGAAGAAGAATTGATGCCGAAGGAAGAAAAGTTGGAGGTTATAAAGAAAGGAAAACAGTTCAGCATTGGAATTCCTAAGGAGACCTGTCTTAACGAAAGGAGAACATGCATTACTCCGGATGCAGTACAGGTATTGGTAGAACACGGTCACGAGCTTATTATAGAAGCAGGTGCCGGAGAAGGTTCTTTTTTTACAGATCTTCAGTATTCTGAATCCGGGGCAAAGATCACCAATGATCCCAAAGAGGCTTTCGGACAGGATCTTATCTTAAAGGTCAACCCTCCTACAGAAGAAGAAATAGACTATATGAAACCCAATACGTATTTGGTTTCAGCTCTTCAGATCAACCTGAGGGACAAAGATTATTTCTTAAAACTTGCGGAGAGAAAGATCAATGCCATTGCTTTTGAATTTATCGTAGATGAGTATAAGCAGCTTGCCTTAGTACGACTGATCGGTGAAATTGCAGGAACAGTTTCTATTTTATACGCGTCAGAACTTCTTGCTCTGTCAAACGGCTTAATGCTGGGTGGCATTACAGGAGTAAGACCGGCAGAAGTTGTTATTTTAGGAGCCGGTATCGTAGGCGAATTTGCCACGAAAGCTGCTATCGGGCTTGGAGCCAGTGTAAGGGTTTTTGATAATTCACTTTCAAAGTTGAGAAGGCTTCATACCTTAGTAGACAGCCGTGTTCCGACTTCCATTATTGATCCGAAAGAATTGAGTAAAGCTTTAAGACGTGCAGATGTTGTTATCGGTGCCCTTCCAAGATTGAATATGACCCCGATCGTTACTGAAGAAATGGTCGCAAAAATGAAAAAAGGAAGTGTTATTATTGATATTACGATCGACAACGGCAAGGTAATCGAAACCTCTGAGCTTACGACTATGGATAATCCTTATATTATCAAACACGGCGTAATCCACTGCGGGCTTCCGAATCTTACATCCAGAATGCCGAGAACGACAACAAAAGCCATCTCCAATTTTTTCCTTTCCTATATCCTGAATTACGATGAAGAAGGAGGTTTCGAAAATATGCTGATCCGCAAAAACGAAATGAAGCAGAGCCTGTATATGTACAAAGGAAGACACACCAAAAAAGTGATCTGCGACCGTTTCGGACTTACTTACCATGATATCAATCTTTTAATTTTCTAATGAAAAAAGTTAAATTCTTTTTAATAGGCCTTATTCCGGGTCTGATTCTTGTATTTTTTATTCTAAACAAAAAAGGGGCGAGCTGCAGCGGATATCTTCCCAACAGCCGTGTGATTGCAGAAACCCTGTCCAAAGAATTCAAGTATTCTGAAGACGTTAAAAACGGGATGAGTACGTATAAAATTGATGAAAAATTTATAAAAGACAGTATCATTACCAAAGGAAAAATAGATTTCGACAGAAGTCACGCACAGAAGAAGCCTTGTCCTGACTATGTTCTGACCTATCCTGAGAAAAATCCTTCTTATGAGATCACCTTTGAAAAGTGTGAGGAAACGGTTAACGTAAACAGTCTGAAAAAACTGAAATAATCCTAAAGATCTTTTACTAAATTTGTAGAAGATCATTAAAGCTATTTTTATGGAAGGCAATTACTACATGATCCACGATTATCTGATATTCATTGGAGTTTTTGCTATTTTCTTCCTGCTTACGGTCAGTATTTACCTTTTCAGCCAAAACAGCAGGATTAAGAAGAAAAATATCCGCCTTTCCGAAACCAACAGGATTATCGAACAGAAACTGAATGAGGTTCAGCTGGAACATATCGGTACGAAACTGAACCCCCATCTGTTTAAAAATATTCTTAATTCTGTGCAGTCGCATGCTTACCAAACCTATATGTCTCTTGATAAACTTGCGAATGTTCTGGATTATATCCTGTACGAAAGCAACAATAAATTTGTCAGCCCCAAAGAAGAACTAAACTTCGCCCTAAGCCTCATCGAAATCAATAAAATAAAGATCAATCCTCTTTTTGATTTCAGGATCAAATCAAAGATCAATAAGTCTGATGTGGTATATG
Organism: Chryseobacterium lathyri; assembly: GCF_019970085.1. Lineage (NCBI taxonomy): Bacteria > Pseudomonadati > Bacteroidota > Flavobacteriia > Flavobacteriales > Weeksellaceae > Chryseobacterium > Chryseobacterium lathyri. Next base: position 477,316 of record NZ_JAHXYG010000002.1, on the reverse strand, counting down.
AAGAAAAAGTCTTTGCCCCGCTGATCTCCGTTGATCTTATTGAAAACGCCTTTAAACATACTGATTTTCTGGCCCAGGATTCTTTTATTTCAATCTATCTGGAGCTTGAAAACAGCATTTTCACCATGAAAGTAAGCAACAAAGCCTCATTGAAAAATATTCTCGAAAAGGAAAACAGCGGTTTCGGAAGCCAGTCACTGGATCAAAGGCTTAAAATGATTTACAGCAATCATTACCAGCTGGAAAAAAGTTCGAAAAACGGTATCTTCACGGCAGAATTACAAATCAATTTAGGAGAGTTCTATGATAAAATGCGTTATTCTCGATGATGAACTGCTGGCAATCAGCTATTTAAAACTTCTATGCGAACAGATCGAAAATGTAGAAGTCGTAAAAGCATTCAATGATCCTAAAATTTTCCTGAGCGAAATAGACAATATCGACTGTAACCTCTGCATCCTGGACATTGAAATGCCGGGTATGACAGGACTCCAAGTGGCAGAGCTCATTTCCGGTTCCAAAAAAATCATTTTCACGACCGCTTACAAAGAATATGCAGCAGAAGCTTTCGACCTCAATGTAGTCGATTATGTCAGAAAACCCATCAAAAAAGAAAGACTGATTCAGGCCTTTGAAAAAGCAAAAGAACTGGTAGACATTCCTCATAAAAAGGATTTGATTGAATGGAACACCAATATCGGCAGAACTGTGATTTTTACTGAACAGATCGCTTATATTAAAACCTCAGAAATCGATAGCCGCGACAAAGATATTATTCTGAATGACGGAACCACGATCGTCTTAAAAAACCTCAGCTTTAAAAACCTCCTTGAAATGCTTCCTCCAAAGGATTTCGCACAGGTGAATAAAAAAGAGATTATTGCCCTGTCTTCCATCAAAGTATTTTCTACCAACGAAATTATTACTACAATTCAATCGGATGGCGATAATTTTCTTAAGCTCCAGATCGGAGAAGCTTATAAACATTCATTAATGGAATTGTTCGGAAAGTAGATCTTTCAGACATTTAAGGTTTCATTGCAGAATCTGGTGGTTTCATTACACCCTCCACTTTACATTAGCTGTACAGCGTATTTTTGTTGCAGATTAAATGATTTTATAATGAAAAACATTATGTATGCAGCAGGAATTCTCATATCCGGACTTTGCTTTTCCCAGGAATCTGGTCCAAAGGTCAAGGCCTCCTTTTTTGATGGAATTGTAGTGGCCGGATATGTAGATCATGGAGCTTTTATCAACTTTACAGGCCCTAATATGAGCTTTACCCATAAAGGCCTTAAACTTATTGCCGGAATGCTTCCTTCACTCCGGATCAAAGAGGACCGTTCTCCCGGAACCAAAAACAGCCCGGTTACGCCTAATCTGGGAGCTGGTCTTACGGTAGTTTATAAAAAAATTGCTCTTCAGATACCCGTCTATTATAATACAAAAACAGCCGCAGAAAACGGAACCTGGAAAGTTGGAATCGGATTGGGGTATTCGTTCAGATAGACTTTTTTGAAGTAAAGAAGATGGAGGCCCGAAGAGTGAAGTTATCGAGGTCTGAAACATAACTGAAATACAGTTTTATTAATTTCCAGAGCTGCTTTATACTAGCTACCCTTGTCAAGGTTTTGAACCTTGACAAGGGTAGGAAATCAAATTTTAAAATAGATATTAAAATAAGTTCTCAACAATAACGTCCGACCTCCCTTTTCCAGCTTCCCAACCTCTTCCGGTTTTTATTACATTTTTTAGAACATTTATTACATTTTAAAAAGAATAGTATTTAACATCAATATATTCTTATCAACTTTGCATTAAAATATTAGGAATCATGAACTGGGGAAAATACAGAAATTTAATTTTTTACATAGCCACCATCGCCTTTTTTTCCTGTCTGATGTACTTCTTCATCATAGAGGGACAGACGCTGGAGATCAAGGAAAATATAGTAACAAAAACCAACACGGGCTCTACCTGGGAAAATTTCCAGGAATCTTTTAAAGCAAATCTTCATCATCCGCTGGCTCTTCTTCTGGCACAGATCGTCACCATTATTCTTGTCGCCAGGCTTTTCGGATGGATCTGTATGAAAATCAAGCAGCCTACGGTAATTGGTGAAATGATCGCGGGGATTGTTCTAGGCCCCTCATTGCTGGGTATGTACTTCCCTGAGTTCTCAGCTTTTCTTTTCCCGAAAGAATCTTTAGGTAACCTACAGTTTTTAAGTCAGATAGGCCTTATCCTGTTTATGTATATCGTAGGGATGGAGCTTGATCTTAGTGTGTTGAGAAAAAAAGCACATGATGCAGTGGTAATCAGCCATGCAAGTATCATTATTCCTTTTGCACTGGGTATCGGGCTTTCTTATTTTGTATATCAGGAATTTGCACCGGAAGGTATTCAGTTTACCTCATTTGCCCTGTTCATAGCAATTTCAATGAGTATTACCGCATTTCCGGTACTCGCCAGAATTGTTCAGGAGAGAAATCTTCAGAAAACCAAACTGGGAACAATCGTTATTACCTGTGCTGCAGCAGATGATATTACAGCATGGTGCATTCTTGCAGCTGTTATTGCCATTGTAAAAGCAGGCTCTTTCGCCAGTTCCATCTATGTGATCATTATGGCTGTCGCTTATGTCTTTTTAATGATTAAAATTGTAAGACCGTTCCTGAAAAGGATCGGAGATCTTCAAGCGGGTAAAAACACCATCAGCAAGCCAATGGTCGCTATTTTCTTCCTGACACTTATTCTTTCTGCATATGCTACTGAAGTTATTGGTATCCATGCATTATTCGGGGCATTTATGGCAGGAGCTATTATGCCGGAAAATGCAAAATTCCGTACCCTTTTCATCGATAAGGTTGAAGATGTGGCTTTAGTGCTTCTTCTTCCATTGTTCTTTGTATTTACAGGTCTCCGTACACAAATCGGACTATTAAATGACAGTCATTTGTGGATGACGGCAGGGTTTATCATTTTAACAGCTGTTACCGGTAAATTTATAGGAAGCGCACTTACCGCACGGTTCGTCGGAATCAACTGGAAGGAAAGTTTAACGATTGGTGCCCTGATGAATACCCGAGGATTAATGGAGCTTATTGTCCTGAACATCGGGTATGATCTTGGAGTATTAAGTCCGGAGATCTTTGCTATGCTGGTGATCATGGCTTTGTTTACCACTTTTATGACAGGACCGGCTTTAGACTTTATTAATTTTATTTTTAAATCTAAAAAAAGCTCAGATGAAGATAGTCCCGGCAATAACGATTCAAAATACCGTGTACTGCTGTCTTTTGATAAGCCTGAATCCGGAAGCACACTGCTGAAGCTTGCCCATGATTTCACCAACAAAATGAACGGCAACAAAAGTATCACAGCCATGAATATTGCTCCGGTAGATGAAATGCACGCTTATGATATCAATGAATATGAAGATGCACAGTTTAAAAACGTTATTGAAACCTCTCACGACCTAAAACTTGAAGTCACTACCCTTTTCAAAGCTTCCACGGATATTGAAAGTGACCTTGCAGGCATTTCAAATAAAGGAAATTACGACCTTCTTCTGATTATGCTCGGCAAATCTATGTATGAAGGAAGTTTACTGGGAAGGCTGCTAGGATTTACGACAAAGATCATTAACCCGGAAAAACTTCTGAACACGGTAAAAGGTAAAGGAAATATTTTCAACAATTCTCCTTTTGACGATTTTACCCTCCAGATCCTTGATAAGACCCATATTCCGGTAGGAATTCTGGTAGAAAAAGATTTCAAATCTGCAGACAAAGTATTTATCCCTATGTTCAACCTCAGTGATTTTTATCTGTTGGAATATGCTAAAAGACTGATCAACAATAACAATTCCCAGATCATCATCCTGGATGCGGCCGGACAGATCCGCAATAATATCGAGGTGAAAGAACTGATCAGAAGCATTGAACAGGTAGCCCCGAATCATATCACGTTATATAACGAGAAAAAGATCGAGAAAGAATTCCTGAACTCGCAGGATCTGATGCTGGTCAGCAGCAAAAGCTGGAAAAACCTGATCGATACTAAGAGCCTTTGGCTGTCTGATATTCCTTCGACACTGATTATCTCGAACCCATAGAATTAATGTAACAATGTAGCAGTATAAAAATGTAACAATAGAATAATCCCTGGGTATTATAATAGATATTTGTAGTATCCGGCCTGATTAAATGATTGATAAACTGGTACATTGTTATATTGTTACATTATTTTTCCTTCCTGAGTTTTAGAAGTTTTTGAAATGCCTCAAAAATTCTTTTCTGCTCTCCTTCAATATAATCACTGCTGAAAGGTGCACCACAATCCAGACTATTGGTTACATGAACCAATTTTCCTTTTTCAAAATAATTCCGGTTTTCTTCAACCTCTGATTTTTTAAAGTCAAAAGCTTCCGTATCATGATTTTCTTTCATGACTTTGACATCATAAAACATCGGACGGTTGTAGGTATATATCTTCTCAAAAACAAAAGACAAATGTCCGTTAAGCAGATAATATTCGGTAAGTACCTGCCCCATTTCTCCGTAAAGTCTTGCCGTTATTTTTTCTAAGCGCCCTTTCTGTTCATAAAATACAGCTTCCCCGCCCTCTGCGGATTCCCCTTCTATGTCTTTCTTTTTGATGGAACTCCATTGAGTAATGGAATTGATTCTTTTAAAATTGGCTCGGATCGGCTTCAGCCTGTCTGTTAAATATTCGTTGACGGCAATATCATTTTCCCTGAAAGATTCTTTGATCTTTACCGTATCAGATGATATGACCTGTAAAGAAGCAGGAAGCTGATGCTTTCCAATTTCGGGTGTGAAAGTTTCCGCATTACTCCAATGTATGGCAGCAATTACTACCAGTAAAGTATAAAAACAATTCTTCATGATCATTGTATTTTGTCGTGATATTGATTTACTGCTCTGTAACAAAGCTAGTTAATCTTCATGATAATGCAACTATGTAGGGAGGCTCATTGGTGCATTCTATAATAAAAACCAACTTTTAAAAGTTGGTTTTTATTTTTACAAGAGTGATTCAATAAGTTTGTTTTGCGTTAATTCACCAATCTATTTTACTTTAAGAAAAGTTCCATCTAAAGTTGCATTCAGTCCAAATTCACAATCACGCGACTGCTCAGATGGGACTGATGTAATTGATATAAATCCATTATAAAATGTAGCGAGGAATGAACATGATTTATTGATTTCAATAGTAAACTGATTATTTTTAATCATCACTTCTCCTGCTGCATCTGCAATATTTCTACCCGGAGCCCTGGTCACAGAGCCAATATCATAGGAATACATCTGACCTTTTATCTTTTTAATAGTAATACTTCCCTGATAACCATTTTCTCCATATTGATAGGTATACGTTCCTTCAAAATGATCAGACGGAACAGGTGAAAATATTTCCGGTTTCGGATTTACTTTAGTTTGAACATCAAGTGTCATGGGATAAACTGCGTCAGACTTTGTGGAAGACCAGTCTCCCTCTAATTTTCCATTTTTTAAGACCCCATCAATAATTCCGCTGATATTCCCATCGTTTTCAAATTCCTCAAGATGATAATGATTCCCAGAATTCAGCGTTCCTATTATTTTAATGGGTTTCTTTTCTTTAGTTTTTACATATCTGATGTTCCCTAAAACGACATTCTTTGAAACGCTGACGGTCAGTTCAACAGGGATTTTTTGGTCAATAAGACCGCTAAAACTATAATCCGCATCAGTATTCTTTTGCTGAGCATGACAGATGCCTGCAGCAAAGCATATCATGAATGATATTTTTCAGATAATTCATATTATTAGATTTTAATGATAAAATGGATACAATTCAGTGAAATCATTTTTTTTCACAAAAAGGCCTCGTTATACAAAAGTACAAAAAGACGGCCTAGTATCCATCAGGTATAAGGTTCTCTAGAGAAAAACAGATATTGAGTTTCAGTTTGAAGGTTAAGCCGGCAAAGAAACACCATAATAATTTAAGTCAAAAATATCCTGAGTTTAAAAAATATTTTATACCTTCGCTCTATGAATTTCAATAACGGAACATATTATTATAGAATTTTTAACTCAAAACTGGGCTAGGATTCTTATGAACATAACTTAAAAACCTCGTCCTTGACGGGGTTTTTTATTTTAAAAAATTTTAAAATATGAAAATAAGTATTATTGGTACAGGGTTAATCGGAGGCTCAATGGCTTTAAAATTAAAGGAAAAAGGCATTGCAGATTTTATCTACGGAATCGACAATAATCAGCAGCATATTACGGAAGCATTGAATCGTCATATTATCGATGCCGGCACGGATCTAGAATATGGGGTTAAAAATGCCGACTTCATCATCATTGCCGTTCCTGTAGATGCGGCCAGAAAACTGCTTCCGGAGGTTCTGGACCTTATATCAGACCAACAGACCGTTATGGATGCGGGATCAACCAAAGCCGGAATTGTAAATGCTGTCAAAGACCATCCGAAACGTTCCAGGTTTGTAGCATTTCACCCAATGTGGGGTACAGAAAACAGTGGTCCAGGATCTGCTGTTTCCGACAGTTTTTCGGGAAAAGCCGGAGTGATCTGCAATAAAGAGGAATCTGCCCCTGATGCGCTTCAATTGGTTGAAAAAGTGGCAGAAAACCTTGATATGCACCTGATCTATATGAATGCGGAAGCTCATGATATTCATACGGCCTATATTTCACATATTTCACACATTACATCATATGCTCTGGCCAATACCGTTTTGGAAAAGGAACGGGAAGAAGAGACCATTTTTCAGCTTGCCAGTTCCGGTTTCTCCAGTACAGTACGTCTTGCAAAATCTCATCCTGAAATGTGGGTGCCTATCTTTAAGCAAAACAAGGAGAATGTTCTGGATGTTCTGAATGAACATATCACACAGCTCCGAAAATTCAAAGCCGCATTAGAAAAAGAAAATTATGAATACCTTGAAGAACTGATCAGCAATGCCAACAGGATCAGAGGTATTTTAAGATAAAAAGTACTAAGCTGAGCTTGGTTTGTCATTAACAAGCAATTGATTTTGTCTTAATTTCCTTAATCATTTCATAGCTCTTAATGGTTTAAAATTATTAAGCTTTAAATACATCATAAAAAATCCTTAGAAATTAATCTAAGGATTTTTTATATAAAACAGTATCGTTTTCTTCTTAACATTCAGGAACATTGACCGCAATGGCAAGTCCACCTTCTGAAGTTTCCTTAAAACGGTCACTCATTGATAAAGCCGTTTCCCACATGGTCTGAATTACTTCATCCAGTGTTACTTTTGCTTTAGCAGGATCACTTTCAAGGGCAATATTAGCTGCTGTGATCGCTTTCATGGCACCCATTGTATTTCTTTCAATGCAAGGAATCTGCACCAATCCTTTGATGGGGTCGCAGGTAAGTCCAAGGTGATGTTCCATAGCTATTTCAGCCGCCATCAATACCTGGCCGATACTTCCGCCTAAAATCTCTGTAAGTCCGGCTGCTGCCATCGCTGATGAAACCCCGATCTCAGCCTGGCATCCACCCATTGCAGCAGAAATGGTTGCATTTTTCTTGAATAAAGTTCCAATTTCTCCAGCAACCAGTAAAAACCTTACGATATCATCTTCGCTGATACATTCTGTAAATGCCTGCGAATACATTAAAACTGCCGGAATAACACCGCTGGCTCCATTGGTAGGTGCCGTAATGATTCTTCCGAAGCTCGCATTTTCTTCATTCACAGCCAAAGCAAAACAAGCAATCCATTTATTGATATTGGTGAAATTCTCTTCTGCATCGACCACCAATTTAAACCATTCATCGATATTTCTATAGATCTTGTCTCCTAAAAGCTTTCTGTTGATGCCTGCAGCTCTTCTGGTCACATTTAAACCACCTGGAAGAATGCCTTCTTTATTGACACCTTTGTAGATACATTCTTTAATATTCTTCCAGATATTCAGTGCTTCCTGTCTGGTTTCTTCCTGGGATCTCCAGCTTTCTTCATTAATCAGGATCAGATCTGAAAATCTTTTAAATCCTAATTTTTCACAGTATTTTACAATATCCGAACCGTGATGGCAAGGATATAATGTTCGGACGCAGTGCTTTTCTATGGAATTTTTTTCCTGGCTGGCAATAAAACCGCCTCCTACAGAATAAAAATCCTGAACAAGCTCGGTGCCGTCTTCAAAAACAGCTTTAAAGATCATCCCGTTTGGGTGAAAATCAAGGGATTTTTCCATATTCAGGACCAGGTGATGTCCGTACACAAAAGGAATTTCTTTTTCGCCGCCCAGATTCAGGATCTGGGTATTTTTTATCTTATCGACTTTATCATCGATCTTTGTTGTGTCTATTGTTTTGAAATCTTCGCCATTCAGTCCAAGCATTCCGGCAATATCCGTCCCATGTCCGATTCCGGTTTTAGCTAAAGAGCCAAAAAATTCAAGGAAAACTTCTTTCACCTCTGCGATTGATCTTTCCCTTTTTATAATTCTAATAAATGCAGAAGCTGCATTCCATGGGCCCATCGTATGCGAACTGGATGGCCCTATTCCTACTTTAATAATCTCAAAAACCGATATTGATTCCATAGATAATTCTTCATTTTCCTCTTAAAACAAAGATACGCGATAAATCCCAATAAAAGCGTTCCAGGATCTCAGAATTAATAACAGTTCATAAATCATGGAATGCCTTTATAATAGGTATTTTTGTAAATTAGCAGTTATAGTGGTCACCTCAATCCATTATATAAGTTTCTCTCCTTTTAATCACTTCAAATGGAAACATTAATTAAGAATATTGCACAGCATGTCAGGTTAAGTTCTGAAGAAGAAGCTGTTTTCAAAAGCTTCTGGACAGAAAAAACATTGGAAAAAGGTGAATTTCTTTTAAGAAACGGAGAAACCTGCCGCTATGACAGTTATATTGTTTCGGGTGTTTTAAAAGCGTTTTGCATCAATTCAGAAAACGGAAATGAGGAGATTCTTTTTTTAGCTATTGACAATTGGTGGGCAACCGATATCTCCAGCTTTTCTAAACAAAAGGCTTCCATTTACAATATACAGGCCGTAGAAAAAACAAATCTTTTACAGATCAGTCATCAATCTTTTCAAAAAATGCTGCAGGAAATTCCTTCCCTGGAAAGATACTTCAGGATTATTTTAGAAGGCTACCTGGGAACTCTTGAGAAAAGAATTGTATTTAATAACATGTACAAAGCTGAACAGAAATATTATGATTTTCTAGATACTTATCCTGATATTGCCTCCAGAGTTCCTCAATATTTAATTGCATCCTATTTAGGCGTGTCAGCCGAATTTATAAGCCGAATCCGGAAAAAAAATAAATCCTCTTGAACTAGATCAATTTTTCAGAAATGAATAATCAGGAATTTTGTTATTATAAAATTCATCATAATGAAAGTATTGATTATTAACGCCAGTGTAAGAAATGAGAGGTCTTACAGCCGAAAATTAACCCAGCTTTTTGTTGAAAACTGGAAAGCCAAATATCCCTCAGATGTATTTACGTACAGAGAAACAGGTATTGACAGTATTCCCAATATTGACGAATCCTGGATTGCAGGAGCCTTTAAAAAGCCTTCAGAGAGGACAGAAGAAAACCAAAAGGCATTACGGCTAAGCAATGAGCTGGTACAAGAGCTTAAAGAACACGATATGTATGTCATTGGAACTCCAATGTATAACTGGGCTGTTCCAAGTGGGTTAAAAGCTTATATAGATCAGGTGATGCGCATCAATGAAACCTGGAAATTCAGATCAGGGGCTCCCGATGGCGACTACGTAGGTTTGCTTGAAAATAAAAAAGCATTTATATTATCTGCCCGGGGCGATACAGGATACGGAGAAAATGAAAAAAACGGACATATCAATTTTCAAACAGCCTACCTAAAACACATTTTCGGAATCATGGGAGTCAAAGATATTACCATTTTTTCATTAGATAATGAAGAGTTTGGGGGCGAAGTATTTGAAAAATCAAAAAACAAAATTTTCAACGCCATCCAATCCATTGAATAAGCTCGGGAAAAATCCCTTTTGAGTATTTATCAGGGCATTCGGCTTTACTTCCTATGCCCTGTTTTTTTTAGTAATTATCACTTGAAACTTTCTTCATGCTGGGAAAGATCCAGCCCAATAGATTCTGCTTCTTCGGAAACTCTAAGGGTAATTATGGAATCTGTAATTTTATACAATAGCAGCGAGCCAAAGAATGTAAAAGCTGAAACAAGCACCAGAGCAGCCATATGATGGGCAAAAACTTCAATACCACCATGAAGAAGGCTGGCATTTTCACCATGGGCAAAAACAGCGGTCAGGATCATTCCCATAATTCCCCCTACTCCATGACAGGCAAAGACATCCAGGGTATCATCTATTTTCTTCAACGCTTTCGAGTTTACCATAAGATTGGAAACAATAGCGGCTGCAAATCCTATAAAAAGACTTTCCGGAATGCTTACAAAACCACAGCCGGGGGTAATGGCTACCAGCCCCACTACAGCCCCGATACAGGCTCCCAATGCAGAAACGCTCCTTCCATTGATCCTGTCAAAGAATATCCAGGTCATCATAGCAGAAGCAGAAGCAATGGTCGTTGTCCCGAAAGCCATTGCAGCAGATGCATTTGCGCTCAGAGCGGAACCGGCATTAAACCCAAACCACCCGAACCACAGCATTCCTGTTCCAAGAAGTACGTAAGGAATATTGGAAGGCTCATGGTGCGGATTTTTCCTGTTTCCCAGGACCATAGCTCCGGCTAAAGCTGCAAAACCGGCACTCATATGGACTACAGTTCCACCGGCAAAATCTTTTACTCCAAAAAATTTATTCAGAAGCCCGTCCGGATGCCATACCATATGGCAAAGCGGTGTATAGATAAAAATGCTGAAAAGCACCATGAATAACAAATAAGAGATAAAACGCACCCGCTCAGCGAAAGAACCTGTGATCAGTGCGGGAGTAATAACGGCAAATTTCATCTGAAAAAGGGCAAAAAGGACGAAAGGAATGGTGGAAGCCATCATTTTGTGAGGTAACACTCCTACATGGCTGAAGAATGGATAGCTTAAGGGATTTCCAATGATTCCGTAATGTATACCATTGATCTCAAAACCTAATGAATCCCCAAACGATAAGGAAAATCCTACAACGACCCATAAAATAGAAATAACCCCGAGCGCAATAAAGCTTTGCAGCATAGTGGAGATCACATTTTTCTTTCCTACCATGCCTCCATAAAAGAACGACAGTCCGGGTGTCATCAAGAGTACAAGCCCTGCTGCTGCAAGAATCCATGCTACATCTGCCCCTACGATTTTATCTTCACTGAGAAATTCTCCGGTATTGGGAAGATCAACAACCGGACTCCAAAATAATCCTCCGAATGCCACCAGGGTAATGACTGAGAATGAGACGATCCACTTTAAACCAATTTTCATACAATTTACATTTAACCCTATCAAAATTAAATATAAATTTTATAAAAACATATATTTTAATCAAATAACCCTTAAATATTACACCTAAATTAAAATGCAAGCAGTTTTAAATAAAAACCTCCTTTAATATTTTAGATACTTCTTTGTGTTTTGTAGCAGGAAAAAGATGGGTTCCTCCTTTAATCACATAATCCGGTTTTGAATATTTAATAGGAAAAACAATGTCTTTATCTCCCAATATCTGAATAACTTCCGGAGTTTCTTCAAATTTCCATTCCGAAACTTTTTCTACAGACCATTTGAGGTAATAGGGATCTCTGACTCTGAAATATTCAAGGATTTTAGGATTTTTAGGGTCAAAAAGTTTTCTGACTACAGAATACACATTGGCAGCTTTGTCATTAAACATCCCGACAGGAAGTATTCTTGGAATCTTTGTAATCTCACCGGTCCTGATAAATTTAGATTTTTCTTTATCTGATTTAATGCTTCCCATGATGACTACTTTTTGTGCAGGCTTCAGCTTATTGATCTCCTGCACCATAATGCCGCCAAAAGAATATCCAAGCAGGCAGAACGGCTCAGAATCATCTACTTTTTCTGCCATTCTTTGGACATAGGAATGAAAAGGCTCGTTTTTTTCGGGAATGAGCCAGTCTATAAAAATTAATTCACAGTTCTCGGGAAATTCCAGTCTTTCCAATACTTTAAAATCGGCCCCGAGACCGCTTACTACATAAATTTTCATAGTACTAATTTATGAAAAATGGAGGAAAAGACAGTGATTAAATTTTAGTTGTACATTATTGGAACCATTAAGTTTATTGAAGGTTTTTAGAATGTCAGATTTGGTACATATGAAGTTTTTAACGCGAAGCCTTTATTCATCCTTTTATTTAAGAGAGGCAAAGGATCGTGCCTCTACGTCACTGAATAAACGGTCGAATTGCAAACCGAATTAAAGAATAATTAATCTCGACACCCTGTTTATACCACCAAAAAAGGGCAGTTTATAAAAACGCCCTTTTTAATATTTGAAGTATATTGTACTTATTTCTTTTTCTTTACAGGAACCCTGTTTTCGTTATCAAGCTTTTCCGTAGAAACCCTGAACTGGATATCCATTTCGTTCTTGATGAAATAATCTTTCAATGAAGACTGGTAGAATACTTTAAAATCTCTTCTGTTCAGAGAGAACTTGGCAGACTCTACCACTACTGTAAACTGGGTTACATATACATTGGCAGGAAAAGTAATTGTTTTTCTTACTCCTTTGATGGTAACATCACCATACACTGTTGAATTGTACTCACTGTTTGCTAAAGGAATGATTTTAGTCAAGTGAAACTTTGCGATCGGGAATTTTTTAACTTCAAAGAAATTGGTGCTTTTCAGATCATTGGTAAGCTTAATCTGATCTTCATCGGAAACATCTCCCGCCATTATGCTTCTCATATCTATAATGAACTCTCCATCTACAAGGACTGTTTTATCAAAATTGAATTTCCCGCTTTTCAGCTTTACCGTCCCTGAATGCGAAGAAGCTTCAGTTTTTACAACTTTATATCCCCACCACCTGATCTCTGATGAAGTCACTTTTGAAACCTTATCAAATTTCTTCTGTGCAGAAACAAATGATATGCTCACACACATCATAGCAAACAATAGTAATCTTTTCATTCTTTTTTATTTACAATTCAACAAAAATAAAAAAAAGTGTAGAACTTCTACACTTTTAATAATCTTTTTTTGATTAAATTATTTAGCAGTTACCTTTACAAGCATTTCGATGTCATCTTTCACAAAAACATCCTGCATTGTAGATTTGTAAGCCACATCAAATTTCTGTCTGTCGAAAGAGAATTTTTCAGAAACCAGACTTACCACTCCTTTGCTGTAAGCAATTTTTGCAGGGAAAGTAATAGGATTTGTCTTTCCTTTAACGGTAAGGTTTCCAGTTACTAAAGAATTATAGATTTTATCGCTGTTTTTCTTTACAGAAGTGATTTTGAAAGAAGCAGTTGGGAATTTTTCAACCTCAAAAAAGTCACCGTTCTTAAGATGTCCGTTTAATTTCTGCTGGTATTCTCCGGTAAGGTCGGTTGAGTTGATGGAAGTCATATCCAGTACAAAGCTTCCTCCTACAAGGTTATTCCCCTTCATGATCATGTCTCCGGATTTTACTTTCACTGTACCGTCATGAGAACTTGCCTCAGATTTTGCTACTTTGTATCCCCACCAGTGAACATCAGATGCCACTACTTTTTTTGACTGTCCGAATGCAAGACCACCAGCTAAAACCGCTAATAAGAATATTTTTTTCATTTTGAATAAGTTATTTACTTGTTTAATGGTGCAAATGTAGCCAACTTATCTGATAGATTTCATTGATGTATATCAATAAAATCAATTATTTTTATGAATAATATCAGTCCATAAAAAAACTCCGAAAGTTTCGGAGTTTTGTATGTTAATTTTGATAGTAGGCAGTGTACAGAGCGGCTCCTTTTAATGCCGTATGATTCTGTTTAATCAGATAAATGGGTGTGCTTTTCAGTAATGCTTCCATCTTATCGCTGATCTTGAACTTATCATAGAATTTACCCTTGTCGATATATTCTCTGATCACCTGCGGGATATCTCCTGCGATCAGAAGTCCTCCGGTAGCCTTAAGTTTCAGTACAAGGTTATTGGCTTCTCTTGCAAGGAATTCCACGAAGGTGTCTAAAGCAATTTTACAAATCAGCACATCATCTTCCACCGCAGCTTTGTAAATTTCCTCTACAAAGTTTCCTCCGTTAAGACGTTCTGCAAGCCATTCCGGTTCCGGATGTCTTTTTACGTCTCTCAAGAATCTGTAGATATTGAAAAGACCGGTTTTAGAGAGTACATTCTCCCAGCTTACAATACCATAGATATTATTTAAGAACTGATAAAATTCTACCTCAACATTTGTTCTTGGTGAGAATTCTGAGTGTCCTCCTTCTGTTGCAAAAGGTCTCAGGTTTTTTCCGTCAAAGAAATATCCGGCTTCACCCAGTCCGTTTCCGGGAGCAAGGATCGCTACATTTCCTTTTTCAAGATGTCCGCCGGTATAAATAGGATCCAGATCGCTGTCCTCAAGAAGTCCCATTCCATAGGCTGACGCTTCAAGGTCATTCAGCATATCCCCTTTCTCGAATCCGAAGTCTCTGGTATATTCTTCAATATCCAGATCCCAGCCCAATCGTGCAGGGCTACTTTTGCCATTAATTACAGGTCCCGGTACAGCCACTGCCAGACGCTTCACATTGTCCAGTTGGTTATCTTGTATGAATTTTCTTAGTATGTCAGAAAATGAAGTGTAATCTTTAGTGTTATACTCATTCTGAATTTTAATCTCAAGGCCTCCGTTACTGGAAACAAAATAGCCTAAGATTGTTATATCTTCACGGAGACTTGCTCCAATGATAGTGACATTATCATTATTACTGTTCTCTACTCCTGGTAAATAAAGCGGAAACTTTGGATTCAAAATCATAACCTCAAATTTTATCAAATATAATAATAGTTTTCGTAAATCTTGCAGGGAAGCAAAAAACCTTTTCATTTTCATAAAAAGGTTTTGGCTAATAATTGTTTATATAAAAATCTAACTACTTTCCTAATGGAATATTGTATCCGAATCCTACTCCGATATTCCCCACATTATAATCCTGTCCTGCAATATCTCCTTTATCTCCTACAAAAACCTTCTGATACTGTACGAAGAAATTCCAGTCTCTGTTGTGGTATCCGATCTCCGGCTTGATGTAAAAACCTCCGTCCGGTCTGTCAGCAGAACTGTTGGAAGCTACTTTATCATCTCCTACAAGAAAACCATATCCTAAGTCTGTTCCAAAATAGAAACCAGTCTGTTTAGGATAAATTCTTATTAAAGCTCCTACAGGAATTACTCCTACATCGTTGTTATCATAACCGTTGTTGCTTTTTCCGAAATAGTGAGTATACCCTGTTGCAATACCTAATCCAAATCCTGGAGTGATCAAATTCTGGTAAGATACATCTACACCTGCTGCTGCAGATAGATTATCCGCAGGCACTGCTAAACCAACATTCGCACCTACTTTGATCATATTATTCATCTTTGAGTTCTGTGCGCTTGCGATACCTGCTGTTAAGATTCCAGCCAGTACTATTGCTTGTTTTAACATTTTCATAACTCTAATTTTAATTTTACTATTCCAATAAGCTGTAAAAATCATGCCAAGGGAGGCCTTTTTTTCGACTTTAACATTCAATCGCATTACAATATAATGATTATCAATATGTTAATTTATAATAAATTCAAATGATTGTTTAAATTAAATCTTAAAAAAAGATAATATTAAGAAATCTTAACCGTTATTATTTTAACCTTTTCCGTTCTATTTAATCAAAAAATTAAATCTCCACCATGCCTGATTCATTATTACATAATAAACATCTTCTCTGGCGTGCCGGTTTCGGAGTCGGAATCAACCAGATCGGTGATCTTAAAAACAAGAGTATAAAGGTGCTGACTGATGATTTATTTAAAGAAGAAAACTTTACAGAAGTTAATTATAATACTCCCGACACTTTTATTCAAGAGGATATGATGGTCGGTAAAACCCCTGCAGAACAAAGAAAAGAAATGCAGCGCATCAGCAGGCAGCAAAATAATGAACTGAACCTTAATTTTCTGGACAGAATGGTGAACAGCAGGGAGCAGATGAGAGAAAAGATGTCATTTTTCTGGCATGGACATTTTGCAACAAGAATCAATAATTCAAAATTCAACAAACAGCTCCTTAATACGATCAGGAAGAATGCGTTGGGCAATTTTAAAGATCTTCTCTTTGAAGTAAGCCAGTCGCCGGCAATGCTGAATTTCCTCAACAATCAGCAAAACAAGAAAGGCCACCCGAACGAAAACTTTGCCCGTGAGGTGATGGAATTATTTACCATGGGAAGGGGAAATTACACTGAAAAAGATATCAGGGAAGGCGCAAGAGCATTTACAGGATGGGGTTATGACAAAGAAGGCTATTTTAAAGAAAGAAAAAACCTGCATGATGAAGGTTCTAAAATATTTTTAGGGAAAACCGGAAATTTCACCGGAACTGACATTTTAAATATTATCCTTGAACAGAAAGCCACAGCCAGGTTTATTACCACAAAAATATATAAGTTCTTCGTTAATGAAAATGTAGACAGTCCTATTGTGGATCAGTTAAGTGCAGACTTTTACAATTCCGGATATGATATTAAAAAGCTTATGACTGAAATTTTCTCAAGTTCATGGTTCTACGCGCAAAAGAATATCGGAAACAGAATAAAATCTCCTGTAGAACTGATGGCCGGAATGATGCGGATGCTTCCCATGAACATTCAGAATCCGGAAAACCTCATCGTTTACCAGAAATTGCTGGGGCAAATGCTACTCTACCCTCCCAACGTAGCCGGATGGCCCAGCGGAAGGTCATGGATAGACAGCTCTACCCTGATGCTGAGATTGCAGATTCCACAGATATGGTCCGGATTACGCCCTTTAGAATACAGTCCCCGACAGGATGATGATATCGACATGGGTATGAAATCCCGTGAAACCGCTTTGAACAAATCATTTAAGAATCCCAACATCACGATAGACTGGAACAGGCTGGAAAAAGTATTTGCTGATAAAAAATGTGAAGATTATCTGATTCAGAATGCCCAAACACTGGATATGGATTCTGTGAAAAACTTTTCTGATAAAAGTATAAAAATGAATATCATCAATCTGATGTCTACCCCGGAATACCAATTATGTTAAGTGTAGATAGTAGGTTGCAGATAAAAGGTTGCAGTAATAGTAACCGCCGTTTGGCTCTGCAGCCTTTGATTTATTATTTGTCACTTTAAAATATTAATAAAGCTTCCAATATTAGTAAAATCAAGATTCAGTCCTGCTACCCGTCATCTATTACCTGCTACCTTTTACCTAAAAAAACAAAATTATGTTAATCAAGAGAAGAGAATTCCTCAAAATAAGTTCATTAGCTACCGCATCGTTCATGATGCCCAATTTTCTGAAAGCAATGGCGCTGGATGAAGCCTTAGTGACTAATCAGAAGATTCTTGTCGTGCTGCAGTTTACGGGCGGAAATGATGGACTGAATACAATCATTCCTACAAAAAACGATGTTTATTTCAGAGAAAGGAACAGTATAGCGATCAAAGATTCTTTACCATTGAATGATGAAACGGGGATTAATCCGGCACTGTCCTATTTCAAAGAACTTTTCGATAACGGTGAGCTGTCGGTGATGAATAATGTAGGATACCCGGATCCTGACAAATCGCATTTCAGAAGTATGGATATCTGGCACTCTGCCAGCCGCAGCGACGAATTCCTGGAAACAGGCTGGCTGGGTCGTTTTCTGGATGAAGAATGCTACCGCTGCGAACATCCCACGCAAGCTCTTGAAGTTGATGATATGCTGAGTTTTGCATTGAAAGGGGAAAACAATAAAGCATTTGCTTTCAAAGACCCGAAAAGACTTTACCAAACAAGCCAGGAGAAGTATTTTAAATCTCTCTACGATCATCATCATGAAGATGAAACAGTTTCTTATTTATATCAGACTTTGGGTTCTACCATTAATAATGCTGATTATATTTTTGAAAAAAGTAAGTCTAAAAAAACAGAGCAGACTTATCCAAACTCCCAGCTGGGAAAGGATTTTAAAACCGTCGCCTCCTTGATTAAATCTGATATCAATACTCAGGTTTATTATCTTTCAGTAGGAAGTTTTGATACCCATGTCAATCAGAATGACAGGCAGAAAAAGCTCTTCAGCGACATCAATGAAGCAGTAAAATCTTTTGTAACCGACCTGAAAAGCAATGGAATTTTTGAAAATGTGCTGTTAATGACTTTTTCAGAATTCGGACGCCGGGTGGCTCAGAATGCAAGCAATGGAACCGATCACGGAACAGCCAACCAAATGTTTTTTATAAGCGGCGGACTTAAAAAGAAAGGGCTGCTGAATGCACTTCCTGATCTGCAGAAACTGAATGAAGGAGATCTGATCTATACAGAAGATTTCAGAAAAGTTTATGCTACTGTTCTTAAAAACTGGCTTAAAGCGGATTCTTCAAAAGTTCTGGGCTGGAAAAACGGAATTTATGATTTTATATAATTGAATCTAAAATAAAACTGCCACTCTGATTGTATTCATCAGGTGGCAGTAGATTTAATAAATCTCTCGCAGATTTTGCAGATGGAACAGATGTTTAGGCTTTATTCTATAGTTCCTAATTACTTAAAAACCTTTATGAAGCTATCTTTTTCAAGCGTTTCCAGTGAGAAATCGAAGTCGGCTTCCGCTTTTTCTGTTGTAATCTCTGCTCCAAGCTCTTTTACAAGCTCATTGAAAGACATGGCTTCGTACCATTGCTGATACAATGCAGTTGTTGCCATCATGGAAACCTGATTATTTCCTGAAACATGAGAATGTCCGGCTCCGAAATTCAACAGTACGAAACATTGCTTTTCGTTTTTTGCCACCAGCATTCCCAGAATCATTTGCTTCTGAACAGAGTTACATCTGGCTTCAGCAAAGAGATTGTTAGGATTCATAATATAATCGTAGGAAATGTTATCTCCTTTTCCGATAACGATTTTATATCCGCAATCTGCATTTCCGCTGAAAACATTATTCATAACAAGTGTTGGAGTACACAGTCCTTTATTGGCATAAAGATATTCAACGGCACCGTTAGGAGCGGAAGTCATATCTCCTGAATACATCAATTGTCCGTCACCATGATTATAAGCGGCATTCCAACCTATTTTTCCGGAGATATTTAATCCTGAAAGATCAAGGTCACGGGCACCCCATCGATCTTCCCAATAAATACCTACAGCCAGTCTGTCGCCATAAAAACGGGTTCCGGTAGGAATATTTCCAACAAACATTTTTTCAGAAGTGGGTAATGCAAATTCTACATTCTCCGGGAAATAGAATTTCTTTCCGGATAAGTTATCATATTTCAGTTTCAGATAATCCAGAATAAAATCATAGTTGAATTGATTCACATAAGTTTCCTTACCTTTTTTCACCCAGGATTTTCCGTTTCGGACTCTGTAAACAAAAGTATCCTGGCCATACATTCTAGAATAACATGCTGACAATGCTTTGAATAGTGCAAACGGTGTTGCATTTTCCAGCCAGTGCCAATCACTGTTTTCCAGCATTGTATTCGTAGCATCATTCAAAGGATTTGAAATCAATGGTTTATGATGTACTTTAGACAACTTCGAAATTTTATTGATGGCTTTCGGAGCTCTGTTCTTATAAGCAAGGAATAACGGCTTGAACCTGTTAAAAATTTCTGCCAGTTTTTCCAGCCCGAAGCTTTCAAACAAATAGGTTGGGTTAAACTTACTTTGCTTAATTGAATCAATCAGATCATCACTTTTAATTAAAAGCGTAGTATTGGTCGTTTTATAAATAACATAACGGAAAAACTCAACAGGATTTTCAGGATAAATATCGTACAGATCGGCTATTTTTATAACAGCCTCCTTATTTCTGATGTTTTCTTTTCCCGTAAAATCATATTCCAGCTCCGTATGTAAAATATAAAGCAATTCATCAATAGTTTCTTCTTTTAAAGCAATTCCTGATCTCAAAAGAGAAAGGCACTTTTCCTGCATCTCTTCTACAGTATAGGCTTTGATGACTTTAAAAACCAGCTTTGTATCCGGAACATTCAGTATTTCAGCAGGAATATAGATTTCATTCTGGAAATCGCTTCCATATGTTGAAATATAATGTTGAATCTGTTCAAAAAACAAATCAATTCTGGAGGTATTTTTTATTTTCTCCCAGGATTTATGAAAGGTTTTATTCAAATCATTTCCATTTAATTTTTCCTTTGCATAATAAGAAATGATCTCATTTTTTGCCCATAGTGCATCAGGTTCAATGATAAAACCTTCATTAGAAACAAATGGCTCTGCATTCGATTCCTTAGCTAATACTGCATTGAATAATTTTAGTGTTTTCATTGTTTTTAATTTTAAAAATAAGTGAGGAGTAGGTTCATTAAAAGTGAAGTGTATAGGAACTCCTTTTACCTATAGTTTATAAAAAGCGGGGAGTAATTTACCGAAAATATAGGAACTCCCTTTGCCATATAATTTGTAAAAAAGCGGAAAGTAATTCTAACTTATAGGAACTTTCTTTGCCTTATTTTTTATTTTGAGGAGCAGACAGGACTCGAACCTGTGACACACAATCTTGGCGATTTATAGGAACTTTATTTGCCTGCAGCGAAAAGTAATTTTGTTGCTCTACCATCTGAGCTACTGCCCCTGCCGTTATTAAAATAGTTTTCATTAACCTTACAGGCTTTTATACCCGCAAGGTTTGGTTATTTGTTCTTATAAACCTTATAGGTTTTGAAAACCTATAAGGTTTGAATATTATATTAATAATTATGCTTTTCTGAATTTCTTTTTTTTCTTCCACGGTGCATTTTTTCCTACATCACCTGCCATGATACATCCATAAGGCATCACCTCATCCAGAACTTCGCAAAGTCCATATTCTTCAATCTGAGCTCTTACGTTTTTGGCACTTTTATAAGCGCTTGGCAGCTCAGAAATATCAATTTCATTGGAGAAGAAACGGATATCTAATCCTTCTGTTTCCTCATTGAAGATTTCCTCGGTCGTTTTATGAGCTAAAGATCTCTTATGCTGGCTTCTGCTGAAGTTTCTTCCGGCTCCGTGAGGGGCAAAACCCAGATTTCTCTCGT
The DNA here is from genome assembly GCF_019970085.1 of Chryseobacterium lathyri. Classification (NCBI taxonomy): domain Bacteria; kingdom Pseudomonadati; phylum Bacteroidota; class Flavobacteriia; order Flavobacteriales; family Weeksellaceae; genus Chryseobacterium; species Chryseobacterium lathyri. The sequence continues at coordinate 456,009 of NZ_JAHXYG010000002.1, read as the reverse complement.
TAGTTTTTCCCTGAACAATTAAAACTGGTTCTGACATATTCAAAGGAATCAGTCTTGGTCCGGTGATATCCGGCATAAATTTATCATCCAGCGGAGTGGCTCCTTTAGCATGATAAAACAGATCACCGTCTCTGAAAACAAAATTATGTTCGTTCCAGTATCTATCCTGTTTTTCTCTCCCGAGCTTATTTAAAACTGCATCATGAATGTTCGAATGATTTTCCTTGGTCCATGCTCTTATTAACTGAAGTGCTTCCCAATAGGCCTGTCCTTCTTCCGTATCGAAAGGGATCCATGCATTTTCTCTTAATGTTTCAGGGGAAATCTCCTGTCTGAAACGGTTGGCCACCTTCATTCCTTTATCGTAAAGTACCGCACCCGGAGCTCTTGATCCGTGATGGGTAACCAGCATGGTATTTCCTGTATTTTTGGACTTCCCGACAAACAGGAAGTGGTTTCCGTCTCCCTGGGTTCCCATATGAGAACGGGCAATGCTGATTAATTTTTCATCATTTAGGAAATAGTTTTCTCTGAACGCATCCATCAGTTCCTGGGACATCGGCATCTGCTCACCTCTTGGTCTTCCTCCGTATCCGAAATGCGTCACTGAATGGGCAGCATCCAACACGTCTTTAGGATCGGCATCACCAAAATCTGTCAGCATCACGGAACAGCAGATATCTGCGCTATGAAATCCAGGGTGGATGGCATTTTTGGCAACCACCACTCCCCCTACCGGGATCAACCCTTCAGGTCCTGTAGGACATGCATCAGGCATCAATGCTCCGGCAGTAAGCGTAGGTGTTTTCATCAGAACTTTCATTGTGTTGATCACTTTCTCTACATTGTCATTTTCACTTTCATGTTCAGCTCTGATGTTAATTATAAAATCTTTCGCCGTTTCATGAAGCGGAATAATATCCGTCTGTTTGAACTGATCCAGATATTCTCTGATCTGAACTTCATCCAGATTGTTTTCGTTGATATGTGTAATGGCATCTTTAAACCATTTGGCTGGTCTGTATCCTAATTCAATTAAGTTATTTCCGTTAAATTCCATTTGTCTTTTGATTTTGATAGTGCAAAGTAAGACTACAAGTGCGCAATAATTCTGCGCAGATAAAAATATTTTAATTATTTTTGTAAAAAAGGTCAAAAGACCTGTTTATTTTCATTTGATTAAAATTTAGAATATGTTATTAGAACAATTAAAAAACAATCCTGAAACCATTCAGTTCAAAGAAGTTATTGCTTATATTGATGAGCATCACGATTTTATACCTACTTCTTTTAAAAACGGCAATACCGTCAATGAAGCTGGTCAGAATAATGGTTCGTGCAAAGTTTTCAGTTTTGCAAAACTTCAGGGATTGTCAAAGGAGCAGACACTTCCTCTTTTTGGAGAATTTTACAGGGAAGATGTATTAAAAAACCCGGAAGGAACAGATCACCAGAACATCAGAAACTTTATGAAATACGGATGGGAAGGGATTTCCTTTGAAGGGGAAGCGTTGAAACAGAAGTAATTATACGGGTCAATTGTGAATTTTGCTTTGCAAGTGAATCATTTTATAAGTCAATGGTCAATTTTGCCTTGCAAGTGAATGATTAGTTTGAAAAAAAGAATTGACACATTAAAAATTGAATTGCGAAGCAAAAATTGACCTTTCACCATTCACCTTTTCACTCTCTCTATAAAAAATCACAAAAAATGTCATCCAATAAAAATGCCCTGATCCGTTACAAAACATTAGACAAATGTCTTAAGAACAAATACCAGAAATATACGCTTGAAGACCTTATCGATGCCTGCTCTGATGCCCTGTTCGAGTTTGAAGGAAAGGAATCTTATGTAAGCAGACGTACCGTCCAGCTGGATCTGCAGAATATGCGAAGTGAAAAATTCGGGTATGAAGCACCTATTGAAGTATATGATAGAAAATACTACCGCTACAGCGATCCTGAGTACAGCATCCATAATATTTCTGTGAATGAAAGCGACCTGAAAGCGATGAATAATGCAGTTCAGATCCTGAAACAGTTTAAGGATTTTTCTATGTTCAAAGAGATGAACGGAGTCATTCAGAAGCTGGAGGATTCCATCCATTCTACCGGACAAAAATCCATCATTCATCTGGATAAAAATGAACAGCTGAAAGGGCTAGAATATATTGATGTCCTTTATGAAAGCATATCCAACAAAAAGGTACTGAATATTCTGTACCGCAGCTTTACCGCCAGGGAATCCAGCAATTATGTGGTTCATCCGCAACTTCTGAAGGAATTTAATAACAGATGGTTTCTGATCTGCCTGCATAAAGGCAAAATGTATAATCTGGCCCTTGACAGAATGGAAAAGATCGATCTGAAGGAAAATACTGAGTATATTGATAAAGATCTGGATGGAGATGAATATTTTAAAGATATTGTAGGGGTTACAGTTTCCGATACGATGGCACCCAGAAATGTTATTTTCTTTGTAGATTCTTCCAATGCGCCTTATGTAAAAACAAAACCACTTCATAGAAGTCAAGAAATTATAAGCGAAACGGAGGATGGCACATTATTTAAGATCTGTGTACAAATTAATTTTGAACTTGAAAGGCTTCTGCTGGGTTTTGGAGAATGCCTGGTTGTCCATCAACCTAAAAAACTAAGGCTGAAGCTGCAGGACAAATTTAAAGCAGGATTAAAAAACTATGAAGATTTAATAATTCCGGATGAAAACTGATCTTTTCAACAACAAAAGTGATAAGTTTTACTTAAGTTGTAAGTGATAAGTTTTATGAAAGCCTGTATAAGATTTTATAACGACTAAAAATTCTTCGGATCAGAATTCCCCTCCTCTGGAGGGGTGGCGAAAATTCATAGAATTTTTGACGGGGTGGTAAATAATCACTCCATACCCTCTACAATATTGATCAATCCCGACATTTTTAAAATGGCTCAGAAATTGTATTAATTTACACATTAAAAAATCTTACTATGAAATCAAGAATATTTAAAGCATTGATTGCCATTATAGCACCTATTGCGATAGAGTATATCGTAAAAAAAATATCTGAGAAATTAGATAAAAAAGAAGAAGATAAAGGAAAAGGACCTAAGCAGATTACTGCTTAAACGTAGAAGTAGTTAGAATTTAATTTTATTGAAAAGAGACTGTCATTAATCATGTACAGTCTCTTTTTTTGTTCAACAGCTTCAAAATAAAACTTCCAGCGGAAAATCTACGCAAAAACACTGCGCACTACTGCTTTTACTTTGCTTTAAAATTGAATACAATGACACCAAAAATACTAGAGAAAATAAAAGAAATAGAGAAAACACGCGGTGTAGAAGTCCTTTTGGCCGTAGAATCCGGAAGCCGGGCATGGGGTTTTGCTTCTCCGGACAGCGATTATGATATACGATTTATCTACCGCCATGAAAAAGATTGGTATCTTTCTCCGTGGGATAAGGATGAAACGATAGAGTTTATGACGGAGGACGATCTGGACGGTTCCGGATGGGATTTACGAAAGACTTTTCATTTGTTACTGAAGTCGAATGCAGCTTTACTGAGCTGGTTTTATTCTCCCATCGTTTACAAAAAGGACGACAAGTTTGTGGAGCTGTTCAGGCCTTTGGCTGATGTCTGCTTTTCACCGATAGCGGTTTCCTATCACTATTTGAGCATGAGCAAAAAGTATCTGGAAGCCTGCAGAAACGAAGAAATAAAACTGAAAAGCTATTTTTACTGCTTAAGAACTGCACTGACCGGTAAATGGATCATAGAAAAAGGAACGGTTCCTCCAGTTTTATTCAGCGAATTGTTAGTTTTGGTTGATGATTATACCCGAAAAAAGATAGAAGACCTTATCGCATTAAAAGCTACTAAAGGAGAATCCTATTACCACCCGAATGATTGGGAGCTTTTTGGGTTTTTAGAGAAAACAATACTCGATAATGAAGAAAGAGCAAAGAGTTTGACCGGAGGAAAATCTGATAAAAATGAAATGGAAAGGGTTTTTAGGGAGATATTAAAGGCCTAGAAACTACTACAATGTTTAACTTTAAAGAAAAGGAAGAAACTCATGTATCCAAAGAAAAAAACAAATTATGACTATTGAATTTCTAAAAACTAATAACTTCATCCTCCTCGAAGCCATCTCCGGAAGCCGCTCTTTCGGGTTGGCCACTGAAAACTCTGACACAGATATCCGTGGGATATATTATCTACCAAAAGAAGACTTCTTCGGTCTGAATTATATCCCGCAGATCTCCAATGAAACGAATGATATCACTTATTATGAGATAGGGAGATTTGTAGAGCTTCTTCAAAAGAATAATCCCAATATTCTGGAAGTTTTGGCAAGCCCGGAAGACTGTATTCTGCAAAAACATCCGCTGATGGGTCTTCTCCGTCCGGAAGATTTTTTATCCAAATTATGCAAAGATACATTTGCCGGTTATGCTGTTTCGCAGATCAAAAAGGCTAAAGGACTGAATAAAAAAATCCTCAATCCCATAGAAAAAGAAAGAAAATCTATTCTTGATTTCTGCTATATCCTTCAGAATCATGCTTCTGTTCCATTGAAAAAATGGCTTTCAGATAACGGAAAAATTCAGGAAAAATGTGGATTGGTAAGCATTGATCATACAAAAGGCATGTTTGCCCTGTTTTATGATGAATCGGGAAGTTCAGGTTACAGAGGAATTATCCAGCATGAAGAAGCCAACCAGGTTTCTGTATCATCCGTTCCGAAAGACGAAAAACCAACAGCCTATCTCTTCTGCAACCTGGACGCCTACTCCACTTACTGCAAAGATTATAAGGAATACTGGAAATGGGTTTCCGAGCGCAATGAAGACCGTTATAACGTTAATCAGAAACACGGCCAGAATTATGACAGTAAGAATATGATGCACACCATCCGTTTATTACAGTCCTGCGAGCATATATTCAAAACAAATTCGTTACATATCCGTGTAGACAACAGAGAGGAATTACTTGATATCAAAGCCGGAAACTGGTCCTATGAAGCAGTCATGCAAAAGGCAGAAAATCTGGTAAAGTCTATAGAACGTCATCACGCAGTTTCTACTCTTCCTGATTACCCGGATGTAAAAAAGACGGAGAAAATCTTAATAGAGATACGCGAAAACTTATATAGTTAAATCTTAATATTCTTAATAACTAAACTTTACCTTAATGGTTAAATTTTAAAATGTCAGGAATATTAAGGTTATTTTTTCTTTGAAGCTTTGGCTATCGAATTATACTCCAGGCATATTTTAATCCAGTATTCAAAATCATCAGGTTTTTGAAAACCTGCAGGTTCCACGTAACAATATCCTTTAAGCTGCTTTCCTTTCATCATCATCGGAAGAAAGCCGGTTCTTTCCGAAACCTCCTCTTCCAGATCAGGATGATAACGGCACATCAGGTTATCATGGCTTACATTAATGCACATCTTACCATTCACCAAAAATGATAATCCGCTGAACATTTTCTTTTCGCTGACCTCAATTCCGGCCACTTCAGAAAGCCTTTCCCGGATTCTGTCTGCAAGATCTGTACTGTAAGCCATAAAATAATTTTTAGAATTAAATTTAGCAAAAAACGCCTTAAGAAGGCTTATTTTCATTGTTAATAAACTTAATCAGATCTATATAAATAAAATTTTATTTAAAATAATTATTGTTTTACGATAATTAATTATACATTTGCAATAGTTAAATAATTATTGCCATGAACCAGACCAAAATTATTTCGAAGATACTTTACTATATCTGCATCCTATTGTCTGCAGGGTACCTGATCACTTTAGCCTACTCAGTTTTTTGCCTGACTACAGGTTTTGCTGTTACACCTTACAAGAATGATCAATACCTTCATATCAATTATCCTTTTACAGAAAATCCGTTTATGAATATTGAAAACAATAATTCGTATATCATCTTCTCTTTTTTGTTGGTTTTAGTTTCTTACGGAATTTTTTTCTGGCTTTCAGCTTTAGTTTTCAGAGTATTTTTTCAGTCAAAACTGTTTACAAAGGAAAATATTCTTCACCTTAAGAGATTTTACATGTATAATATTTTCATACCACTGCCTGTGGTCATTACGGCAAGCTTTTTTGTGGAGGTCGAAAGTATTGTCTGGGGATTGGTTTTTATCCATTTCATGTTGGGAATTTTCTGTCTGTTTCTTGCAAATATCTTTAAGCAAGGACTACATTTGCAAAACGAACAAGATCTATTTATATAAAATGCCAATTATAGTCAACTTAGATGTCATGCTGGCCAAACGAAAAATGCAGAGTAAGGAATTGGCAGAAAAACTGGGAATCACCCCCGTTAATCTTTCCATTCTTAAAACCGGCAAGGCAAAAGGTGTCCGTTTTGATACCCTGGAAGCCATCTGCAAAATTCTGGAATGCCAACCCGGCGATATTCTTGAGTACCGGGAATAGGGTTCGAGTTGCGAGGTTTGAGAGTAAAAAAGTCTTAAATAATCTCTTAATCTTAAAAAAAATCTTGATTCTTGACTCTTGATTCTTGACTCTTGATTCTTGATTCTTGACTCTCTCGATAACGTCCCCCCTCCATCTTCCTTTTTCATCTTTTTAAGCAACCGTACAGGTCTGCTCTACCCTTCTATTATCCAAACCTTAACCTATGAATACCTTAACAATCAACAATCTCAGCCTTATCTACAAAAATGGATATCAGGCAGTTAAAGACCTATCGCTTGAAATATCAAACGGAATGTTCGGTCTGCTTGGACCCAATGGCGCCGGAAAATCATCTTTGATGAAAGCTATTGTAGGATTGCAAAAACCTACTTCCGGAAATATTATTTTTAATGGGACGGATGTTTTAAAAGATCCTGATCATATTAAGCGAAATCTGGGTTTCCTTCCACAGGATTTTGGGGTTTATCCAAAAGTGTCAGCTTATGATCTCCTGGAACATATTGCCATATTAAAGGGAATCACGAACAGTGCGGAACGTAAAAAACAGATCCTGAGCCTGCTTGAAAAAGTTAACCTTTCAGAATTCAGGAAGAAGGAGGTCCATACTTTTTCCGGAGGCATGAAGCAGCGTTTCGGGGTGGCCCAGGCTCTATTGGGAAATCCGAAGATTATTATCGTGGATGAACCTACCGCCGGTCTAGATCCTGAGGAACGCAACCGTTTCAATGCTCTACTGAATGAAATCAGCCAGGATGTTATTGTAATTCTTTCCACCCATTTGGTGGAGGACGTCAGAAATCTCTGCTCGGAAATGGCAGTCATGAACAAAGGTCAGATCCTCCGGCAAGGAAAACCGGCAATATTGATTTCCGAACTGGAAAACAGGATCTGGTCGAAACCGATCAGCAAAGATGAACTTGAAAGTTACTATTCCAGCTATGAGATCATCAGCAGGCAGCTGATTGAAAGAGAGCTCCACATCACCATATTTTCAGAACAAAAACCTGAAGATTTCGATCCCGTAAATCCACTGCTGGAACACGTTTACTTCCATACCCTTACCCAAAAACCTTAACTATGAATGCTTTATTTTTATTCGAAGCCGGACGCATTTCCAAGCACTGGCCAGCCTATCTTATAGCCCTGATCCTGGTAAGTACAGGTATATTCTGCGGTAACAAATTCAACCTTACCGTTGGAGACAGGATCTATCTGAATTCACCCTATACCATCGGTTTTATGACAGGAATGCTAAGCCTGTCCATCCTGTTTATGGCTGCAATTTATGCTGTTCAGTTTCTTTTTAAGGATTATGATTCAAAATTTGATCTTGTATTATTTTCATTTCCTTTTTCCAGATGGACTTATCTGAGTGGAAAATTCTTTGTCTATTTTCTGCAGACTTTCCTTAGTTTTTCTTTTTTAATGACAGGCTTTCTCATAGGCCAGGTTCTGCGGACCGGAAGTGAGATGCAGACTTACTTTAATATAGGATATTATCTTTATCCTATGCTGATTTTCGGGTTTATCAACTGTTTTTTTGTATGCAGCTTTCTGTTTTTTGTTTCATTCACGGCTAAGAAAAAACTGCTGGTCGTTGTAGGCGGGCTGCTTTTATATGTACTGTATATGGTCGTTTTGGTCTTTTCCAATTCTCCGTTTATGGCAGGAAGCCTACCCCAGTCAATAGAAACACAGCATCTTTCATCCATTTTGGACCCATTCGGATTATCGTCTTATTTCTTTGAAGCAGGAACATTCTCTGTTCATCAGAAAAACACGTTAATTGTTCCTCTTTCGGGATATTTATTACTTAACAGGGTAATTTACCTGATCACTTCTGCAGTATTTCTTTTGCTTACCTACCATTTATTTTCTTTCTCAGATCATTCAAAACAAAAAGTAAAAAAAGCATTACCGGAATCCGAAATCACAAACAGGCCAACATTTTCTTATATGACATTGCAAACAGATTTCGGTCGGAAAAACGCCCTTAGATCGATGCTGTCCTTTGTAAAGATGGATCTGCTCTACCTTTTCAGAGGCATTATCATTCCTTCTGCTTCCATACTTCTGCTTTTCTTTATCGGGATGGAAATGTATGCTGAGATTGAAAAAGGCATCCGCCTTCCACAAAAATATGCCGGATCAGGTCTTATGGCAACAACCATTTCAGAAAATCTTCCTCTGTTCGGCTTTCTCCTTTCAGCTTATTTTATCAATGATTTGTACTGGAGAAGTCACTCATCAGGTTTTTCACCCATCGAAAACACAACATTTTTTTCGGAAAGCAAACTTATGGGCCATTTTATTTCCATGAGTATTCTTCTTTTTTTCTTTACCGGAATCTTAATAACCGAAGGCATCTTATTTCAGGCATTGTATCATTACCTTCATATCGATTGGAATGCCTATCTGTATGTTTTTCTTTTTAATACTTTTCCGTTAATGCTTTTTTCAGGATTGATCATTTTGGTTAATGCTTGTATCAGAAATAAGTTTATTGCTTTGGGCGTTTCCGTTTTAGCAGTATTCCTTCTGACCGGCCCGGTTTCCGGTAAAATACTTCCTTATCCTCTTTTCAGAATATTTTCAGATTTTAAAGGGACTTACAGTGATTTTAACGGATATGGGCCTTACGTTCTTGCTTTTGCAGAAAGACTTTTATTCGGTGCCGGAGTTATTGCATTTCTTTGGATGATCAATAGAATTTTCAGAACTAAAAAGCTCAGCACTATTGTTCTTATTGCCAGTATTCTATTGCTTTCGTCAGGGATTTTTTCCGGTATATTTTTCATGAAAGGTTATATTCCGGAAAATGAAGAAAAAGCATTAACAGGATCTATCCGGTACGAAAAAGCGTTTAAGAAATATGAAAACCTGCCACAGCCTGAAATTTCAGATGTTATCACCGAAATCAGGTTGTATCCTTCAGAAAATGCATACGAGATCATTGGAAAATATACTTTGGTTAACTTTACCGATCAGCAGATCAATAAAATCCTCATCAATTTTAACCCTGACCTCAAATTAGAATATGCTGTTTTTCAATCCGGATCCGAATCTCTGAGAATTAATAAAAATATATCGGAAGTTGAATTAAACCAACCAATGAAACCCAACGGAACCGCTCATCTTGAATTCAAACTATCTTATAAATGGTGTGCCGTAAACGGGCATCAGTCTTTCAATGCCATCATAGGCAACGGTTCTTTTATGAGGATCAGCAGATATTATCCGATGATCGGATACCAGAAATCAGAAGAAATTCAGGATGAAAAGCTAAGAAAAGAAAATCATCTCGGAAAACTGGAAGCATTGAAAAAAACAGAAGCCCCTGAAGTCTTTAAAAAGGATTTTATTAATTTAAATATGATCATTTCTACAGAAGGAAGCCAGACCGCAATAGGCACAGGGGATCTGGTTAGAAAATGGACAAAATCAGGACGCAGCTATTTTCAGTACAAGGCAGGAAATATTCCGTTCCGGTTTGCCATCTCTTCGGCAGATTATACCATGAAAAGTGTTTTATACAAAGGAATTACAGTGAATATATTTTATCAGAAAAACCATTTTGAAAATACAGATCATCTCCTTGAAAATGCAAAAATTACATTGGATTACTGTACAAAGAACTTTGGAAAATATCCGTTCAAAACAGTCAGTTTTGCTGAAATTTCATCTTTTACCAGAGGATTTGCAGCTACCGCTTATCCGTCTGCTGTTTTTATGCCTGAGGATATGATTTTCCATGCCAATATTCATGCAGATAAGAAGCAGGATGTGATCAACGAACTTGCCGGGCACGAGCTTTCCCATCTGTGGTGGGGAAATAACCAGATTGATCCTGATGACAGGGAAGGCGCAGTAATGCTTACCGAAACACTCGCTATGTACACCGAAATGATTCTCTACAAAAAAATGCACGGCAGAGAAAAAATGTTGGAAAGAATAAAAATGCACCAGCAGATCTACGACAGTGAAAAAGGTTTTTCTGAAAATATTCCGATTTATAAAGTAACGGGAGACGCCACTCATATATCTTATTCAAAAGGGGCTGTGGCCATGGTAAAATTAAGTGAACTGATCGGGGAAGAAAAAGTAAATAAAGCGTTAAAGAATTTTCTACAGAACAATCAGTACCCTAAAAAGCCTTCTTCTCTGGATCTACTCAATGAATTTTATAAGGTCTGCCCTGATGAAGCCACAAGAAAGCAGGTTGACCTATTATTTAAAACCATATAAATCATTCACCAACAAAACTTTACACAACCATCTGCTTAATTTGCGAGAGATTAAAATATTTTTTCGCAGATCGAGCAGATTTCTTTTTTCTACTATTCAAACTGTATGACTTCAAGTTTCTTCAACCTAAATTTTTTCAATCAGGGAATATCAGCTGAAGAAAAATAGAACAATTCAGCTCCGCTCCGCCGAGCGAAATCCTCATTAATTAATCGTAGGAATATGAGTTGTAATGATATACGTGTAATGCAAAAAAAATCCCTCAAAAAATTGAGGGATTCATTATATATAAGATTTAGTCTTAAGCTTCAGAAGAAGGATTTTGATCTCCGGCAGGTTTTTCCCCTTCCGGTCTTGTATTCTCTTCTCTTCTTGCCGGTCTGTCAGGTCTACCCTGTCCTTCCGGTCTTCTGTCACCTTGTGGTCTGTCCTGTCCTTCTGGTCTTGGTTTAGATTCAGGTCTTGCAGGTCTTGGTAAAAGAACTTTTCTTGAAAGTTTCATTTTCTTACGGTCATCGTAACCCATGAACTTCACTTCTACTTCGTCACCTTCGTTATAAGGTACCTTATCCAGACGAGCCCATTCAATTTCAGAAATATGAAGAAGCCCTTCAGTTCCTTTCGCAATGGCTACGAAAGCTCCGAAATCCATTACTTTAACTACTTTTCCTTGATACACTTCACCTACTACAGGTACAAATGTGATCTCGTTGATTCTGGCGATTGCCGCATTGATTTTCTCTCTGCTTACACCAGAAATCTCAATTCTTCCGATTTCTCCTACTTCTTCAATAGCAATAACAGTATCTGTATCTTTTTGAAGTTGTTGAATGATTTTTCCACCAGGTCCGATCACAGCACCAATGAAATCTTTAGAGATCTCAAGCATTACCATTTTCGGAGCGTGTGGTTTCACATCTTCTCTTGGAGCAGAAATAGTTTCATTTAATTTATCTAAGATATGAAGTCTTCCGTTTCTTGCCTGTAGAAGAGCTTTTTCCATGATATCCATAGAAAGCCCCTGGATCTTGATATCCATCTGACAAGCCGTGATACCGTCTGCAGTTCCCGTTACTTTAAAGTCCATGTCTCCCAGGTGATCTTCATCTCCTAAGATATCAGAAAGAACAGTGAATTTTCCGGTTTTAACGTCTGTTACCAATCCCATTGCAATCCCGGAAACAGGTTTTGCAATCTGAATACCAGCATCCATCAATGCTAAAGTTCCTGCACAAACAGTTGCCATAGAAGATGAACCGTTTGATTCTAAAATATCAGAAACGATACGGATCGTGTAAGGGTTTTCTTCAGGAATCATGTTTGCCAAAGCTCTCTGAGCCAGGTTTCCATGTCCTACTTCTCTTCTTGAAGTTCCTCTTAAAGGTCTTGCTTCACCCGTTGAGAACGGCGGGAAGTTATAATGTAAGAAAAATCTTTCGTCATAGTTTACCATCACGCTGTCTACCATGTTCGCATCTTTCACAGAACCTAACGTTACCGCTGTTAAAGACTGAGTTTCACCTCTTGTGAAGATTGCAGAACCGTGAGCTCCCGGTAAATAATCAATTTCGCTCCAGATTGGACGAATCGTTTCAGGATCACGACCATCAAGACGGATTTTATCATTCAAAATCATCTGACGCATCGCTTCTTTTTCCACATCGTGGTAATATACTTTAGCGAAAGGTGTTACTCTTTCTAATTCTTCAGCATTATCAACATATTGAGCTAAAAATTCATCCAGAACAGCTTTGAATTTTTCACCTCTTTCTTCTTTTCCTGAAGGAGTTTTCGCTACCTCGTATACTTTATCATATGTTTCTTTCCACACTTTCTCACGGATAGCTTCATCGTGATTTTCGTGGCTGTATTCTCTTTTTGGGAATGATTTACCTACCTTTTCAGCTAATCTTTCCTGAGCTTCAACTTGTTTTTTGATTTCTACGTGAGCGAATTGGATAGCTTCAAGCATTTCCTGCTCAGAGATTTCTTTCATTTCCCCTTCTACCATTACGATAGAATCTTTAGTTGCTCCCACCATGATGTCAAGGTCAGCAATTTTAAGATCTTCAAATTTAGGGTTGATAGAAAGCTCACCGTTGATTCTTACGACTCTTACTTCAGACATTGGCCCGTTGAAAGGGATATCTGTAATAGCAATCGCTGCAGATGCTGCAAGACCTGCTAAATCGTCAGGAATTGACTGTCCGTCATAAGAAATTAATGAAATCATTACCTGAACTTCAGCATGGAAATCTTCTGGGAATAATGGTCTAAGAACTCTGTCTACCAAACGCATTGTTAAGATCTCCTGATCTGACGGTCTGGCCTCTCTTCTAAAAAAGTTTCCAGGAATTTTTCCTCCTGCGTAGAATTTTTCTCTGTAATCTACAGTTAAGGGTAGAAAATCTACTCCGTCTTTTGCTTCTTTACTGGCTACAACAGTTGCTAAAAGCATTGTTCCACCCATTTTTACGACTACAGAACCATCAGCCTGTTTTGCTAATTTTCCTGTTTCAATTGTGATTTCTCTGCCGTCTGCAAGAATAATCGTTTCTGTAATTGCTTGAGGTATACTCATAAATTGTTTTGTGTTGCACTCCGTATTGAGTGCTTTAATTATTGATATTTCGTCTAAATTTTCGTGTGCAAATATACCATATAATAATGAGATATTAAATTTTCAGTCTCAGAAATACAACTCAGAATCGTAAGATTTCCCTTCCTTTTTTATCAAAGATGTAAAAATTACTGACAGTATATTTGAACCTATTCATGATTCAGAATGATAAAAAATGTTTTTTTAAAGAAAATTGATTATTAAATCCTGTTGTTTTCGTATTATTGTCTCAAAAAATGTAAATAATATTTTTCTATCGGAAAAGTTGATTTATTTACATAAAAAACATTGAAAAAGTTGCAGAAAAACACTTTGCTAGCTTATATTTGTCCTGCTTCTCAAATATAGATGTACGAGGAAAATCAACTGAGAGAATTTAATTCTTTTCAAATTAAATAAATGTTTATGATCAATAAAGAAGTAAAAACACAGAGCAGGAATTACACCATTCCTTTAATTACAATTACTTTGCTCTTTTTTATGTGGGGATTCATTACCTGTATGAATGATATCCTGATCCCCTATCTGAAACAGCTTTTCAAGCTCACCTTTTTCGAATCGATGCTGGTACAGTTCTGTTTTTTCGGAGCGTATTTTATTGGTTCTCTGATCTATTTTCTAATCTCCATTTCAAAGGGAGACCCTATTAATAAAGCAGGCTACAAGAAAGGAATCATGTTCGGTATTTTTCTGGCCGCCTTTGGATGTGTCTTATTTTATCCGGCTGCGACTTTTTCTTATTATCCTTTATTTCTTGGAGCTTTATTTATTCTGGGACTAGGCTTTACCGTGCTTCAGATCACGGCTAATGCTTATGTTTCATTACTCGGCAGCGAAGAATCTGCTTCCAGCCGACTGAATATGACCCAGGCTTTCAATGCTTTCGGAACCACGATTGCACCGGTTCTTGGGGGCCATCTGATCTTTGAATTTTTCTCGGCTCCGGACGGCTCGTTCAGTGCTGTGGCGACAAGAATTCCTTACCTAATATTTGCTGGTATCCTGCTGTTGGTCGCATTACTGATTTCCCGAGTGAAACTGCCTTCTTTCCAGACCCAGGAAGAAGAGATCGTAAAAGGCTGGGGTGCTCTTCAGTTCAGCCATCTGAAATTCGGCGTTTTTGCCATGTTCTGCTATGTAGGGGGAGAAGTAGCGGTGGGAAGCTTTATCATCAGCTTTCTGGAACAGCCTCAGATCATGGGCTTTAATGAGATAATCAGCAAAAATTATCTTTCTCTTTATTGGGGCGGAGCGATGATCGGGCGTTTTCTAGGGGCAATTTCTTTAAATCAATCATTAAGCCGGGGGAAAAAAGCAGTCTATATGCTGGGTGCAGCTGCTGCTGTTTTTCTGGTTATTTTCAGTATTGTGGACCTAAGCTTTGCACAAATCAGCTTTTTCCTTGTATTTATTGTACTTAACTTTATTGCTTTCTTTATTGGTAAAGCAGCTCCGGCAAGAACATTATCTATTTTTGCCGGCATTAATGTCATTCTTCTTATCTCAGCAATGGTTAATCACGGTGAATTGGCAATGTACAGCATTTTGGGAATCGGAATCTTTAACTCAATTATGTTTTCCAATATTTATACTCTGGCCATTTCAGGTTTGGGTAAATATACCAGCCAGGGATCATCTTTGGTGGTAATGGCTATATTGGGTGGTGCTATCGTTCCTATTTTCCAGGGCTACCTTGCCGATCAGTTGGGAGTGCAGCATTCATTTATCATTCCGGTATTCTGTTATCTGGTGATTCTTGTATTTGGGGCTTATTGCAGCAAATATTTAGGGCATGTGGAAAGCACTGAAGCAAAATCGGGACATTAAACAATTTTTTTATACAGAATTTTAATTCATAATTTAAAGTGAGATGTTTAAAAACGTCTCACTTTTGTTTTTAAATACAATTTAAGCTGTAACTTTTACATTGAATCAGACACCTATCAAATAATCAATATTTTTGTCATGAAGATTCAATTACAGCTGGAATATTTTGCTTTTTTTATACTGGGAATATTTGCTTTTAGCCAGACTGGCCTTTCCTGGTGGTGGTTTGCCGGACTATTTCTGGCTCCGGACATTTCCATGCTGGGATATACTGTAAACAATAAAATTGGCGCTTTTTGCTATAATCTTTTCCATCATTTGGGTGTTGCTCTTATGGTGTACCTTGTGGGAACAGCATTAACACTTCCCTATTTGCAGATGATTGGGGCTATTTTATTTGCGCATTCAGCCTTCGACAGAATATTAGGCTATGGACTGAAGTATCCTGACAGTTTTCAGAATACACATTTGGGAAAAATCGGAAAAGACAAAAAATAAGAACACAAAAAAAGCAACTCCTTTCGAAGTTGCTTTTATTTGAAAATCTCTGTAGATTATTTTCTTAAACCTAGTTCAGCAATGATAGCTCTGTATCTTGTAATATCTTTTTTCTTAAGATAATCCAATAAGCTTTTTCTTTTACCTACCAATTTCACTAGAGATCTCTCTGTGTTGAAATCGTGACGGTTAGCTTTTAGATGCTGAGATAAGTGGTTGATTCTGAAAGTGAAAAGAGCTACTTGTCCTTCAGCACTTCCTGTGTCCTGTGCAGATTTTCCATGTTTTGCGAAAATTTCTGCTTTTTTTTCTGTTGTTAAGTACATTCCAATATTGTTTAATGATTATTATGTAACGGGTGCAAAATTACGACTATTTTTTGATTCTGCAAACATTATCGATTTCATTTATTGAATTTGATAGAAAAAAATGTTAAAAATTTCTTAATAAATTGTATGTCATCCGGTGAAAAGGCAGTAATTTTGCATACGAATTACACAATGAGAAAATTTATATTCTTTACAGCTCTTGGAACTTTTTTATTGGTCGGTGTTATTTCGGTAAAAGCGCAGAAAAATGCTGACAACAAGACAAAAAAAATCCTATACTTCAATCCCGAGGTAGAACCTGATATTGAGGAAATCAAAGAGCCTACAAACCTCGCGTTCTTCAGTGCTGTTTCCGATAATTTCAGCGGGAGAAAGAATAAAGTACTCAGAGCCGAGGTGCAGATCCCTTTTGACAGTGTTGAAAAACAAACCATCACCGATTACTGTGTCAATAACGACGCTGATTTTGCTATTGTTCCTAAAGTAAGGTATTTCAAAGTAGGCATCGGTAAATATGTGTTTTCCAACCAGGTTGTAGTAAGCATGAAGCTTTTTGATGCAGGAGGAAATCTGGTTACAGAAACCGATTATGACACTTACCGGAAAAATATGCGCCTTCTAGGTTCCACAGAAAATTCTATTAAAATAGGAACTGATGGTGCGATCAAGGGGATTTTGAAAAAACTCAGAAAACTTAAATCCGGGGCTGGAGCAGAGCTTTAAAGTGAATGGTGAATTTTGCTTCACAAGTCAATTGTTAATGGATAAGCTAAGCAGTTGAATTTCACCATTGACAATTCACTATTCACAAACTATATCTCTAATGGTCAATTGTGAATTTTGCTGCGCAAGTCAATTGATGTGTTAAGCAGTCGAATTTCACCATTAACGATTCACTATTCACAAATCAATCACTATTTTTAATGGTCATTGGTCAATTTGCTCCGCTATCAATTTTTAGCACATAATTAATTTCAGAACTAACGATTCACTTGCGTAGCAAAACTCACCATTCATCATTCACTTCCCCAACGTTTTTTTCTATTTACACTTTTTAATAAAAACTGATAAACTTCCAGAACAAACTGATTACTAGATAAATATTTTCACCAATAGATGAATAATTAAATATTTTTTACTATTTTAGTTTTACAAATTAAAACTTATATAATATGAAAAATTTAAAGAAGCTCAACAGAGAGCAACAAAAACAAATTAATGGAGGAGCTATTAACAGATGTAACAATACCAACAGACCCTGCTCTATAGGATGGTGCTGCAACGGAGTATGCTCACCTTATGCATGTATTGATCCTGAGCTATAAGTATTAGATCTTTTATCTTAATGATTAAATCTATTGATATGAAAAATCTAAAGAAATTAAACAGAGAGCAGCAAAGCCAGATCAATGGCGGGACTATCGCAAGATGCAGTTTAACCAGACCATGCACCGTTGGATGGTGTTGTGATGGAGTATGTAGCCCACAGGCATGTATTGAATTCTAAAAGCCTTATCTTTTATTGAACTAAAAAATATTTATCATGAAAAATTTAAAGAAACTCAACAGAGAACAGCAAAGAAAAATCAACGGAGGAGCTATTGAAAGATGCAGCGCAACCAGACCATGTTTTATTGGTTTCTGCTGCCGGGGAGTGTGCATGGAATACGACTGTATTGAAGAATAAATCAGTTTTTTACTTAATACAAGATATCCATGAAGAATATAAAAAAGCTCACCAGAAAAGAACAGCTGACGATCAACGGCAGCGGACTGGGCAAAAAATGCCAGGACCACACTCAGTGTGGATTTGGGGAATGCTGTGACGGAGGCATGTGTATGCCTTCTCCATACCCTTTATGCGGACCTATTCTTGAATAATATAGGTATTTATGAATTAAATTTAATTTTTGAACATCCGCTCCGGCGGGTGTTTTTTGTTTCTAAAAAACATTCTAATTCATTTTAAGCTTTAATTAATCCTTAATTTTGCCGCTTTCCTTCATAGTCTTAAATTTTTGAATTATTTTTGCATATCCAAAAAATTCACGTTTTGAATTCCAGAGACGAACTTATCTTTAATCCTGCCGATATCGCCGAAACTCTCAGCAACCTTCCCGCTGACGAGAGGCTTTTGGCATTTTTAAAAGTTCCGAAAGAATATAAAGCGGAAGTTTTTTCCCATCTTGATCCTGATTTCCAGGAAGAAACGATCAGAAGTATCGGAAGCGAAGAAGTTTCAGAAATCCTGAACGGAATGACTCCGGATGACAGAACCTCTCTTTTTGAGGACTTTCCGGATGAGCTGATCAAGTACTCCATCAATCACCTTAATCCCCAGGAAAGAAGGATTGCCCTGAAGCTTCTTGGCTATGACTCAGACTCTATTGCCCGTCTGATGACGCCTTATTACATCCAGATCCGTAAAGAGTGGACAGTAAAAAGATGTCTTCAGCAGATTAAAAAGGTCGGTAAAAGAGTGGAAACCATGAACCATCTGTATGTAGTGGATGAAAGAAACCGACTGATTGATGATATTGCTTTAGGAAGCCTTCTTTTGGCTGAGGAAGATACTTTGATCTCGGACTTGACCGACAATCATTTCGTTGCGATAACTACCGTTACTTCGAAAGAAGATGCGGTAACGTATTTTGAAAAATATGACCGGACTGCTCTTCCCATCATTACAGAAGCCGGCGTTCTCGTAGGTATTGTAACGATTGATGATATCCTCGACCAGATCGAACAGCAGAATACAGAAGATATCCAGAAATTCGGGGGTCTTGAAGCTTTGGATGATCCTTATACGCAAACTTCTCTGGTGGAGATGATCAAAAAAAGAGGAACGTGGCTGATCATTCTTTTCTTCTCAGAAATGCTGACTGCTTCTGCGATGGGTTATTTTGAGGATGAAATTCAGAAAGCTGTTGTATTGGCTTTATTTGTTCCGCTAATTATTTCCAGTGGAGGAAATTCCGGCTCTCAGGCAGCAACTCTTATTATCCGGGCTATGGCTCTTCAGGAAATTGGTCTGAAAGACTGGTGGTATGTCATGAAAAAAGAGATCTTTACAGGGCTCGCTCTGGGTGGTATTCTTGGTGTGATCGGCTTTTTAAGGATTATGGTGTGGCATGAAGCAGGATTCTTCAATTATGGAATGTATTGGCCATACGTAGGTTTAAGTGTTGGTGTTTCTCTCGTGATGATTGTTCTTTGGGGAACACTCTCAGGATCTATGGTTCCTTTTATCCTGAAAAAGCTCAACCTAGACCCCGCTACTTCTTCCGCTCCATTTGTCGCCACTCTGGTAGATGTTACCGGGCTTATTATTTATTTTTCTGTAGCCGGGCTTTTCCTGACAGGAAAACTTTTGTAATTTAGGCAGAGAAAGTCTGAATATGAAAGTTGTTTCTTTAGTTCCCTCTATTACAGAGGCGTTATTTGATCTTGGTCTTAGTGAAAATGAAGTGATCGGGAGAACAAAATTCTGTATCCACCCTGAAAACAAAGTAAAAAATGTTCCGGTTATTGGCGGAACAAAAAATATCAATATTGATAAGATCAGGGCATTGCAGCCGGATCTCATTCTGGCCAATAAAGAAGAAAATATCAAAGAGCAGGTAGAAGCACTGATGGACGATTTTAAAGTCATCGTGACTAATGTGGAGACCATTGAAGATAATTATTACCTTCTTAAAACACTCGGGAATCTTTTTAATAAAGAAGAAAGGGCACAACAGTTCAATCTTAAGATTTATGAGGTCCTGGAACAGGCAAAACTCAATTCAACAATAAAAGCAGCTTATCTTATCTGGAAAAATCCTTATATGACCATTGGTTCGGATACTTTTATACACAGAATTCTGTCAGAGATTGGTTTTGAAAATATTTTTAAAAACAGAACCCGCTATCCTGAGATTCAAATGGAAGATCTTGCTGAAGCGGAAGTCATTATGCTTTCTTCGGAACCATTCCCTTTCAAAGAAAAACATATTGAGGAGATGAAGGCTTTTTATCCTGACAAAAAGATCATGATCGTGGATGGAGAGGCATTTTCATGGTACGGAACGCATATTGCAAAATGCGGGGATTATTTTAAGGAATTATTAGCTGAAATTCATGCAATGCAGCGTTAATTTTAACCACAAAAGGGGTAAAAGTTTTAAACACTTAAGTTTTTTATAAGTTGTAATAAAAGCTGCATAGAAGAGCACTTAAGTTCTATGAGAATCTTTGATTTTCATACGGGCGAAAATTCGTCTGAGGGTTCAGAATTCCCCTTCTCTGGAGGGGTGGCGAAAATTCAAATAATTTTTGACGGGTGGTCAAAAGAATATCCATATTTCTCAGCAATCTCTTGAACCAATCAATTTGATAGCTTCGGGAACCTCAGCCACCAATTGTATTTAAATGCAACAAAAAAGCCCCAATTTACACCGGAGCTTGTATTTTATCTGTAGAATTGAAATTTCAATTACAAAATCTTTGACACCTCATTACAAAGCCATTCCAAAAGTTCACGGTCCTGAGCAGTAAATGGGTCTACAGTATGGGAATCGATATCAATCTGACCCACATTCTGACCATCTTTGAAAATCGGTACCACAATCTCAGCTTTCGTATCAATAGAGCAGCTCAGATAATTGCTTTCCTGATGAACATCCGGAACTACGAATGTCTCATTGGAAACAGCAACCTGTCCGCAGATCCCTTTTCCATAAGGAATGATGGTATGATCGGTAGGTGCTCCTACGTAAGGACCAAGTTTCAGCTCATCTTTATCCCCGTTTTTAAAGTAGAATCCTGTCCAGTTGAAGTAGGAAATTTCCTGGTCCAGCAGGTGACATACCTTCTCAAGCTTTTCTTCTGTATTATGTTTTGGACTTTCAAGAATGGAAGAAAGTCTTTTCTTTATTTCTGACATTTTATTTTGTTTTAGGAGAATTGTTTGAAGGAAAGCTCTTCTTTATAGCCGAACATTCCACGTTCTTTTATCATTTCTGCCACACCTTCAGGAACCTGGTTTTCCCAGCCTTTAACACAGCATGCAATTTTTCTTAATATTTCTCTGGAATAAATCTCCAGAAACTCAGGATTATGATTGGTAATATCCACAATACGGTTGTTGTGCTTGAAATATTTGTAAAGCTCTTTTAAGTTTTCTTCTACTTTAAGGTTTGAAGAATCCAGCAGTTCATGGGTTTCAGGATCTTTGTAAGGGTAAAGGTACACCCTCATCCCGTTTCTGAAGAACTTTCCGAATGCTTCAAGAATTCCACCTGAAAGATCTTTGTAATATTTCTCATCAAATACCATCAGAAGGTTATTCACACCCATTGCAACACCAATATCTCCGCTCGTATAGGAAGCAAAATAATCGATCAGCCTGTAGTATTCCGAGAAGTTGGAAATAATAACGGTATATCCCAGTTTACCAAGAATATCCACCCTGTCCATAAAATCTCTCTCATCAATATCACCATCTGCCCGAAGGTTTGAAATGGTGATCTCAATAAGGACTTCTGTTTCTTCATGGGTACAGGTTGCATCTTTCTGGAACATCTCAAGGCCGTTTTTAAGCATATCGATGTTCACTTTCGTTACGGGTCTAAAACTTCCTCTTACCGCGAATATATTTTTCTTGTATAAAACATCGGCAGGCAGCATATTGCTCCCCTGGGAATTGAAAATCACAGCATCTGTCATTCCGTGCTTCACAAGCTGCAATGACATTAGCCTGTTATCAACATAGTCAAAGGCAGGACCGCTGAAATCGATCATGTCAATTTCAAGACCGTCTTTTGCAATGTCATCGTATAAAGATTCGATTAAATTTCTTGGATTGTCGTAATAATGGAAAGCTCCGAAAATAAGGTTTACTCCCAGGTTTCCTAAAGTTTCCTGCTGTAAGGTAGCATCATTTTCCTTAAATTTTACGTGGATTACGATCTCATTATAATCTTCGTTTTCCTTTGTCTGGAATCGGATTCCAACCCAGCCGTGGCCTTTAAGTGTTTTATCGAAATTAATGGTAGTTACCGTGTTTGCATAAGAGAAAAATTTTCTGTTGGGGTTATTTTCCCTTGAAATCCTTTCTTCAATTAATGCAACTTCATAACGGAGCATTTTACGAAGTCTGTTCTGAGTAACATACCTGTTTTTTGCTTCTTTTCCGTAAATGGCATCACTAAAATCTTTGTCATAAGCAGACATCGCCTTAGCAATTGTACCTGAAGCCCCTCCTGCTCTAAAAAAGTGACGAACAGTCTCCTGCCCTGCTCCAATCTCTGCGAAAGTACCATAAATAGTAGGATCTAGATTAATTGTTAATGCTTTTTGTTTAGGAGTTAGTTTCTGATACATTAGGACGTGAAATTTTTCGTAAATTTACCAAAATTAAACCAACCTCAAAAGAAAATGAAGTTGAAATTTTTAGGAACCGGTACTTCCCAGGGTGTGCCCGTTATAGGCTGTACATGCGAGGTATGTACTTCCAAAAATCCCAAAGACAGGCGTTTCCGCTCTTCAGTAATGATTACTACTGAGGAAAGTAAAAAAATACTCATCGACTGCGGTCCGGATTTCAGGGAACAGATGCTTCTCAACCACGAAAACACTGTAGATATTGCTCTTCTTACCCATGAACATAATGACCATGTGATCGGGCTTGATGATATGCGTCCGCTGATCTTTAAAAGCGGAAAAAATATGCCTATTTACTGCTTCCACAGAGTTGGACATGAGATTAAAAACCGCTTTCCTTATGCCTTCGCCGATATAAGATATCCGGGAGCGCCGGCTTTTGATCTCCACGAAATTGAAAATAAACCTTTCCACGTTTTAGATACCGAAATCACGCCTGTTGAAGTAATTCATTATGAAATTACGGTCTTCGGATATAAATTTAAAAACCTTGCCTACATTACGGATGCCAATTTTATTTCGGATATAGAAAAGGAGAAACTGCAGAATCTGGATGTGCTGGTTTTAAACTGCATCAGAAAATTCGATCCGCATCCAGCTCATTTTATCCTTCCTGACGTCATTGCCCTGTTTAAGGAGCTTAAGCCTAAAAAATTATTTTTAACTCACATCAGCCATCATCTTGGGCTGCATGATATTGAAGATAAGGATCTTCCGGAGGGAATGCATCTGGCCTATGATGGTTTGGAAATAGAATTTTAAAATTTTTCTCTTAAAAAGCTTTTGAACATTAAAAAAAGTTTCTATATTTGCACACCAATTTAACACTTGCCCAGGTGGCGGAATTGGTAGACGCGCTGGTCTCAAACACCAGTTCTTAGGAGTACCGGTTCGATCCCGGTCCTGGGTACTAAAAACCTCTGGAATCATTTGATTCTTAGAGGTTTTTTATTAAATTAAAAAAATTAGCTCTTCCTGCAATCACCATTTTATTTTCGGCAGTACTTTTTTTATTTCTTTTGCGATATTATTTCCTGCTTTTCCCAGCTCGTTTCCGACATTGGTAAAGACCTTTACCGCTTCATGGTTTTTACCCGGACCATACTGAATGTCGTGGACAGTATTGTTCCATGTTTTCACGATGTCATTATTAGGACCAAATTGATTCTGTAGCTCTAAACCAATTTTATTCAAACCTTTTACAATGTCATTATTTTTACCAAAGCAACCGGAATCTCCGCCTACTCCATTGGTAAGGCATTTATCCAGCTCTCTTGACATCAGCTGCCCACCGGCACAACCGGCAAAAGCATAAGGCTGCCCGCCTGACGTTACAGCACACTGCACTACGATCTGAGATTCTGTATTCATATTAAGCCTGCTTGCTCCATAACACATGGCTGTATTCATAAAGTTCACCTGTCCAAAACTGCCCTGCTGCTGCACGCAGGAAAGAAGCTTTTGAAGCTCAGGATCCGAGGATTCACCTGCCAGGCATAACGGATATTTACTATAGTCGTTTCCATACTGCTTATAACATTTCAGCAGAGATCCAGATATTCTTCTTTCATTTGTGCCTCCCATAGTGCCAACAAGACATAAAGCCTGCTCTTCCGGTGTTGAAGCATTTTTAACACAGTTATAAATTTCATTCTCCTTTTTTCCGGCCATATTTTCAATCATGCAATCGCCAAATTTCTGTTGGTCCAGGGTACCATTAAAACTAACTGACCGGTCGTAACAGTTTTTAGCAGTCTGCTCGTTTGTGATCATCAGATCACCATACGGATTGTTGATGTCTATAATCTGCTCCGGTAAAGGCTGGAAACCGTTCGCTGTCTGAATACCGACATTAGGGTTGTATACCGGCGGAACATAATTAATCATCGGATTGGGTGGTGGCTGAATGTCTGAATAACCAATAATCCTGGCCCCCTGGATATAATCAATCTCAATAACATTCCTGTTGTAATCCAGGAAAAAAGCTTTTTGGTACGGATTAGCCGCCGGTAGCCTTAAATACATCATTCCGGACGGATCACGATACGCCATGCCTCTATTCATGGGGTTGCCATCTTGCACCGTCATTCCGTCACTATACAAAACAAAGCTCTGCTGGTGCGCCTGGTCATAAATACGGCCAACAGGAGCCGGCTGTGAATACAGGCTGGTAAACAGAACAAGCAAGAAAAAGCTCACGAGAATCTTCAGACTTTTTAAATGTAGTGTTTTCATGGTAATTTTGTTTTTATTAGCAGTAATCATTACAAATCCGACTTCTACAGTATAGCGTGCCTCTGGCACACTGTTTTATCGCTTATTGATTTGCATAGTAAAACTGATGATAAAAACAAAGCAGGTCAATTACACTTTTGGGTAATATTTTTCTATAATTAAGATTAATAATTAAAAAAATTCTATCCTCAGAAATTTTCTAAGGGTAGGATTCACACCTCAGTAATAAAAATTACCTCAGACAATAAACAGACCCGCAATTGCCTGAGCTTCAATTCCTGCTAAAATCTCATCATAAACCCCAGAGCCTGCAGCTGCTCCAAAAGCAATACTGGTATTGAACCCTGCTTGATTCACTTTAGAGGATGAAGATCAAAAAGATATTCCCAAGAATTGGAAATCTCCATCCAGTAGTCTTGCTCTTTTTTGGTCAGAATAAATATGCAGACTCTATTCATTCTACTCTGGCACATTAGAAGATGTAATTCCATATTCCGGCTTTGGAAATGCTCCGGGCACTGTATAGCGCGAAGAAGTTCCTTTATAATACCATGCACCTAACCCTGTAATCATTAGAATCATATAATAAATATACTTCTCCACATCTTTTTGATATATGCCAAAGTCTGGGAGATTAGTTTCCATATCCTGTAACTCTTTAACATATTCATCATGTATCCGTATTGTTTCTACACATGCCTCTTCCAGGGAAATTTTGTACTGATGTTGTATTACCAAGACAATGTTTAATATTTCAGTTTCTACTGCAAGTTCTTTTTGTAAAGAAGCAAGATCATTTTGAATAGCAATAATCCTGCACATCAACATTTTTATACGTTGAATAGCCGGATGCTCTGCAATATATCCTGGCATTATAAAATCAATAGTTAATTCTACCGGTTCACCAAATGTATACATAGATATGGAGTATTCACGGATAAGCAGAAGATTATTAAGAGTAGGCATTTTACCCGACAGCTTATATGGTGTTTCTTCCATAAGACCATATGTGGTATAGCGGTAGAAAGCCTGTGTCCAACGATCAAACCATTCATTATTAGCATAGGGGCGAAATTCATCCCTGCAATAGGCTACCTGCCTTATTAATCCTATATCATCGGGCTTGAGCGAAGCTCCCAACATCACTTCCATAATGCGATCTCTAATGACTGCCAGTTCATCAACTGGACATAATTCATAATAATCATCATACAAAGTCAGCCAGATCATAAATCGACATATGGGACGTATCTTTTCTATTGTGTCTGCACCGGGAAACATATAAGATGTTGCCTGTGCTAGACCATGCTTTTTGTATTTCTCCCTTGTTGCTTCAGACATGAATGTAAAGTCTGTGTCGTACCAATCAATTTCATCCTGTGTAAAGGACTCTACAAAGGGGCCTACTAAATAGGGCCATGGGTACTTGGGAATTGGAACATTAATTATTTTCATAGTATTTTAAATTGTAGTGTTAAAAAAAGTGAATATAGAAGGGAAATTTCATAAGACCCCTATCGGCAAACTTCCATTCTAGCTGTAAATTTGAATATTTTAGATCAAGTATTTTAATAAGATTTGTATTGACTTAACTTTTCTTTCAATTCTCTGGTTTCCGGAAATTCCATAGCATTGTAACGAGAAACCATTGAGCAGAAATATGTGCTGTTTTGGTTTTTTTATACTTTTTGCGGAGTTCGGGGTTTTACTCATAAAGCCATAGATATTCTCTATCCATTTTTTTCGGTAATCTCCTGGAGCTGTTTGGCATGAGGGCTTTCAAAGTTGGAAAAGGATACTTAAATTGGTCATTGAGCAACTCAAATGGGTTAAAATTTTCATTGTCCATGATTTCATGGTCTTAGTGTTTTTGATATACTAAAATTAAAAATTTATTTAATATAACATAATTTTATTTCATGTAATTGGGGTTTTAACGAATAAAAATTAAAAAGAATTAATAACATAAAAATATAAATCATCCAGGATGTTTTTGTGAAAATCTGGAATGCTGTCCATCAGTACGATTCTTCAAAAGGAAGATTTTATACATGGATGATTAATATTGCAAGAAACACGGCTATAGATTATTTAAAATCGAAAGGTTTTCAGAATGAACTTAAAAACCAGCCGCTTCCTGATTTCGTATATAGCTCTGCAGAACTTTCAACGACTAATAATTCATCTGATTTTATTGGATTTAATAATGTACTGAAAGGTCTGGAGATTGCTAAACAGAAACTTATCGACTTAGCATATTACCAGGGCTATACGCAGAACGAAATATCGGACAAGCTGAAAATACCTCTTGGAACGGTGAAAATCAAAATGCGAATGCATTGAAGAAAAAGACAGCAAAACAGCTCTTGCCCATATTCCGAAAGCACAGGTCTTCGCTATAACACTTGAAAAGCAAGGTGGCAGTACAGTTCCTACCATGGAGAATATGTATGTAATGAGCGAAATCTAAGACCTCTATTAATATTTTGAGGAAATACAGAAGTTAATTATCCTGTCTTTTATCAATTTTCAGCTCTCTTTCTACTTCATCTATGTTCGGTAAAGGAAGATCGTAGCTTTCTTCAATATATTTCACAACTTCTTCTTCTGTTTTCTCATTTATTTTCCTGATGAAAAGGTGGTTCGTAGCTTTCAGAAAAAGAATAAGCTCATCTGGTGTCTGTTTTTTACCGAATATTGGTTTTTCTATGACGGCTCTTTTATCATCATTTACAATAAGATCGTTAAAAGAAGTATTCATAAGAACAGTCTGGAAAAATGATTCTGCGGGCAGAAATGTATGAAGGTAATAATCTTCAAAATTCATTACTCTTTTATTATTGGCAAGAAAAGCACAGGTATCTCTGGTAAAAATAACCCACTTCCCTCCTATATAAGGCGTAACTCCTTTCATAAATTCTCTTTTGTACATAAGAGACGAAATCTTATAAGAAAGCTCCGTAAAATGGTTCTGTATTCTCTTAAGAGTATCCGGACGGTAAAACTTCTGATCATAATAGAAAAGATAATTCCTTCCATTATTCGCTGTAAGGAACTTCCTGATGATATTCTGAGATTTCAAAGGGTAATCTTCACCGCTCAGATTAACAAAATAATCCCATTCCTGGTTGACGTTAAGCAGAAATTCCATGGCATCAAGTTCAGCTTGGATCATACTGAAGCCTCCGGAAACAATATTGATGCTTTCCAGAATATAAACATTGGGAAACTTGATGAGATACATCTGGATCTCATCGGTAAACTCCTCCTTAGCTTTACGGTCTATGTGGATGAGGTAAAATTGATCTCTTGTATAGATCTTCTGAAACATTGCTTTGAATACTTCCGGCTTATGATGAAGCATAATGAAGTATGCAATTCTCACATGCTGGTCTGTGTGAGATTGTAAAGTTTGGGGTTGGGGGCTGGTTGTAGGAACAGAGGTCTGCATAAGTACGGATTTAAAATCATCCGCTTGGGTGCAAACAATTCAGTTAACGTGCGAAAGCTACGAATAATTTTTTGATAATCAATCATTTAAATCAATTAATATTCAATTTCTTTATTGTAGCTTTGCAAAGCATTTATAAAAACAGGTCTCTGCCTTTTGCTATTCTGTAATAGTTTAAAATCTTCATTTTTCTCTTTCAGTTTTGCTTTTTCAGCTGCCCAATTAAAACTTATTTTTAAATAATTTTTAATACTGCTTCCTTGGTTTTCAGGTTAGAAGTAGTTATAAAGCTCAGAACGGTACGGATTTAAAATCCTGCCCCTGAGAATAAGAACGATATGATATTGCAAAGCTCAGCAAATATATTCCCAACTGAATTTATTGTCAAAGTTAATGCAAAGTAAATAATAATTAAAGATAATGCTTTATCAGAACTGATATTCATTATTTTGATACAAGACAACAATTCAGATCTTAACCGATTTGGCCACTCAGAACCGGATGTTCCGGTAGAATATGATGAGTTTTAAAAATTTAAATTTAATAAATCCTATAGTCCGTGCCGTTACAGAAGCCGGATATTCCAAACCTACAGAGATACAGTATACTGCTGTTCCCCATATTTTAGCAGGAAGGGATATTATAGGCTATGCCCATTCCGGCACTGGAAAAACGGCGGCATTTGCCATGCCCATTCTCCAGTTATTAAAAAGAAACACACCAGATCATAAAGAAATACGAACTTTAATCTTAACACCAACCCGGGAATTAGTCCTGCAGCTGGAAGAAAGTTTTAAAGTCTACAGTAAATATTTACCATTATCACAGCTTTCCATTTTTGGAGGTGTATTATCCGGAAGCCAGCTTGCTGCTCTCAGAAAAAGAGTGGATATTCTTATTGCCACTCCCGAAAGGCTACTGGATTTGGTAAGCCAACGATATATTGATCTCTCTAAAATTGAAATACTGGTCCTTGATGAAGCTGACAGAATGCTTGATATGGGATTTGCAGAGGATGTAAAAAAGATCCTGAAACTGGTTTCACAAAAACGACAGACCTTGTTCTTTTCTGCAACTTTACCGCCGGACGTCCAGAAATTTGCAGATGCCATGCTGAAGAACCCTGTAGAAATTACAGTAAATCCGGTTCCATCATCAATGCATACCATTAACCAGTCTGTTTATTTCGTTGAAAAGACCCAAAAAGCTAATCTGCTTATCAATATACTGCAGGATGTATCTATTTTACGTTCACTGGTTTTTACACGTACCAAGCAGGGAGCCGACAGACTCGTGAAACAATTGGAGCGTACAGGAATTTTTGCAGCAGCGATCCATGGAAACAAATCTCAGATGGCAAGACAACAGGCTGTGGAAGATTTCAGAAACAGTAAGATCCGTGTTCTGGTTGCCACTGATATTGCCGCCAGGGGAATCGACATTGAAGAACTTCCTTATGTAGTTAACTATGAACTTCCGGATGTACCAGAGACTTATGTTAACCGTATTGGAAAAACAGGAAGAGCAGGAACCCAGGGAACAGCCGTTTCTTTCTGTGATGAAGGACAACGTTCCGACTTAACAAATATTCAGAAGCTGATAGGATTTATCATGCCTGTTGAAAAATTCCAATATATACATTAAATCACAATAAAATAGATGGATTGTTTCTCTAAGAAATTTAAGAAAAAAATCCTCAAAATAATTAATACAACAATTTTTAATACCCATTACAATGCAAGAAGGCACAGTAAAATTTTTCAATGAAGCAAAAGGCTTCGGATTTATTTCTCCATCAGATGGAGGTAAGGACATTTTTGTACACTCTTCAGGTTTAGATTCAAGATCTATCCGTGAAAACGATAAAGTAGTTTTCGAAGTACAAAAAAGCGACAAAGGTTTAAATGCAGTTAACGTAAAGTTAGCATAATTTGAATATAACGTTTAAACGAACATTGACTGATAAGTAGCAATACTTTTATTTGATGTCCGTTAAAACCTCTTACTTAATGTGAGAGGTTTTTTTTGTATCCTTATAAAAACATGATATATTCCCCCAAAATATCCTAAAGTCTCACTTATGTTCCTTAAAAACGGCTATATCCTGCTATATTTGTCCCTAAAAAATAATTTCACAACCATCATCAATGAATTTGCTATACGTTAACTGGGATGTAAGTCCTGAAATCTTCAATATTTCCGGATTTCCCCTTAAATATTATGGGTTGCTATTTCTGGCCGGACTTGTTCTGTGCTACACGATCCTAAAAACCATTTATAAAAAAGAAAATCTAAGTCAGCAGGCACATGAAGCACTTTTCTCTTATGCATTTATAGGAATTTTAGTAGGTGCCAGATTAGGGCACTGTCTGTTTTATGATTTTGATTATTACTCCCAGCATCCTATTGAGATATTCCTGCCGATCCAAAAAGGAGCTGACGGAGCCTACCATTTTTCAGGATATGCAGGATTGGCAAGCCACGGCGGCGGAATTGGACTTATAATTATGCTTCTCATCTATGCAAGAAAATTTTCCATTAAGTTTATGACTGTTCTGGATGTAATCGCTATTGCTACTCCTCTGGCCGGAGCATTTATCAGGTTGGGCAATCTGATGAACTCTGAAATTATAGGTACGCCTTCCAATGCACCATGGGCTTTTATATTCAAACAGATAGATAACATTCCGAGACATCCTGCCCAGCTGTATGAGGCGGTCTGCTATCTGGTGATCTTCCTTCTTGTGTATTTCATTTATACCAAAAATATCTTTAAGGTCGGGAAGGGCTTTTATTTCGGCATCACTACTCTACTCATCTTTATCGTGAGGTTCTTTGTAGAATTTATAAAAGTAGACCAGGTTGATTTTGAAAAAGGAATGAGCCTGAATATGGGACAAATTTTAAGCATTCCGTTTCTGTTCCTGGGACTTTTCTTTATTATTAAAAGTATCCGGGACAAAAAAGAAATGAAAGTTTCATAGTCCTTAAAATATAACCAAAACCTCCGGTACCAATTGTAATACCGGAGGTTTTTTTTCGGATCATTCCAAATAAAAAATTGGCTTAATATGATTAAGCCAATCCGTATTCCTCAGAATACTAACATCCACATATATTCTAATTATTGCAATCGGTTTTCCTCTTAAAATCTTTATTTACTGCTATTTAACAGTTCAAAGTTGTTCAAAATAAAAGTAAAAGAAAAGAAACAGCTATCAAATAAAGCTTTAAGTCTATGAAGGCTTACAACTCAATGGAAGGCTTGTATGTCCTGCCAATCGGAAGCTTTTTGCCCATCACCTGTATCATGCTGGCAGAACGTACCTCAATTTTAGACTTGGAAATAATGTAAGATTTGTGAATTCTCACGAATATTTTAGGATCCAGATTTTCTTCTATCCTGCTGATCGGCATTTTCACTGTGATCGTTCCTGCTTTGGTGTGAATGTGAATATATTCCCGTAGGCTTTCAATAAAAAAGATGTCATGAAGAACAATTTTAATTTGTTTTTTTCCACTACTGATAAAAATATGTTCCCGGTCCGCTGCCTCCAATAAAGCTTCCTCAGCATTCATCAGATATTTAAACTTTTCAATCGCTTTGGTAAACCTCTCGTAAGGAACAGGTTTCATCAGATAATCTACAATATCAAGCTCATAGCCTTCTACCGCATATTGGTGATAAGCAGTAGTCACGATAACAAGAGGCGGATTTTTTAGTTTTTTCAGGAAATCAAAGCCTTTTACCACCGGAAGATGAAGGTCCAGAAACATCAGATCAATATCATGCCTGTTTAAAAGGGTTCCGGCATAAACAGCATCGGAACATTTTGCCACCAGCTGAAATTCTTCATCCCTTGAAACAAAATTTTCCAGGATTTCTGCGGCTATCGGCTCATCTTCCACGATGAGGCAACTGTATTTTTTAGAAGCGGAATGTATCATTAAGGTCAATAATTAAGGTTACAATAAAGCGTTCACTGGTACTTTCAACGGTGAGAATGTGCTTTGGATAAAGCAGTTCAAGCTGTCTTCGGATATTTTTCAGTCCTATTTTTGTAGAATTTCCGTGAGGTTTTTCTTCTTTTGAATTTTCAATATGATAATGAAGAACACCATTGTTCAGCTGGATATCAATATGAATAAAGCTCTTTCCAAGGGTTTCTGAAACACCATGTTTAAAAGCATTTTCAACGAACTGGATCAAAATAAGCGGCGAAATCTCCTGGGAAGGATTATCTACATTCTCATTAAAACGGATGACAAGGCCATGGTGCCGGATCTTCTGGATCTGGAGGAAATCTTTGATATTATCTACATCTTTTTCTATAGAAATATACCGTTCAGCTGCTTCATAAATATTATACCGCATCACTTTGGAAAGCTGTAAGATCACATCAGGTGTTTCATCAGCTTTTTTAAGGGCCATTCCGTAAATATTATTCAGTGTATTGAACAAAAAATGGGGATTGATCTGAGCCTTCAGCATGGTAAGTTCCTGATCCAGCTTTTCTGATTTCAGCTTTGAGATCTGTTCTTTCAGCAGATTCTTCTGCCTTGTAATTTCAACGCCGAATATAAGGCCTGCCATAAAGATCAGATCCATAAAGGAGTTAAAAGCCACGAGTCCGTTGATAAATCCTGAAGGCTGTTTGCCATCCAATGTTTCAACAATTCCATAAATATGGGGATAAATGATATAATGAGTAAAAAACCTGTGGGCAAGAACCGCCGCAATAAGAATAATAACAGAGAGAATGCAGGCAAGAAATCTTTTGAGACCGGTTCTTTCGTACACATACAGAAGAGCATAACCCAACGGAATTTTAATCAGAAGATATCCAAGTTCCAGAATAATAGTATTCTGAAGCCTTATCTGCCATTTTGCATCAGGAAACTGGTATCTTGACCAGTAAAAGTCCAGATAAACTTCCAGAATATAGTACAGTATCCAAAAGAGTAAATGGATATATAATTTTGATTTTCTGCCTGGCATTGAGTGTGATAGGATTTACTATGCAAAATACCATCTTTCAGCGGAAAATAAAAATTTAAGCATTTAACCCACAGCAATGGTCTATGAACTGCAGTTTTCTTCCTTTCCGGTAAAAATAAGCTGTAAAAAACAGCAAATTAAAAGAATATTGAACTCAATTCCATTGGTTCCGCCGCCTACAACATACCATCCATTTTGCCAATGCACAAAATAAATTCCAAAAATCAGGATAATCATATTGCAAATAGAAACTGCCTTTACATAACGTTCCGACCAGATCAGAAATACTGAGAAAAGATGGATCAGCTTCACAGCCCAGGCCAGGTAAAGTCCAAAAGGACTGAAGCCTATGGTATCAAGGTAAAGACGTCCAAAATTATTAACATCGCCACTGAAAATAGATACTACACTGTGCATCAGTAAAATAACCGACAAAGCTGCGCGGAGATAGAAGTTTTTTTTCATGAATCTAAATTAAAAAAGCACAAAAAACAATGATGAACATCAGGTACCAACAGCTTAAAAGTGCATATAAAAGTTAGATTAGACAATGAATTCCGAATTTACCATATCTAATGCATTATACATGAATTATTAAAATATTACTCATGTAAAGGATATATCACATTACCATACCAACCGGATACGCTCTTCAACTGCTCTAAAATTGAGCTTCCACACAAAAAAAATCCAAAATATGTGATTTTTAGGCACAACATTTGCTGCTGTATGAACATATTATACACCACTTCATTTTTATAATATATTATTTTCCACAATCCTCAGCATGCTGAGGATTTTTATTGCTACTCAATAGTGAAATCAGTTCTCGTTTTAAATGAGAAAATACATTTTTGATAATCAATGATTTAAAATAGGTTTATTCAGTTAATTATCGTATATTTGTATATTAATTAATAGGCCGCTGCCTTTGCCCTCTGTTACAGTATAGAAATTCTTTCTTTTCAGTTCCCGCTTTTCAGATGCCTCATTTTTTAAAAATCACTTCTTTTACTGATGAACGCCCAAACAAACTGCTTTCGACGCTTCGTTTCATAAAGAAGAACAGACGGACGACTGCAGCTTTATAAGACTTGGCAGATCAGGTAAACAAATACAATATAAAATTTAAATACTAGAATAATTTATGGCAGACTCTTTTTCTAAAAAAGAAAATTTCAAGAAAAAAATTCAAAAGCAAAAAGAAAAAGCGCTGAGACGCGAAGATCGTAAAACGAATAACAACAAGGGTGCAGAAGATGTTTTCATGTATGTAGATGAATTCGGAAGACTTACCTCTACACCTCCTGAAGACAGAGAAAGACAGGAAGTAAACATTGATGAGATCCAGCTTGGTGCCGCTCCTATTATGGCAGAAGAAATCAGAAAAACTGGGATCATCACTTTCCACAGTGAGAAAGGCTATGGCTTCATTACTGAAGACAACAGCAAAGAAAATGTTTTCTTTCACAACAACAGCTGTGCACATCCTGTAAAAAAGGGGAACAAAGTATCTTTCGAGAAAGAAAAATCTCCAAAAGGATTCTCTGCTGTTAATATCGAATTGGTTAAATAAATAACATTCTGCTTTATCATGCAGATGTTGTCAGATAATAATAAAAGCCGCTCCACAGAGCGGCTTTTATCATATTTTACACTTTATTGAACATTTTTTCCAGGACTTCGTAGCGGTAGTCGAAAATATGTTCCAGTTTCTTTTTAACAAAAAGTGGATGGGCTATTTCACCCAAAAATCCCATTGGAAGTTCATAATCAATGGTATCTTTCATGAGTACGCCCTTTTCGTTGGAAATGAATTCATGATGATGATGCCATAGCTTATAGGGTCCTTTTTTCTGAAAGTCTATAAAGCTTTTCTGAAAATCAACTTTAATAATTTCTGTCTGCCATTTCATTTTTATTCCGAATAAAGGCGAAACGTAATAATCGATGAGCATTCCTTCATAAATTTCATCATTTTCCATTGTAGTCAGGACGATAAAATTCATGTCTTTCGGTGTGATTTCGGAAAGATTATTAGCTGAGGAAAAAAATCCCCAGGCGGTTTCTATATTGCAGCTGAGCTGCTGTTCCCGGACAAGGCGGTGCTTCATAATTTTCCTGTATATTATTGATAGATCCACATCAGAACCGGTTCCCCAGTCTTTTGAATCATAGGATCTATTTCTTTCATTGCGTTGTTAGAAACAGTAGGACACCCCCAGCCTTCGGGAGAACCTTTTGGAAAAACTTCGTCGTCGCTCATCTGATCCCATGAATGGAAAACGATATATCTTTTTAAAGCATTAGTGTTTGTTTCTTCGAGACCATGCATCAGGTACTTGATATTGATTCCCCAATCACTATATCCTCTTCCCTGTACCTTATATTTTCCCAAAGATGAAAGATGGCTTCCGTCTTCGTTGCTGAACTGTGGATTGTCTTTTGAACCATCTGCACTCCAGGGATTTGAGCCACAGCCATGACCCACAAGATATTTCCTGACCACTGATTTCGTTTTAAAATCCCAGACAAAAAATCTTTTAATTCCTGAATGAAGGCTCATGTCGATCAGGATACAAAAATCTGTATTTAGCTTTTTTGAAACACAGAATTTCAGAGCTTCTTCAGCCTTTGCTGTAATTTTAGACAGATCCGCTTCCGGCCTGTTGTCTTCTTTAATGAAAGAATTTGCTATAACGGAATAGTCTCTTTTAGATTCATTAGTGCATGAAAATATAAGATGTAAAACAAAAATTACAGCAAAAATCTTCATTGAAAAATTATTTATAATGTCTAAAAATTCCAAAATCGGAAGGTGTCCATAGGGCAGCCTTCTGTCCTGCGACTTTCAGTGCATCATTTGCCCAGGTATTACAGGTATTCAGGAAGCTGTACTTTCCTTTGGCATCATAAAAAGCATCGTTTACATCATAAACAGCATTGGTAGGAATCAGGATAAAGTTTCCGTTCTGATCCCTGTCAAATTTTTCTTCTATAAATTTCACCAGACTCGTATATTGATTTCTGCTGATCATGATCTTTTTGCAGTCTTCGCCTTCTTTCATGCTGTTGTAATAGGAACAGTGCATGGCTGAATCGCTGAGCCAGAAGGCAGCTTTAAAAGCAGTGGAAAACTTCAGATCTGCCCACGTCGGAGTATCCAGATAAAATCCTTTGTCTCCCCATCCTATTCCTATATAATTGTAATCTATTCTTTTCGATTTTGTATTGGAAAACGGAACTTTTGCGCTCCAATCCTGAAGGTCATTTTTTACAGGCATTACAATATCTGTATGCACACCGTTGGTATAAATATAAATCGGAATATCTTTCGGTTGTCCGTCATTATCTGCAGAAACTTCTATAAGCGGAAGTAAAAGGCCCAGAATAACATACAGAGCAACAATTCCTAAAATAATTCCTATGGTTTTCAGGACATACAGCAATACAATTTTCACACTCATGTTTTAATAAAATTTAATCTTCAATTTTCTGTAAAAGTATTTGTTTTAATCGAAAAAATGATTAAATTTAGTTACGAAATATTCACAAATATGCGTAAAAATACAAAATCACAAAAAAGATTTAAAGTACGGGTAAAAACAGCTCCAAAAAGAGTACAAAAAAAGCGTTGATTTTCTGTGGGACATTGGTCTCCTGAAAGTCAATTTTCTTTTTAGGAAAAGTTTTTCAGAGATTCTTACTGAATTAAATCTTAACCTCCTTAAGACCGACAGCTTAAGGGATGGTCATTTATCCTCCTCAACTTTGGGACCCAAAATTCCAGACCAGGATTCGTCACCAAAAATTTATCCTAAAGTTTATCTGAAGAACGTTCCAAAAATTCAATATTCCGCTTCAGGCCGGCAAATTTGGTTCTCTTTACAGGGGATTTCCTGAAGATCTCAGAGAATATTTCCTGGGTAATTTCTCTCCACTCTTCTTTTTTGAAATTTTTCAGGGATTCATTCGGAGCAAAACGACTCTGAAGGTTAGGTGAAGAAAATCTATTCCAGGGACATACATCCTGGCAGATATCACATCCGAACATCCAGTCTTCCATTTTATCTTTAAAATGATTGGGAATTTCGTTTTTGAGCTCTATAGTTGCGTAAGAGATGCAGCGGCTTCCGTCAATAATCTTTTCTGAAACAATAGCATCCGTAGGACATGCATCAATACACTTCCTGCAGGTACCGCAATGATCTGTAGTGGCATGATCGGGGATTAATTCAAGATCACAGATGATTTCCGCCAAAAAATAGAAGGAGCCATTTTGCTTTGTGATGAGATTGGCATTTTTCCCTACCCAGCCTATTCCTGACTTTCTGGCCCAGCTTCTTTCCAAAACGGGTGCAGAATCCACAAAAACCCGGAACCCGAACTCTCCTATCTCCTGCTGCAGTTCTGAAACCATCTCGCGGAGAATTTCTTTTACCACTTCATGATAATCTTCTGCGTAAGCATATTTTGAGATCTTATAATTTTCCAGGGTAGAGATTTCTTCTTTTGGAAAGTAATTGTAAGAAAGTGAAATAACAGATTTTGAGCCTTCTACAAGCAGCCTGGGATCCAATCTTTTATCAAAATGGTTTTCCATGTACTTCATTTCGCCATGAAAATTGTTTTTAAGCCATTTTTCAAGATTCGGAGCATCTTCTTCTAAAAATCCTGCTTTCGAAATTCCACAGCTTTGAAACCCAAAATGTTTTGCTTTGGATTTTATAAGCTGGGAATATTTTTCGGCACCGCCATTCAGGATTTCCATTCTGCAAAATTAAGCTTAATTTATGAATCTTACGGTCTTTGGTAAGAAGTGAATGAGCCTTAAGTTTTAAGCATTTTTGGGAAAATTTAAGTTTAGATAAAGAGTTTTTTCAGGAAAAAATTGCGTATTTTCGTTCTTATTTTTAATCTTAAATTACACAGTTATGTCTTTAATAGAAGTTATACAGTCTGGAAATTATGAATTAATTGATGTTCGTGAGCCTATGGAGCTTGAAATGGACGGAAATATAGACGGAGCCCAAAATATCCCTCTTGGTGAAGTAGAAGACAGAAAGGAAGAGATCTTATCTATCGAAAAACCTGTGATCTTATTTTGCAGAAGCGGAAACAGAAGCGGAAAAGCATTGGAATATCTTAATGGGCAGGGCCTGAAGGATGGTTATAACGGCGGAGGCTGGGCTGATCTGAAAGCAGTGTTGGAAGCAAATCAGGGAACTTTTTAAAGTTCCTTTTTTTATACTCATTCATCATGCATCTGAAAGGATACTTCACAGATCTTTGTCTTCATTTTACAGAAGACGAGACCCTTATTGAAAGTATGTGGCAAGAAATTGAAACCCAATATTCCGGAAAAGGCAGGTATTATCATGATCTTTTTCACCTTGAGAATATGTTCATAGAACTGGAAAGTGTAAAAAAACTTATTGATGATTTTTCTACTGTTTCATTTTCTGTTTTTTACCATGATGTTATTTATGATACTTCTTCAAAGTCCAATGAAGAAAAAAGTGCATCGTATGCTGCAGAACGGCTTCATAAAATGGGATTGCCTCAAACTATAATTTTAAAAACAGAAAATCAGATCTTAGCTACAAAATCCCATCAAAAGTCTGATGATGCGGATACAAACTATCTTCTGGATGCAGACCTTTCTATCTTGGGAAAAAATTCTGCAATATATTTTGATTATACCCGGAAGATCCGGAAGGAATATGCTCTTTATCCTGACCTTCTGTACAAACCGGGAAGAAAGAAGGTATTGAAACATTTCCTGGAACTGGAAAGTATTTTTAAAACAGAGCATTTCAGGGACAAATATGAGCAGCAGGCAAGAGAAAATATAGCTGCAGAAATTCAGCTTCTATAACTGTAATAATAAAGGAGATGCGGCTTTGCCGCATCTCCTTTATTAAACCACTCATTCAAACACAACTCATCAATTTGTACAGAAAATATAAATAGACAATTTAAATCAGATATTGTTTAATTACATGACTGAAAATAAAAAGCACCCTGTAACACAAGATGCTCTTATTACTGATTATGCTTACAGCTATATTTTTTCTATAAATTCTGATACCTTAACCAAAACAAGCTCTGGATTTTCTTTATGCGGCGTATGCCCTATTCCGGGAATGATATATTTTTCTGCAGGACCGCTTACCTGAGAAACTGTTTTTTCAACCTGATCCACGGTGCCATATTCATCAGCATCCCCCTGAATAAAAAGTAAAGGGCATTGAATATCTTTTAAAAGGTATTCAATATTCCAGTTTCTATAATCTTCACGGGTCCATGTTTCCGTCCAGGCCCTGAAAAGCATTTCCACTTTTTCTCCATGGTATTTGGCAAGACGTTCGGCAAGATTGGTCGTTTTATAAGCGTCCCAGGCTTCGTAAATTCCTTTTAAAGTAACTTCTTCTACAAAAATATGTCCTGCTTCACAGATTATGCCTTTTATTCTTTCGGGATATTTTGCAGCTGTAATGAGGGCAATGGTTCCTCCGTCGCTGTGCCCGAATAGGATGGCATTGTTAATATTAAGCTCTGTCAGCAGCTCATTCAGTAAATCTGCTTCCAGTTCCATATAATTAACCGGCCTTTCGTGGGTCGGCATAGGTCCGGATTTCCCATAACCTGGTCTGTCATACATAAGAATATTACAGTCCGTAATTTCAAACAGTTTTGTCGGAAGATCTCTCCAAAGTTGTGCGCAACCCAAGGAATCGTGAAGAAAAATAATAACAGGCTTTTCTTCGACTATGTTATTGTATGTGATATAAAGTTTCTGACTTCTTACTTCTATTATCCTCTCTTCCATTCATTCGGTTCTATAAGCCTGGAACTTTTGCTGCTTCAAATTCCTTTAGTAAATTACTGAAAACGGTTTCTACCGGTAATATATCGTTGATCAAAGCAGAAACCTGTCCAATCTCCAGCTCACCGTCTTCCATATCTCCTTCGAACATTCCACGCTTTGCTCTTGCACGTCCCAATGAAGCTATTAAAGCTTCTTTATTTCTTCCTGACTGGTAGATGTCTTCCAGCTCACCAAAGAACTTATTTTTCACCATCCTTACAGGCGCCAGTTCTTTTAAAGTAAGGTGGGTATCACCTTCATTCAGTTCTGTAATTTTCTTTTTCCAGTTTTCGTGAGCACTTGCTTCAACGGTAGCAGCGAACCGGGAACCGATTTGTACACCGTCTGCACCGAGGATCATGGCAGCTTTCATCTGAGAGCCTAATGCAATTCCTCCGGCAGCAATCAATGGTTTGGAAATATGTTTCTTTACATTCGGGATCAGACAGAAAGTGGTGGTCTCATCTCTTCCATTGTGTCCTCCTGCTTCAAAACCTTCGGCCACTACAGCATCTACTCCTGCTTCTTCGCATTTTACAGCAAATTTAGTAGATGAAACAACGTGGGCAACTTTTATTCCTTCTTTTTGAAGCGTTTCCGTATAAGTTTTAGGATTCCCGGCTGAAGTAAAAACAATCTTCACATCCTCTTCCAGAATGATCTGGATGATCTCTTCAAGGTTAGGATACAGCATAGGCACATTAACACCAAAAGGCTTATCTGTAGCCAATTTACATTTCTGAATATTTTCTCTCAGGATATCAGGATACATGCTTCCCGCTCCTATGATCCCCAAGCCTCCACAATTGGAAACCGCCGAAGCCAGCCTCCACCCTGAATGCCAGATCATCCCTGCCTGAATAATAGGATATTGTATGTTAAAAAGCCTTGTAATTCTATTTTGATCTGCCTTCATTTCCTGAAGTTTTTTTGCTGAATTGAAATCTATAAAATTGCTCATGCGTAAAAATAATAAAAAACGTGGGTTCTAAAGGAAATATCCTGACTTTTTGGTATAAAAAAACCTTCAGAAATTCTGAAGGTTTTATATTTTATTTTTTGATTGATTCTTTTTTCCAGTTGGCTTTGAATTTACAGTTATCATAGCGCCCGTCAATTGATATAAAGGTTGTCGGTAATTTAGAGTTGACAAACTTCTCAATCATTTCATTACGCTTTTTGTTGAGCGCCATCTGCTTGATTCTGTTATAATCTGTTTCCAGTGTGATCTGGTGGGCAGGAATAACATCTTCTAATTTGATGATCTTCACTACTTTTCTTTTATTGTCCTCATCTTCGAAAGCTGAAGTAATATCTCCTTTGTTCAGACCTGCCAATTCATAAGTGATAGATCCGGGAATACTTTCTCTTTCAATTTTATCAGAACCGTCTGCACCTGAAATAATTCCGGCATTGAATTTCGTTCTTTTATCATCTGAAAATTTAAAAGCAGCATCTTTAAATGTTATTTTCCCGTCAAGAACAAGTTTTTTGATACTGTCCAGTTTTGCTTTTGCTGTCTTTATTTCATCATCTGTAGGAGTCGCTTTCAATAAGATATGTCTTGCGTCGTATACTTTTCCTGATTTTTTGATCAGCTGTATGATATGGTATCCAAACTCGGATTCAATGGGATCTGAGATCTCATTTTCCTGAAGGTTCAGTGCAGCCGCTTCAAACGGCTTAACCATTTGTCCTTTGTTTATATTTTTATAAAGTCCCCCATTCGCAGCAGATCCTTCATCTTCAGAATAAATTCTTGCCTGGCTTTCAAAAGTCTCTCCGGCGGCAATATCCTGCTTAATTTTATTTAATCTTTTGATAAGATCTTCTTTATGCGCATCGGTCAGTTTAGGGTATATCATAATCTGTGCTAAAGAGATTTCATCCTTTACTTCCGGAAGCTGCATTTTGTACAGGTTATAGAAGTCAGTAACCTCATTTGGAGTTACGTCTGCCTTTTCAGTGATACGCTGATATTTTGCCTGCCCGTAATATTGGTCTACATCTATCTTTTCAATAGCGTTTTTCATTTCATACCCATTTCTGAATTTATATGCAGCAAGCATCGTTTTTTCGTCAGGGAACTGAGAAAGCAATTGACGGTATTTTGCATTGGCCTGCTCTTTAATGGCAGCAGAACGGTTTTCAATTAATGTATCTTTTTTGGCTTCGTATACAAGAAGCTTGTTGCTGATCAGGTTTTC
Organism: Chryseobacterium lathyri; assembly: GCF_019970085.1. Lineage (NCBI taxonomy): Bacteria > Pseudomonadati > Bacteroidota > Flavobacteriia > Flavobacteriales > Weeksellaceae > Chryseobacterium > Chryseobacterium lathyri. Next base: position 413,846 of record NZ_JAHXYG010000002.1, on the reverse strand, counting down.
AAGGAAGTCACATTTGTCAGTCTCAGAGGCTCCCTGTTGTTTGGCATAGTTCATCTGCTCATTCACATCCGATTCCAAAACAATTTCATCACCGATAACAGCAGCAATACCATCCACTAGTTCTCCCGGTTTTAGCTGAGCATTCATGTTTGAAGAGAATATCATCATGAAAATCCCAAGAAGAAAAGTGATTTTTAGTTTATTTGTCATTTTACTATTTTAAACAAGTTGCAAATTTAGAATACTTAACGAATTAGTCTAAATTTTTTATTATAAATATTTCTTAAAAAGACTTATTTATTGCAGTTCAACATCGAATGTCGTTAATTCTTTGAATTGTCTTAATCTGCTGAACATATCCGCTTCATTTACTTCCTGGATTCTTTCTGTTCCGAATTTCTCAACCGTGAAGGAAGCCATAGCCGAACCTACGATTAAAGCAGACTTCATGGTCTCGAAATCAAACTTACCTTTTTTGGCAAGATAAGCTGCAAAACCTCCTGCAAAAGTATCTCCGGCCCCGGTTGGATCAAAAACCTCTTCTAATGGAAGTGCAGGGATAGCGAATACTTTATTGTCGTGGAAAAGTAAAGCTCCGTGCTCTCCTTTTTTAATGATTACATAGTCAGGACCCATGGTGTGGATTTTTTTAGCTGCTTTTACTAAAGAATATTCTCCTGAAAGCTGTCTTGCCTCTTCATCATTGATGGTAATAACATCTGTTTTAGCAATCATATCCATCAGGATATCCCATGCTGAATCCATCCAAAAGTTCATAGTATCAAGGATAACAAGTTTTGGACGTTTGTTCATTTTTTCCAGTACGGACAGCTGAACACCAGGGTGCAGGTTACCAAGCAGAAGAATCTCTGCATCTTGCATAGAATCTGGAATTTTAGGATCAAAATTCTCCAAAACATTCACTTCTGTAGCCAAAGTATCTCTGGTATTCAGATCATTATGATATTTCCCGGACCAGAAGAATGTTTTTCCTTCTTTTACGATCTCAATTCCTTCAATATTTACATCTCTGTCTGTGAACATATCAAGGTGCTCCTGTGGGAAATCTCCTCCAACAACGGAAACAATACCAGATTTAACGCCTAAAACGGATGAAGTGATGCTGATATAAGTAGCTGCCCCTCCTAAAATTTTATCAGTTTTACCAAATGGCGTTTCGATTGCATCAAATGCAACGCTTCCTACAACTAAAAGTTTCATATATTTTTCAATGTATTTTAAAGTCAATTATTTTTTCCATTCAAAAGTGTCCAGCAGATGCTTCATATCATCTTTGATATAGTTCACTGCCGGGGCCAAAGAATCAGGTTTTGGCCTTGTATTAAAGTATAAATAAGCAGTCACAAAATGTTTTGTGCTGTCTGTAATGTAAAATTGAAGATTAGAAGCGCTCTGCCCCTTAAGCTCATAGAAGTTTCCGTACACTTTTTTGTCCGGGTATTCAAATGATTTGGTATCGATGGAACTTGCTTTAATGGTATGCTCATAAACCATTTTCTCAGCTTCTTTGATATGATCTGCAAAATCATTCTGTATCGGATAATAGGTCACAAAGACCTTGGCTTTCATTTTTGGGTAATTTATATAATACCAGCAAGGCTTTTTAGCATCAGAAATCGATGCAAAGTCTGAATATTCAAAAGTATAGGCACAGTTATTCTCAAATTTCTGATATTTGGGTGCCGGATACTCCAGGCGGAGTTCCCCGTAAGGTTTTGGAACATGATCTTTTCCGCAAGAAATTAAAAGCAGTGATACAAAAATAAAAATGACGTTTTTTATCATTTTGCAAAAGTACAAATTAGATTTTAGATTTTGGGAGACAAATTTCAGTCTTTCAATGAGTTTTGGATGTAGTTTTCCAAAGGTTTGGGAAAAGATTTGTCATGAGAAGCTTCAAAGTCTGTAATGAGGTACTGATTTTCGGCTATAAAACTATCCCAAACCGCTTCTGAATCGACCTCAACATTAGAAATTTCAATGGTGAGATTCTTATGGGTAAGCTTATGGGTAATGGTTTTTACATTCCTGATAAACGGTTCCAAATCGGCAGAAATTACCGGTGGAAACTCAAATAATTTCTTCCAGATGAAATCGTCTTTTCTCTGCCGGATCAGAAACTGTCCGTTTCTGTGCACAAAATAATATTTCAGGGCAAGATCTTCTGTTTTTATCTTTTTTGTCTTGACAGGGTACTCTGATGTTTTCTGCATAGAAAATGCAAGACAGTCATCATTTACCGGACATTCGCCACAGAGAGGATTCTTAGGCTTACAGATTTCTGAACCGAGATCCATCATAGCCTGATTAAAATCGCCTACATTCTCTGGCATGACCAATGTTGCCAATTGAGAAAAATAGGAAAAGGCCTTTGAATTGGAAATATCAAAGTCATCGGCAAAAATACGGCTCAAAACCCTGTAAAAATTACCATCAACAGCCGGCATTCTACCTCCAAAACAGATGCTTGAAACTGCCGCAGCGGTATATTTCCCGACTCCTTTTAATTTCAAAATCTCTTCATAATCAGCAGGAAAAACACCCTGATAATCATTCATGATCTGCTGTGAAGCTTTATGGATATTAATGGCTCTTGAATAATATCCAAGTCCTTTCCAATAGAGCAGCACTTCATTTTCGTCAGCTTCAGCCAGTGTCTTTACATCTGGAAATCTTTTAATGAAATTATTGTAATGATTGAGCCCCTGACTGATCCTCGTCTGCTGAAAAACAATTTCGCAGATCCAGATTTTATAAGGATCTTTTGTCTGTCTGAAAGGCAGATCTCTTGCATTTTTCCCGTACCAGCTCAGTAATTTATTTCCAACATGGAGAAATTCTGAACTTTTATTATTTTTTTCCAAAAACCTTTGTCTGTTTAAATGATTTGAGGGAATTCTTAACTGCAACTATTTTTATGATGCTTCGACTCCGCTCAGCGTGACACCTCTAATGCCATATAGCTGCAGATTGTCATGTCGATCGGAGTCGAAGCATATTTTGCAACCTCTTTTTAAAAAGCTTAAAATGCTGTCAGTTCCCGTTCTGCAAAGATAAAATTATTTATTCTTTTTAATGGAATATACGGGAGCAGCTTTCAGCCATTGATATTTGAGATTTCTTTCTGCAGCAATAAACCGGTAGCCTTCAAGTTTTTTCAGGTAAAGGTAGATTGAATCTGGCTTAAGCTTCAGTCTTTGATCAGAAAGAAACATGAACGGATAATCCATCACTGAATCTCTTATTGTTTTCAGTACTTTTCCGGATCTTACTTTGTAAAGAAAGAATGTTTTCCCTCTTCCTTTTGAACTGTCAGTTAGTTTCACATTGGAACTTGCAATAACCAGCTCGCTACCGTCAAAGCATTCTTCTTCGTTCATGATATAGGCTTTTCCCTGCTGCCGTTCGTCTTTAAAAAGATCTACTGCATAATGGTCCGGCGCCTGGTATTTTTTCTCACATCCCGACAATATAATCAGCAGGAGTACAGGCAGAAAGAGGCTTAAACTATTTTTGATCACATTAATTTTCATATGAATTGGCAGTAAAAAACCGATGTAAAAATGCATCGGTTTTGTTATTAAAATTGGGTTGTTGTTATTCCTGAGTATATTGTGCATCCCACTCGTTACCATCATCTCCTTTATGTCCGTCCAATTTAATAACGAAACTTTTTGTAGGGAAATAAGGGGTCATACGGATATCAAGCCATACTCTGTCTTTATTGACTCTGTCCTGCTCGAAACGAACAATTTTGAACTTTTCAATCAATTTGTCCGGACCTTTGATATTGTCAAGGAAGGTTACAATCTGCCTTCTCAAATCGTCTTCGTTCTTGGCATTCCAGTTTTCGAAGGCTCTTCTGTTCAGGAAGTCAAGTAAAACTTTAGTTACGTAGTCGAATACACGTACTACTGAATAGGTCTGAAGACCGATGTTATCTCCTGTAAACAGTGTTTTAGCAGAGAATGCCATGATCTTACCATATTCGTTCACCATTGGAACAAGACCCATTTTTTCTAACTGAGAAATTTCGCTTTTCTTCAATTCGAATTTTACGGCATCTACTTCGTTGATATTACCATGCTTTTTACCTGCTGCCACCTGAGACATCAAAGTTTTGTGGATTTTTCCAGCTAATGAAGTGGAAGGCGGAAGCTCTACATTCTCTTCTTCTCCTACTTCTTCAGCTCTTCCTCTGCCCACAAGCCAGTTGCACGTCATAATAACGTTACTTCTGTGAAGCTCGCCTCCCGTAAGGTTTGCAGAGTGGAATAAGTCGACTACGTCATCCGGTTTATCCAGATTGGCGAAATCGGTGACCATCATTACTTTGTTCTCATTACAGATCTTTGCCCATTTTTCAATGACTTTGTTTGAGCCTAAATACCCAGGTATTGCCAGGATAGAATAGTTGTCTCTAAGATCTAAACGGTCGTAATAGTTTTTGAATTCTTCGGAAATAGCATCAATGAATAAAGGATTATCCAGATCTGAAACCTGCTCAAGGCTTGCATTAACGATGCTTACATTATCCACTTTATCCAGTTCTGTATTTTTATAGAACTGAGCTACAGTTCTGTAGTTGGTTTCCAACAGACGTACTGCATCAAGTGTATTTTTCAGGTTGGTCTTTAGATTCTGATCTGCTGCCTGCGCTTTGGTTTTGCAGGTATCTGCCATTTTATCTGCAGACTCATTTCCTTCTAAAAGACTCACCCAAAGGTTTATTTTTTGAAGAAGCTCTTTTCTTTCGTCTGATTTATTGGTGTCCGTCAGGAAAATTTCTTTCCTGGCTTTTCTTGTAGGGTTCATATTGGCGATACCGTCTACAACGGATTCAACAAAGCCAAAACCTCCTATTTTATTAAGCTCCGCAAGCGGGTTACCTTTCGGCTGCCCTGAGTGCTGCTGCTGACTCTGCTGTTGGCTTTCTTGTGCCTGTAATTTGCTATCCATGATTTGATTTAGTGTAAATAATTATTTTTCAAGTTCTTGTGCCACATCTTTCAATACTTCGATGAATGCAGCTCTGGTCTGTTCATTCTCAAGCATATTACGCAGAATCTTATTGGTCTTCAGCTGGCGTACGATTTTATTGTACTGCTCCTGTTCCATGCTAAGCTGCTGTAAATAGTCTGATTTCTGAGTAAGATTTCTAGGGGTAAAGTCTGCAAGATTCTGAAAACGGAATTCCTCTTCTACTACTCCACCATCTTCCGTCTCGTGCTGTACAGCTACGGATGGTTGAAAATGTCTGAAGACGTCGTCTACAGTTTTTAATCCTGTTACGATTTCAGGGGTATAAGATTCTTCTGTAGTAAGCTGGCTCACTATCAGCGATTTGTTTTCCTGTATTTCCTGAATAGCTTCATTAGCGTCTACTTTTACCTCGTTGCCGCCAACACCATAATTAAACATTGCCATATTATTGTTATTTTGAGATTTCTGATTTTGGTTTGGATCTGTCTTTGAGTAATTTACTGATGAATCAAATAAATTACCAATCCAATGTTTAAATTTAAAAAAAAACTGTAACATACAAAATTTTGTAAAGATTTTTCTTGAAATATTTAATTTAAGCTAATTTATATTTAACGTAAAATCATGACTTTACGATATCACTAAACTATGAAAAATAAATAAAATAAGCTGTGGGAAAATAAAAATAAATCTTTGTATGCTTTGCATTTATAAAAAAACATCAACCACGTATTAAAATAGGAATTCTTCCGGTATGAGGAAAAAAATTCTTTATATTTAAACAAAGTAACAGAGTCATGAAAGATGTAAAGATCGCATTTAGAAAACCAATATATCCTGTTTCAGAAGCATTAAATCAGTATTTGGAAAGACATAACAGAACGACTAAGATCCAGTTTTTATATGAAGATCTGCTGAGATTCAGCGACAGTGTAAATATTCTGGATAAGGAGGGCAAAGATACTTTGTGGCTTGGTGTATTGTATTCTGAGCATGAATTTAAAGAAATAGAGGCTAATTTAAATAAGATTTACACCCTTCTTCATTCCGATGGAGACGAGGCAACTTTGCCTTATCTGAAAGTGGATACGATCGACTTTTGTACTTTCGGAAACTCTAAACCTTTTCGAATTCGGGTGAGAAATATTCTCAATGACAATCATACTAATTTTTATATTAAACAGGCTGATGCTTCCCGTATCTATGGGCTGGAAATTGAAGATCTGCTTTCTCCCAACCGAATTAATTTCCTTATCCACAAAAATACCCTGATCGAAGAACATATCTTAGGAATTCCCGGAGATATTTTTATCCAGAAACATTTACAGAACTGTACAGAACTGGAAAAAGCACAGATTTCCAAGGAGTTTGTAAAATTCAATGAACGTTGCCTCATAGGACTGCTGGGTGACATGCGCTCTTATAATTATGTTATTATTCCCATTCACGATTTCGACCAGGTTATTTATAAAATTCGCCCCATCGATTTTGACCAGCAAAGCTATGAAGGGAATTTGAAAGTTTATCTTCCCCAATATTTTAAAGAAAACAACGCGATGGTTAGCATGGTACTGGAAAAACTGAAGCCTAATTCTATAGAGCAGTATCGTAAAGAAGTACGTTCACAAATTGTAAAAAGAGTAACCAGCAGCAAAAGCAGATTCAATGAACTTATTGCCATTATGAAAAAAGAAGATATTGCGCCGGAAGCCAATGTTACAGAGCTGAAAACAGCTTTGCAAAAACTTACCTACGACGTCAACTTCAAGTATTGTAAAACCATGGGTGACATTATTGAAACCGGAATAAATTTTGTCCTCCGGAATTATAAGAAAGCATATTAAAAAAAGAATCCATCTCACATTTAATGGGGATGGATTCTTTCTTTTCTAACAATTTTTGGTTATTCTACCAAATTTTTATTCTGTCCTGAGGCGCTTTATACATTTTGTCCCCAGGTTTAATATCAAATGCTTTGTTGAATGCGTCCTGATTGACCAGCGGCCCGAATGCCCTGAACACTCCCGGAGAGTGCGGATCGGTCTTCACCTGGTTAATCATATACTGGTCGGTAGATTTTGTTCTCCATACGGTTGCCCAGCTCATGAAAAATCTCTGATCCTGTGTAAATCCACTGATTTTTCCAGGGTTTCCTTTATCTTTCAGGTACATCTGAAGGGCATCATAGGCTACAGCTACTCCACCAAGGTCCCCGATGTTTTCACCGCTTGTAAATTTACCGTTTACAAAGCTTCCTTTTACCGGTTCGTAAGCGCTGTACTGAGCCGCCAGCTGTGCTACTTTCGCATCAAAATTCTTACGGTCTTCATCCGTCCACCAGTTGTTGAGGTTTCCGTCCCCGTCAAAACGCGAACCGCTGTCATCGAATCCGTGAGAGATCTCGTGTCCGATAACAGCACCGATTCCTCCGAAGTTTACGGCAGCATCAGCTTTAGGGTTATAGAAAGGAGGCTGAAGAATGGCCGCCGGGAAAACAATCTCATTGTTTGATCCGCTGTAGTAAGCATTTACAGTTTGCGGAGACATTCCCCATTCTGTTTTATCAACCGATTTTCCTACTTTATCAAGGCTTCTCTGATATTGCCATGCAGCTACGTTCTGAAGATTGGAGTATAGTGTTGCACCCTGTTTTGGAGATTCCACCTTTAACTGGGTATAATCTTTCCATTTGTCGGGATAAGCAATTTTCACAGTGAATTTAGACAGTTTTTCCTGAGCTTTCACTTTAGTGGCCGGAGACATCCAGTCCATATCGTTGATATGTGTTTTGAATGATTTTAAAATATAGTCAATATACATCTCCATCTGAGCTTTTGCTTCAGGAGTAAAATATTTTTCAACGTATAATTTTCCGAAAGCTTCACCAAGGACTCCATTCACAAGGCTAAGCCCTCTTTTGTCCATCGGGCGCTGCTCTTTCTGGCCCTGAAGATACTTTGAATAGAAATCGAATCTGATCTGCTCAAGCTTATCATCAAGATTGCTGGCATTCCCGTTAATTAAATGGTATTTCAGATAATCTTTTAACAGAGGAAGATTTTTTTCAGTGATGAACTGATCCATATTCTGATAATATTTCAGTTCTCCGATGATTACTTTATCGGTATTTACACCTGCATCCTTCAGATATTTAGCCAGGTTGACATTTTTAACCAGCCCTGGAAGTTCAGCTACATTTTTAGGGTTATATCTCAGGTTGGCATCTCTGTTCTGCTCCAGAGTCAACAGGTAGTTGGCTAGCTGCTTTTCAAATGTCACTACATTCTGCGCAGCCTGTGCTGAATTTTTATTTCCTAAAACATCGAATAATTTCCCGACATACATCTGGTATTCTGCTAAGGTTTTAGTATTGGCATCATTTACTTTCTGATAGTAATCTCTTCCTAATCCAAGATCCGGACCGCCAAGATATACTGCATTCATTTTAGAGTTCTTCATGTCTGCGCTTACCCTCCAGCCGTAAAAGGAATTGTCTCCTAACTTTGTGGCTTCAAGAAGGTATTTCTGCAGGTCATTAAGGTTTTTGATCGCCTCAATTTTTGATAAATCTCCTTTGATTGGAGCCAATCCATCTGCATTCCTTTTGTTTACATCCATGAAAGATGCGTATAGATTCTGAATTTTCTGGCCTTCTGAACCTTCAGAATATGTTTCGGATAAAATTTTATTCAGAATATCCAGAGAAGCATCATCTACATTTTCTCTCAACGCATTGAAAGAACCCCAGCTCGCTTTATCGGAAGGAATCTGGGTAGTTTTCACCCAATTTCCGTTCACATAGCTAAAAAAGTCATCCTGCGGGCGGACGCTTTTATCCATATAAGATAAATTGATTCCTTCTTCTTTTAATTCTTCTTTCACAGGCTCTGCAACAGCAACCGTAGTTTCAGTTTTTGTAGCAGCAGTTTTAGCCGTTCCGCATGAGTTTAAAAATACAATGCCGGAAAGAGCAAGTATTCCAATATTTAGCTTTTTCATTAAAGATAATTTTTGATTTAACACAAACTTACCAAATATACAAAATTATGTTAATCCTTATTTAGTTTATTTCAACACTTTACCATATATTCTAATCTAGAATTATCAAATAATTAACCCTGAATAAAATAATTATTCAGGGTTAATAACTAATATAATATGCTTTAAATTAAACGTACTTCACCTTTTACACTAATTATATCTCCGCTTTCATAGCTGCCTCCTTGTATATCAATAAAGCCATCAGAATTAACAATAGATTTCAGTCCTCCGGTAACAGATATTCCACTGCTTCCAAATTCATAGAATACATTTCCTATAAAAAATCCTTTATAATACTTTACCACTGAACCTACGTATACTTCTAAATTGACATATACAATCTGAGTCCATGTATGCTTAATTTTAGTTTTAACGTGTACTAAATTAGATAATGAAGAGTCTACTTCAAAGCCAGAGGTTCCATCATAACCATGGGTATATTGGCCTGAGTAGTTTCCAGGAATCAATCCTTTTGCATTTTGAATATTGGCTAAGTAGGTTGGGAATTTTGCTTTCCCATTAATATTAAAATTAGCTCCGAAATCATCGGTAAGAAGATTATTAATAGAATCACTTTGAACAGGGTTGAAACTCATTTCCATACCATATCCATAATTATTCTCGATATTTTCGAACAATTGATCATAACCAGACATTCCTATAAAGGTATTATTTGACAATAAATGAATATTATTCATTGGCAAGCCTGTATATTTTATAAGCCTATGGTTTGGACTTACAAATCTAATATAATTATTATCTATGGTGAAATTATATATATAACTATTAAATTCAAAAGCTCTGTCGAAGCCTTCAAGATATGAGTTAACAATTGAACAATTAAACACATACGAATTAAATTGAATTCCGGTTGTAACACCTTCAATGGATATTGCATCAAAATGACATGCTGTTAAAGGACCGTCAAACTTATAACCAACTAAAGAATTTGCCGCCACTAATGAACGAAAAACATTTAAGTTCATATCTCCTGAAAAGATAAAACGTTCACCTATTCTTGCTTCATTGTGGTGAGTTGTCCTTAAATCTTCAAAAACTGTATAATAGTTATTGATCGATTTCAGCAAAGTTGAAAAATTCTGAGAAGAAATATTATAGATTTCACAACCTTGATGCCAGTCTTTAATCATCAAAGCTGGAGAAGTTACATCATACAAAGTCGTTAACAGAGAAAAGTTCCGAAATTTAATTCCAAAACACATTTTATAATCTTTATCTGTCCCTATTGCACTTACCAATGTTCCTTGATTATAATACCCTGATTCAAATACCGTAAAATCAGACAGTACCAAAAACACAGATTCATTAAAATCGTAGGTTTTAGACAAAAAGGTTGGATCATCATTCTGAGGGATATAGATCGTTTTAGTAACAAGATAAGTACCTTTACCCGCAGTAACTGATAATTTAAATTGATCTGCCGAAATAAAAGCCTGCTGAATTGCATCTGAACAATCAGTAACACCATCCGGCAGCGCTCCAAACCATCTGATATCGACTCTGCTGTCTTCCAAAACTCTTCTGTAATAAACGCTTCCAACCTTTTTGTAAAGAATATCGTCACAATATGCATCTATAATAATGTCGCCATTATACGTTTTATCCGTTTCTATAAAAGTTGTCCATTCTCCTATGTAAGGATCATTAATTTCAATTGTATTCATTTTGTTAAATTTTAATGTTGATAAAATTCTTGCAAGAACTTCTGAAATCAAAGGTATAGGAGTGTAGCGACAGAACACGTCGTGTAATAAACTATGACATAGCCTCTTTTAAAAACAAAAACCGCTCATTGCTGAGCGGCTTGTTATTTTTACCAGATTTTGATTCTGTCTTCCGGAGTTTTGTATAATTTGTCTCCTTTTTTCACATCAAATGCTTTATAGAAAGCATCAACGTTGATGAGTGGACCGAAACTTCTGAAGTATCCCGGAGAGTGCGGGTCAGTTTTTACCTGGTTCACCATATATTTTTCACTGGATAAAGTTCTCCAAACGGTTGCCCAGCTTAGGAAGAATCTCTGATCCTGAGAGAATCCACTGATCTTCCCTGGATTTCCTTTATCTTTCAGGTACATTTGAAGTGCATCGTAAGCAATATTTACTCCTCCTAAGTCAGCGATATTTTCACCGTTTGTGAAGGTACCGTTTACGAAAGTTCCTTTTACAGGCTCGTATTTGTCATACTGAGCAGCAAGAGCTTTAGTTGCTTTCTCGAAGTTGGCCTTATCTTCCGGCGTCCACCAGTCTACCAGGTTTCCGTCTGCATCAAACTGGGCTCCTGAATCATCAAATCCATGACTCATTTCGTGTCCGATAACAGCACCGATTCCTCCGAAGTTTACGGCAGCATCAGCTTTAGGATTGAAAAAAGGTGGCTGAAGAATTGCAGCAGGGAAAACGATTTCGTTATTTACCGGGTTATAGTAAGCATTTACCGTTTGCGGCGTCATCCCCCATTCTGTTTTGTCCACAGCTTTACCGATTTTTGCAAGATCTTTATTGTACTGCCATTCGGAAATATTCTGAAGATTGCTGTATAGATTTCCACCTTTAGCTTCAGAAACGATATCTAATTTTGAATAGTCTTTCCATTTGTCCGGGTAAGCAACTTTTACTGTAAACTTGTTCAGTTTGTTCATTGCTTTTTCTTTCGTTGTAGAAGACATCCACGCTAAATTATTGATATGAACCGCAAAGCTTTTCTTTAAATAGTCGATCAGTTCCACCATCTGTGCTTTCGCTTCAGCAGGGAAGTATTTTTCAACGTATAATTTTCCGAAAGCTTCACCAAGTGTACCATTGATCAATTCAAAACCTCTCTTGTTCAATGCTCTCTGCTCCTGCTGACCTCTCAGGTATTTACCATAGAAGTCAAATCTCATATTCCCCAATTTCTCACTCAGGTAAGATGAACTTCCGTGAATCATGTGGAATTTTAAATAATCCTTAATCACAGGAAGGTTCTGAGCAGACACCAATTTATCGAATTCTTTGTAATATCCAATTTCTCCGATGATCACTTTATCTGTAGTTACTCCTACTTTTTTAAGGTAAGCAGGGATATCAACACCTTTTACCAATGTTGAAAGCTCAGCCATTGTTTTAGGGTTGTACTGCAGTGTATTGTCACGGCTCTGTTCGTTGGTAAGATATGTTTTTGCAATGCTTTTTTCGTAATCAACGATTCCTTTTGCCGCTGCATCAGCATTTTTGTAGCCTAATTCTTTAAGCATGGAAGCTACATATTTCTGATATTCAGCAAGAGCTTCAGTATTTTTTTCGTTTACTTTCTGATAATAATCTCTTCCTAATCCCAAAGAAGCATTTCCTAAGTACACGGCATTCATTTTAGAATCTTTAAGATCTGCATCAACACCCCATCCGTACAAAGTATTTTCTCCGTCTTTTGTTACAGATATCAAATAGTTCTGAAGATCAGCCAGATTTTTAATCGCATCAATTTTATTCAGATTAGCCTGAATAGGTTTGATTCCGTCTGCATTTCTCTTCTGCATATTCATATAAGTAGCATACAGATCCTGGATTTTCTTCCCCTCGCTTCCATCTTCAAATTTATCTTTCAGAAGAGAGTTCAGAATAGTCATTGAGTTATTATCTGTATCTTCTGCCAGTTTGTTGAAACTTCCCCAGGTCGGCTTATCGGATGGAATTTTAGCGGTTTTCATCCAAGTTCCGCTTACGTAGTTATAAAAATCATCCTGCGGACGTACAGAAGTGTCCATAAGGCTAATATCCAAGCCTTTATCTGTGCTGTTAACTGCTGTTTTCACGGCTTTTGCCTGTCCGTTCACTGTATTAAGTGAGCAAACTCCTGCCAGTAAAAACAAAGAAAGCGTTAGTTTTTTCATTATGATAGCAAATTTATAGTATATGTCTGTCTTTTTTATAATCTGTTACAATTCTTTTCAATAAAAAATTAACAATTATAATTTTTTATTATTTTAGTAAAAAACTACTCCGAAATCAATAGGCCTACCAGATCCTGAATGATCTTCTGGGAAACGAAATTCATAAAATCAAGTCTGTCCAGATGAGGCATATACAGTTTTGAAGTGACTTCTTTGTCTTTGATCCGTATGGTATAAAAAACGGTTCCCACTTCTTTACCGTCCTCACCTTTACCAGGGCCCGCAACACCTGTTGTGGACATGGAAATATCGGAGTCAAATAATTTCTGGCATCCTTTTGCCATTTCGCTGGCCACCTGCTCGCTTACCACTGTAAATTCATCTACAGTCTGCTGGGAGACTTTTAAAATTTCTATTTTCTTTTCTGTGGCGTAAGGTACAATTCCCCCTACAAAATATTTTGAGCTTCCTGAATTGGATGTGATCATTCTTGCCAGCTCACCTCCGGTACAGCTTTCTGCAGTGGAAATAGTCAGTGTTCTATCGTTAAGCATCTCTGCCAGAATTTTTTCTATTTTGTCTTCCGACACGGCGATAACGTGATCACCTACCAAAGGAAGAAGCTTCTGGATTTCATCTTCTGCCTGCTGTTTCAGAGCAGCTTCGTTATCTCCTGAAGCAGTCAGCCTCAATTTCACACGTGTTCCTACCGGAAGATAAGACAATGCAAGATTTTCAGGAAGGGCAAGCTCCCATTGTTCAATAATATCTGCGAGAATACTTTCGGGAATGCCTACTACAGAAACTATCCTGGTATGGATATAGTAAAGATTGAATTTTTCTTTTAAATAAGGAATGATTTGTTCCCTGATCAACGGTTTCACTTCATAAGGAACCCCGGGAAGGCTGAAACATAATTTTCCGTCCTGCTCCATCATCATACATGGTGCGGTTCCGAAATGATTTTGAAAAACAACCGATTTTGTAGGAACAAAAGCCTGTTCTCTGTTTCTTTCAAGGATATCCAGGCGGCCGCGTCTTTCCATATAGTTTTTAAGATGGTTGAAGGTTGCCTCATCCAGTGCAATTTCATCATTAAAATATTCAGCCAGTGCTTTTTTGGTTTTATCATCTCTTGTCGGGCCCAAGCCGCCTGTTGTAATGACAAGGTCTCCAATTTCAAAAGCAGTTTTTAAAGTATTTTTAATAATGGCAATCTCGTCTGAAATTGTAAAAATCTGTGTAACCTGTATGCCTATGCTTTTAAGTTCTGCGGCAATAAAATTAGAATTGGTATCAATGGTGTTCCCGGAAAGGATTTCATCACCTATAGTAATCAGAACAGCTTTTTCCATATATAAATTCTTGAAAGAAAATGTCCTGCAAATGACGTAAAAATCTGCGGCTATGACAACATAAAATGATTTTTTTTATCTTTGGCTGATACTGTTTAAAACTATAACTATTTCGCGATAGCGAAGGTATGGGGTCTGAGTGCTATAGGATTTTTAAAGCAAATTTGAGTTATGAATTTTCATGTTTGGATTCGAGCTTTTTGGTTAAAGAGTCTGGGCATGTTAAATAATCCTCTAAACCTTAACCTCAGTCTGAGATTTTACCTCTAAAAAAGTTCACATTTCACTTGCAAAGCAAAATTCACAATTGGTATTTTCTCTAAAATAGTGATTTCTAAATTACTGATTATGCCTTACCCAAATAAGCTCATCGGTATTATATCCTAATCTTTTCGCTTTTTCGAGGAAACGCTGTCTTATGCTTTCAGGAATAGAGGTTGTCCTGGATAGAATCCAAAGGTATTTTACGCTGCTTCCTGCTATCAAGGCGTATTGATAATCTTCATCGATATCAATTACATTATAACCGGCCCAGATTGGTTTGAAGAATGAAACCTTAAGGCGGGCTTCGGTTTTATCTTTTACAAACCTGGCTTCTCCGATGGATTCTTTCCATTCTTTTTTAACATAATCATAGCCTTTATTGCGGACACTGATGGAACCGTTTGAATTTTCGGAATATTCGGCGGTGACGTTATCCATATGTTTCTCAAACCTGTAATCGAAACGGGCAATTTCGTACCATCTTCCAAGATATTTTTTAGCATCAAAATTATTGACGGCAACAGCTCCTTTTGTAATTCCGGGAGAACAGGAATTGTAAACAACCAGCCCCAGAAGACCTAATGTAACCGGAACCGCAATTTTCTGAAGAGTTTTCATAATTGGATATTTTGCGTGATTGCGGTGAAAACTTCAAAAATAATGCCTTTAAGCTGTTAAGGAAAGAAATTCTAGGAAAAGACTTTCAGGAAATTATCTTTAAAACTGCCTGAAACCTCAATTTCCGTATCATCTGAAAGCATTACAGTTCCACTTTTATGGTAAGATTTTACAAATCCTGCATTGATGATATGGGAGCGGTGAACTCTTACAAAAGGATTTTCCAGCAGGTCATCGAAATGTTTCAGGAAACGGCAGACCATCTTTTTTGAGCCGTCGGTAAGGTAAACCTGTGTGAAATTTCCGTCTGCCTGCAGCCTTAGGATATCTTCAGTTTTTACAACATCAAATCCCTGAAGTGTAGGAAGAATGAGCTGTTGTTTTTCAGGTTTCAATTTTAAATTTTCGAGAAGTATTTTATTACGGTTGAGCTCTTCTTTACTTTCAAGGCTTTCTGCCACCTTATTTACTGCAAGAATGAGTTCCTGAATATCTATCGGTTTTAGAATATAATAACTGGCCGATTTATTAAGTGCCTGTAGTGAATATTGAGAAAATGCTGTAATGAAGATAGTTTCGTAGGAAAATTCTTTGGTAGCTTCCAACACGTCAAAGGCATTTCCGAAAGGCATTTCTACATCCAGGAAGACCAATTGCGGCTGTTTTTCAG
Organism: Chryseobacterium lathyri; assembly: GCF_019970085.1. Classification (NCBI taxonomy): domain Bacteria; kingdom Pseudomonadati; phylum Bacteroidota; class Flavobacteriia; order Flavobacteriales; family Weeksellaceae; genus Chryseobacterium; species Chryseobacterium lathyri. The sequence continues at coordinate 398,002 of NZ_JAHXYG010000002.1, read as the reverse complement.
CAATCAGGGGAACGGCTTCTTTGATATTTTCTGCCTCTCCTACAATTTCTACCTGCGGGCAGTATTTCGTGATATAATTTCTGAGAACTTCTCTTGCAATGATCTCATCGTCTACGATTATGGATTGTATTTTCATTTTTTCAGGTTAGAGGTTACAGATATTAGATAACAGGTCTTAAGTGGTGAATGGATTTACTGATATTTACCGTTTTTGAATTCAGGATCTGACAGGAAGTTTTTTTAAGGCTTTCATTGTTTTAAATAAGATTAATTTTTAAGGTAACCAAAACGCCACTGCTATTTTCTTTGTCTTTTACAGAGCAGGTAATATCTTTTTTATACAAATCATTCAGGAGCTGAATTCTTTCGAGTGTATTTTTCATTCCGCGGCCTTCTCTTGCTTTCTGGTGTTCGGTTTTTTGCTTTTTGCTTTCTTCAATACCTATTCCGTTGTCTTCAATGGTGATTTTTAAATGCTGGTCTTCTTTTTCAAAGCTTAATTTCAAAAATCCTTTTTCACTTCTGTAGCGCAGTCCGTGCCAGACCGCATTTTCAAGGAACGGCTGGACAAGCATTCCTGGAATTTTCAGGCTTTGCATATTCAGGCTTTCGTCTACCCTAATTTCATAATCAAATTTATCGACAAAACGTGTCTTTTCGAGAGCAAGATAATTCTGAAGCAAATCCAGCTCCTGCTGAAGAGGAATGAAATCTTCGGTGGAATTTTCCATGACGCCACGCATTAATTTAGAGAATTTCGTAAGATACTGGTTAGCTTCCAGTTCGTTATTTGTCGCGATAAAATGATTGACGCTGTTTAAGCTGTTAAAGATAAAATGCGGATTCATTTCACGCCGTAATGACTGCAGGGCGATTTTTTTATTTTTAATCTGAACTTTCTTCAGCGTTCTGAAGATAAAGATAATCAGTCCGGTTAACAGGATCAGAACTCCGATCAGGCTGTAATTAAAGACATTTTTCTTACGGATCAGCTGATCTTTCAGCTCTTTTTCCTTTTCAAGCTGTGAAATTCTCTGCTCAGTATCTTCCAGAATTTTATTATCTACCAGGCTTCTGTCTTTGGACACAATATCCGGAAGTTTCCCAAGGAAATCGCGATACAGTGACACTGAGGCATCCGTATTTCCTGTTATACTGTATAGGCTGTCCAGTCGTTTTACGCTTTTCTGAGCTTCAAGTGTATGCCCTTTCTCCAGAGCAATTCCGTAAGCATTTTTTAATAATACCACAGCCTCTTCCGGATCATTCTTCTTTATATAAATATCAGCCAGCTCCTGGATCTGATTGACCTTTTCCTGTGAATTTTCTTTGACAAAATCTTCTTTCAGGACTTTCTTTTTGGCCTCAATGGCTTTTTCAAAATTTCTGTTTTCAACATAGAAATTGGTCAGTTTCTGATTAATTTCCAATGCCTGCTGAGGAGCTTCTTTTTTAGAAAGAACATAAGCATTGTTGAGGTTTTCTTCTGCTTTAGGAATATCTTTCTGCTGTATATTAACATCTGCCATCTGGCTGTAACTTGCTGCCAGATCGCCTTTATCTTTTGTTTTAAGACCTATATTGATATTATCCTGAATGGCCTCTACCTTCTGTTCAGCGTTGGGAGAAGAAAGCCTTGCCGCATCATTGGTATTGACCGCTCTGCTTTTTTCATTGTAACTCATCTCGGCCGCCATGCTGTAATTGCTGATGGCCGGAGTTATTTTGTTTTGCTTTTCCTGTGACTGGGCAATTTTCCGGGTGACAGATTCGAGATTTTTCTTATCGTTAAGGTTTTTGTAAATGGTTCTGGCTTTGACTAAAAACTCTTCGCTCTTGGCATAATTCCCTTGATTGTAGTAATTATTAGCAATTCCTACATAGGTATCGGCAACACCTTTGTTATCGTTATTGTCCACTGCTTTTCTGAGTCTGACCGCAGATTTGTAGGCCTGAGTAACCTGCATGGAATCCTGTGCTGTACAAAAATTTCCTACAGCAAGCATGAAGATAAACAGTATTTTAAAAACTAATTTCACAAATTTCAGATCTTGAATGCAAAGTAAGTAAAACTTTAGGGATCCTTTCCTATTCTTTACCAAGTCAAAACTTCATTTCACCCAGTTTGCCCAATTAAAAATCAATCTTTCCTCTTTACATGCTCCTTAAATTCTGTAACAGAGGGCAGTGCGTCTTTTCTTATATTTGTATTGTTACTTTATCCCAAACTCATGAGCAAAAAATTCCAGATCGCATTGGCCGCCTTTTTCTGTATGAGCATTTTGCATGCGCAGATTTATATTGAAAATGTAACTGTTGTAGATGTTATTCACAAAAAACTGATTCCTGCCCAGACTGTTGTCTTTTCAGGAAAGCCAATTACAGCAATAAAATCCAGCAGACAGATCAAAATTCCAAAGAATTCCCATGTTATTGATGGTAAAGGTAAATACCTAATGCCTGGAATGACGGATGCACACGTCCATTTTTTCCAGAGCGGCGGTCTGTATACAAGGCCGGATGCCCTTGATCTCAGAAAACATGTTCCTTATGAAAAAGAGATCAGCTGGAGCCATCATAATATGGAAGGTCTTCTGCAGCGTTATCTTAAAATGGGAATGACGTCAGTGATTGATCCCGGGGCAACGTATAATTTGCTAAAACTCAGGGATTCTTTGAAAGAGAATGTACGCCTGCCTTCAGTGTATATGTCGGGACCACTCATTACTACTTATGAACCTGAAGCTTTTAAAAATCTTAATAAAGATGAGCCTTTCAGACTGCTTTCGTCTGTTGAGGAAGCTAAGAAACTAGTTCAGGAACAGATTCCTTATCAACCTGATTTTATTAAGATATGGTATATTGTAACGGGAGATGCGCAGAAAAAGAAAGAACAGGCAAAGGAATTGGAACCTGCTATAAAAGCAGTTATTGACGAAGCTCATAAAAATAATTTAAAGGTTGCCATTCATGCAACAGAACGCTTCACCGCAGAAACAGCCGTACAAAACGGTGCCGATTTCCTGGTACACAATATAGAGGATGAATTGATTTCTGATGATTTTATAAAGCTTTTAAAATCAAAAAAGGTTATTGTATGCCCTACCCTTACGGTAATGGATAATTATTATGATACTTACGGACAAAAGAAGACCTACAATACTTATGAGCTGGAAAATTCCCATCCTGAAAGCATTGGCTCCATGTATGACCTGAAGCACCTTACACAAACGTCAGACTCTGTTATGCTTAATAAGCGTAAAGCAAGGTTCAGTGAGCCGAAGATCAAAGCTTATATTTCAAAAACGGACTCCATCAGAACTGTCAATCTCAAAAAAATGGCTGAAGGAGGTGTAACAATCGCTGCTGGTACGGACGCCGGAAATATCGGAACGCAACATGCATCATCATTTATCACAGAACTTAAGGCCATGAAGGAAAGCGGGATGGATGAATGGCAGATTCTTCAGTCGGCAACCATTAATCCTGCGAAAATCCTTAATAAAGAAAAGGAATCCGGCAGCATTGAAGTGGGAAAAGCAGCGGATCTTGTTTTACTGAATTCAAATCCTGTTGAAAATCTGGACCACCTTACTGATATTGATGCGGTTATAAAAAGTGGACTTCCTATAGACCGGGAAAGAATTGTAAAAGTGACACCGGAATCTCTGGCTCAGCAGCAGGTGAATGCTTATAATGCAAGAAATATTGAAGCATTTCTGGAGCCTTATGCAGAGGACGTAGAACTGTATTTGTTTCCCGGAAAGCTGATCAGCAAAGGAAAGGAAGCCATGAGAAAATCCTATTCCAGTCTGTTTGATAAATCTCCGGATCTGCATTGCGAAGTCAAGCAGAGGATTGTGAATCTTAATTCTGTTATTGATAAAGAGAGCGTTTCGGGCCTGAGACCTGGTGTAAAGACTGAAGCAACAGCTATTTACGAAATTAAAAACGATAAAATATCGAAGGTTTACTTTATCTATTAATCATTTTTGAACCATTCCGGATAGTTTAAATCACATTTAAAAAATTTGAAAAGACGATTCTCACAGGGATCGTCTTTTTTTGTGACCTCCACCAAGTGAAAACCTTATTTCACCAAGTCTCTCCATTTTCGGTTTCAGATCGCAGTAATTTTACTTCAGAATTTAAAACAAGAAATTATGAAATTGAGACATTTTTTATTGATCGGAATCTTTACCCTGGGAACTTTTGCAAATGCACAGGAGATAAAGAAAAATGCAATTGAAGTTACAGGTATTGCAGAAATGGAAGTAGAACCGGATGAGATCATCTTCAGCATCGGCATCAAAGCGGATAACAAGAATGAGTTGGCAGACAATGAAAAGAAGCTGTTTGAAACATTAAAGAAATACGGCGTGAAGAATGAAGACATCAAATTTAAATCCATGTACCAGAATGTATATGCTAAAAATGGAAAATTCACGAAGAGCTACCAGTTCAAAGCCAATACAAAATCGGATATCAACAAAATATTTGAAGACCTCAACCAGAAATGGGTAAGCAATCTGAATGTGGCCGAAGTGAAGAACACTAAAATTTCTGATTTTAAGAAAACTGTTAAGATCAATGCCCTAAAAGCAGCAAAGGAAAAGGCAGATTACCTGTTGGAGAGTATGGGCAAAAAGACAGGAGCTCCTCTTGAGATTATCGAAATTGAAGATTACACCAGCGATACGGTTCTTCCTGTAGCCTATAAAAGCAGCATCAGAAATGTACAGCTGGAAGCGGCAGATACTGCGGTAGATTTTTCTTTTGACAATATCGAAAATATCAAGCTGAAATACAGCATCAAAACGAGATACGAAATCCTTTAGAATTAACAGATTTAAAAGACAGTCCGGAAGGGCTGTTTTTTTGTCTTAAACAGTTTTTAAAGTTCACCAAGTGAAAGTCTCATTTCACCAAGTCTCCCAATTTTCAGCCTTAAATACAGATAATTTTACTTCAGGAATTAAAACAATAAACTCTGCAACGACATTTATTACTGAAGCATACAAAAACATCGACAGTTAAAGTTCGGTCCGAAAAAATGGGTTCAATATTACAACAGATAACCAATAAAAATAGAATTATGACAACTTTAAAAATCTTAGCATTAACAGCTGGTAGCGCATTTTTAAGCTCAGGCAGTTTTTCAGACATCCGCTGCTCAAACAGCAATACATCAGGTCGGAAAGCATTTATACAAAATGCTTCAGTAGTAAAGCCTTGGGTAACATCAAAGGATAATAAAATCCAGGTTGCCCTTCTGCTGGATACTTCCAACAGTATGGACGGGCTGATCGATCAGGCCAAATCAAGGCTTTGGAATATTGTGAATACTTTAACCACCCTAAAGTATAACGGACAGACTCCACAGGTTGAAATTGCCCTTTATGAATATGGGAATGACGGGATCCGCGATGAAAATTATATCCGCCAGGTTACTCCTCTTACGCAGGATCTGGATCTGGTTTCCGAGAAATTATTTGCCTTAAGAACTAATGGGGGAAGTGAATATTGCGGTGCCGTGATCCGCGATGCCTCAATGAATCTGAACTGGGATGGCAACGAAAAAAGCATGAAACTGATTTATATCGCCGGCAATGAGCCGTTTGATCAGGGAAAAGTAAATTACAAGGAAGTCATTTCCAAAGCTAAAAACAAAAACATTTATACCAATACTATTTTCTGTGGGAATAGAGAAGAAGGGACGCAAACCTTCTGGCAGAACGGAGCAGTAGTGGGCGGCGGCAAGTACTTCAATATTGACAGTGACAGAAAGGTGATTTATATTGAAACGCCTTATGATGTAAAAATCTCAGAATGCAATACAAAGCTGAATGATACCTATATTTATTATGGAAGTCATGGCTCTGAATATAAGCTTAAGCAGGTTACCCAGGACAGGAATGCAGAAGTTCAGTCGGCTTCCAATTACGTAGAAAGAACCGTAGCCAAATCTAAAAAGAATGCTTATAAAAACGACCACTGGGACCTGGTGGACAAAGCTGAAAGTGATGCAGGATTTATTGCTACTGTGAAGGATGATGCGCTACCAGCTGAATTAAAAGGCAAAAGCAAGGAAGAAATTAAAAAAGCAGTTGCTGTAAAATCTGCAGAGCGTGAGAAAATCCAGAAGGAGATTGAAGAGCTGTCAAGAAAACGTCAGGAATACATTGATACCGAAATGAAAAAACGGGGCAATGCAGATTCTGATGATCTTGGAAAAGCAATTGAAAGATCTATTCTGGAGCAGGCAAAAACGAATGGATATACTTCGAAATAACAGGAATGGTGGCTTCGCAGTCACCATTTTTTTATTGCACTTTTCTTAATACCCGCTTACACTGGCGACAAAGGTTCCAGAAGCTACCAGTTTTATCTCCCGAATTGAAAATATTCAGACAACACGTGTTTTTTATTTTTCATAAACTGTGAAGCCATTTCCATCCCTGTCACAGAAAAAGTGATCCCATTCCCCCCGAAACCCAGGACAAAATAAGAGTTCTTAAATTTTTTATGCTCCCCAATATAAGGCAGCCCGTCTTTGGTTTCCCCAAAAGTTCCGGCCCATACAAAATCTGTATAAAAATGATAATCGGGTTTTATTTTTTTTAGGTTTTTCAGAATCTCTTTTTCTTTTTTATCGAGAAGAGCATCACGTTTTTCAGCATTGTTGAAATCTTCATCTCCTCCACCGATCAGAAGTCTTCCATCATCTGTTGTACGCATGTAAATATAAGGATCATCAGTATTCCAGACCAGCGTACTTCCCATATTTTTGAATTTGTCGACATCGATTTCTGAAACGATGGCGAACGTACTTTTTAAATCAACAAAGTTTTCTTTGATCAGGTTTTTGCTTTCATATCCGATACAGTAGATCACTTTTTTAGCTTTGATCTGAAAACCGCTGTCTACCGTGACCAGATTAAAACCTTTATGATATTCCACCTTTATCATTTCAGTCTTATCAAATATTTCTAAGCCTTTTCTTACATTATGTTTAAATAGTTCATGAGCAAACTTGAAAGCATCAATACTGGCTCCTTGTCTGGACACAATTCCCCCATATGTATTTTCAAGTCCAAACTTTTCTACAATTTGATCTGCTTCCAGCCATTTTACATCAAAACCGGCATTTTTTCTTGCAGCATATTCATCCTTAAGCCAGCTGACATCTTTCTTTTTTGATGCGAAATACAGAGATTTCTTTCGTTTAAATCCCGCATCAGACCTGATCTGTTTTGAAAGTTTTTCGAGACTATCTATTGCATCAGAACAGGCTTTGTAGCTCTCTACAGCTCCTTTCTTACCAATAAGCTCCTCAAGCTCAAAAAGAGGAACATCTATTTCATACTGCAGCATGGAAGTAGTTGCTGAAGTACTGCCGTTACAGAGTTCACGTTTATCAATCAGGATCGTTTTAAAACCGTCACTAATCATTTGATGGGCAATAAGGCTTCCGGTAATGCCGCCTCCTATAATTAATACATCACAATCTTTATTTGATTTCAGAGACGGATAAGAAGTTATTAGTCCGTTTTTTAAAAGCCAGAAAGGTTCGTTTGATTTTAGATCCATAATTGAATATTACATTTAAAACAATAACATTTATAAGTATTTTAACGATTTTTTATCAATTTATGGTGCAATTATTGTACCCAGTTTTAAAATCCAACCATTTAAAATAATTAGTATGATAACGATTATTCCAGAAGCTCCGGAAAATGTTGCAGCGTTCAGTGCAACCGGAGATGTGACGAAAAAAGATTTTGAAAACCTTGTCATTCCTCATGTAAAAGAAAAAGTAGATCAGTTTGGTGAGCTGAATTACTTATTGTATTTGGATACTGATCTGGATAATTTTACCATGGGCGCATGGCTTGAAGACGCATTTTTAGGATTAAAAAATCTTACAAAATGGAACCGTACAGCTATTGTTACAGATAAAGAAGGGGTACAGAACTTCACGGATATTTTCAGTGTTCTGATGCCGGGAGAATTCAAATCCTTTCCTAAAGAAAACTTATATAATGCTCTTTACTGGTGTAAAAACGGTAATGAAGTAGAAGTTTAGCATTATGCTATAAAGAGAAAGAGGCTTTGTTCAACGACAGAACAAAGCCTCTTTTGTATGTATACAGCTGGTTATAAGCCTTTAAGCTGTCTTATAAAATAATTAACTCATCTACATTTTTTGACAAAATTTAGAAATTGATTTGAACTTAGTCTCAGCTTTACAATTACTTATCACAAGGCACACATTCTACCGCTGTTTCATCATCAGGAGCTTGTTTGCCGTACAAATATCTGTATCTTAAACTTATTGCCAGGCCGATGAATGTCATCCCCACTCCTACTAACGAAGGATATTTGAAGGAAAACCCATATTCCAAAGGAATTCCCCCCAGAAATGCTCCCATCGCATTAGCAATATTAAATGCGGCCTGCATAAATGCCGCAGCCATCATTTCACTTTTTGGAGCTGCTTTCATCATCATGATATTAATAGGTGCCGCAACGGACATCGACAGTGCTCCGCAAACAAATGTCAGTATGAGTGCCATATTCTGGTTATCTGCAAAGAAAAACACTCCTGCCAGAGAAATCATCATCAGAAAGATCAATAATGCACATGTTTTTTCGGGCCCCAGCCTGTCAGAAATAAATCCTCCTGCAAGGTTTCCAACAACCATTCCGGCACCGGCAAGGATCATCACATACGCCATCTGGTTGCTTTGGATTCCCGCCACGATCGTCATTAAAGGAGTAATATAGCTGAGCCATGTGAAAAGTCCTCCAAACCCAATCGCTGTAATCCCTAAAACCAGCCATGACTGCTTATTTTTAAGAAATTTCAATTCCTCCAGGAAGTGGGTATCCTGGTTGGATTCTACGGCCGGAAGCCATAATTTCAGGAACAATATGGCGAAAAGGCCGATCAGTGCTACAATTGCAAAGTAAAGTTTCCAGTGGTAAGCATGTCCGATATAGGTAACCAGTGGAACCATGATCAGATTCGCTACCGTAAGCCCTGTAAACATTAAAGATATATAAAATGCTTCCTTCCCTTTTCCAGCCATACGGGATGCTACTACTGTTCCTACTCCGAAGAACGCACCGTGAGGAAGTCCGGACATAAATCTGATAATCAGCATACTTGTATAATCAGGAGCTACTGCAGAAAGCCCGTTGAATAATGTGAAAAGGATCATTAGAACCATCAGCACTTTTTTAGGCGGAAATTTTACGGAATACCCAATCAGGATCGGAGCTCCGATCACTACTCCCATGGCGTAAGCTGAGATGAGATGTCCTGCTTCAGGAATGGTAATTTTTAAAGTGTTGGCAATATCAGGAAGCAGTCCCATTACGGTAAATTCCGTAGTCCCTATTCCCAGACCACCTATGGCTAACGGTATTATTCTTTTATCAATCTTCATTATGAGTAAACTTCTTTTTCGAATTAATTTTAAGTGATTTTTATAAAAAATAAAAACAGAATCCCATCTTTACTTTGAAAGTGCAAAATTCGAGAGAAATATCGGTTTTTACTTCTCCTGAAATGATAAAAATTTGCTCCATATTAACCTTTTTATGTAAATTTAAAATCAGAATCAATCAAATCAGAACAGAATGAAGATCCAGAAAGAAGTCATAGAGTTTGAAAACGGAAAGTCTTTCAAGCTTTTTTCACCGTCTTTAAAGAACTGTTTTTTCTGGCATCATCACCCGGAAATAGAGCTTGTTTATGTAGAAGCCATCAACGGAATCCGGCATGTAGGCCGGGATATTTCTGTTTTTACAGAAAGCGATCTGCTTCTGATAGGATCCAATGTTCCTCATCTTAATTTTGATTATGGTATCCAGACGGAATGCAGACAATTAGTGCTTCAGATGCGGGAGAATTTTCTTCAGGATATTATTGTTCCCGTTCCTGAGTTTGAAAACATTAAAAAGCTCCTGGAAAAGTCTTATTTAGGACTTTCATTTTCAGGAGAAACAAAAAAGCAGGTTGTCGAAAAACTTCATGAAATCAAGGATAAAAACTCTTTTGATTCTCTGATAGGATTAATTGAAATTCTGCAGATTCTCGCCGCCTCAGATGAAGTAAGAGAACTGAATAAGGAAGACACCAGGATAAAATGGTTCCTGAATGACAAGATCAGAATGGGAACCATCTACGATTACATCCATGGAAATTATGATAAGAAGCCTAATGTCAACGAAATTGCAAAGATTGTAAGCCTTAGTACGCCTGCTTTCTGCCGCTATTTTAAAAAGCAGACCAATATGACGTTCACGGATTTTGTTAATAATTACAGGATCAATCAGGCTAAGATATTTCTGCTTAAAGATTATTCTGTGACGGAGGTTTGTTTTCAGGTAGGTTTCGAGAGCCTATCCTATTTTAATAAACTTTTCAAGCAGCATACGGGTGAAACCCCTTCAGAGTTCAGGAAAAAGCATTTGAAGAATATTGAGGTTCGGAATTGATTATTTTTTTTACCACCCCGTCAAAAATTCTTTGAATTTTTGCCACCCCTTCCTTGGAGGGGAATATGATCCGACAGATTTTGTCAGGAGGAAAGTGATCAATTTTTTAATTTAAGAGATATCTCTCATCACCGAGTTCATTACTCAAAATATTAAGTGTTTAAAATAAAAAAACCGCTCCAATTGAAGCGGTTATATTATTAGTGAATATGTTTTTCAGCATGGTAGGAACTTCTTACCAACGGTGAGCTTTCTACGTGTCTGAAACCTAAGCTTCTTGCAAAATCTCCCAATTCATCAAACTCTTCCGGCGTAATGAATCTTTTTACCGGCAGATGTTTTTTAGTAGGCTGAAGATACTGTCCAAGTGTGATTACATCTACATTGGCATTTCTGATATCCTCAATGGTCTGGAAAACCTCATCTTTAGTTTCACCCAAACCAAGCATTACCCCGGTTTTTGTTCTTCTCTGGCCAGCTTCTTTTAGGTATCTCAGAACTTCTAAGCTTCTTTCATATTTAGCCTGGATCCTTACCTCTCTTGTCAGACGTTTTACGGTTTCCATATTGTGAGAGATCACTTCAGGAGCCACATCTACCAACCTGTCAATATGTTTGGTAAGTCCTTGAAAATCCGGAATAAGAGTTTCCATCGTCGTTCCCGGAGAAATTCTTCTTACCGCATTTACAGTCTCAGCCCAAAGGATGGACCCCATATCTTTTAAGTCATCACGGTCCACAGAGGTAAGAACAGCATGCTTGATCTTCATTAATTTAATAGAACGGGCCACTTTTTCAGGCTCATCCCAATTAACATCAAGTGGTTTTCCTGTTTTTACACCACAGAATCCGCAGCTTCTTGTACAGATATTTCCTAAGATCATGAACGTTGCCGTTCCTTCTCCCCAGCATTCACCCATATTCGGACAGCTTCCGCTCTGGCATATGGTATTTAATTTATATTTGTCGACCAAAGTCCTAAGCTCTCTGTAATTCTTTCCGGTAGGAAGTTTTACGCGGATCCACTTTGGTTTTTGAACGGTAGTATCTTGAACTAAATTCTCCATTTATTTCTCAAATTGAGCTTCAAAGTTAGTGATTTTTTTATCGAAACAATCAAAGACAAACATTGATGAAACATATAATTTAGTAATTTTAAACCATCAAAATTAAATTATGAAGAAGATCTTTTTTACCCTATCCCTTATTATCAGTACATTTTGCTTTGCCCAGAAAGAACTTCAGCCGGCAGGTTCAGAAATCATTGATACTGTGGAAGGCGATCTGGATGGTGATAAAATTCCTGAAAGAGTGGTTATTTATACTACAGCAGATGAAGGTGAACTGGGTAAAATCCGTGAGATCCAGATTCAGAAAAAAAGTGGCGGAACATGGATGATCCTGAGTAAATCAAGGAATGCCATTCTTGAAAGTGCCGGCGGAGGGATGATGGGCGATCCCTACCAGGAAACAACTATTGAAAAAGGAATCCTGAATATCACCCATGCAGGCGGTAGCAGCTGGAAATGGAGCTACACGGATAAATACAGGTTTCAAAACGGCCATTTTGAACTGATCGGCCATTCTTCAACGTATGGCAGACCCGGAGATTATTGGGCAGACATAGACTTTAATCTTTCCACAGGGCAGCTCAATTATAAAAAAGAAGTTGAAAACACTTCTGAATATGGTAAATCCAAGCAGGAAACCTATATTAAAAAAGGATTGAAAATAGATCTGCAAAACAGGAATCAGAAGGAGCCGAGGAAAATTGTTCTTCCTAAGACAAAAGAGGAAGTTTATTTGTGAAAATTTTGAATCATTAAGATTCTATTAAGCCTTTAAGATTATTAAGGTAAGCTTTGCTTTTAAGACTGAATGAAACTGATTATCTTACTTAACCATTTAATTATCATCAAATTCATTATTTTTTAGCAGCTCGGCAAGGACTTTCTTAGCACGCATCACCCTTACTTTAGTATTGGCGACGGAAATTCCAAGCTCTTCTGCAATTTCCTTGATGCTTTTTTCTTCAAAAAAACGTAGTTTAATAATATCCTGGTAATTGGCATCCAGCGATTCGATGGTTTTGATGATCTTTTTCTGCTCTTCATTGGAGATCATCAGCTCTTCCGGAGATTTTGCAAACTGGTTTTTAACCTCATCCAGGTTTTCGGTAGGATCCTGGTTTTCGCGGCTTCTTTTCCGCCAGAAATCAATGACTGTATTCTGGGCAATAGTTAATACCCAGGTCTTAAACTGAAAATGCGGATCGTACATATCCAGTTTCGACAGCACTTTGGAAAAAACATTCACCGTAATCTCATCTGCATCATTTTCATCTTTTACTTTTTTCATGACAAAAGAGAAAACATCCACCCAAAAAATATTGATGAGCTTGGTCTGGGCCTTCTGGTCCTTTTCTTTTGCCTTTTGAATAAGCAGAAATAGCTGTTCTTCGTTCATTATTAACAAATATAATTTTTTTAAGTGAAAACACAAAGGTGCAGACAGGCCTTTTTATCCTTTGATTTTTTTACCTTCTGACATCTCTTCTCTATACTCCTGAATTTACTATCTTTGCATCGTAAAATTTTAAAGAAAATTATAGATGAATTCCTTTATAGAAGAACTAAAATGGCGTGGTCTTTTTGCCGATATGATGCCAGGAACCGATGAGCAACTGAATAAAGAGGTAACTACTGCATATATTGGTTTCGACCCGACTGCTGATTCTTTGCATATCGGAAGTCTTATCCAGATCAAAATTTTGGCACATTTCCAGCAGCACGGACACAAACCGATTGCTTTGGTAGGTGGTGCTACAGGAATGATCGGAGATCCCTCAGGAAAATCTGCCGAGAGAAACCTGCTGGATGAAGCCACTCTTCTTCATTATGTAGACTGTTTAAAGAACCAACTTTCAAGGTTTTTGGATTTTGACGGAAATGGTCCTAACAAGGCTGAATTAGTCAACAATTATGACTGGATGAAGAATATTTCTTTCCTTGATTTTGCTAAAAACGTAGGGAAGAACATCACCGTTAATTATATGATGGCTAAAGATTCTGTGAAAAAGAGATTTTCTGGGGAAAGCGGTGCAGACGGGATGAGTTTTACGGAATTCACTTACCAGCTAATCCAGGGATATGATTTCCTTCATCTGTACCAAAATAATAATGTAAAGCTTCAGATGGGAGGTTCTGATCAGTGGGGAAATATCACTACAGGTACTGAACTGATCCGCAGAAAGGCCCAGGGTGAAGCATTTGCATTAACGGTTCCTTTGATTACTAAAGCCGACGGTTCTAAATTCGGAAAGTCTGAAAGCGGAGAAAATTACTGGCTGGATAAAAAGAAGACATCCCCGTACAAATTCTACCAGTTCTGGCTGAATGCCACCGATGAAGATGCTGAAAGATTCATTAAATTCTACACATTCATTGGAAAAGAAGAAATTGAAGCCTTAATTGAAGAGCACAAAACAGCTCCACATGAAAGAAAACTTCAAAAGAGACTGGCTGAGGAAGTAACGGTATGGGTACACGGCAGAGAAGAATATGAAAAGGCAGTAAAAGCTTCAGAAATTCTGTTCGGGCGCTCTACAGCTGAAGATCTGGTAAGCCTGGATGAAGAAACTTTCCTTGAGGTTTTTGACGGTGTACCACAAAAAGAAGTTGCCAAAGCTGATGTCCTGGGAATTAGTATTGTTGATCTTCTTTCTGAAAAATCAGGATTTTTAAAGTCTAAAAGTGAAGCTCAAAGGGAGATCAAAGGAAATGCAATTTCCGTCAACAAAGAAAAGGTAAACGATACTTATACCGCCAATGAAAGTGATCTTATCGATAGTAAATTTTTACTGCTTCAAAAGGGTAAAAAAAGCTACTTTATTGTGAAGGTTATTTAATTCACTATCTATAAAATACAAAAGACCGGCGCTGAGAGTGATCTCAGCGCCGGTTTTATTCATGAAAGTTATTAGTTTTAGAATACATAACTTGCAGAAGCCGATAAATACTGTCCGCTTGAAGCTCCTTCTTTTTTCAGCTCGCCATCTACCCAGATCTGAACCTTCAACGTAGAAGAAGCATCTGCTCCGATTGCACTTACAGCAACATTGGCATTATAAGCTCCTGCTTCTGATGTAACCTCCGGACTTGTCCATGTTGTTCCGCTAAGACTTGAAGCTGTGGTTGGATTGCCATCAATTCCATATACTGCTACTTCAATATCACTTCCTGAAGAAGCTATAGCTTTAAAAACAACTTTATGGCTGCTTTTTGCCGGACCGTTGTCATCGTCATCGTCGCTACTACAAGATGTTGCAAACCCAATCAACATGGTTGTCAGCAATACTACAAACGTACCTTTAAGCAGCTGGCTCATTTTCATTCTTTTCATAATCTTTTGTTTAAATTTTTAATTATTTATTTAATATTCTATGATCAGTGATTTGATACCTGCAAAGCTATTAGAGTCGCCAAACTTTATCAATCCTAAAAAAGGTGTAATTTTTTCTACCTAAAATCAGGTATTTTATTTGCTGAAATTTTTAATTAAATTGAGCAGTTTTAAAAAAATTATACAGATCCAATGAAGAGATTACTTATTCTATTAAGCTTATTATTGTCTTTTACTTTACAGGCACAGGTTATCCCTCTTGATGAGAAATCTTATTTAGACAGCTTACAGAATATTACAAAGACGGCAGCAAATACTTCAAAAGCAACAGCATATTTTCTTTTATCAAATTATTACAGAAACAGTGATTCTCTTTTAAGTAAAAAATACCTGACAAACGGGAAAGCATTCATTAAAAATGATGTTTTTCTTACAGCTAAATATGATTACTACGAAGGACAATACAATCTTGACCGGAATAAAGAAAAGGCAGCCCGTTCCTATCAAAAGGCCATTAAGGCATTATCAGAATTAAAAACAAGGGAATCTGATTTCTATCAGTCTTTAGCCTGGTATAGCTATGGGGTGACCCAAAAAGATAAGGAAGGCTACCCCTTTTTAGTGAAGACCATCGTTGAAAAATGCATTCCATTGATTAAAAAACATGGAAATAGCAGAAATTTAGGATTTGCGTATACCCAACTTGCGATCATCCTCACGTACAATGCCCAGTTTGAAAAGGCTGGTAACTACAATAATAAAGCTTTAGAAATTCTTGAAAAAGATTATCCGGGTTCTGCCGAATTATTTTATACCTACCTGAATTCCGCAAGCAATTACTGCTATCAGGCCAAAGGGAATGAAGCCAAAAAGTTTCTGGACAAAGCTGAAAAGTTAATTATGCCTTATCCTGAATCGTCATCCAACTCGTTTTTTTATTATGGTAAAACGCTTTATTTTATTACGAAACAGCAAAATTCAGAGGCATTACCCATTATTGAAAAAGGACTTTATTATACCAAAAAGTTTAATCAGAATCTTCAGGGACAAATGTTCTATTTTAACAAGTATGACATTTTAAAGAAACTAAAGAGATATGAGGAAGCTAAAAATGTTCTGGAAGATATTTTAACAGAAAAATCCCTCGCCCTTGATCTTAATAATAGAAAAACCATCTATAAACAACTTTCAGCATTGAATGAAGAAATGGGAAATGCTAAAGAAGCTTTGATGTGGGAGCAGAGATATTCTAAACTCAATGACAGCCTGAGCAGTGAAAATGTAAGACTTGAGATTAACAAAATTGAAGCAAAATTTAATACTGCTGAAAAAGAAAGAAAAATAGCGACCCTGAATGCTGAAAAGAATCAGAAAGATCTGGAAATGAATAAGAAGAACTCCTATTTATGGGGACTGAGCCTTATCTTATTGCTGGCGTTAAGTCTGTTGATCTTCCTTTTTATCCTGTTCAGAAAGAATAAAAAAATCTCTGAACAAAAAATAAACGACATTAAACAGAAGGAAGAACTGTCTCTTACCAAAGCTATTCTTGATGGTGAAGAAAGGGAAAGAGAGCGTATTGCCAGAGACCTCCACGATGGCTTAGGCGGAATGCTTGCCGGCGTTAAGATTAATTTTTCCACCTGGTCATCCAGCCATTTACATCCTGAAAAAGATAAAGACTTTTATACGATTTTGGGGCAATTGGACCAATCTGTAGGTGAACTCCGCCACATAGCAAGAAATTTGATGCCTGAATCTCTTCTTAATTTCGGCCTGGAAACAGCTTTAAATGATCTATGTGAATTTTACTCCAGAAAGGATTTAGATATTGATTTTCAAGCCATTAATATTGAAAAAAATCTACCTTTAAATATTCAGCTCAATATTTACAGAATCGTACAGGAGTTATTAGCAAATGCACTGAAACACGCTGAGGCCAGCAGCATTCTCCTTCAGTGCTCCCAGTCCGCAGAACGCTTTATGATTACCATTGAAGACAATGGAAAGGGGTTTGATAAAAAAATTGAACAGACAACGAAAAGTATGGGGCTCAGAAATTTAAAAAACCGAGTGAATTACCTGAAAGGTAAAATGGAAGTAAGTTCTGACAACCAGGGGACAACGATTAATATTGAACTTAACACAGATGGAGAATAGAAAAATAAATATTGTCATTGTAGACGACCATCCCATTGTTATAGAAGGGTTAAAAATGATGCTCAACAGCCAGCTTGGGTTCACTGTTTCCGAAAGTTTTACTTCGGGCTCGGAGATCATTCATTTTATCATGAACCATAAAGTGGATATTATTCTTCTGGATATCACCCTACCTGATGCCAATGGCACAGAGCTTTGCCGGGAAATAAAAAAAATATCACCGGATACTTCAGTAATTATGTTCAGTAACCGCTCTGAAAGAAGTATTATCATGCAGTCTATACAAAACGGTGCCAGCGGTTATATTCTTAAAAACACTTCTATAGATGAATTGGTGGTATGCATTCAGGGTGCCTATTCCGGAAATATTGTTTTCTGCAATGAGACTAAGCAAATTATCAGCAAACCTTCTCAAAGCGATTTACAGGTGCCAAGACTGACAAAAAGGGAAAAACAGATTCTACAGATGGTAGCTGAAGGTAAAACCAGTATTATTATTGCAGATGAGCTTTTTCTGAGCCCGCTTACCGTAGATACCCACCGTAAAAATTTGTTACAGAAGTTCCAGGTAAAAAATTCCACCGAACTGATCAACCGGGCTATCCAACACAATATGATTGAAAACAGTAAATAAAAAACCGCTTTTATAAAAGCGGTTTTTTTATATATAAGTAAGTTATTCTATAATTCTAAGAAGCTGTAATCAATAGAAGCTACCATAGGCCCTGCTCCTTTTTTCTTATCGGTTCTTACGATCTCGCCGTCTATCCAAAGATTAATGACCAATTCTGAATCGGCATCCGGAAGATCGGCTTTCGCATCAAGGTTTAACTGTGCCTGGCTGGAATTCACAAAAAATTCGCCACTTGTCCAGACAGTTCCTACAGGATCGAAAATATCAGTTTTAGATGTTCCTACCTGTGTTACGATAGCTCTGATAACTCCTCCGGTAGTTGTTTTCACTTCAAACTGAACAACATGATCTGCGAATTCTTCTTCGTCGTTATCCTTTTTACAAGAATTCACCACAGTAATTACCGAAAATAATAAAACGAATAAAAAAGAAAGTCTAAGTAAACTTTTTGATTTGTAAAATTGCTTCATTTCTCCAAATAGATTTTTAATGTTTCAAATATAAGTTTTTTATTAATATAAAAATAACTTTTATGAAAAATTTCCAATAAAGTTTTCTAAATAATATCAAATCAATAAAAAAGCACAATTACAGCAGCAGCCTATATTTGAGTGTGTGCTTCCCTAAATTATTAAGTATAAAAACCAGGTTTGTATTTTAGATTTACAATATGATTTATTAATTATATTTGCTGTATGAATTTAGATTATATAGTAAGAGAACCGGAACATATCACCTCAAATACTACCGTCCTTTTCATGCTTCATGGCTATGGCAGCAATGAGCAGGATCTTTTCAGTTTCAGGGAAACTCTTCCCGCCGACTGGCTTATTGTAAGCTTCAGGGCACCCAGAGATACCCAGTTTGAAGGATATTCCTGGTTTGATATTGATTTTAACAATCCTGAAAACTTCATTGACATTTCCCAGGCCAAGGAATCTTTAAATGCAGTGCTAGAAAATATTCTGAAAATTGTGAATCATTACGGACTTATTGAAGGTAAGGTACATTTGTGCGGATTCAGCCAGGGCGGAATACTTTGTTACGCTTTAGCTTTAAAGCACCCTGATCTTTTCAATTATGTGGCATGTTTAAGCAGCTATCCTGAGGAAAAGCTTCTGGATGGCATCGTAAAAGACAAAAAGAGGCTGGAAAGACTCCGTTTCTTCGTATCTCACGGAACAGATGATGCTGTTATCCCAATGGAATGGGGAAGAAAAGCGGCAGACCTTCTGTATGACCTGAGCTGTTATTTTACGTTCAGAGAATATATGAGCGGACATGGTGTGAATCAGAAGAACTATATGGACCTGATGGATTTTTTCTCAAAATAAAACTCAACCCATTTCATTTTTCTTCAACTAATATTACTTCTTCCTTGAAGTTTATATAAACATTCCTGTTTTTGGAATGTTTTTTTATAGATAGTAAGGATAATTTCAGTAAATTCAGTAAATGAAACTTCTGCTTTCTTTACTGACATTATTCTTAAGCATTTTTATAAGTGCACAGAATACTTTTGAACTGGTTAAAGTTAAAAAAGCGGTTATTCCTTTTAAGCTTATCAATAACCTTATCTTCATTCCCATCAATGTTAATGGTGCAGAGCTTACCTTTATGCTTGATACCGGAGTTGCGGAAACCATTCTTTTCAGCCTGGACAATAAAGAGATCAGGCTGCAGAATATTGAAAAGATCAAATTTTCAGGGCTTGGAGGAAATGTAAGTATAGACGGTCTTAAATCTGATCGTAATATTGCAAAAATAGGTGATAACATCATCAATTCTTCTATGCTTCTGTATATTGTCATCGATGAAGAATTCAATATTTCACCTCATATAGGAATTCCTGTGAACGGAGTAATCGGGTATCATTTTTTTAAGAATAATCCTATTTTGATAGATTATACAACCAAAAAAATAACGGTCTATCAGGATACAGATGCATTCAAAAAGAAAGTCCGAAAGTTTGATGAGTTTCCTATGAGTGTGGAAAAGGACAAACCTTACATTAATGCTGATATAGAAATGACCAGGGAAAAGAAAAGCTCAAAACTGCTGATAGATCTCGGTAACAGTGATGCTATTTGGCTATTCCCTACCCTTATTAAAGATTTTGTGTACAACAGACCCAACATTGATGATTATCTGGGCCGTGGCTTCAATGGAGATATTTACGGTAAAAGAAGCCGTATCCATAATTTCTATCTCGGAGATTTTAAATTTGAAAAACCGCTCACAGCAATGCCTGACGAGTATTCTATTCAGCATGTTAATCTTGTAAAGGATAGAAAGGGATCCGTCGGGGCTGAAATAATGCGTAGATTTTCTGTCGTTTTCGATTATAAAGGTGAGAAATTGTATCTTAGAAAAAACAGGAATTTTGATGAGCCTTTTCATTTCAATATGAGCGGACTGGATTTTAAGCAGGACGGATTGGAATGGCAGGAAGACCGGGTAAAAATAGAACCAAAAAAAATATCGGAAGCAAGCAGTGAGATTTCCGTGGTCAATAATTTTCAGTATAAGTTTACATTGAAACCTATTTTTTCCGTTGCTGGAGTAAGAAAAGATTCACCGGCATTTATAGCAGGGCTCAAAAAAGATGACCGTATAATCACGATCAACGGAAGCCGGACTTCCGATATGACCATGGAAAAGATTATGGAGCTGATGAAATCTGATGAAGGAAAAAATATCACAATGGTGATTCAGAGAAAAAATAAGGAAATGACATTTAGCTTTGTGTTAGAAGACCCAATACCCTATCAAGATTAAAATATGAAAACCGAAGAAAGCACAATAGATAAAATAAGAACCCGTCCAAGATTCAAGATGTTTACGCATCTTACCAAAGAAGAATATGCGGAAAATCTGAAAAAGTATCTTGCCGACCATAAGGATGAATTTTCCGGAAATATCAACAAGGAAATGGCCACGATCTGCGTTGAAACTGAATATGACAATTACTGGAAACCCAGGCTGTCTTTACGGATAGAAATTGAAGATGACGAAACTGTCATACGAGGAGTATTCGGCCCCAGCTCTGCTGTATGGACTTTCTTTATGTTCCTCTATTTTTTCTTTTCTATCCTGTGGATGACTTTCTTTACAATGTATTACGTGGAGAATCAGATAAAAAGCGCTGAGTTCCCGTGGGCCCTGAGCGCTTCATTTGTTATGTTGTTCTGCATCTTTCTTACCTATGCAGCTGCCAGATTCGGGCAATACAAAGGCAAAGAAGAAATGCTTAAGCTTAGAAGGTTTGCGGAAGAATCTACTTCACAGTTTGAAAAGAAAATCAGTTAGCAGGAACTTCTGCAGGTTTTTCTTCCTGGATTGGAGCTGCCATAGCTTTAGCTGTTTTAATGGAATCTGATACTTTTTCTCTGTTGTCCTGTTCCTTGATCATTTTATCAATATGAGGCTCCAATAGCTTAGTCATTTCTTCCACTGAAATATTATTGGCATTGGGATCATCCAGAAGCTTTCTCCACGGCTTTCTGCCACCCCATTTGTAATCTCCGAATACCATTACAGGTGTTCCTTTTGCTTTGGTTGTGGCACCTCCGGGATTCAGAATCCAGGTATCTGCATAAGAATACAGCCACTGGGCATCTTTCATCAATAAACGTAAGCATGAATGCGATGCCGGATAACCGGGAAGATCATACTGGTGCCATCCAATACCTCCGACATTGTGAATATTAAAATTATAAGGAAGCTTCCACTCACTGCTTACCGTTGAAATCGAAAGTTTCTTTTTCCAGTTGGCAAAAGTAAGTCCACGTGTTGTCTGCGCAGCTTTTTTTCCCATACTTGTTGGGCCCCATTTGACAAGGCTACCATTGGAATAAACACCGTAAGCCTGTATTGGATAGGAAAAGATGACGAATTTTTTCACCCCGCTCAGTATATCAAGCTGCATTGGAAAAGGTGAATATTCCATAAGTGTCGTGTCTATTTTTGCAGGAACGACCAACGTATCGGCATTCCATCTATTTTTAGAATCAAGTCTGTTTAATGCAAGAATCGCATAACGCTCCTTCTCACTGTATTTTTTACTGAATTCTGCATAAATGGAATCTCTTAGTTTTTTATCTTTGGGAAGTACAAGGGCATTATAAAAACCGTTTTCCTGCATTGCCGGCGGTACAGATTCTTTTTTTACAACAGAATCTTTCTTAATGGAATCTTTTTCTACAGCAGAAGTTTCTGACGAAGAAACCGTATCTTTAAAAGTATCGCTTATTTTTTCAATTTCTTTCTTACAAGAAATCAGCATTGCAGCACAAAAAAGAGCATATAAAAATGATTTTTTCACAGATATGTTTTTCATAAATAAAACAGGTCATTTAGTTGGGTTACCCATTGCAAATATCAGACCTTAATTTGAATCCCAAAAGACATTATAAAAAATACCGTAAAAAAACGGTATTAAAGTATATTATTTACAATAGCTTATTGGTTTTAGCATAAATAAGAGCTTCAGCGATTATATTTTTGACGGTTACACTCAGAAAATAATCTGTATCCGGTTGGTTTTCATCTTTGATTTAAGAATAAAGCGTTGTTTCTATATATTTTTTGGAGGATCTCATATTCGTTATTATGAAATTTACGGACACTATCAGGGTAATATCTTTAAATACATTTTCTTTGCGACATGGAATATGTTAATTTGTGCCTGATAAATCAATTTCAAACAAACTGAGTTCAGCGTTATGATAATGCCCGGGAAGGCCATCAGTATCTTTAAGTTGTACCAATCCAAGAAAAGCAAATCCGCATTTTTTATAATGATTGATCAGAGGAGTATTCTCTCCAACCGTATCCATCCTTATGAACTGTTTATTATGCTCTTTCGAATATTTTTTTGCCCAGCTCACAATTTCAGAAACCATATTCCGGCCTCTAAATTCCGGATTGGTAGCAATACGATGAATATACATAGCCGGATCAGCATTTTTTTCTGCCCAAATCTGCGGGTCACTGAAAGCAACTGCCCAAATACAGGCTATTTCATTATTTATTACAATCTTCCATTGTCTTTTTTCATCAATTTCAGTTTCTATCAGACTTCTTTCAAATTCCGGCCACAGAACAATATTTTTTGTTCTTTGGAAATCAGTTGCCAAACGATATAGCCTGAAAATCTCTTCAATATCCTGTCGATTGCTATTCTCTATAATCATATTTTGAGCTTGATGGGTTATCTAACAAAAATAGGGATAAAAAATAAATTTTTCAATGTCTGTACCCATTCTTAAAGTCATTAATATCCAACCGATATGCGGGATACATTGAAAACTTTTATCTAGATTTGTTTTCAATTACAAACAACAGAATCTTATGAAAAAAATAGGCTTGGTAGGCGGAATTAGCTGGGTATCTACGTTGGACTATTATAAATTCATCAATGAAGGAGTCAATGCCAGACTGGGAGGGCTGAATGCTGCCGAATGTATGATATATTCCTTAAATTTCGGAGACATTCAGGCAAAAGGATGGACCAATTCCTTTGAATTATTACGGAAAGCCTGTGAACATCTTAAAAACACCGGAGCAGACAGCATTGTTCTATGTGCAAATACAGCCCACTTATTTGCAGACGAGCTTCAGGATACCGTACAACTGCCCATTCTCCATATTGGGACAGAAACGGCAAAAGCAATACGTAAAGCCGGATTTACAAAGGTCGGACTGTTGGGAACAAAATTTACCATGGAAATGGATTTTTACAAAAATAAACTTCAGGAATACGGACTTGAAGTACTGATCCCGGAAAACCAGGAAACAAGAGATTATATTCAGCATACTGTCAAGGAAGAACTGGGAGTAGGATTTATTAATCCTGAAACCAAGACCAATTATATTTCCATTGTAGAAGACCTTATCAGCTGTGGTGCAGAATGTATTATTCTCGGCTGCACGGAAATCCCGCTGCTGATCAGCCAGGATGATTTTGCAATTCCTGTTTTTGATACTACGAAAATACACTGTGAAGCTATTGTAGAGTATATTGTTTCGTAAAATAGTTTTTCTTATACCAATAAAATTCATACAAGAAAAAATCCCTTCAAATAATTGAAGGGATTTTAAAAGATCTTGCGATCCGGACGGGACTCGAACCCGCGACCTCCGCCGTGACAGGGCGGCATTCTAACCAGCTGAACTACCGGATCAATTTTTTTAAAGAAATTGACAAAACTTCTGCGATCCGGACGGGACTCGAACCCGCGACCTCCGCCGTGACAGGGCGGCATTCTAACCAGCTGAACTACCGGATCTAATTTTTTTAAAGTAAATTATAAAACTTTTGCGATCCGGACGGGACTCGAACCCGCGACCTCCGCCGTGACAGGGCGGCATTCTAACCAGCTGAACTACCGGATCATTTTCTGTTGTTGTAAAGAACGTTGTTTCTTTTTTGTGATTGCAAAATTACACCTTTTTTCATTCCCTGCAAATTATTTGTTAAAAAAAAGCCTCCCGAAAACGGAAGGCATTCATTATCAAAGTTATTTTTTTACAAGTGTGCGCTTAATTTTTCAGCGATTACTTCTTTTGGAGTCACACCTACTAATTTATCAACCACTTCACCGTTCTTAAAAATCAGAACTGTAGGGATATTTCTGATGCCATACTGCATTGAAATTTCCTGGTTGTTGTCTACATCAACTTTTCCTACCACTGCTTTTCCTTCAAAATCTGATGCTACTTCTTCGATGATTGGTCCTAAAGTTCTGCATGGTCCACACCATACAGCCCAGAAGTCTACCAATACCGGCTTATCTGATTTTAAAACTGTGTCCTGAAATGAGCTGTCCGTAATTTCTAAAGCCATTTTGTTTCTTTTATTTAAATTAATATTATATTTCTATTTCTATCCTTAATTGGATATTCAAAATTACGCTTTTTAAGCAATAAGACTATCTATGCTCAACATTTGTTTTTTCTATAGCAAAGTCTTTTGAAATATCTTTCAAAGCTTCTACCAGCGCATCTATCTCTGCTTTTGTCGTCATATGGCTGAATGAAATACGTAATGGCGTACAATGATCCATCTCATCTTCAGTAAGGACCATCATCATGACCATAGAAGGCTTTGATGCTCCCGAAGAGCAGGCACTGCCCTGAGAAATAGCAATTCCTTTCATATCGAGCTGAAGTCCAATTAAAGGGTTTTTATATGGAAGTAAAGCACTTAAAACCGTGTAAAGACTATTTTCCTTCTCTGCGCTTCTTCCATTGAATTTAATCCCCGGAATTACAGCAGAAAGCCTTTCTATTGCATAATCTTTAATCTCCTGCATATGATTGGTATATTCTTCCATATGCTTCAAAGAAAGCTCCAAGGCTTTGCCAAGGCCTACAATACCGCTTACATTCTCTGTTCCGGCTCTTAAGCTTCTTTCCTGAGGTCCTCCTGTAATAATTCCCCGCATTCCGGTCGCTTTCCTGATAAAAGCAAAACCTACTCCTTTCGGTCCATGGAATTTGTGGGCACTGCATGAAGCAAAATCCACCATGATATCTGAAAAGTCCAGATTCATATGCGCCATTGTCTGTACCGTATCTGAGTGGAAAAGCGCATTATTGGCTTTGCAGAGCTCAGCGATCTTTTTGATATCTGCAATATTTCCTATTTCGTTGTTGGCGTGCATTAAGCTTACCAGGGTCTTTTTATCCGAAGCTTTTAACAGCTCTTCCAGTTTATTAAGGTCGATATCCCCTTTTTCGTTAGGACGGATATAGTTTACCTCTACTCCCTTTCTGCTTTTCATATCCAGAATAGTCTCAGAAACACATTTGTGTTCCAGCGGAGTACTGATGATCCTTTCCACTCCAAGGTGCTCGACGCTGGATTTGATGATCATATTGTTTGATTCTGTTCCGCAAGAAGTAAAGATGATCTCTGCAGGAGTTACATGAAGATAATCCGCAACTTGCCTTCTCACATTTTCAATAAGGATCTTTGCTTCCTGGCCAAAACTATGGGTAGAAGAAGGATTTCCGAAATTCATTTTCATGGTGCTAACCATGGCATCTATGACTTCTTCTGAAAGAGGAGTTGTTGCCGCGTTATCTAAATATATTTTGTTCATTTTTATTTTGAATATTTTAATTCTACTGAGGTAAACTGATAATCTGAAGGAACAGCAAAAATAAACCAAGGGTTTGAAAGCATCTGAATTTCCATTCCGCCTGATGGTGTTTCGGGAACCTCCACATAAAGGATATTGTTTTTCACAGTGGTACTTTTAATCGTACCAATCGTATGGCTTCCCGATCTGAAGCTACCCATATTATACAGAACCACTTTTTTGTTTTTTGGAAATTTCGGATAGTTTATGGATGGTTCTTTGCCCAACTCAACAAGGCCGAAACTTCCTTTGATAACATTACGGAATTCCTGTTCATCCTTAATGATCTTAAATCCGGCCTTGTCCGTGCCGCCTTGTGCCTCGGAAACAAGCAGTTCAGTACTTTTCTGCATTCCTGATGGTTTTTGAGACGGCGTAGCTGCACAGCTCATAATGATTGCAGTACATAAAATAAGCAGTCCTTTCATTTTTACATTTTTTATCATCCAAAATTAGTGAAAAAATTGGTAATGACCTTCATTTGCCCATTTCAGCATCTGCCGATCCCCGGAAGTATCTCCGAAAGCGATAATTTTATCGTATTTAGAGTCGCTTATCTCAGCTTTTATTCTTAGAAGTTTTTCCTTTCCATTGCAGTTTTTGCCAATGAAATTTCCCGTAAAAATACCATTTTTAAACTCTGCACGGGTGGATACAAGCTCCATTTTCAGTTCTTCAGCAAAAGGTTTTACCCATATATCCAGAGAAGCAGTTACCAATAAACTCTGTGTATTATCCCTATCGATATTTTTTATAAAGTCAAGAGCATTTTCTCTCACAATCTTTGGATAATGCTGTTCAAAAAACTGTTTGGACTTCATCTCAATCTTTTCCTGTGTCTGTCCTTTCAGAATAGATCCTATAAAGCTTTTCTTTACTTTTTCGGTCTCGGCAAGCTTCAGTTTCAAGAGGATGAAAAGAGGAATGTGTCTTAAAAATTGCATCCTGAATTTTGTAGAATCATAGAATTTAAGATACATGAACATGGTATCCTTATACGTCAGGGTTCCGTCAAAATCAAAACAATACAATTTTTTCATTTTTACTAAAGCTTTAATTTTTTAAATATAAATTCAGGTATATTCCTGATAATCATCATTATAATACTCCATATCGGCAAAACATATGCCACATTCTTCTGCTTTTTAAACGCATTGTAAATGCAGTCTGCAGCCTGTTTTGGTGTTGCGGTCAGTTTCGGATTCAAAGGTAGTCCTTCGGTCATTTTTGTAGCCATAAATCCAGGTTTTATGGTAAGAACATGTACTTTTTTCTCAAAAAGATAGTTACGGAGCCCACTAAGATACGCTGTAAAAGCCGCTTTTGCACTTCCATAGATGAAATTACTCTGCCTCCCACGGTCTCCTGCCACTGATGACAGCCCGATGATGGTTCCTGATCTTCTGCTTTCAAATTTCTGTGCAAAGTAGTTCATAACGGGAACCAGCTTTGAATAATTAATGTTAATGATCCTTTCTGTATTCCTGTTATCATAAAGACCTTCTTCGGTCCCATCTCCTAAATATCCTGCAGCACAAAATAATACATTTGAACTGACATGATCAAATGTATTATAATCAATCTCTTTCATCAGATCAATTTCAATTACTTCGGACTGCTGCAGAAACTTTACATCAATATGCCTCGCGAATCTTTCAGTAGTTTCTTTGTTTGAAGTGAAAAGATATATTTTTTCAAATTTCTCCCCTTCCTGCAGGGCCTTTTCAACAAAAGCCTGTGCCACCTCAGATGTACTTCCCAGAACTATCATTATGAATTGTTGTTTATGATTCGTTTGTGCTGTAATGACACAAATTTTGAACTTTGAATGTTTTTAAGATAATTCGTGAGTGAAGATCTGCTCATGCTGTCTTTCGTAAGATAAATCCTTCCTCCGAACTGCTGCACAATATTATCTAATTTCTCAACAAGTTTTTCCAGCTTTGAATTGACCTTAAAATCAAGGGCCAGCGTATAGCCTTCAAACGGAAATGAATTATAAGCCTCCGGATTGTTTTTCCCGAAAAGTTTCAAGACAGCCAGAAACGAACCATTCCCACTTGCTGCAATAGTTTCGAGGATCTTTTTCATTCCTTCTTTACCTGTTTCTTTCGGAATCACCATCTGGTACTGGATGAAGCCGGCTTTTCCGTAGATCTTATTCCAATCGTTGATAGCATCCAGAGGATAAAAAAATGTTTCATAATCAACGAATGATTTAACTTCTTTTTTTGCCTGTTTTTTGTAATACAGGAGATTGAAGATCTTCACGGTTAATGCATTCAGCACAAAGCCCGGAAAATAAAAAGGAACTGTGGGCTGTAATTTTTTCTTAAGTCTTAGTGGCTGTTTCGCCATATTTTGTGGAAGCTCGTGCTGAAAAGCGTGCTCGCCTCTCATTAAAATGCTTCTTCCTAAATTTTTACCTTTCTGAAGACAGTCGATCCATGCAACTGTATACGTCCAGTTTTCGCTTTCTTCAAAGAGTCTGAAGATTTCGTCCAGATTCTCTGCTTTTATGCTTTCCTGACGGATATAGGCAGATTCTATATTTTTAAGTTTGAATTTTACGGTAAGAATAATCCCGGTAAGTCCCATCCCTCCAATAGTAGCCCAAAATTTATCTGGGTTTTCCTCTCTGGAACACGTAATGATGTTTCCGTTTTCCGTCATCAGCTTAAATTCGGTGACATATTCTGAAAAACAGCCTTCCGCATGATGGTTTTTACCATGAACATCGGAGGCAATAGCTCCTCCCACTGAAATAAATTTCGTGCCAGGAGTTACATAAAGAAAATATCCCTGCGGCACCGAAATTTCAAGCACATCTGACAGCAATACTCCGGATTCACATTCTATAATACCGTTAAGACGGTCGAAACTGATAAATTTATTTAATTTTTTGGTAGAAAATATGGTTTCTCCCAAAGATGCATCACCATAGCATCTTCCGTTTCCTCTTGCAATAATTTCGTTATGATTGAGTACAAATTCTTTTATCTTTTTGAAGCTGTCCTCAGATCTCATTTCTTTTTCTACTACCGGGAAATTGCCCCAGTTTGTAACTTTCTGTATGAAATTCGGCTTCATTTTTTAAAATAAATCTGGATTAAGAATGCCGCTACCCAAAGTATTAAAGTGATCTGGATATATCGGTCTCTGTACACAATTTTCGTAGGAGATTCTGTTCTGTTATATACTAATGTCTGTTGAAGATATCTTAAAAAAGCAAAGACTACAAATATGACAGTATAAAAAACTCTCTCATGAAACCGTGCCTGAACTTCAGGCGAAAGGGTAAACATGAGATAGCAGACAATGGCTAATGTAACTGAGATGGACAGCGCAATATCTGCAAACTGTACATTATACCCGTCCAGTGCTTTCCTTGTTTTTCCGGAAACCTGAGCATTAATAAGTTCTCCTCTTCTTTTTCCAATCGCTAAAACCAATGCCAAGACAAAAGTTAGTAAGATCGCCCACTGGGAAATACCTATTTCTGTAATATAACCGCCAGCTAAAACCCTCAGCACAAAGCCTAAAGCGATAATAAAAATATCAATGATCGGAACATGCTTAAGTTTAAAGGTATAGGCAAGATTGACTGCAATATAAAGTCCAATGATTATAGCGAATTTCCATAGGGGTTCGTGGAAGTAAAACCTTGCAAGAAACACAAGAGCAATATCAACGATCATAAGGGCTGCAAGGATTGCCAAAGCTTTGGCTTTAGAAACAGCTCCGCTTGCCAGAGGCCGCCTTCTTTTCTCAGGATGCTTTCTGTCTGCCTCAATATCATTATAGTCATTCAGAATATAGACAACACTTGCTGCAAGGGAAAAAATAATAAATGCAAAAATACTTTTATTAAGTAGGTCTAAATTGGTAATATTTCCGGAAAAAAACAGAGGGACGAAAACAAACAGGTTTTTCACCCATTGTTCTACACGGAGAAGTTTAAAGTATTTCTTCATTTATGCTATTTCGGTTACAAAAATAGTGATTTCAAAATTTACACCATAAAAATACAAAAAAAACCGCCGAGGCGGTCTTTTACGAAAATATTTATATAATTAAATTAATTACTGCCCTTGCTTGGCATCATTAATCATTTTCTCGTTAGCTGTAATGGCAAACTCCACTCTTCTGTTTTTAGCTCTTCCTTCGTCTGTATCGTTGGTAGCTACCGGCATAGACTCTCCTTCACCTTTTGTAAACATTCTGCTGGAAGCAATTCCTTTTCCTGACAAATAAGCTTTTACAGCGTCTGCTCTTCTTTGAGAAAGAGAAAGGTTATAAGCATCTGCACCTTTGCTGTCTGTGTGACCGTAGATATTGATATTAGTATCTGGATTATCTACAAGAACTGTAGCTAGCTTATCAAGGTTG
Source organism: Chryseobacterium lathyri (assembly GCF_019970085.1). NCBI lineage: Bacteria > Pseudomonadati > Bacteroidota > Flavobacteriia > Flavobacteriales > Weeksellaceae > Chryseobacterium > Chryseobacterium lathyri. Next base: position 367,765 of record NZ_JAHXYG010000002.1, on the reverse strand, counting down.
GCCTGAGCAATAGAAGTTAAATTTGAAGAGTCAAAAGCAAAGTTAACAATGCTTTCGTTCATGGTAATTTTAATACCGTCACCTACTCTTTCTACTTCAGCTCCAGGTAAAGTTTCCTTAATCTGCTTAGCCTGCTTATCCATTTTATTACCGATTACGTTACCAGCAACACCACCGATAATACCTCCTAATACTGCTCCTAATGCCGAGTTTTTACCACTTCCCACATTATTTCCCAGAATACCTCCGATCACAGCTCCTGAAGCAGCACCTACTGCTGTACCTCTCTGCTGATGATTAGAATTCTGAACAGCTTCACAGCTTGTTAGCAATAATGCTGATGATAAGAAAAGAGCTCCTATATATGTTTTATTAAATTTCATTTTTTTAATCTTTTATATTGATAATTATTTCATTCCTGTTCTCTGGAAGTTGTAAACAACCTGTACTGTGCTTCCATCAAACGGAACGCTTTGTACAAGTGAAAACTGATCTGTAGACTGGTTAGTAATCGTTAAAGAGTATCCTACAGTATTTTCTTTAGCTTTAGTTCCCTCAGCGATTTTTTTAAACAAGAAAGTATTGCCGTCTTTTACTTCAAATTTAATTGGACGTGTAAGGCTTGGACAAGCTCCACCTCCGTTTAAAGTATAGGCACCGGTGTAGTTATTGGGAATTAATCTCCAATGACTTCCTACAAAACACTGGGCATCTGCACCTTCGTCAAAAGGCTTGATTTTAAACCCTTTTTCATAGTCCACGCTAACAATCTGCCAGTCGCCTTTTAATTTTAAGTATTCGACTCTCTGGTTTTGTGATGTTTCTGCTTTTTTCACTGAGGAACAAGACACTGCAAAAAGTGATGTTCCAATCATCCCTGCAAGTAGTAACTTTTTCATTTTGTTGTTTATTATTTTGTTATTTATAAAGTTACAAAAAACCGTGCCAAATTGAAAGATAAAAATAAAAAAAGTCCGAAATTTTCGGACTTTAAATGTTTTCTCCTTATATACAGGAAGATATACTATTTTTTAACAGCCTTTTTTACGGATTTCGTAGGCTTATTGCTGCTTGAAGATTTTCCGTTGTAGAAATTGGTATAGGCATATTCTGCGGCCTTTTGAAGATCTATAACACCTCCGGCCTGAGAATATTCAGGAAATTTGTTATCCGCATTAGGATTACTGCTTTTTACCAATGCTTCAATTATCTGGTATGGCTTCAGATTAGGCATATAGGCAAGTAATACTGCTGCAGCTCCGGCTACTACCGGGGATGCCATAGAGGTTCCCTGAAGATATTTGTATTCGTTTTTAGGAACTGTAGAATAAATTTCTTCACCCGGTGCAAAAACATTTACCATTTTCTTATTGTAGTTAGAGAAATCTGCTCTAAGTTCGTTATTTCTGTTGGTACTTGCTCCCACAACCAGCACGTTGTTCACAAACGGTTTTTCATCTGCAACATTTTTAAAATTGGTAGGGAAAGCAAGGTGTTCGGCTACATCTTCGTTTTCATTACCCGCTGCTTTTACTAAAAGAACACCCTTATCTTCAGCATATTTGAAGGCATCCCACACAACATTTTTACCTGGAGACACCGGTTTTCCGAAACTCATGTTTAACACTTTTGCTCCGTTATCTACTGCATATCTGATAGCGTTTGCAACGTCTTTATCTCTTTCGTCTCCGTTTGGAACGGTTCTTACAGACATGATCTTAGCTACTTTGGAGGCTACACCATACTGTATTTCTTTTCCTTGAGGAAGGCCGGCAATAATTCCCGCCACGTGTGTTCCGTGTTCCGCATCTGGTCCCTCATAGTCATTATTCCCATAGTTTTTCTCAGAATAATCGTCGTAATTATCTCCAACGATTTCTTTTCTTGGGTCATAGCTCAGATCATATTGTTTCGATTGTGGAGTAAAATGATCGATAGCTTCCTTCATCTGCTCTTTCATTAGTTTTTCGAACTCTGCAGAAGATTTTCCTTTGAATTCAGGGCTTTGAGAAACCTGACCTAAAACATTAAGAGCAATAGCATCTTTCTGATCGGTAGGAGGTTTAATTCCCTGTAAAGTTTCTGCAGTAACAGGCTTACCTCCCAACAATTTTACCATGTTTGGAATAATACTGTTGATCATAGTATAGGTCTGCAGGTTTTGTTTTGCTTCTATGCTTTTTTTGCTGAACAGCTCTTTAGACTTCATATACATAGCAAACTCTTCGGGCATTTTTGCCTGGTTCGCTTTGTTTTTTGCAGAATCATCACTTTCGAAAACAGGTTTATATTTAGCAACAACTCTTGTTACTTCCATATTGTCTATATCGATGTCACCATTTTTGCCACCTATAAAATTCCAGCCGTGTATGTCATCAATATATCCGTTTCCGTCATCATCTTTTCCGTTTCCGGGAACTTCATTAGGATTAGACCATACATTTTTTACAAGGCCCGGATGGTCAACCTGAACACCACTGTCTAAAACTCCTACAACAACAGTTTTAGGCTTAAGACCTTTGGATTCTAAATATTTATATGCGTTTGCCGTATTTACTCCATATACTTTTGTTGCAGAAAAATCTTTATGATACCAAGTCATCAGATCTTTATCCTCTTTCGGGTCAATGCTCTTAGCCTGTGCTTCCTGAGCATATGAGAAACTAAAGCCTGCCAGAAAAACAGCAGCTAATAATACCTTTTTCATATGTTGATAATTATTTTTTCTTAAGTCATATGCAATCGCCATTTTCATTGTTTTATTTTCATAGAATTTTGTTAGCGGCGATTTCATGTTATTATAATTGTTTAATATTTTTTATATAAGTCAGAGATTCAGGGCCTTTGTTACAAATAAGATCCAGAACTGATAAATCTTCCAAAAATCCCAGCTTATCAGAGAAGGTCTGATAATATTCGTCCATTTGAAATTCTGAAGGATGTTTAGCCGAAAATTTCTCTCTAAAATTAATGCTTTCAGGATTTTTGATATATTCTTCATTCAAAGACTGTGCCTTTTCTGTTTTAAGAATCTGCTGTATGACTTCTAATCCTTTAAGGTTGAAATCGATGAGGTATTTCTCTTTCAGTTCATATATTTTCCTGAATTTATCTTCATAATATTCAAAATAAGGAGAACTTTGGTAGGCTGTCTTAATGGATTTCCAATGCAGATTTCTCCAGTCTTCCCTGTAAGAGATTTCAATATCTTTAAATTCTCTTTTTCCGTTATGATTGATAGGAATTATTAGAGAGAGCTTTCCGTTTGCCCCATAGATATTGGTTCTGTTTCTATAGGTCTGTTTAGGAAAATTTTCAAACTGTTCAAATATAATCTTGTTCTCAGGATTTAAAAACACTGAAAACCATGAAATCGGTGGCATATAAAATACCGGCAATAATACATTCGTCATATTCATGATGCAAAAATGAAGCATTTTTTCAAATACTTCATTTTATTTTTAAGTTTTAGTTTAAATTATACTTCGTCTTCCGTTTTTTTCTTTCCGAATAGTTTCATGAAATACTCCCATCCAAAGAAAAGAATAAGAATCATTGCAGCAACCCACCAGTAAGATGTTTTGTTGGCTTCACCAGTGTTTGTTGCTTTGAACATTCTATCCCAACGAATCTTAAATGGAGCCTGATAAGAAGAGCTGCTGTCTGAAAAAGCACCCTGAAGGCTCATCCAGGTAAACATAGGTTTTCCCACAATATTTTCTTCAGGAACAAAACCAAAGAATCTTGCATCGAGTGACGCATCTCTGTTATCTCCCACCATCATATAATAATCCTGTTTAATAGTGTATTGGGTCGCTTCTTTACCATTAATAAAAATCTTCCCATTCTTATTTTCCAGACTGTTATGTTCATATTCAGAAATAATCCATCTGTACTCAGGCAGAGTTTCCTGGTTAAGTGTCACCACATCTCCTTTTTTAGGAATTTTTAAAGGTCCGTACCAATCCTGATTCCATGGTTTGTTAATCGGGAAGATGGACTGTGTGGTATCTATTTTTGTTTTTGCTTCGTCTCTGTAGTATACTGCAGCTTCTCCTTTTGCTGTAACGTCCTCTTTCATATCAATGACCTGTGGAAGCTGTTTGATTTCCTGAGCCGTTTTATCTGTCAGTCCCTGGAAAGCGTAAATATATCCTTTTTCTCCTTGAATTTCCTGTACAGGTAAAAATCCATAGGCGTTATATAATGCAGGGATATCAAGCTGGCTTCCGGTATTTACAATATATCTGTGCTGTACTTCCTGATCTCCTAAAACCGTTTCCGGTTTTCCGTTAACGAAAAGTCTTCCGGCCCTCATTTCAAAGGTATCACCGGCAACAGCCACACATCTTTTAACATATGGATCTTTTCTGTCGATCGCTGTATGTACAGAATCACGTGGATAGTTGAAAACAACTACATCATTTTTCTGAGGCTTACTGAACTGGAAAATTCTTGTATAAGGTAACTTTATGCCATCAACATAAGATTTAGGGTCATCTTTTGGATTTCCTTTCTGTCCTGTATCCATAATGGTCCCCTGAAGGAATGGTATCGCTACAGGACGCATTGGCATTCTGTATCCATAGCTCCATTTGTTCACGAAAAGGAAATCACCTACCAGAAGTGTTCTTTCCATAGATCCTGTAGGAATTCCGAACGGCTGGGTTACAAAAACGTGAATAATGGTTGCAAAAACCACTGCAAAAGTAATAGATCCTAGGAAAGTATCTTTCTTTTTTGCATTTTTATCTTCGTCTGTCATGAACAGATCGTTGGCATTTTCATCTTCTATTTCTATATCTTTAGAATAGTTTACCGTTGCCATATAGATAAATGGCAGGATCACTGTAAGCAATTGATGCTGAAAAAGGGTTTTCCCAAATTTTTTCATTAAATAAATATGGAAAACAGACATCATAATAGGTCCCACTATCGGAAGATAGGACAGGATAGCCCACCATTTCGGGTGTTTTGTTTCTTTTAATATAATGAAGTAATTATAGAAAGGTATAAATGCCAATAATGGGCTATACCCCATTTTTTTGAACAGTTTCCAAGTGGAAATCCCCATCAGTACAGACAAAATGAGAACGTATACTGTATAAGTTAAAAAATAATTCATAGTTTTTTTGTGCCTATTCTAAGTATATAAATGATAAATGATGAGTAATAAATGATTACAGCGTTCTGCTATTTTTAATTTACTATTCATCATTTTTTTATTGGTATGCAATTTAAAGAATTTGTTACAAATTAAAGTCCTAAAACGTCTTTCATGGTGAAGTTTCCTTTTTTGTCTTTAATCCATTCTGCAGCGACTACAGCTCCGAGTGCGAACCCGTTTCTGTTGAAGGCTGTATGTTTTATTTCAATTTCGTCAACTTCACTTTTATAATAAACGCTATGGGTACCGGGAACCTCATCTTCACGGATGGCAAAGATTCCCAGTTCTTGTCCTTGGGTTTCTTCCAGTTTCCAGGCATTAAATTTAGGATTATTTTTGATAATTCCTTCAGCAATGGAAATTGCGGTTCCGCTGGGAGCATCTTTTTTGTGGACATGGTGAATTTCTTCCAGCTGGCAGGAGTATTCATCCACATTTTTCATGATATCGGCTACTTTTTCGTTGAGGGCAAAAAATAAATTCACACCCAAGCTAAAATTAGAACCGTATAAGAATGCACTATCGTTGTCTACAGCAATTTTTTCAATTTCTTCTTTTTTCTCCAGCCAGCCTGTAGTACCGCAGATCACGGGTACTTTATTTTCAAGACAGGCTTTGATGTTCTCATAAGCTGCTTCCGGCAATGAAAATTCGATGGCAACGTCAGGATTATTAAGATTTTCAGCTGTTGGAGTTTCTTTAAGGCGGGCCACTATTTCATGACCTCTCTTCTGTGCAATCTCATCAATGATCTTCCCCATTTTACCGTATCCAACTAATGCTATTCTCATGTGATATCTTATTTTATTATGGTCTCAAGGAACTTTATACAGTCCTGATGAGCTTTATTTAAAATTTAAATTTAAAATCTATAGCTTAAACTTAAGCCTGTTTTCGGGTTTGAAAATCCATACTGATCCTGAATCACCGTAGGATTGAAGCTCAGATCAGGATCATGGCGGCTCTCGTAAAGATGCGCATCCACCACGGCATCTACAATGTTCAGGATGTAGATAAGACCTGTAATGGCTATAGCGTAATCTCTTTGTCTTTTGTATCTGTCCTGGGCGTTTCCGAAAGCTTTTTTATCCAGCCAAGGATGACTGTCTACAAATTCATTAGGTGTTCCGTTAAGTTTTGCCACATAATATTCTCTGTACTTTTTGTACTGGTTATTACTCCAGATTGTATATCCGATTCCGGCTCCTACGGCTCCCCAGACAATAGGGATTTTGATGTATTTTTTATTATAATACTGTCCTAATCCCGGAAGAACTGCAGAATACAGCCCGGCTCTTGTAGGATTCAGCTTAATGGTTTTCTTTGTAGGCCCATTTGCATTTTCAAGATCTTCAATGATCTTAGCTTCTGATTTTACTGTTTTTGCGGGTTTCACAGTTTTAGTAACAACTACACTGTCTTTCGGAAGAGGCCCTATACGGACTGTGTCGCTGGGAGCTACCTGCGAATAAGCGAAAGCAAAAATGCCCAAAAAGAATGTGAAAAATAATTTCTTCATTTATTTAATATGGGATAAAATATATTCCAGTTCTTCTTCATTTTTGAAGTCCAGAAGAATTTTACCTTTTTTTCCGTTGCCGGAGGTTTTGATTTCTACTTTTACGTCTAAAATATCGGCAATGGTCTTCTGTGCTCTTTTATAATTGTTGGAGAGTTCAGTATTGACTTTTTTTGCTGCCGGTGATTTAGGATTCTTCAATGTGGTAGCAGCCTGCTCAGCCTGACGTACATTGAGTTTTTCTTTGATGATCAGATCAAATAAAATTTGCTGATGTTCTTCACTTTCAAGACTGATGATGGCTCTTCCGTGCCCTGCAGAGATTTCTCCACTTCTGATTGCATTCTGAATATCAGGATTCAATCTTAGAAGTCTGATGGAATTGGTAATGGTACTTCTGTCCTTTCCTACTCTCTGGCTAAGATTTTCCTGGGTAAGGCCAATCTCATCCAAAAGTCTCTGATAGGTTAAAGCAATCTCAATAGCATCAAGATCCTCTCTCTGGATATTTTCAACAAGAGCCATTTCCAAAAGCTCCTGATCGTTTACCAAACGGATATAAGCAGGAATTGTCGGAAGCCCGGCAATTTTACTGGCGCGGTAACGTCTTTCCCCTGATATGATTTCGAATTTTTCACCGTCTTTTCTTAAGGTAATCGGCTGGATTACCCCTAAGTTTTTAATCGACAGGGCAAGTTCGTTTAATGCTTTTTCGTCAAAATAAGTTCTCGGCTGGGTCGGATTCGGATAAATATCCTCAAGGGCGACCTCTACGATATTCCCTACAAACTTATCTGCTCCTTCATCGGTCGCGGAGTTGATACTTGCTTTGGATTCAGCGCTCAAAATGGCGCCCAAACCACGTCCCATAGCTCTTTTTTTGTCCTTCATATATATAATCTATAAATGATGATTGATAAGTGATGGTCCTCATTCACTTATAGGGTCCATTTATTATTAAATTAATTTTTCACTAAATTTTCATTCTTCAGCAGAACTTCTTCTGCCAGCTGAATGTATTGTATAGCGCCCTTACTTTCTGCATCGTAATTCAGAATACTTTCTCCAAAGCTCGGCGCTTCACTCAATCTTACGTTTCTGCTGATGATGGTTTCAAAAACCATGTCAGGAAAATGTGAATTCACTTCTTCAACAACTTGGTTAGATAATCTTAATCTGCTGTCGTACATGGTGAGAAGAAGTCCTTCAATACCAAGATCTTTATTGTGGATCTTCTGTACATTTTTAATGGTATTCAAAAGCTTACCCAATCCTTCCAATGCAAAATATTCGCACTGGATCGGAATGATTACAGAATCTGCCGCAGTAAGGGCATTAACTGTAATAAGCCCTAAACTCGGTGCACAGTCTATAATGATATAATCATAATCTTCTCTCACTTCTGCCAATGCTTTTTTAAGCATATACTCCCGGTTTTCTTTATCCACGAGCTCAATTTCAGCTGCTACCAGGTCAATATGTGATGGGATGATATCCAGATTGGGAGAGGCAGTTCTTTTGATACAGGTTCTTGTATCTGCACTGTGCTCCAATAGATTATATGTAGAGTACTGAACATCTTCCACACCAAGCCCAGAGGTTGCATTAGCCTGTGGATCAGCATCAATGATCAATATTCTTTTTTCCAATACCCCTAATGCTGCCGCCAGATTTACAGCTGTTGTAGTTTTTCCTACTCCTCCTTTTTGATTAGCGATACCTATGATTTTTGCCATTATTAGAACTTTAGGATTCAAAAATACACTTTTTTCTTTGCTCTGTATGAATGGAGAAATTCAAAATTGAGTTAAAGTATTGTTAATAAACGCTTTAACAATTAAAAAAATTATCCACAAAAAAAATTCTTTGTGGATAACTATTTTAAGATTTGTTTTTATGTCAATTATTCGAAGTTCATGGTGATTGGAAATTTGAAATAACTTCTTACCGTTTCACCCTGCTTATTTTTAGCAGGCTTCCATAATCCTTTTACATTTTTAATGGTTCTGATCGCTTCATTATTAAATTCAACGTCTTTACCATTCGCCTTTAATCCGGAAATTGTTCCGTCTTTTTCTACGATAAAGGTTATCACTGTTTTCATAGTATCTCCATTGCCTTCAAAGCCTGAACTGTCAAAATTGTTAATGACCTTATTTCTGAATGCATCAATTCCTCCGGAAAATGCCGCTTCGGAAGCAAGTTCATCACCACTTGCAATATGATTGTCAGGAACTTTTGCCGGTGGTGTAGGTGGGATATAAGGTACCGCTGGGCCTGTTCCTACCTGAGGAGGCACGGGATGATAATTTGTTGTTGCAATCGTTCCTTCCGGATTACTTGTCGGCCCGGCAACTGCTCCTTCAATTTTTTTTACTACTTTTTCAGTCCGTACATGTGCTGTAGGTTCCGGGATAGTTGCATCGTAGGTTTTCATTTTTTCCGGCTGAACGGCTGGCAACTTGATCTCTACAGGAGGAATATCAGGCTGATCAACATCCTTAACATCAAATGGTCCAAAATCACAAGCTATGATTTGCTCCGTAATTTTTGGTCCCTGTAAAGCCGAAATCACAAGCGGCGTTATGGAAATAGCAGCCAATAAACTCACGCCCACAAAAAGCGCTTTGGTTAATAATCTATCTGATTCATTTCTTAATACATAGGCACCATATTCTTTGTTGCGGTGCTCGAAAAGAACTTCGTTAAAACGAAATTCCTGGTTTTGGTTTTGGTGTTTCATCACTATTAAATATTTAAACTGTTAAAAAATCAGTGATTATTAGTTTTAGTGTTCTTATCGATAAGTATTGTTTCGATATCAAAACATTTGCCAATTTTTTATCAAAACATCAATATTTTAAAAAACATTATAACAATATGCAAAATTTAACATTCCAATCAATCAAAAATACTCAAAATTCAACCTCAATTCATTTTATTATTCGTAAAAAACCAGTCATTATTTACAAAATACATATCATAAAATTAAAAACAGTGAAAACCACATTAAAAAACAGGAAAAACACTGATGAATCAATTGCAATACTGAAATACATTTGTACCATAGAAAATCGGGGAAGCTGAAAACCAAAAAGAGTAAGCAATTTTTAAAAAACTTATAATTATGCCAACTTTAACTCAAGACGCAAAAACAAATTCATTAATGAGCATGCTTTTAAAGCAGGTCTACGACACAGTAACCAACGGAGGAAATCCGGAACATTTGGGAACAGATGATTTTATTGCCTTTGATCCGGTAGGGATTACACTTTCGGAAGATACTTTTGATTATGCACTAAACGGTCTTTTCGGAGATGCTCCCTCACCCAAACCAATGCTGGACGGAACAGGAAAACCTATCCTGGATGCCAACGGGAATCCAAAAATAGATATGGAAGCTTACCAGACCGCCTTATCTAACAGCAAATTCAAAAAGTATCTGCAGATGGAACAATTTGCCGCAATGGTAGATTCAGTACCTTCTCATTTACCACCACTTACTGAAGATGGAAAAGGAAGAGCCATTACCATTATGACTGATTCTGAAAAAAGAGTTTCCAAAGTATATGAGGATCTTTTGCAGTGGTCTGTAGTAGTGGACACAGATTTTGATCAGAAAGTAGAGAAAAAACTGGGTTCTCTGAGAGACAAATTATTCAAAATAAAAAAGGTGAAGAATCCTGATTTTGATGAGAACGCACCGATAGATGACCTGAACAAGCCTGAACTGATCCATACGTTTGTAGCGCCTACTTATGCAAAATATGTAGAGTATCAGATGAAATATTATGATATCGTGGATGCCAATAACGAAATCAGAATTGCTGCTGACAATGGGGATACCGACGCAATGGCCAAAATATCCATTGACGGAAAAAACATGAAAAAGCGTGAAGATGCTGCCTTGAAGGCCTGGCAATCTTTAGGCTACAAAGAAGCTGTAGAAAGAATTCAAAATTACCTGAGTGAGATTGAGGAAAAGCATATGCTTGTGATCAAGAAGAGAATACAGGCAGAATTCAGGAACAGCCAGAGAACAAGAATTTTAGATTATACAAATTACTCTCCATGTATTCCGGTAGCAGCCAATGCCTTGAGAGAATCAAAAGGATGGCCTGAAATCTCTATTTCACAAGGGAAAAGCAATTACGATTATTCTAAATCGATTCATAACTGGGGAGCTGCAGGAGGTTTCAGCATGGGATTATTTTCCATTGGAGCAAAAGGAGGAGGAAAAAATGAAAAAACGCAGATCAACTCTGATTATTCCAGCATGAATATCTCTTTTAAAATCGGAAAGGTAAAAGTAGAAAGAGGCTGGTTCAATCAGCAGTTTATAGAATCCAAATACTGGAAGCTTCACGAGCAGTCTCCACAAGCATTAAACGGGGATATGATCAGCGATGGAAATGGAAAAGGACTAATGCCATCTATCATCACGGAGCTGATTATCGCCAAAGATGTTTCCCTGGATTTCAAAGACAGCAGCTCTGCTTATACTGATGCTAAAAATTCCATATCTGCAGGAGGTGCTGTAGGAATAGGACCTTTCGTAATTGGCGGAAACTATAGCTACGACAATCAGAATGTAAAATCCAGCTATGACTGGGATGGTAAAAAACTGACCTCAAAAGGAATTTACATTATCGGTTACAAATGCCACATCGTACCGAAGTCTCCAAATCCGAATCCTGAGATCAAAAAATGGGCGGACGGAAAATCATAAGCAGAAAGGAAGTCTGAAGCCGGAAGAAGGAAGTTATTGAGTACTAAGATGCAGTCACAGTGTAGTTTTAATTAATTTTTTGAGAATTATTAAAGATGCATGTACCCTACTAACTTCCAGCCTCCCTTCTTCCCTCTTCCCATCTTACACCATAATATATCCTTCTCAATAGAATGGCCGGCAGAAATTTTTCTGCCGGTTATTCACCTAAACTAAAAACGATAACCATGAAATATTTTGTAGCTGTTTACCAGAAACTTAAGAACATTTATATGTCACAAAGCTCGATGGAAAATGATCTGCCTATGATCTGCCCTTCTCTGCGCATTTATGACAATGAGGAACTGGAACTTCTGAAACCACAAAGCCTGCTGAATGATGAACAGAAAAAAGCGCTTTCGATCATTAAAAAACAAAATGTAGCGTATGAACTGAACTCTGTGCCGATCTCACCCAATTTTTGGGATCTTAACCCCAATAATTCTTTGTTTGATATTTACAGGGACATCCTGGATAAAAACAACCTGAAAAACCTGGAAGAAAATCTCGATAAGGTCCTTGAAAACAAAAGCACCCTTCTTTTTGATGCAAAAAACAGCGACACCAAAGAGTTTAAAGCTTATAAAAAATACAGAGTACTTTATGAAGACGCCGTCAATAAAGTAACCGATCATCTGTTGCTGTTTGACGGGCTGGAAACTGATGAGGAAAAAAGAAACTGGAATGACCGGCTTGTCAACTTAAACAACCTGAAAGAACTGGCTTTTTCTGAATGGAAAGTAAAAGGCAACAAAGATCATATTGAAAAGGAACTGGCAAGGATCAACAGATCTTCTGATGCTGATCTTTATCTTGCTATGGCGCAAAATGCAAAACATACTTTTGAGGCTGCAGAAAAAACTGATGTGATCAGCAATTCCTCAATTCACGACATTAATTTTATCCCGTATGATTTTATGGAAAATGAATCGGGTTGGAACAGCATGCGTATTGAAAAATCCGAACTTGAAGGACTTCACTCCGAGGCAAAAAACAGCAATGAAAACATTCCTTCTGAGATTTTATCTATAGATTATGACGAAAGCATGATCCAGGCCGTGGAAATGGATTATTCTTTTGTGCATTTAAAAAGAAACTGGTTCAATAAAAATTTTATGCTTTCCAATTATTTTGAATGGAAGGAGCCTAAAAAAATATCAGACGGGCAGACGATATCCAATGATTTCAAGCTTCCGGCATTTCCAAAAACCATGATCCTAATTAAAAACCTGAAAGTGATCCTTGATCCGTCTATTATCAGCACCAGTGTAAGCAATGCGGAACAGCTGGTTTATTTCGGGCCTATGGTAATGAAACAGCAGGTTTTCATCAATAAAACCAATAACCAGAAGTTCCTGAAAGCGATCACCAACGTGAAAACCATCAAATCTGATCAGCTTAATTATCTGGCTAAGAAAACAGCTATTGTCGAAGCGCAAAAAGTAAACGTCATTAATAATTTTTCTGCCAGAACAGCCTTAGATCCGGAACCGGTAGAAAATATGAAAGCCACAGTCAACGCCTCATTTGCAGGAAAAACTAATATGGGAAATATCCTGAATAACATTAAGAATTTAAGCCCTCTCAACCCGGCTCCACACGGAGCCAGCCCGGTACAGCCCACACCTCAGCCTACCAACCCAATTAAAACTCCATGGGGATCATGGGGTCCGAAGTTCCCGACTATTCCAACCCCAATACCCAACCCGACTCCGACGCCAATTCCTATTCCTGTTCCGCCACCGCCTACAGATGCTCTTGTACAGTTCCGGATCTCTGACAAAGTCAATAATGAACCTATCTATAAATGTGCTATTTCTATTAAAGGCACCAATAACAACAGGATTTTTGAGATCGAAAGCAATGAAGCAGGCATGATCAATCAACTGATTCCTCTTGGGGAATACAGCATTGAGCTAAGAATTGATGATTATGCAGTTTTGAATCAGAATTTCAGTGTTACCAGCTCGATGCCTCTTAACCTTGAATATAAGCTTCAACGGGAGGAAGTAAAATTTAAATCCTTTTTCCTGATTGGAATGATCTGTGAGAGGATGCCGCAGATACCGGTTAATCAGTAATTGAGAAAAGAGGAAAGAGGAAAGATCCAAGAATCAAGAATCAAGATATCAGACTTGAGATTTTGAGACTTTATACTTTATACATGAGATGCCGGATTGAATACTTGGCCATCGTACTTTATCTAAAAATATTCATCATTAAAAAACTATCATGAAACTTTTAAAATATTATACAAAAGCACCGGAAGTGCTTACATTATGCGAGATCCTTTATCAACTTGGATACAGCATTAAGATCTCAGATTCATTTACTCTGGAAGTGGATGCAGCCGTGAAAGATTTCCAAAGTAAAAATTCTTTGGTTGTAGACGGAATCGTAGGCGTAAAAACCTGGGCCGTTCTTCTTGAAAAAGACGAAAAACCCCTGAGCCAGACCGATAAATTTTTGAAAGAAGAAGATCTTATCCATTTTGCAAATGAATACAATCTGGAGCTAGCTGCCGTAAAGGCCGTGAACGAAATTGAAAGCAGCGGAAAAGGATTTTTGATCAACAATAAGCCAAAAATTCTGTTTGAAGGTCATGTTTTCTGGAGTGAGCTTAAGAAAAGAGGCATTGATCCTACTTCTTACTACAATTCAGACAGCCAGAATGTTCTTTACCCAAAATGGACAAGAGCCTATTACCAGGGCGGTGTGAAAGAGTATGACAGATTAAATGAGGCCATCAGCCTGGGTGGCAACCCTAACTTTAAAGAGGCTGCACTGTCTTCTGCTTCGTGGGGAAGTTTTCAGATCATGGGTTATCATGCCAAAAACCTGGGTTACAGCAATGTAGATAATTTTGTTTCGAAAATGGAACTCAATGAAGGTGAACATTTGAGAGCATTCGGAAAATTTTTGGAGAAGAATAACTGCCTTGTTCATCTCAGAAATAAAAACTGGGCGGGTTTTGCGAAGCTTTACAACGGAGCAGGCTACAGGGAAAACAAGTACGATGAGAAGCTTGCGAAAGCTTATGCAAAATATGCACAAAATTAAATAAGCAGTTTTTTTAAGTTCCTGCAGAGATATATAGATTCAAAGTTGCTTATAGCTTTTTTGAACTTCTATGATCTGTGGGAATTTTGTTTTTAATAGAAACAATGCTGAATGGTTTTACAGAAACGTTTTTAGAACAATGCCAACCTGTTTAAATTCAATTTTTTACAAGCCATATTCAAAAGCTACAATTTGATAATCAAGAGGTTATATTTGTTATTTTTTAACATTAGTTTAACATTTTTGTTTATCTTTGCTTTTCGTCAAATAACTAAGAATGTCTTTATACCAAAAAATTGCAGAAAAACTACAATATATAAGTCCGAGTTTTTATAAAAAAAGATATTTTAAGAATTTAAACAATCTTACTAAGAATAATTTTTCGGCACGCAACGTAGAACCGGAACTGGTATGGATTAAGGAATACCTTCCCAAAAATGCTGTAATACTGGACATCGGGGCTAATGTCGGAACTTTTCTTTATCAGTTGGAACATAAGCTGAACCATGAACATATTTATGGTTTTGAACCCAACAAGAAGCTTTACCGCCGCCTGAAAAGACTTTTCCCAAGAATGAGAATATTCCCTTTAGCTCTTTCTGACGAAAATACAATTGCCGAATTTAAGGTTCCTATTATTAATGGCAAGCTGATTGCTTCCCGGGGAACTTTAAACACCTCTTACAAAGAGAAAGGTGAGGAAAAAAGCTATACGGAAAAAGTAAAAGTGATCAAGCTGGACGAATGGGCCGCAATAGAACATTTTGACAGACTGGATTTCATTAAGATAGATGTGGAAGGAAATGAAATGAAAACCCTGTCCGGTGCTAAAAAAACCATCATGCGGTTCCTTCCGACACTGATGGTCGAAATGGAGCAGAGACATCACAAAAACCCGATCTGGAATGATATTTCCGAAGTAAAAAGCTGGGGATACGAAGCACAATATCTTAACCGTGAAAGTTTTAAGCTGGAACTCCTGACGGAAGAGATCTTAATACACAACACCAACGATGAAAAAAACAAGACCAGCTATATAAACAACATTATTTTTACGCCAAAAAACCATTAAAAAAACATTATGAGTGTAGTAGCGAGACAGGGCTTCAAATATTCCATCATAGGTTATATTGGTTTTCTGCTGGGTACCATATCCGCCATTTTTATCTTTCCGTACAATTTTGAATTTTATGGAAAACTCCGTTATATCCTGCCTACTGCCGAGATGCTGGTTCCTGCTGTAGTATTGGGAATCTCTTATTCCAACGTGAAATTTTTCCACAGGGTAGAAAAAGACGGCAAGAAACAGAATATGCTGTCACTGTCGCTGCTTACCGTGTTTGTTAATTTTATCATTTTTACGGGTGTATTTTTTGTACTGCCTTATCTTTTCCCAAAATTCAGACATTCGGAAGCATGGAAATTAAAGGAAATGATTCTTCCCCTGATTCTCATCCTTTCTTTCTGTGCAATTTTTAATAAATATACCTCCAATTATAAGAGAATTGTAGTATCCAATATTTTTGACAATCTTTTCCCTAAGATTGCCAACCTGGGAGCTTTCTGCCTGTTCGCTTATTTTTTACTCTCGCAGAAAATAGCGTTTGCTTTCTTTTTCGGAATGTTTGCTCTGATGCTTTTCGGATACGTTTATTATACGAACAAGCTTGAAAAGATAAAGCTGGACTTTAATACGGATTATTTTAAGAAGGATAACTTCTGGAAAGAATTTTTCAATTACAGCTTTTTTGGATTTCTGGGAACTTTCGGAAATTATCTGGCGATCAACAGTTTCATGATCGGCGAGTTTCTGGGAATGGAGGAAGTGGGGATCTATTCTGTTCTTTATGCTCTGATTTCTCTGATTTCAATTCCACAGCTGGGATTGTTCAACATCTCTGCCCCAATCATCAATAAAACACTGGTTGAGGGTGACATGGAGGAACTGGACAGGTTTCACAAAAAGACATCATTATCCTTATATTTTTTAGGCGCGGTTTTATTTTCATGCATCATGGTTGGTTTTCCTTATCTGACGGAATTTATGCCTAAAAACGGAACGATGCTTAGAGAATATGAGCCCGTAGTATGGATCTGGGGTTCTGCAGTTTTAATTGATCTGGCGACAGGCTTTAACGGGAATATCATCTCGCTTTCCAAGTATTACAGATTCAATATCCTGATTATGCTTCTTCTGGCTGGACTCACGGTTGGACTGAATTATTATTTCATTAAAAATACAGATCTGAAGCTGATTGGGATTGCTTTATCTACCGCTATTTCACTCACAACTTACAATGTCATCAAGATCGCTTTCAACTATTTTGTTTTTAAAGTGTCTCCGTTGACGATTGAAATGATATTTGTTTCTATCATATGTACTTTAGCGATCACTGTGGCGATTGTTTTACCAACTTTCCATAATAATTTCATCAACCTGATGTACAAACCAGCTGTTGTTCTGGTATTGATCTACATCGGAAATTATTTCACCAAAGTATTCCCACTCGAGGATTATCTGAATGCAAATTTTATCAAAAGTATTTTTAAATTTAAATAGAAATTAAACCCGAGAGAACATCTTCCAATTTTTTTAAAACTAACTTTTTGCTGTAGTTTTTCTGGAAATCAAAGCGCGTATTTTTAAGCATTTTAAACTGCTCCAGAATATTATCCGACTCAGGAACAATAAATCCTAATTTCGAAGGATAATCTTTAGGAAAAACAGTCATTTTGCCATATTTGATAGCATCACCCAAGTTTCCGGTCATTTTGGTCAGCCCATAAATTTCTTCCCTGCTGAAAAATTCTGTTTTCTGCTGAATCGGACACCACAAAACATCTGCATTCTGCATCCATTTTTCAAAATCATCATGGGAAACCCGGTCTGAAAAATATTGTATAGAAATATTTTCCGGAAGTTTTTGAGACATTTTTTCCAACTGATCCAGCTCACTGTCTTTGGCTTTTCCAAGAAATATGAATTCATATTTCTCTTCAGCTTTTAAATTTTGAATGGTTTTAAAAACATGATGGTAATCTCTTCTTTTTTGTGAAACACCCCCCGGAATCACAACTGTAAGATCATTGTTTCCCTGTTTTTCAAAATTCTTGTTATAAAAAAGAGGGAAAAATTTATAAATATCAGATGAAAGCTCTTCATCTAGTACCAATAAATTCTTAGCATTCCTGTATGCTTTTGAGGTATAAAAAAGACCTTCTTTCCACCAAAGCTTCAGCCGGTAAATAATATCCCCCTTAAAAATACTTTTCATCAAAGCACCTTTTGAAGCTACAGAAAAATTCATATTATGAACAATAACCGATACATTATATTTCTGAGCCAATGCATGAAAGGTGTTGAAATATCGATGAACCGTTCCAATGATGACCAGATCATATTTCTTTAATTTCAACTGCTCCATGATCATGGAACTGTCAGATAAAAATATTGTTTCGCCGTCCTCCACAATCAAATCTTTAATCTTTTTCGAAAAATAGTAATCTACACTGAAATCCGAAGAATCCTTCATGATATCCATGAAAGCCTGCGCAATTTCTGCGTGGGTATCTATTTCTATGTAAGCGATTTTTTTCAATTGGAATTAGAGGTTAGAGGTTAGAGGTTAGAGGTTAGAGGTTAGAGGTTAGAGGTTAGAGGTTAGAGGTTAGAGGTTAGCAAAGGTAAAATGTTTGACTTAATGTCAATTTATCTTTTGCAGTTTTATAATTGTGATTATATTTTCAGCCATTTTTTCTTCAGCATTGCCCACCGTTTATCGTTGATAGCTTTTTGCTCTTCTTTGGAGATCTTCAGTTCCAGTTTAGCTGTTTTGCAGGCTTCATAAGCTTTAATGATCTTAAAGAAAAAGGAAACAGATCTGCTCTTCGCAGCTTCCTTTGAAGAAGCGATGTAGGCAAGAAACCTGTTCAGACCTAAAAAGTAAAAATATCTGCCGTAATAGTCTGCCGGTCTGATTGTATAATCCGCACCTTTTACCTTGATCAGTTTTACCTGCAGCTCAGGAATAACAACTTCTTTCCAACCTAGGTTTTCCAAAAGAATAGAATCAATATTGTCCCAGCCCAGCGTTTCTCTCAATCCTCCGATTTGAACGAAAGATTCTTTGCGATACGCTTTCATAGGGCCTCTTACATGATGCTTATTCGAATTCCCTTCATATACCCAGCCTCCATCTTTTTCCACATATAACAAACCACCAACAAGTCCATATTCAGGATTGTTTTTGAATGCATCCCCTACTGTTTCTAGATAATTTCTGGGAAGGATAATGTCGGCATCAAATTTACAGATGATATCAAATTCATCCGTATTTTGGGTTTTCAGTCCGTTTTTGAATGCACTCACCACTTTAGAACCTGGCTGATGGGCAGATTTCTGAAGATTCACCGTTTCAAAACGGGAATCATTTTCTGTATATTTTCTGATTATTTCGGCCGTCCCGTCTGTAGAACCGTCATTAACCACCACGGTTTGGAAATCCTTAAAGCTCTGCTGCTGTAAAGAATCCAGTGTGAATAAAAGATTTCCTTCTTCGTTATGTGCAGGAATTATGATTAAAAACCTCAAGCTTTTGAATTTATAAATGATAAGCGATAAATGATCCTAATGAATTATCATTTATCGCTTAAATTATTTTATTTGTTATGCGGTTTCAGCATGTTTTTAGGATCAAGGATCTCATCGAGCTTTTCCTGGGAAAGAATTCCTTTCTCTAAAACCAGATTGTAAACACTATTCCCTGTTTCAAGAGCTTCTTTAGCAATCTCCGTAGATTTCTTGTATCCAATATATGGGTTAAGTGCTGTTACAATACCAATGCTGTGCTTTACCATATTCAGGCAGATTTCCTTGTTAGCAGTAATTCCTACAACACATTTTTCACGAAGCGTATCTAAAGCATTGCAAAGGAAATTAATGTTTTCCATGATCGCATGGGAAAGTACAGGCTCCATTACGTTAAGCTGCAACTGCCCTGCTTCTGCAGCAAAAGTTACGGTTAGATCATTCCCAAATACCTTAAAGCAAACCTGGTTTACTACTTCCGGGATAACAGGATTCACTTTTCCAGGCATAATGGATGATCCAGGCTGCATAGGAGGAAGATTGATCTCAAATAATCCGGCTCTTGGGCCTGAAGAAAGCAGTCTCAGATCATTACAGATCTTTGAAAGCTTCACGGCAAGACGTTTTGTAGCAGAAGAATAAATTACATAAGAACCTGTATCCGGTGTTGCCTCAACCAGATCCGGTGCGGAAATAACCGGAAAACCAGTAATCTGAGCGAGGTTTTTCGCACAAAGTGTTGCATAGCCTACCGGAGCATTCAGCCCTGTACCAATGGCGGTCGCTCCCATATTCACTTCTACAAAAAGGCTGGCATTGTTGTTTAATTTAGAAATATCTTCTTCCAGAGTAGCTGCATATGCTTCAAACTCCTGTCCTAAAGTCATTGGAACAGCATCCTGAAGCTGGGTACGGCCCATTTTGATTACGTCATGAAACTCTTTTCCTTTGGCCCGAAAAGCTTCGACGATTTTTTCAAGTCTTTCAACAAGTCCGATATTCATATGCAGCAGTCCCATCTTGATAGCTGTAGGATAGGCATCATTGGTGGACTGAGAAAGATTGATATGGTCATTTGGTGAACAGAATTCATATTCACCTTTATTTTTTCCTAATTTTTCTAAAACAATGTTGGCGATCACTTCATTCGCGTTCATGTTGATTGAAGTCCCGGCTCCTCCCTGGATCATATCCACAGGGAACTGCTCATGGTATTTTCCGGCTATAATTTCATCGCATGCTTCCGCTATTTTGAAATACAGGTTTTCATCCAGCAGACCCAATTCATAATTGGTTTTTGCCGCTGCTTTTTTCACAAAGGCCAGACCTTTGATAAAATCCGGATATGAAGACAGAAGCTGTCCCGAGATTTTGAAGTTATCGATCGCTCTCTGCGTCTGCACCCCGTAATACGCATCTGCAGGCACATTGAGTTCGCCCAACAGATCGCTTTCTTTTCTGAAATTTTCCATTACAGATATTTTAGCTGTTTTTATTTTTAAATATAGCAAAAACGCATCTTAACCGATGCGTTTTAATTGTTATTTCGCTGGATATTTTTGATTTAAAGCCTGAAGGATTGCCCATGTTTCAGCATCCATAATTCCGTCATAATTCTGCGGACGGAAATGGTACTGTAAAGCTTCGATGGTTCTTTTTGTTGCATCATCCCACTTTCCGCTCAGATCCACATAATATCCGAATTTCTGCAATGCCGTCTGGATAGCAAAGATAAAGGAAGGATCATTATACTTTAGGGGTACTTCTTCCTGTGCCAGAGCTAAGAAATTCTGTTTTACGGCTTCATCGTACCACATTCCAAGCTGGTATTCATCATACAGCTTTTTCCATGGAAACATAGGTCCGGGATCCTGCTTTCTTGTTGGGGCAATATCTGAATGAGCTAGGACATTGGTTGCCGGGATTTGGTATCTGTTGACAATATCTTTAGCCAAAGCAGCCACTTTTTTCACCTGCTCATCACTGAATGGAGCAAATACTTTTTTTCCTTCGGCATCTGATGTATATCCGGTATTGACAATCTCAATTCCTATAGAAGTATCATTAAGGTTTTTATCATTTCTCCAGTTACTTACTCCGGCATGATAAGAACGTTTGTTCTCGTCCACCAGCTGATAGATCTCATTGTCTCCGGTATTATTCACCAGATAATGGGCGCTTACACCCTGTTGGGTAAGAACCGTAATGGATTTATCATCAGGAAGCGCTGTATAATGTAATATAAGGTAACGCTGTCTAAAGTTCTGTCCTATGGCAGGGAAATAAGTCTTTACAACTTTATATCCTGCCGGCTTTGCTGAAACGATAGAACCGTAACTTGCCGTATTGTCATTTTTTGTAGGATCAGCAAGATTGGTTGTAAAAAATTCTACTCCGCGGTCATTGGTAATTTTAGGTTTTGCGGTCTCGGCTACCGGAGTCTTAACAGCAGGTTTCGCCTGTGATACCGGGGCTTTTGGCTTGTAGGTATTTTTTTTAACATTTTGCTGGGAAGTACATGAAAAAACAAAAGTACTTAATCCGATGATATATAATGTCTTACGCATCAGTTTAATTTTTTAATCATTTATCTCCTCAAAAATACACAAATTTTTCTTGAATTTTATTTGGTAAATAAAGAAATCTATTCTATATTTGCACTCGCAATAACGGAACAACGATCATTAAAAAATAAGAAAAAAGGAGGGTTGCCAGAGTGGTTAATGGAGCAGTTTGCTAAACTGTCGACGTGCAAGCGTCGCAAGGGTTCGAATCCCTTACCCTCCGCATTTTTTCTTACTAACTATATTTTTCGGGGCGTAGCGTAGTCCGGTCATCGCGCCTGGTTTGGGACCAGGAGGTCGCAGGTTCGAATCCTGCCGCCCCGACTGTTTTAGTAATTTTCTCAAAATTATTTAATGGGTGCGTAGCTCAGCTGGATAGAGCATCTGCCTTCTAAGCAGACGGTCTCAGGTTCGAATCCTGACGCGCTCACTTAAGGAGACACTATTTGATAGTTGTCTCCTTTTTTATACCCATAAAAATCTGTTCCCCAAACTTTTATTATCGGGACATTTATATTGCTGATGTAGTTGAAGGCAGATAAATGGTATTTAAAAAGCGAGAAGAAAAACATGGCTTTACCAAGCCTTAATCTCTTGTCATAAAACTGTCATCCTAATTAGTTAACTCATTTGCATAACGTAATAAAAGAAGATGTCTAAAGTGCTTCTTCTTTTAAACCGTAATTATAGCACGGTCTATCTTTAAATAGCCGCACTGCATTTAGCCACAAATTGCTCAAACTTCCGATCTGTATTTCGCATGACCGGTCCGTGACCGAAGCAGATAATGGCAGGGTTCAGTTTTACTAACTTCTGGAGCGATTTGATGTTGAGCTGCTGATCGGAAGTGAATATATTCGGCGGAAGCCGCAGACCGGTCGCTGTCGTGAGCAGGTTCATATTTGTTGCTACATCTCCGATTATCAGTATACCATCCCGCTCACGGAATAAAGAAATATGACCTGCCGAATGTCCGGGTGTCTCTATTACCCGAAAATTCCCGATCATATCGTTTTCAACAATTGTCCGTTCGACTTTATGCCCCTGACCTGCCCAGTACTTTTGTTGAAGCTTTGCTACCCAATGTTGCGGAGTTGGATAGTCGCTGGTTACCATACCTGTTTCGGTCCTAAAAACTTCGTTAGGATGACAGAGTAAGGGTATTGCGAACTCAGCGCATATCTGATCGCTACAGCCCTGGTGGTCTGCATGCGCATGGGTCAGTATATGTTGATAAACGGGGATTTTCTGGAGAGCTTTCTTTACAGTGGTATACGAACTCCTTATTCCGGAGTCTACTAATACACCTTCGATAATATAGCAGTTGATACTGTTTCGTGGCATCAGTGAAATCTGGAACACATCGGGAGCAATTTGATGTAACATAGTTTTTTTGTGCAAATCTACATCGCTGATCAGGACTGCATAAGGACATTTGTCCTATAATACATTGGGTCTGTGTATTTGTCCTTTGGCCCGTGTAAGCGAACGCTGCGTGATACCCAGATACGATGCCAGATCCTGCGTCGCTACGCGCTGAACGAGCACTGGTTCGTTAGACAGGACATGACGGTATTTATCCACAGTCGATTTATTATTGTAATTCAGCATATAACGTTCTTTTTGGTTATACTCCTTCTCCATCACCGATTTTATAACTCCGTTCCAAGTCGTCACCTGATCCAGAAGATGTTGATAATCCGGAAAGCTTATTCTATAGATGACGCTATCTTCTATAGCTCTAATACCTCTTCTGGATTTTTCCTGTGCCACAAACTCCGGAAACGAGGTGACAAATTCACTTTCAAACTTGAAGCAGGTGATATTTTCTTTTCCTTGTTTGTCGATGGCGTATGCTTTTACAGCACCACTGGCAATAAATCCAATATGGCGGCAGGGCTCATCCTCACGAATAAAAAAATCACCCTTTTTTAAGCGGATTGGTTTGAAGAACTGCATAGAAAAGTTAATTTCCTCAGCTGATAGTTCTCCTGTTGAGGATAGGTAATTTTCAAATACATCAGTCATTTCACAGTCTTTTCGTCCTTTTATTTTTATTTTTTTAACCGTCCATGGATACATTTCGAATCCAACATTCAAATCTAGCAATTATTATACATTCAAACAAAGGCTGCAGATGCAGCCTTGTTTTAGTTTACTTTATTTGCCCTTGCAAGTATGAGCTTTCTAATTGCCGATTATTACTCCTATTTTATAAAAAAAACTGTTGCTCTCTGTTAGCTCTTTTTGCTTCACAAAATGATAACATATTCCTTATCGGTGGGACAATTTTCCCACGGCCGCCATTTGTTTTCATCTCTATTATAATTTCGTATTCTTGATTTGCCAAAGTCTAAAAAATACCTCAAGTGGAAATCTTAATTTTTCACCAGGCTTTTCTTTTAGAATAGTTAAGATCATTGAGCCAGTTTAGTAATGGAAATACCTCCGTAGTCTACAATGTTATTGGTAGTGGCATTACAACTGAAACGGACTCTTACCTTGTCTCCCGGATTCAGAAGTCCTGTCCAATATAAAGTATTGCCATTGTCTACAATAGTACCAGCTAGATCAGAATAAGTATGTTTTATCATTGTACTCCAAGTTGTTCCTCCATTAGTGCTTCTTTCATAATAGGCCATGGTATGCCATGTAGGTGTTGCTGCTCCTATACTTGTATGTGTATTAGAATTTTGCATGACTATTATGTAAATTCCTCCCATGCCAGATGGAACTGTAAACACATTATTAGTCCATGAATCGTATATATCAATGCCTTCATTTGTAAACTGACCGATGGCAGCATTAGGAATAATTTGCCCTTGCACATTCTGTGTTCCCGGTGCATTTGCAAGTACAAGCACTTTTGATGTTCCAGTATCTGTTGGCACTCCTTCAACATATCCAAGTACACCATTTCCATCCGCAACTACTGTCCTTACAGCATTAAAAGTTTGGCTTTGGGTAGCAGCTGCTGTACCACCAGGGGTTGTAAAGATGGCGTTTTGTGTACCATTCAACGGTAGATTTCTGAATCGGGTGACACCGTTAATATCAAATCTTTCCGTAGGGGTATTACTATTTATCCCCACATTTCCTCCTCCCGTAATAATCATCTTCTCATTCCCCGTAGCACCTCCTCCTGCACTTGTGATAAATCGAATCGGTGCTGCCGAACCAGAATTTAAATGTGTTCCTATATTAAGTGCAGTAGAAGCACCCAAAGCATACATCTGCGTAGCGCTATTCGTGTCAGAATACAACTGAAACTGACTAACTCCATTATTAGTTAAACCTATTGAAGACCTGGTCCCACTTCCTGAGCTCTGAACCAATCCACCAGACCCATTATTGAAAGTTGTATTCTGTATGTTTGAAAAACTCAAAAATTTTCCGTCCTGTGTGACAGTCCGATCTGATGTCAGTGTGCCATTGTCTTTATAGATATTTATGTCACTTCCCGAAAGAACCGCCATCCATTTTGTTCCGTTAAAATAGTAATAGCCCGGAATTTTTACATCGATAGTTTGTCCTGCAGGAGCTGTATCTGCAGCAGTAACATACACCAATGCCCCTTCCTGATCAGTGGTATAGGTTTTGGCTCTTACCTGTTCTCCGGTTAGCCTTGGAGCAATAATTCCGTCAAGCGAGGTTGTTTCTGTAGGTTTTCCCACTACATCCAATGTAGTTTTAGGGTTCGCAGTATTAATACCTACCTGCGAGAATATGATTGTGAAACTGAACAAAGTTCCTAACAATAAAAAATTTTTCATATGAATGTTTAATAAGGATTTATATATAATTGTGTTTATATTGTTTCAGAAAAAGCAGGAAGAACATACGTTCTAGGCTTCAACCGGATCTTAAAGCTGCTTATGAGTGCTTTAGTAATTGTTGATCAAGTTTGATAGTGTATGAATTCAATTCTCATGATTTATGTTGCTAAATAACTGTGTTCTTTTGCAGTATGCAAGACTATTGTAGAAGAAATAAGGAATTTATGCTATATAAAATTGAAGAAATTACCAATACAAAAAAAAATGTCAATATTCGATATAACAAACTGGCTACAAGCTATTTAAAATGCTTACATAGTAAGCATTAATTATGAATATATTCATATGAAAATTAATTCTTTGGGATTGAAAATTATATCTTTGTAAATCAACTAATAAACCTCTTTATTCATGAACAAAACACTTTACCTGTTTTTTATTCTTCTTTCTTTTTGTACTGTTTTTGCTCAAAATACAACGG
Source organism: Chryseobacterium lathyri (assembly GCF_019970085.1). Classification (NCBI taxonomy): domain Bacteria; kingdom Pseudomonadati; phylum Bacteroidota; class Flavobacteriia; order Flavobacteriales; family Weeksellaceae; genus Chryseobacterium; species Chryseobacterium lathyri. Next base: position 341,842 of record NZ_JAHXYG010000002.1, on the reverse strand, counting down.
AATTATCAAAATTTAGCAGAGAAGAGCTCGATGTGAAAATCCAGGAATATAAACTTCTGGCACATTCAAATCCTTCCGAAGGAATAAAAAAGTTACTGGAAGCAAAAAACCAATGTGTAAGAATAAATCATAAAGACGGTGCGATGAAAAGCTCTATGGGGTTGGTCTTAATTTACTATAATGATGGTGATTATAAAAAATCATTGGAAGAAACAAAATTTGCTGAAAAATACGCAAAAGAATTGCAATATACTGAGTATCTTTCTGATATTCATAGAATGAGATCCAATGTTTATGGAGAAATGGGACTTCTAAAAGAATCTTTGGAAGAATTGGGAAAGACATTCCTCTATACAGATAAGATTAAAAAAGCAGATATCAGATTTTACAAAAAAGCTCTTATCTATGAGAGTTATGCTGGAATATATGACAAAAAAGGAGATACAAATAAACAATTATACTACCGGCGAAAAAGTATAACCGAATCAAATAAAATGCTCGGGGACCGCCCAACAATGTTTAATGCTAAATTTCAAAATCTTGCTTATCAATACGCAAGTATGGGTTATGTTTACAGTCAATTAAAAGCAAAGGATTCTGCTGATTATTATTTTGGGAAGGCATTGGATATTACAGAGGATAAGAAATATGAAGTTTACATAAATGTGCGAGCTACCCTGTATAGTGATATCGCAAAATTTTATAATGAAAATGGAAATAGTAAAAAGGCGATTTTGTTTGCCAGGAGAGCCGAAATATTGGAAAGGCAGGCCACAATGCCTTATATCAGAAAGGACATTTATCATACACTGTTTAATTCTTATATGGAAACCGATAAGAAAGATTCATCCAAACATTATTTAGACCAATACAGTTCCCTGAGTGACAGTTTATTAAAATCTGAAAAGAAAAATATGTTGGCTCCTGTCAATCAGGTTATTCTGGATAAGGAAAATGAAAGCAAAGATACGGTTCGAAATGTATTAATTACATCCAGTACAACATTCATTTTTCTAATTTTAGGCGGATGGTTTTACTGGAAGAGGAAAAGCAGGACGGTGCATCAAAAATATGATGTACTGATTGCAAAAATTAAAGAAGAAAAAGTTCAACAAAACAATATTATCATACCCCAAGAAAATGATAAACTAAATAAACAGGAAACATTTGCAACTATTACAGAAGAAACAACAAAAGCTCTGCTTCGAAAGCTTGAAAAATTTGAGGTATCAGATAAATACCTCAAAAAGGATATCAGTTTACCTTGGCTGGCTACCAGTCTGAATACCAATACTAAATACCTTTCTGAGATTATCAAAATCTATAGAGATAAAAACTTCAATGATTATATAAATGGGCTAAGGATCAATTATATTCTCCATAAACTTGTAGAACAGCCGCATTACAGAGAATATAAAATCACGTACATAGCTAAAGAATGCGGATTTGCTTCCAGCCAGGTTTTTGTCATACATTTCAAGAAGGTAACTGGCTTTACCCCTTCTTATTTCATTGAAAATCTAAAGAAAGAAAAATTATTATAAGATAACAGACAGCACCATTATTGCTGTATAAAATTATTGCACAGAATTTTTCCCGGAATAATTATGAATCTCTGCTTTAGAAATGTGGATTTTTTTATAATATCTGAAAGATATCCGGCTTTTTAATTTAATTACTTTTTCACAGATAATACCCGCTAGGACCCGACTCCTATCCTACTTCCCAACCCCGCATTATATTATTTTCAGTTTTATAAGCGATCATTTTTATTTTCCACTGTTAAAAAACCTAATAACAATTCGTCATTTCTTTTTCCGTGGCATTATTTTCCATTTATCTAAATAATTCAGACTGAAGAGTAACATTATTTGCTAAAACAACACCTATTAAAGAAAATAGCTATAACTATGTAAATTTCAATTCATGAAGAAAATACTATATGCTTTCATACTTTCTGTTATTGCAATTTTTGTTCTGAATAAAATGGTTTATCAGGAAGTTCCCCAAAAAGAACAACAGAAGCTGCTTTCCGAAGTTCAGCATTATCAGCACCCAATTAAGAGTGTTTCTATGGAATACATTGACAACAGCGACCTAAAGGCACTTGACGCTGTGCTAAAGGACAATAGAGTTTTGATGCTGGGAGAAAACACGCATTTTGACGGTGCTACTTCAGAGGCAAAAGGCAGACTGATCAAATATCTTCATGAAAACCTGGATTATAATGTAGTTTTGTATGAAGCTGGGCAATATGATACCTGGTTGATGAACAGGGAAATGAACAGCCACAGCATGAAGGTTCCTACAGATTCCGTAGCTGGTCTCGGCCTTTTCTGGTTCTGGTGGGCAACCACCGAAACAAGACCCCTTATCCAATATTACCAGAAGACTAAAGTCTCCGGTACTCCCATTGAGCTTGGTGGTTTTGACATTCAGTTTTCCGGAAACGTGCTTTCCGGCAGACGAGGGAAGCTTTTAAAAGAATTTTTAAACAAGAACAAGATCAGTATTAATGACTTTCCTGTTTTTAATAAGAATATCAATACCCTTGATAATCTTACTTTTGACTCTTATGCCAATAAGATCCTTAAAGGAAATCAAAAAAATGAATTCCTCCGTGAGATCAGTAAGCTTGAACAGACCGTTTTAAAGCTTGAGAAAACACCGGAAAATATAATGTATGCTCAATATTTGCATGATATGAAAAATAATTTTCACAAGTCGTGGAAATACAAACCAGGATCAATGCCAAGCATGCATTTCAGAGATTCCCTTATGGCCAGAAACCTCATCCATCAGATTGATTCTGTGTACAAGGGCAAAAAGGTTATCGTATGGTGCGCTAATATCCATACTTTCGCAGAAAGATATGCTAAGGACTATCTTCCATTGGGAGCCTATATCAAGAATAAATACGGCAAAGCTTCTTATATGATAGATTTTTCATCATACGCCAAAAAGAGTGATAAGGGTATTCTCATTAACAAACCGGGGAAATTTGCTATTGAAAATGCATTCCATAAGACCCAAACGCCTTACTTTTTTATGAACCTCAGGGATATTCCGGAAAATTCACTTTTGAGAAAGGAATTTGTATCAACTATCAATCAGGGAATTGATCAGAAAAGGATCTGGAGTCGATCTTTTGACGGGATATTTTATATAGATACCAATACTTTATTAACACCAATCAATAAATAATGGAAAGCATAAAAACGCAGGACCTAAGTTATACCATAGGCTCTAAAACTATTTTAACCAATATCAGCCTGAATGTTCCGGAAGGCAGTATTTATGGTTATCTGGGAAGGAACGGAGCCGGAAAATCGACCACAATAAAACTTCTTTTAGGACTTCTGGAGGAATCCGATGATAAAATATTTATTCAGAATAAAAGTTTAAAGCAAAACCGTACAGAGATCCTTGCCTCAACCGGAAACCTTATAGAAGCACCCTGTTTTTATACAAAGCTGACTGTTTTTGAAAATTTAAAATACCTGGATATTATTTACGGAAAAGGAACTAAAAGAATTGATGAAGTTCTGGAGCTAGTAGATCTGCATAAAGAGAAAAAAAAGAAAGCCAGCGCCCTATCAATGGGAATGAAACAGCGTCTTGGAATTGCCATGGCTATTTTTCATGATCCGAAGCTGCTGATTCTGGATGAACCTCTGAACGGGCTTGATCCACAGGGTATTTTTGAAATGCGAAAACTTTTTCAGAATCTGAATGACCAAGGTAAAACGATCTTCCTTTCGAGTCACATTCTGAGTGAACTGGAAAAAACCGCCACCCACATCGGGATCATTGAGGGCGGAAAAATGGTTTTTCAGGGTACAAAAAATGAACTCCTGAGCCAGGTTGAAAGGGAGATCATTTTAAAAGTTAACAATGGAGAAAAAGCGATATCTGTGCTGAAGGGAACTTTTTCTGCATCTCAAAATGAACCGGATAAAATTTCAGTAAAAATTAATGACGACCTGGAATTCAATCTTCTTCTGAAAACTATGATCGGGAACGGTATTGAAATTTATGATATAGAATCTCAAAGCGCCAATCTTGAACAGATTTTTATTAACCTAATTTCTAAAAAACCATGACCAATACTTTCTATAAAGCTTTTTCGTCTGAACAGTATAAACTCTCTAAAAATAAAGAAATCTTTGGGGTATTCCTGATTCCTGCTTTTGTCATTTTAGCTATTACTTTTTATATTGCCTATGATGTTATCAGCTCAGGAGTAGCAGAAAGCAATGCCAATCCGTGGAAATATGCACTGGGAAGGTATGTATTTATGTTTTTCTATTTGCTGTATCCTGTTCTGGTCTGTCTTTTTGTTCATGCCTGCTGTGACGTAGAATACCGGAATAACAATTATAAAATTCTGTTTACCATTCCCGTTTCGAAATCGAAAATCTTTTTTTCTAAGGCTTTGTTTATTCTGGTCACGGTTCTGTTATCCATATTGCTGTCGTACATTGTATTTTTAGGAAGCGGTTATCTCCTTTCAGCCATTTTTCCTGACCTGGGTTATCAGAATTATGATTACAGGGAAGTTATATTTTATGTTTTCTTAAAGTTCTATATCACACTTTCTGCTATTGCGATGGTACAGCTGGCATTAAGTCTGGTATTCAGAAACTTTATTTATCCAATTGGGTTTGGCATGTTCATGCTTCTGTTCACAGCAATGGTCAAAGACAAGGAATTTTCAGATTTTTTGGTTTATACCGGAGGTTATAAATCCTTAGAAAATTTTCTGAATGAAAATATTCTTTTTGAAAGACTCGATTACTGCAATATAGCCGCGGTGTTTATTTTTATTGTGGTGAGCTTTTATTTGTTTGTGAGAAGGAAAAGGAGTTAAGATACGTTTATAAAACTTGAATCTTAAAAATTTTAGAAATCTTGCTAATGCAAATTTCTTGTAGAAGGCTTTTGCTTGGTTTTTATATCCTTGAAAAGTTCTTTATAAAGATTTTCTAATTCTTTCGGGGGTATTCCTGCATCAAAGCTTGACGATTCGTATGTTTTGCCATCAACTGTAATTAATACACTGGAAATTAAGGCCCTATCTGTAAACCTCCCTTCAGAAGGAGATTTTAGTGATGCAATTTTATCAAGATCTATTACTTCAATCTGTTTTACAATGTCTGCCCAATCCAGAGGTGATAATGCAGACACTGAAACACTTCCGTTCAGAGATATCGTTTTAGAATTTGGGATAAATGTTATCAGTCTGTCTGTACCTCTTGTCTGTTCTTTGATCTCTATTTTTTCAATCTTGGATTTTTGTACAGCATTTGATGTAAATGCATCCGGATTTCCTTTTTGTTGGGAAGTACAGTTTACATTACATAACATAAGGGAAATTAACGCAATTGTCAGTCTAGGATTCATTTTATGTATTTTAAAGTTTCAAACCAGTTTATTAATAAAAATAAATACATTTGTAAAATTAATTAAATTATATACACATGAAAGGTAAAACTACTTTTAAATTACCATTTTTACTTTTTTTAACACTCTTTTGTTTAGTTTTCGGACAGAAAAATGATCCTACAGATAAGATTGTTTTTGGAAAAACTTATACACTTGAAGAGCTCAGAAAAACAAATGGGTTTGTGAGATGCGCTTCTACGGAATATGAAGCTATGCTGCAGCAAAAGAACCCTAAAAGGATGACCGAACAACAGTTTGAAGACTGGATTGGGCCATTGATTGCCAATGCACAAAATAACAAATCTCAAAACGGAGGAATCATTACAATTCCTGTTGTAGTACACGTTATTCACAGTGGGCAGGCTTTAGGTACCGCACCTAATATTACCGACACACAAGTTCAGTCTCAGATTACTGTAATGAATAATGACTACAGAAAGATGGCTGGGACTCCAGGAGCAAACACCAACCCCGTAGGAGCAGACACTATGATACAATTTGCACTGGCAAAAGTAGATCCTAAAGGAAACCCTACAAACGGTATAGACCGTGTAAACCTATGCCAACCTTCATGGTCTACTTCTGTTATTGACAGCTATGTAAAACCTGTCACCATCTGGGACCCTACAAAATACATGAATATGTGGAGTGTAAACTTCTCTGATCCAGATCTACTTGGTTACGCACAATTCCCTTCTAATTCTTCTTTACAAGGACTGGCCGTGAATGGCGGTTATGCAGATACTGACGGAGTGGTAGCTAATTATGCAACTTTTGGAAGCAGTACTTATAACGATGGAACATTTTTATTAAGCGCTCCGTATGACCGTGGAAGAACAATGACTCATGAAGTAGGGCATTTCTTAGGATTGAGACATATTTGGGGAGACTCAAACTGTGGAACCGATTATGTTGCAGACACTCCAGTACACAGAACATCTAATGGAGGATGCCCCGTACATCCAAAATCAAACAGCTGTGGTACTACTGATGAAATGTTCGAAAACTACATGGATTACACCTTTGATACATGTATGAATATTTTTACAATCAATCAAAAGGACAGAATGGTTGCAGTAATGAACAATTCTCCAAGAAGAATGGAATTAAAAGCTTCAACTGCAGACATTGCTATCCCTTTATTTGCCAATGATGGTGAACTAAAAGGAGAAAGAAACTGTAATGAAACATCATGCGCTGATGCTCCGACTGCTGTCACTGCCCAATTCTCACTATACAATAGAGGAACAAGCCCGCTTACGGCTGCTGTTATCACTTACTCTGTGAATGGTGGACCTCAGCAGACAACAAACTGGAACGGAAACTTAGCTCAAGACAAGTATGCCATAATCAGCATTCCTTCAGGTTCAGGAGCTGGTAGTATTTCAGCTAATATTACATCAGTAAACGGAACTACTGACCAAAGAGCTACTAATAATTCTGCTTCTGTAGTTCTTGGAAATACAGTACCGGTATCAAGTACAAATTTTACATTCGAATTACAGCTTGATTATTATGGCTCAGAAACAACATGGGATCTAAAAAACAGTGCGGGAACTATATTATATAGTGGAGGAAATTATCCTGATACTGATCCTAACTTCCCTGCCCTTCTTACTGAAAACTGGACCTTACCTCTTAATGATTGTTATACTTTCACCATCAATGATAGCTATGGTGACGGTATCTATATAGATGAAGGCTTCTATAGAATTAAAAACTCAGCCGGAGCTATCATAGTTGCAGGACAAGAGTTTACAGACATACAACAAAAACAATTCAAAGTAGTAGGAGCATTAGCTACAAGCGAAGTAACAAAAGACAAAAATACAGCCGGAATTTACCCGAATCCTGTAAATGATGTTCTTAACGTTACGAACATAGCTAACAATACTAAATATGAAATTTACAATGCTGTTGGGCAGATTGTAAAAAGCGGTGCCATTGAAGATCAGAAAATACGAGTAGTAGAATTGACAAAAGGAACCTATTTCATTACATTCAAAAATGACAAGAAAACAGAAAGTGTAAAATTTATAAAAAAATAAATTAAATCTAAAACTGCAGTTTTCTTAATTGTAATAAACCTTCGGACTTTTTTCCGGAGGTTTTTTTTCATTTCAAAAATTTATAAAAATTCACTGTAAAATTTAAAATTCAAAAAAGAATCTGCATCTAAAGCATTGATATATAAATCCTAAATATTTTATTACATAAGAATATTGCTTTTTTTGACTTGTATAGATTTTAATGTTGTTAATTACTATTCAATATTTTTTTCACATTTCTCTTTTTTATTTGAAAAAAGTTACTATCTTTGCACTCGCTAAAACGAAGTAATATTCGCTTAGATGACCATCAATCGGGGCGTAGCGTAGTCCGGTCATCGCGCCTGGTTTGGGACCAGGAGGTCGCAGGTTCGAATCCTGCCGCCCCGACTGTTTTTAGTAATTTTCTCAAAATTATTTAATGGGTGCGTAGCTCAGCTGGATAGAGCATCTGCCTTCTAAGCAGACGGTCAAAGGTTCGAATCCTTTCGCGCTCACTTAAGGAGACACTATTTAATAGTTGTCTCCTTTTTTTATGCCCATAAAATTTGTGACCCGAACTTTTATGAATCAGAAAATCAAGGCACAGAATACAAAAAAATGGAGACGTTAATAAATAAACGTCTCCTTAAACTATTTGGAAAGAGTCATAGCGAACCTCGATGCCCTTTCAACATTACTATTATTGCATTTACTACCACTAGTAATAATTTTAACCCGGCAATCGCAATAACCTTATTCAATATTAACTCCACAGGCTTTTGTAGGCTATAGGAACTACCTGTTTTCTATATACATTATAAATCTCCCAGATAGGTCCAGATCACTTCCTGTTCTTTAATTCTGTGGGTAGCGTTGCATACATTGAATCCCCCTAATCCCCAGAAAAAGGCCGAACTGGTGTCACCTTGTGCTAAATAGACTACTCCGGAAGTCGTTACTTTTCTATCCTGATACCCTGCGGTTCCCCGAAAATTATAACTGAATGTCCCGGAAGGTGTACTCAAGAGTGGGAGGAATTCCAATTGAAAATACTGAACAATACGTGCTGTAAATTTATAAAACCCCTTTTTATCAGCAGTAATTGTTCCGGACACTCCCATATTATTATCTCTCACATCGAGAGTAAAATTTCCACTGCCTGATCCTGTACAGGTTGTAACGGTCGTTTTTCGGCCCCTTGAATATAATACAGGCAAATTGATCGTATTAGTCGCTAATTTATAATCCATTAATGCCTGCCATAAAACCCCATCATATAAATAAATTAAATCCTTATACACCCTACCCGTTCCGGTGCCTGAGTCTGAAAGGTTGTATACCAACAACCCTTTGACCGGATTGGTTACTGTGGTAATATCTGTCGTGGATGTCAAAGAAACCCTTGGGAGTATCAATGCCTTATCTGATGAGGATAATTCCAATATCGAAGATGGATCTGGAGTGGCCGTTCCTATTCCCACTTGACTTTTAATGGTAATTGTTACCAAACCTATTAGTAAACAAAATATCTTTTTTTTCATTGTAATCTATATTATCTATTCTCCTATATATTGCCAAACGACCTGCTGTTCTCCTATCCGATCAGCAGCTACACATGTTCCACCTAAATGCCATTGAAACGGTTCGGAAGTGTCCCCTTGTTCTAAATACACTGATCCTGTAAATACCGTGGTTTGCCAGGCTCTTACCGCCGTTGTACCATCTCTGAATGCATAGTTAAGCATCCCCGGAAGCAGAAAAGGGCTGTAGGCTGATTGCAGCATAAACTGCCTGATACTGACACTCCAGATGTAGTAGCCCGTTTTATTGGCCACTATTGAGCCATTAGCGTTAATAGTTGTTTTTATATTCTTTAGAGCTGTCAACTGGAAATTTCCCATAACAGCACCTGTACAGGTTGTAGTATTAATAGTTTTATTTCCGACAGCTACCAGCTCGGGAAATAAACTACCCGAAGCTATTTCTCCATCTTCCACCATTTCATCCCAGCCTGTTCCATTGAATTTATATAACCGCCCTTCATATACTGCGTTTTCACCAGTACCGGAGTTTTGCAATGCTAAGGTCAACATGCCCATTGAAGGATTGGGAATCGTGGTTATATCAGTCTTTGAAGTTAAAGGGACCCGAGTGATTAAAAAGCCCTTTTTCGCGGAGGACATTTCCAAAATTGATGATTGTGCAGGAGCGGCAGTACCTATACCAATCTGGCTCATTAACTGTCCGGTTAAAAGGAAGGAAAAAAGTACTGAAAAATATATTTTTCTCATTTTTATAGTATCAAATTTAAGTTTATAAAGGATTTCCCAAATACTCCCAAGTCACTTCCTGGCCTTGAATTCTACCATCGGCAGTACAGGTATTATTTCCTAGGTGCCATTCGAAGCCTGAAGTGATAGTTCCCTGTGTTAAATAAATAACTCCCAATATGGAGGCAGGCTGGGCCGAAAGTCCCGCCCCTCTATACAAATAAGAATAGGTAGCCAGACCTGGGGCTTTGATATATGGACTTTGACTAAAAGGCTGGCTGGGAACTGGCGGCATTAATTGAACTATTCTCACCGAAAACATATAATATCCATTCTGAGGAGCGGTGAGGCCTCCTGCGGCAGTTAAGTTGCTGCTTCTTTGATTGAGGCTAAACGGTCTGGTGACAACTCCAGTACAGGGCTCTGTGGTTGTTTTTCTTCCTACAGCAACAATCTTAGGTAATTCATTGGAGATAAATTTCTCTCGTGTCGTAAGAGGCTTCCATTGGGTACCGCCAAACTTATACAGCGTATCTTTCTGTATTGCCGTAATGCCTGTTCCAGAATTTTGAGTGGCATACACAAGCAGTCCTTTTGCAGGGTTGGGAACCGTTATAATATCTGCTGTAGAGGTTAGTGCTACCCTCGGCAAAAGCAATCCTTTGTTGGAAGCATTTAAATCCAGCAAGGAAGAAGGATCAGGAGTAGCTGTGCCAACTCCTACCTGACCCTGCGCGGCAATTCCTGTTATGAGAGCAAAGACATAACAATAGTGCTTAATTTTTTTCATCGTTCATGGGATTGGTTAATACTTTTATCATTACTTCGTTTTAGTGTCTAAATATTTATTTTCTTAATTATATTTGCTCTTAGATTATAGGAATCATCATAGTAAATCCCCTCTCCATCATTAGAAAGTACTTCATTTTAAAGCTGTAAAGATTTGTTTTTTTAAAGAGGCTTCGTACTGTAAAGATTCCGGTTACAATTTTTATATCGTAAAGGTATTTGATTTATACGGCGTGTTGAAATATAACACATACAGCTTGTTCTGCTTATTTATAGAACTAAATCTACAAACAGGCAGAGCTTTGCGCACCCGATCGCAAGCTGGAAAAACAAAAATCTATAATATAAATTATAGATTCTATTTTGACAGATAATAAGGGTTTTAAATTGTTGTGAACTAACAAATAGGCTGCATCTAATGTAAATTTTTATATAATTCTATGAGTTCTGCTATATTGTTAATTTTTAATTTTTGAAAAATTCTCTTTTTAAAGGTGCTTATTGTATTTATTCGTAGACCCAAATGGTTCGAAATTTCTAAATTTCCATTTCCCTTAGCCAATAGTTCAAATACCTGATATTCACGGGGAGAAAGTTTTTTTATACTATTCCCCCCATCAAAATTCTTTATGATAAAAGGAATAAGCTCAGACGGGTAGAAATATCCGGTTTCTAAAATAGTTTTTATAGCGTTTTTTATATCCTCTTCTGTTCCCAACTTATTTAAATAGCCATCCGCTCCTTTGCGAATATACTGTATGGCAATGTTTTGATCATAAGCGGAAAATATTAAAATCTTAAGGTCTTTCTGAGTATTTTTTAGCTCAGAAATCATTTCGGTATATTTTGTTCCCGGCATATCAATATCTAAAAGGAGAAGATCATAATGATTAGTTTTGAGAAATTCTTTTACACGTCCATAGTTTTCTGCTGAATCTATTGTAAGCCCGGGATATGCCGATCTTAAAATCAGGGCTGTTCCGGCCCTTACTACAGAATGATCATCAGCTATTAAAATTCTTTTTTCCATTCATTTTATTTTTGTAAATATTGACTTCAACAGCAGTTCCACCAGGATAATTTTTGTAAAATGATATATCCGCATACATTTTTTTTACAAGATAAATAACCATATGTAGACCAAGACCGTAATTTCTAAATTTTATAATATCCTCATTCATTGACATTTGGTACAATCCATTGTAATAAGTTAATTGCTCCTGAGACATCCCTTTGCCAGTATCTGCTATTTTCAGAGTGATCTTCTCCTGATTATCTTCAGCAATAATATAAATGATGCCCCCAGATGTATTTTTCACAGCATTATCAACCAGATTATGGACAATACACGATAGGATACTTTTATTAAACTGACAATAAATGTTGCCCTTTCCAATAATTTCAATTCTGCTATTTTGTGATTTACTAACTTCATTAAATAGTTTTTGTTTGGCCATTAATATCTCACTAATAGGATATTCATCCTTTTCGTATACATCGTAAGTTCCAAATAAATCACTGTATTCCTTAAGATGCATGGTAAAATTATACAGCTCTTCCGAAGATTGATGAATGCTGTCGAAATATTCTTTCTGAAGATCAACTTCACGGACATCGATTAATTTTTGAGACATCATAGCAATAAACTTAACAGGAGTACTAATGTCATGGCTGATAGCTTCTATCAGCTTTTTCTGATACTCCGATTCTTTCTGCATATCATTTTTTACGGCTTCAAGATGTTGCGTACTTTCTTTAAGCGCTATTTTAATATTAGATACTTTTTTTTTGAGCAATCGATTTCTTATCTGTAAAAATTTAGTTCTTGTGTAGATGATTACTATAAATATGAATAAAAATAAAATAGTAACTGCTAATTTAAAAGCTGTAGTTTGGTAAAAAAGTGGTTTGATTTTAATTTTTACGGTTCTGTATTCATAACTGCCCTCCGGAGAAACCTGAACCCTTAATTGCAGAGTATAATTACCCGGGATTAGATTGCTTATCGTATATTTTCTTTCGTTTTTAATTTCAATTTGCCGCCAGTCAGGATCCTGCCCTTCTATCTTTGCCTCAACTCTTAAGTTATAAGAATTTGAATAGTAAGGAATATCAATAAAAATATCTGCATGCTTATAATTATTCTCTAAAATAAGATCCTTTGAAAAATAAGTAATATCTGAATCATTAATTCTCACTCTTTCAACATATATTCTTTTTTTATCGGGATAATACGCTTTGATATCTTTCGGATCAAAAAATACAAACCCTTCCATTGAGGGAAATACAAATTCACCATTTTTCAAGGAATAGGCATCAGGCATAGAACCACCGTTAAATTCAGTGGTTAGTAAGCCATCATTTTTCGTAAAACGGTAATAAAACACAGGAGTCTTATTGTTTTCAGAATATTTTAAAAGCTGTTTTTTAGCCACCTGAACAACCCGTTATTGGAAGATATCCAGTAATATCCATGCGTATCCCCCAAAATATAGTGTGCGGAATTTAAATATGAATTCTGGTCTAAAGGCATTTTGAAAAGCTTCTTATCTCTAAACAAGAAGAAACCATCTTTGTTGGTGGTTATCCATATTTGTCCGTCCGAGGTTCTGATAATATTTTTTACATTTATCTCTTTAGCTACTTGGGCAGCAATTTTCTGTTTTAGCCGTCCTAAGTACAAACCGTCGCTACATCCAATCAAAAATTCGTCGTTGTTATATTGCAGAAATGAATTCACAAATCCAGTAAACTCCAACGTAGTATTTATAGTCTTTAATTGTTCGTCTTCAAATAGATGTAGGTAGGAATGGGTAAGATCTGTTGTAGAAACGGCAAACTGGTCTGCACTTTTAAAAAAACCTTTTAAGCCCGGAAAATGAATGCTATGAGTGGTAGTATATTGGGTGGATTTATATCTTCTAACCACATCATCGTCATTCTTGTACAAAATATTCCCTGAATCATCGTAAAACATAAAATGCTTGTCATTAACACCGAAATGATGATTCTTTACGAGCCCATGCTTATTAACTTCATATCCATAGGGGTCTATAATTGTATTTTCATTAAATGGTATGGAAGAACTGCTTACTTCATCCACAAAATGAATTTTTTTCTGAGCTGTGAAAAATTGGGTCAGCTGTACAATGTTTAATCCTTTGGTTACGCTTCCCAGATATAATCTTTTAAAATCTTTATCATAAAATATAGAATTAAAGAATTGATTTCCAAAATTCTTATAGGTTATCAAAAATTTTAATTGCAACTCATCATTCTTATAGCCCTGCAAAAGATAAATGTTATCATTATTGATGATGAAAGTCTGACCGGTAATCTGCTGCCAGTATATTTTCGTTTCAGGATCATTAAAAAGAGTTGCCTTCGTAAGAGTTGTTAGCTTTCCCTTATCAACTCGGTAAGTTTTTCTGTTTTTTGGATCGGCGATAAAAAGAGTATCTTCTTCATTAAGAAATATGGTAGATAAATCGGTAGTAACGATTGGAACTTTGGTCTGCCTATTTTTTTCATCGGTATATATAATCCTGTTATTATAAAAACTATATTTTCCGGAGCTGGTCTTTATATAATATTTGGTATTAGAGCCGTATTTGGATTCCGGAGAATTTTTCGATATCCTTTTTAAAAAATTAAACTTCTCCTTAGTAAATGTTCTTGTGAAAGTGCTTTTTGTAATAGAATGGACTTTTCTTTTTCTTATAAGAATTTTATTCTCGTCATTATTGTTATAAATTACAATACTGTCATTCAACACATTTCCATAGAAATTTTCAAAATGTAAGTTGGTAACTGCTAATTTATTATGTATTGTAAATACCGAGCCATCATATTGCACTATTCCATTGTCTGTAGACAGCCATATAAAACCATACTTATCTTTTACAATAGCTTTGACACTATTCTGTGGAAGGCCATTCTCTGTATTATACCATGAAGAAACATATTGACCATATGATTGCTGAAAGTGAAATAAAAAAAATAATCAATATAGATATTCTCATAGTACAATTGGTAATTCTGCAAAATTAGTCTATTATACAGTACAATTTTGTAGAATATGTTCTACATACAACAAGACAAAGTCGCAGGATAAATTTTCAGGAAAGTGCTACACAACAAATATCTTTGTAAAAGACAAAAACTGGTTCATGACAGGCAGCTGGACGGTAATACAAGTAATCATTAATTTCTCTTTGCAACGGCCTCCATCTGTTTAAAGATAATTATCTAGTGTATCTAAAATGTCAGTTCTTAAATTCCAGAAATTTATGGAGACAATAACAAATAACTTCAAGCAACTTAACATTGGGGCATTAGTCCAACAAAAAGTGAGAGAAACAAACATAGAAATCTCTCGAATATGCAGTTTTCTAAAATGTACAGAAGAAGAGGTAGAAAATATGTACCTCAGTAAATCCTTAGATTCAGAAATTCTCCTGAGGTGGTCGAAGCTCTTAAAATATGATTTCTTTAGGATTTATTCTCAACATTTAATTTTATATTCTCCTTCCAAAGCTTTACATAAAGTAACAGAAAATAAAAAAACGATAATGCCTCAGTTCAGAAAAAATATTTATACAAAAGAAATCATTGACTTCGTCCTGGAACTGACTGAAAAGGGAGAGAAAACAAAACAGCAGATAATGGATGATTATGATATCCCGAAAGCCACCTTCTATACCTGGATCAAAAAATATAAAAGATAAAACCTTATGCCTAACTATAAGAAACTATATACGGATATTATTAGCCATAAAAATCCTGAAAAATGGGAAGAGTGCTCATTTATTTTAGCTAAGGAAGAACTTACAACTCTGGATATTATTAATCTTAATGAAATCATTTTCAATGATGCAGATAAAGAGGTAACAAGATTTAACCAACAACATAAATCATACGATAAAAATGCTATCATCGATATGCTCATGCATCAACAAGTTAATAAACTGAATAATACTCAGCTGGCTACTCACTTTAAATTAAGCAGAAATTCTGTTGCTAAGTGGAAAAAAGAGTATACACTTTAAGCTGGGCGAAAAATACAATACTAAATGCCTACAAATACCTACAATTAAGAATAAAAAAATAAGTCTGCTATTGTATATGGCAGACTTATTTTAAAGCGTTATTAAGTTTAGATTTAATACCTCGTAAGAATTATCCTATACCCTCTTGCGACGTTTCCATTATTAGTAATATTTATTGTTCCTGCCGCCGGCATGGTTAGCGTATAGTTTAAAGCACTCGGATTTCCACCATCCGCACAGCCAACCACATCTGTCCAGGCAGTTGAAATGCTGTATCTACTGATCTCATTAAAGATAGGTGACTTTGCTGTATTTCCACTCCCTTGACTCCCCCCTAATCCATTGATCGAATATAAGCTGCTTGCAGTGCTATTTATTACGTAATATTCTGCAATTGCCACATTACCACAGCCATCTCCAACTATGACCACAGCTTTATAAAAACCACCATCAGATAAACCCGTAATCAATTGTCCGGTAGCTCCGCTTGCGAGATTGTTGAGAGCAGATGAGAGAACGGCCCCAAAAGTTGTAGAAGGAGAAGCTTTAACCAATACTCCATTAGAATCCGCATAAACAGGAGTTACAGCATTAGTTCCTGCTACAATATCCATCGTTCTAATTCTCGTATGACCTGCTACATCCAATAATTCTGTCGGTGCAGAGGTTCCGATTCCTACATTTCCAGCAGAGGTGATCCTAAGACGTTCCAGATAACCTCCACCAAGAGAATTTCCCATATAAAAGTCTTCATCTGTGCTTGTACGTATACTTCCAATTCCCCAATTTGCACCTCCCGATGTAGGTCCACTGTTTGTAAAACCTAGAAGTGAAAAATTTCCGGCAGCCAATGGAGACGTATTTCTCAATGCTAAAATAGACAGATTATTACCACCAGCTGGAGCATCAATTAAGGTATACCTGTTTAAATTAGCTGTGGTGGTAACTATATGCATCTTAGTCGTAGGAACAGTAATACCTACACCTAAGGATCCGGTGTTGGTTACAACCATATCATTAGCCTGTTGGGTAACTGAGGGGGCTCCCACAGCAGGGTTATCCTTAGCTCCATCAATATGGAAGGTACCCTGAGGGTTTGAAGTACTTACGCCAACCTGAGCATTGCCAAATGATAAGAAACCTGACAGTACAAGTATCAGTGGCGAAACATTTTTTTTCATAATCTTTTGCTTTTTTTATTATTTTATTGTGTTTAATCATTAAAATCGCCTATACATTAAAAGCTATCTTTTGATTTTCACCCTTCAAATGGCTGCTTAGTCTGTGACTCGTTCTCTTCTTCTGTTGAGAAGAAGAGCCCAAAGTCAAGGAAACTAATCAAAATTTTGTGCTTTTAGAAGCGATATAAAAATTCTATTATCGTAGGGAATCCGAGAATAAAACTCTAAGACAAAGATATTTTATTCATGTAACTAACTGATAGATAAGGCGTACGATTTACTCTTGCCCGTTGTAGAAGTAATTCTATACTTCTGCTGTTATATATTATTCTACTTTAAAAAGTCATTGACCACCTTATAGAATACTTGAATATTCCCAAAAAAATAAAACATTATAAATCAACAAAATACCCGTGAAATCCAATTAAGATCAGCAGCCAAAGAGTTCGGGGGATAATCCTGTCAAGTCACTTACAGAGACACTATTTGATAGTTGTCCCCTTTTTTATACCCATAAGAATATGTGACCCAACCTTTTACAATTGGGATATGTAGAATTCAATTTTAAAGTTAGAATTGACAAAATTTCAATCTGCACATCAGCTTTTCTGCCGTATCTACCTTTAATATCTTTATTTCTATGTTGATTAAATTTAACTTTTTCCCATAGCCATTCTGTAACTCTTGGGAGTCCAGCCTGTTTGTTTTCTGAAAAAATAGGAAAAATGAGAGAAATTATTAAATCCAAGCTCAAAAGCTATTTCTTTAATTGACTTATTTGAACTGTGTAATAATTTCTTTGCTTCCAATAATATCCTTTGTCTTATAAATTCCAATGGAGATATTTTATATTGTTTCCTGCACAGAACTCCTAGATAATTGGGAGTAATGCATAGCTCTTCAGCATAAAAGGCGACACCTTTTTGCGTTTTGTAGTAGGTTTCGACAAGTTCATGGAACCGGAAAGCAGGATTATTGTAATCATTCAATGCAGATTTTCCATGCATCTGCTCTATCCAAAGGTTAATCATCAGCGCTAAAAGTCTTACCCTTGCATTAATAAGTTCCGGAAATACTACCTCCGAATGTATTTCTTTACGAATCGCATCAAACTCCATACTGAATTTTTCATAGGCTTCTTCATTTGACTGAATCATTTCGTATGTACTGTGAGGCGAAAAAGTATGCTTTAATGTAGGAGAAAATGTTTCAAGAATAGAATCATTAATGATCAGCCTTCTGCCACTCGCATGCGACGGCAGATTCCATATATATTTCCTTTTAGGGAGATGAACAAATAATTGCCGGGAATTTAAGGTATAAGTATCAATATCCGTAATACAGTTACCATCAATACATTCATCTAAAATAATGATTGTGAAAGAATTGTCAGGAAAGCGGTTAAGCTCGGAAGAACTTATTTCGCCCTGATAAATAACATCAATGTCTTTTTTATCCTCTTCTTTCAATACAGCTGAATTATTCTTTTGTTGCATCCCTTATTTATGTCCGATAAAGTTACTTAAATTCGATAATACTCATTAATATCCGGAATTGTGAAATAAATATTGTCTATTATCTGCAAGTATAGAATTACCGTTTTCGAAGAAAAACATTCAGTATATTTGTAATAAGACTTATTATATTTAAATGTTGACAGATCAATTTGGAAGGAGCATAAACTATCTTCGGCTTGCTATTGTAGACCGGTGTAATCTCCGCTGCACCTACTGTATGCCGGAAAACGGTCTTACCTGGATTAAGCAAAAGGAATTAATGACTGACGAAGAAATGCTCAGAATCTGTTCGGTATTTACAGAATTGGGAGTAGATAAAATCAGGATAACAGGAGGAGAGCCTTTTGTCAGAAAAAACAGTATTGAACTCATCCAAAATATATCGCAATTAGATGGACTTACCGATCTCAGTATAACAACCAACGGTCTTCTTACTGAACAGTATATTCCGCAACTTAAAAAATTCGGGATCAAATCTGTCAACTTAAGCCTTGATACACTCGATAAGGAACGCTTTTTCCGGATCACCAGAAGAAATAGTTTTGATCAGGTGATGAAAACCTTAGACAGTTTATTACAACATCATATAAAAGTAAAAATCAATACGGTAGTCATGGAAGGGGAAAATACTGAGGATATCATTCCATTGGTCATGCTCGCAAAAGAGCTTCCGGTAGATGTCCGCTTTATTGAAGAAATGCCTTTTAACGGAAGTGATACTGATATTTCCCTGAAATGGAATTTTACACAAATTTACAGCTATATTAAAGATCATTTCCCAAAAATCCAAAAGACAGATGATCCTAAAAGCTCAACGTCTTACAGCTATAAGATCCCAGGCTTTGCAGGAAATATTGGGATCATTGCAGCTTATACCCGTTCATTTTGCGGAGACTGCAACAGAATAAGAATCACTCCTTCCGGTATTCTCAGAACCTGTTTATATGAAGGAACCGGTGTCAACCTAAAAGATGAAATCCGTATAGGAAAAACAGATGAAGAGTTGAAAAACATCATTATCAGCAGCATACACAAAAAACCGAAAGACGGCTGGGAAGCTCAGAAACTGAGTTTAACCGCCTCACAAATCCATCAGTCAATGGCAACAATAGGAGGATAATTATGGAAATGATCAGCGTACAGCAGGCAGAAGAGATTATACTTTCCCAAATCAGAGACTTCGGAATCGAGGAGATTTTCTATGAAAATGCCTCAGGAAGAATTTTAGCAGAAAATATTTTGGCAGATCGCGATTTGCCGCCATTTGACAGGTCAACAGTAGATGGAATTGCCATCAGTTTTAATTCGTTTGAAAAAGGAATTCGCACCTTTACCATCAAAGCTGTACAGGCAGCGGGAGAAGTTCCAGTTTCTATTGATGACGAAAACGAATGCATAGAAATTATGACCGGAGCAGCTTTGGATTCTTCAATGGACACTGTCATACGCTATGAAGATATTTTGATAAATAACAATATGGCAAGCATCAATATTGTTGTTAAAAAAGGACAGAATATCCATCTGAAAGGAAGAGATAAAAAGACAGGAGAAATATTGGTAAAGGCCAATCAGCTCATTACTCCATCTATTCTCGGGATTGCTGCGTCAGTGGGAAAAACATTTCTAACAGTGAAAAGACTTCCCAAAGTAGCCATTATTTCCACAGGGGACGAAATGGTACCGCCTGAAACGATCCCTACTCCATTTCAACTAAGACGTTCCAACGGAATTACCATAAAATCCGTTTTGGAAAAATACAGAATAAGTGCTGACTGGCTGCATTGGAATGATGATTTTGAATTCATAAAAAAGGAACTTTCCCAATGTATCGAAAATTATGATATTTTGCTGATGAGCGGCGGGGTTTCTATGGGGAAATTCGATTATCTGCCCAAAGCCTGTGAAGAACTGGGAGTAGAAAAGCTTTTTCACAAAATAAAACAAAGACCGGGAAAACCGTTCTGGTTTGGAAAAAGCCAAAACGAAAAATTGATTTTTGCGTTTCCGGGAAACCCGGTTTCCGTATTTATGTGTCTGCACCGGTATTTTATTCCCTGGTTGGAAAAATCTTTGGAGATCCCAAAAACAGCACAATATGCCGTTTTACAAAATGATATAGATTTTCCATCTCCACTTCAGTATTTTGCGCAGGTAAAACTCAGTGTGAACCCATCGGGACAATTAATTGCCGAATCAGTAAATACCAATGGTTCCGGAGACTTTTCCCATCTCGCAGATACGAATGCATTCATAGAACTTCCCCTGGAAAAAACTGAGTTTAAGAAAGGCGAAGTATATAGAATCTGGAAATATAATTTTTAATGTATTTATGACAAACTTTTCACATCTTAATAAAAAGGAACAGCCGGGCATGGTAAATGTTGGCAGTAAAAAAGTTACGCACCGAAAAGCCGTTGCCAAAGCTGTTGTGATACTTCCCGAAAATATTCTGGAAGCTCTTCAAAAAGATGATTTTAAAACTAAAAAAGGCTCTGTTTTCCAGACTGCCATCATTGCAGGAATAATGGCAGCAAAAAAAACAGGTGATCTGATTCCTCTCTGCCATCCCATTGGTATGGATAACTGTGAAATAGATATTGAAATCAACTCTCAAAATGAAATTGAAATCTATTGTACTGCAGAGATTGAAGCAAAAACAGGCATCGAAATGGAAGCACTGACAGGAGCTTCTGTTGCTGCACTCACCATTTACGATATGTGCAAAGCAATGAGCCATGACATTGTGATAAAAGAAATACAACTCATCGAAAAAACAGGAGGAAAAAATGATTTCAAAAGAGACTGATTTCCCCAAATTAAACGGACTGATACTGGCAGGAGGAAAAAGCCAGCGAATGGGAAATCCTAAAGATAAAATCAATTGGCATGGCAAAGAGCAGCGGTATTTTGCGGCTGATCTTTTAGCTCCATTTTGTGAGGAGGTTTTTATTTCCTGCAGACAAGACCAACTGGAAAATTCTGACACAGATTACAAGGCTCTTACCGATACTTTTCTGAACATGGGACCTTTCGGTGGCATACTTTCGGCGTTGCGTTCTCAAAGAGATAAAGCATGGTTAGTCGTTGCCTGCGACTTACCTTTATTGGATAAAAAATCTTTAGAATTTTTAATTGAAAACAGAAATACCGAAAAAGTAGCAACTACTTATGAAAGCCCGTTTGATGGGCTTCCAGAACCGTTGATTACCATTTGGGAACCTAAAAGTTATCCTCTGCTCCTCAATTTTTTAGGATCAGGAAATACCTGTCCAAGAAAAGTTCTGATCAACAGTGATACATTAATCCTGAAACCAGGTAACCCAGAAGCTTTGATGAATGTGAACACACCTGAAGATATGGCAAAGGCAAAGGAAATTTTAAGAAAATAGATTTAACCGAAGATAAAAAACATATGAGTGACCCGCTTGAACGTTATCATTGCCAGATGGCTTTACCCGGATTTGGTGTTTCTTCTCAGGAATTACTTAAAAATGCCAAAATTCTGATAGTAGGTATGGGCGGATTGGGCTGTCCTTCGGCACAATATCTTGCTTCTTCAGGTCTAGGGACAATTGGTCTTGCGGATGATGATACAGTCTCCGAAAGCAATCTGCACCGCCAGATTTTATATGCTCCGGAAGATATTGGAAAATCAAAAGTTGACATTGCCGCTACAAAATTACAGCGACAAAATCCATCGGTAAAAATCATTCCTTTCAATTTTCGGGTAACTTCCGGCAATGTAATGGATTTAATTTCTGAATTTGATTTAATCATTGAAGGAACTGATAATTTTGAAACAAAATGTTTGCTGAATGATGCATGTGTTTTATCTGGAAAACCGTTGGTTTATGGGGCAATTTATCAATATGAAGGCCAGGTAAGTATCTGGAATGTTATACAGAAAGACGGTACTTACTCCCCCAATTACCGTGATGTTTTTCCGAATGCGGAAGAATCACAGGTTCCGAACTGCAGAGAAGGCGGCGTGCTTCCTACGCTGGCAGGAATTGTAGGATGTATGCAGGCTAATGAAGCTATAAAATATTTTACAAATCCCGAAGATTCACTGGCTGGAAAACTCTGGATGATGAATGTTCTGAATGGCAAAACACAGATTATTAAATTAAGAAAAACTTCTGTGCAGATTACAGCTTTACCTCAGGCTGTTGATACCATTACGTTTGAGCAGCTGATGCAGAAGAAAGATCATTTTGAAATCATAGATGTCCGTACATCGCAAGAGCATGAACAGTTTAATATAGGAGGAATCAATCTTCCTGTAGAAGAATTACAGGATCATTCAGATTATATTTCGGGTTGTTCAAAACCTATTCTGGTTTATTGTCAATCCGGGAAGCGAAGTACAGAAGCGGTAAGGAAAATAAAAAAGAGCTTTCCTGAAAAGGAAGTATTTTCTTTAAAAGACGGCATCCAAAAAATATAATAAATACTTCTTAATTTAAAATCATTCAGAAGTAATAATCATTCTTCTTTTTTAAGCATCAATCAATAATATTCTGAGTCATTTTCTGAGAAACAGCAATATGTTCTCCCACCATCTCATGAATGGTCTCATCAATCATAATACACATACTGTTCAAGGCTAAATCATTCGCATCTGTTCCAAAAGGCTCCTCAATTTCATCTGCAATCGCTTCAAATGCAACAAATGTATAAGCTACAAATACAACAATAAGAGGTGTAAACCATCCCAGCGAATCTACAAGACCGAAAGGCAGCAAAAAACAATAAATATACACCGTTCGATGCAACAGAACACGGTAACTGTAAGGAATCGGGGTAGAAACCAATCTTTCACAACCTCCTAAAATATCAGAAAGCTTATCAAAATTCTCATCAAAACGTGCCTGTTGGATGGAATCCAGGAAACCTTCATCTTTTGCTTTCTGAACCCATTCTGCAAGCAACCGCATAATAACTGCCGGCTTATATTTTGATCCTGCAACAATTTTCAGCTGGTCTTCATTAAGCCTTGATTTTAAATCTTCATAAGCATCTGTTCCTCTAAGTTGATGTTTCAGCGCAAAAACAAAGGAACTAAGTAAGTTAACAAAGCTATGGACAGAAATTGTATCGTTCTTTATATTGCTTAGAGTCATTGCCTGTCGAGTCAATGCACGTGTAGTATTCAACAAGGCGCCCCATAATTTTCTTCCTTCCCAAAATCTGTCATAACTGGCATTATTTCTAAACCCTAGGAATAAGGCCAGTACAAAGCCAAACAGCGTCAGTGGCGCAGGATTTAACGGAACTTTAAATGAGAGTATTATTCCATGAAAATAGGTCACCAATAAAGAAAGGATTAAAAGCAATCCCAAACGGGGAAGCAAGGCAGGCAAAACAGAACCGTGCCACACAAAAAGCATTCTGAACCAGTGTTCTTTTTTTCTTATGATCATTACTAAATGATAATTTACTTAAGTAATATGTTTTATGGTTGTTCGAGGCTTGTTCCGGCTGCAGCAATGACATGATCATCAATCCTTTTAAAAATTTCGGGACTATGCTTTCGGATTTTGATACGGACATATTTGGAAGCAGGCATATTAGCTCCATTAACTACATTATTGATGGATACCAATACATTGGTTTCCGGGAAATAGGTCATGGTGCTTTTCTGCGGGATGGGATATTTTACAACAATAAAAAGAGGAGCAATTCTTTCAATTCCGTCATCATAATTGAAAAGGTCTACGTGGTCACCTTCTTTGAGACCGGCTTTCTCTATATCTTTTTCATTCATCATGACAACTCTTCTTTCATTGAAAATCCCACGGTAACGGTCATTCAGACCATACACAACTGTATTAAACTGATCATGTGTTCTGGTGGTTCCCATCAGGTATTCGTCATCTGCAAGCGAATTATCTGGTACGGCGGTTATATTGAAAGCAGCTTTTCCCGGGTAAAATTCACTGTTGAAAATACCATCCCTTGGTCCGTTCGGAAGATAAAAACCGCCTTTCTGAACAACCCTTTCGTTATAGTTTTCAAATCCGGGAATACATTGTTCGATATCATTACGAACGGCATCATAACTGTTGATAAATTTATCCCAATCTACAACAGAACGTTCACCTAAAACTGCTTTTGCCATTCTGCAGGCGACGTGTGTTTCATTGATCAGATTTTCAGAAATCGGCTCCAGAACACCTCTTGACCATTCCACAACACCCATTGAATTTTCTGTACTTACGTGCTGAAGTTCTCCATTGACCATATCTTTCTCACTCCTGGAAATTACCGGCAAAATAAGAGCTTCTTTCCCATGGATAAGATGATTTCTGTTCAATTTTATAGAAACGATTACAGACATTTCCAGCTTCCGCATTGCTTCTGCCGTAAAGGTTGTATCCGGTGCTGCAGAAAGGAAATTACCTCCCATGCAGAACATAAATTTTACCTTTTCTTCGTGCATCGCTTTCAGGGCATTCACAACATCATAACCGCCTTCTCTCGGAACTTTAAAGCCATAATATTCCTGTAATCTGTCCAATTGTTCAGTCGTAGGATGGTGGTTAATAAGCAGCGTTCTGTTTCCCTGTACATTACTGTGACCTCGAACAGGACAGGCTCCTCCTCCCTGGATTCCTATGCTTCCTTTCATCAGCAGGAGGTTCACGATATTATAAATCATTTCTACCCCATTGTGCTGCTGCGTGATTCCCATTCCCCAACAAATGATAATGCGTTTTTTTGAGGCAATCATTTGTGAGGCTTCCCTTAGATTTTCAATCGGAATTCCACATTCCTCGGATAAAAAATTGAGGTCATACAATTTTAATTCTTCAACCAATTCATTGAAGCCCGCAGTTTTATTAATGATAAAATCGTGGTCAAGAACTTTTCCCGGATTTTTAGCCTCTTCTTCCAATACCAGAATTTGAAGTGCCTTTAAAAGTGCCATATCTCCGTTAATTTTTACAGGAAGATATAAATCCGACAATTCATAAGGCTTATTGAGCAAAGCACGAACTTCCTGTGGATTCCTGAAACCTTTTAATCCGGCTTCAGGAAGCGGATTGACTGCCATAATTTTTGCTCCGTTTTTCTTTCCTTTAGTTAATGCGGAAAGCATTCTCGGCGAATTGGTTCCCGGATTCTGACCAATGATAATGATGAGGTCTGTATCATAAAAGTCTTCCAGCTTTACGGTTCCTTTTCCGATACCTATGCTTCTTGAAAGCGCATAACCGGAAGTCTCGTGGCACATATTGGAGCAGTCCGGGAAATTGTTGGTTCCGAATTCACGGGCGAACAACTGATATACCCAGGTTGCTTCGTTGCTGGTTCTTCCTGAAGTATAAAATATGGCTTCGTTAGGCGAATTCAAAGCGTTTAATTTTTCGGAAATTTTTGTAAAGGCATTATCCCAACTTATCGGCTGATAATGGGTTCCTCCTTTCGGTAAATACATTGGCTCCACGATTCTTCCTAACTGGCTGATTTCAAAATCCGTCAGTTTTGCTAAATCATAAACCGAATTTTCTCTGAAAAACTCTGCACCGATCTTTTTTGAGGTAGCTTCTTCCGCCAGAGCTTTTGCACCGTTTTCACAATATTCTCCTAATCTTGAACGCTCATCATCCGGGTCGGGCCATGCACAGCTTGGGCAATCAAAACCATCAAACTGATTCATACTGAAAAGAGCTCTTCCTCCACGAAGAACAGAGGCATTGAGAACCAACTGGTCCAATGAATGGATAACAGCAGGAACACCAGCTGCCCAAGCTTTTGGCGGTTTCAGTTTCAAATCCAGCAATTTATATGGAGGTTCTGCAGAAGGTAATCTACTACCCTCTTTTATTTTATCGAATGAATCTTTGTTTTCCATGATTTTAAATTTTAAAAAATGAAAAAATTTAGCATTTTATATTAGGGTTGGGATAATTGTCACTTTGGTCTTCCAACGTATTATCAATACATACAAAATCTTTTTCTACTAAAAGCTTTACCAATCCTGATTGTCCGTCAAAACCTACCCTGTCTGTAGAAATCCACTCTGCTATCATTGTTGATGGCATTTTCAGTACAATTCTGTTTTCGATGAAAGCGGCTGAAAGTTCTTCGTCCTCCGTTCTTTCAATAGCATAAATAAACGGACGGTCTACAAATTCCGTAAAGCTTGAGATGACTCCGTTTTGTCCTAATTCTGCAACTTCAGACTGGGTCAAACGGAATCGTATTGAGTTGTCTTTAATTCTTATTTTCATAACAAATTTTCAATTTTAAAATGGCTGCCTGAATGGTAAATATTAAACCTATTATCCCGGAGAAAGCCTAATAAAGTGATATCAAATTCTTTTGCCAGATCTACTGCAAGGCTAGATGGCGCTCCTATTGCTGCAACAATCGTAATTCCTGCCATTGCTGCTTTCTGGATGAGCTCGAAACTGGCTCTTCCGCTTAGAACCAAAATTTTATTGTCGAGAGGAAGTAAATCTGCTGATAATGCATATCCTATGAGTTTGTCCAGTGCATTATGCCTTCCTACATCTTCACGCAGTGCCAAAAGATTGCCTTCCAGGTCAAAAATGCCGGAAGCGTGTATACCGCCTGTAGCACTGAAATTATTCTGAAACGACTGCAGCTTTTCGGATAGTTGATACAGAGTATCCAGAGAAACTTCTGTGTTTTGTTTTGTATGATTATGGAAAGTGCTTACTGTTCTTATGGATTCTATGGAACCTTTTCCACATACACCACAGCTGGAAGTGGTATAAAAATTTCTGTCGGCTTTCATAAGCTCGGGGATACAACCTTCTGTAAGCTCAACAATGACAATATTTTCACTGTTTCTGGAACATTCTGCTTCCGGAAAATATGTGCTTTTAACCTGTTGACGGCTGGAAATAATTCCTTCCGTAAACAGAAAACCTACAGCAAGCTCTGTATCATTTCCGGGAGTCCGCATCGTTACAGATATATTTCTGGACTCTTTTTTATCTGCTAAATGATAAACAACCCTTATTTCCAAAGGTTCTTCTACAGAAACATCATCCGTATAAAGAAAACTGCTGTTGTCCTTAACTTTGACGATTTCTATCTGTTCCACTGACTTATTTGATAGCAGATGGGCTTTCATAATTTAATAACTGGTTTAATAAAGGTACAAAATTTTGTTCCTCAAATTACGGATGTGCGGAAACCCATTCTTCTCCATCTTCAAAAATTTCTTTTTTCCAGATGGGAACGGTTTTTTTAATATTCTCGATCATATAGCTGCACGCATCAAAAACAGCATTTCTATGCCCGTCACTCACCACGATGATCACAGCAGCATCGCCTGGAAATAAAATTCCGGTACGGTGATGAACTACAATATTTTTTACCGAAAATAAAGAAATGGCTTTACCCACTATTTTTTGTATTTCCTTAACTGCCATAGATTCGTAGCACTCATATTCCAAACGAGTGACAGATTTACCTTTGGTCTGATTTCGTACTGTTCCTATAAATGACGCTATTCCTCCGCACGCAGGATCGGAAGCAAGGGTAAAACAATCAGTAAGATCCAGTATATTCTCTGTTATTTTAATATCAACCATATCTGTTATCCACCACTCACCGGTGGAATTATTGCTATTTCGTTAGAAACCGTTAATACCTGATGGTTTTCTGCATATTCATCATCAACGGCAATAAAATAAGATTTCAGTTTTTTCAGTTCAGGAAAATCTTTTTCCAGAAGCTCTTTTAGCGCATTAACATTTGCACCTTCATTTATTTCTATTTCTTTTTCTGATGCTCCGAAAATATCTTTCGTTATTCCGAATGCTAATATTTTAAGTATCATTTTTAAATTTAGCTTATTACCAATATTTTATTAAAACATTTATCCCGGCTACCAAAACCAAGGCAGCTGTCATTCTTTTGATGACCAAGGGATTCCATTTCAGGGACATCCTGGAACCTATCTGTCCGCCAATGAATACGGCAAAACACAAACTGAGAATTCTGAAATAATCCATGTCTGCAGATAATTTGGATAATTGTCCGAAAATCCCTGATACTGAATTTACCAATATGAAAACACTTGATGCTGCTGCAACTTTTCGTGGGGTATCCCATTTCATGAGGTTTAATAGAGGGGAAAGAAAAATTCCGCCGCCAATTCCCACCAATCCTGACAAAAACCCGATTCCCCCTCCTAAAAATCCGTTTTTGAACAGAGAGGTTTCTGTATATTCTGAGGGGTTTTCGCCATTTTTTGTTTCTGTCTTGATCCAAAGCAACAATGCAGCAATGATTAAAGTAATGCCTAAGATCAGGAAAAAAGTTTCCTGGCTTATTTTTAAAACAGCTCCCAGATACGCCATAGGAACACTTATAATCGTAAGCGGAAGTATTTTCTTCCAGTCAGTCTGCTTATTTTTGATATAAATAAATACGCCTCCTATTACCACAATAACATTACAGATAAGCGCTGTTAACCGTATTTCCTGATAAGGAAGACTATACATTGCCAGAACAGCAAGGTAACTGGATCCTCCACCAAATCCTACAGAAGAATAAATGAAAGCGATGATTAAAAAAAACAAAAAGATTTCCCAATGCCCCATATATTTTGAGAATTAATTTTCTTACAATAATACTCATTTTTAGGGCGTCATACGAAGGTATAATAAAAAGTTTCTACCGTAATTTGTGAGAAGAATATTCTGAATTGTTTATTTTATAAAACCAACCTCATTATCCCAACAGCATTTATTAAATTTGATAAATAAAAACCAATATACCCATCTCAATGAATAATACTTTTTCTACTGATTATAATGCTCAGAATGTTACAGATTATCCGAATAATAACACCTATTTTTTAATATGGAATTTTAAGGACAACGTTGATCCCGATAAGATCAAATCAGTTTTCCAAAGAGTTTGTGCTTTGGTAATTAATTTGAATAATTCGGCACTTGACCGTTTTCCGGATTCCAAAGCCAGCTGTGTAATGGGGATTGGATATGAAGCATGGCAACAACTTGAATTGCCTCAACCACTGCCTAAAGAATTTAAGAAATTCCAGGAAATAAAAGGCAGTAAACATACGGCAGTAAGTACAAAAGGAGATTTGCATTTTCACATCCGGGCCGATGAAAAAAGCTTTGCTTATGATATGGCTTCTATAATTTCCGGATATATGAAGGAAATAGCAGATTGTGTAGTTGAGGTACAAGGATTCCGTTATTGGGATAGCAGATCTATTTTAGGATTTGTTGACGGTACTGAAAACCCACACGGCATAGACCGGGATCATTTTGCCATCATTGATGATTCTGATTTACAATATGAAGGAGGAAGCTATCTTTTTGTACAGAAATACATCCACAATATTAATGCCTGGAAATCGCTTTCTGTGGAAGAACAGGAAAAAGTAATAGGCAGATCCAAAGACCTTGATATTGAAATGGATGATGATGTAAAACCTAAAAATTCACATATCGCATTGGCTAATATTGGTGATGACTTTAAAGTTGTGCGTGATAACATGCCTTTCGGAAACGTAGCAACTAATGAAATGGGAACTTATTTTATCTGCTATGCAAGTACATTCAGCACGGTTGAAAAAATGTTGACCAATATGTTCATCGGTAACCCGCCGGGAAATTATGACCGAATTCTTGATTTCAGTACTGCACAAACAGGAACATTATTTTTTGTTCCAAGTTTAGACATGCTTGATGAATTTTCAGGATAAATTTATAAAACCATAATATTAGAATATAATGAAGGTATGTATAAATATAAGTTTAACAATCAAAAATACATTTAATAAATTATAAAATATTATAAATCAACAAAATACTTATGAAATCTAATTAAGATCAGCAGCCAAAGAGTTCAGGGACACAAAGGCTAGCTACCCTATTTGGTTAATTAACGGCCGCCTCTTTGCCAAATTTTTTCAGTGTTAGAAAATGCGAGTACAGTGCCGATAAAAAGCTCTTATTTTCAATGTAAGGCAAGTTGAACTCCATCGCTGTCTTCTTCACAATAACAGAGATCTTCCCATAATGTATGTGGCAGACTTTAGGAAACAGATGGTGCTCTATCTGCCTGTTTAGTCCGCCAAGGAAAAATGCCGCGAGCTTATTGTGCGTTGCAAAATTTGCAGTTGTACGCATCTGGTGCTCCGCCCAGGCTTCTTCTATCTGCCCGGTTTCGTTAGGCACAGGAAAATTGGTCCCCTCAACAACATGGGCCAGCTGAAATACCAGTCCCATCGTCAAGCCTTCGGCAATATGTAAGAACAGAAAACCGATCAGAAACTGCCACCAGCTCACATCCAGTACCAATAGCGGCAATATGATAAAAAGGAAGTAATAAAGCGCTTTATAGAAAAACAAATTGAAATATTCCAGCTTAGGGTGCTTATTCTGATGTGCCCCAATTTTTTTCTGGAAAAACTTTACAAAATCCTTACGGAACACCCATGACAGGGAAGCTAAGCTGTAAAGCGGAAAGGCATACCAATGCTGGTACCGTTGAATGCGATTCACTTCGTCTTCCTCAGCAATCCGGATCAATCCCGGCGCGACTTCAATGTCCTCATCATGTCCGGGGATATTGGTATAGGTGTGGTGAACCACATTGTGAGTGATACTCCAAACGTATGGATTGGCGCCGATCAGATTAAAAATAAACCCGAACAGTTTATTCACTTTTTTATTACCGGAAAGTGCACCATGTATAGCATCGTGGCATACATTGAAGCCTACAAAGGCACTAAACATACCCAGAACTACTGCAAGTGGCAAGAGCATCCAGGTCGGAAGCAGACCTGAAATAATTACAAGGTAAATTCCAATGAACCCTGTAAGGAAAAATACAGTCTTGCCCCACATATGGCCATTGGCATGTTGACTTAATTGATGCTGACTGAAAAATTGATCTACTCTGCTCCTAAGAGTTGCATAAAAATGAGAACCAGAAACTGATGAGAATTTTACTTTTTGTGACATAAGATATCTTGTTTGATCTACCTAACGCGAACAAACAGATGTGCTAAATCGGGTGTTGGAATGAGGAGCGTATTAAGCTTTCCGGCACATTACCGGATTGTTTACATATATAATAACGTATTAATTGTTAATTTATTATATTTTAATTAAAGGTACATTTATTTGTCCATGCCTCATCCATCTGAATGATTTAGAAAGATTTCTAACTTAAATCATTAAAGCCAACACAATGCAATTCAAAATGATTCAGGCTCACTGAGAAAGACCCTGCAGAAAATGTTAAGTCTTTTGTATTTTAATAAAACAGATTCTATTATTCGCTAAAGGATATACAAAAGCCACCGTAATTTATACGGCAGCTGCTTTATTTTTAGTTTTGAATTTTATTTAAGTTTATAAGAATTTCCGTTCCAGAGATACGTTTTGGAAGAATGTTTTTTCTTTTCTCTGTCTTTGTCATCTCTTTCCATTTCCTCTGTTTTAAAGATAAATGCATTGGGAATTCCGCCTTTATCATTGGGAAATACAAATTCTTCGGAATGGTAGTATACATCGGCATCCCCTACATTCATCAGTTGTGGCAGTGGAACCAGTTTTTTGTCTTTAAAAAGAACATACTGAGTATAGCTTGCAATTCCGCAGGCTTCACCGGAAACCATAGCTTTAAGGGTGAGTTCCACATTCTGCAGCTTATGTCCGCTTTCAATGGTAAATGTAGCATAGCTTAGTTCCTCTCCTCTTCCGGTGTCGAAGTACACCTCATCAACTAAATTGGTTCCTTCGATGACTTTTATCCCGGCAATGTTTTGCTTTACAGTTTCATTATATTCTTTATTTTTCCGGTCTACCGTTTTTGAAAGTCCAAAAAGGAAATCGTAGCCGTTCTTATTGCGGTAACCAACGGAAAGATTACCTCCCCAGACATACCCTTCCGAAACCAAATCTCCTTTCTGATAAGAAACTTTGTACCAATTAGCCCCTCTTTCGCCTAACTTAAGTATTGCTTCTTCTTTTTTAAGGATCAGCACCTGCTGGTTGGTTTGCAGAGAATCAGTGACTTCAGCTTTTACATCCGGTTCTTTTCTTACTCTGGTCCGGTCTGTAAAAATTTTCTGGGGTTTGTTTTCTTCAAAGCTGAAAACTCCGTCAGGATAAACGCCATTTTCTTCCTGTGCAGAAAAAAACTGCAGGAACAGCAGGCATAAAACCGTCAATAAAGATTTCATATGACTATTGTTTTTCATTATTTTTCCAGCAAAAGGCTTACCCATTCTTCACGCTGAAGTTTCTTTTTAAGTTCCAGTCCGCTTTCTTTGCATACTTCCAGGATATCATCCACGTCAAAGAAGCACAGTCCGGAAAGCAGCAGTTTTCCCCCTTCATTCATAACAGAAACATAGGTAGGAATATCGGAGATCAGGATATTTCTATTGATATTAGCCAGAATGATATCAAAGTTTTCTTTTCCTAAATTTTCTGCGGTTCCCAGTTCAATATCAAGTTCAACCCCGTTTCTGGCAGCATTTTCTTTTGAGTTTTCCACAGACCATTCGTCTATATCAATCGCTTTTGTATCCCCTGCACCTATCTGCTTTGCATAAATTGCCAAAACCGAGGTTCCACATCCCATATCAAGCACTTTTTTACCATTGAAATCAATATCCATCATCTGCTGAATCATCAGATGCGTTGTAGGATGATGCCCTGTTCCGAAAGACATTTTTGGCTGAATGATGATTTCATGCATTCCCGGGACAGATTCATGGAATTCTGCTCTGATGAGCACTTTATCATCAATATTGATCGGCGAAAAATTCTTTTCCCATTCTTCATTCCAGTTGATATTGGGCATTTCTTCGAAAGAATAAGTGATCTGTACATTTTCATTTTCAAAAAGCGGAAGTGCTTTAAGATCTTCTTCTTTAAACTGTTCTTTCTGGATATATCCTAAAATTCCGTCGATTTCTTCCGTAAAGCTGTCAAAACCTATTTCGATAAGCTCCGCCATTAATATCTCGTTCCATGGCTGCAATGGAGAAATCCTGAAATTGAATTCTAAATAATTTTGCATGTGAGTGAATAATTTAGTGCAAAAATAAGGATGTTATTATTGTTAAAAAAATTGAAGTGCCATGAGTCTTGTATATTTTGAGAATAATGTCTTTCTTTTATGGCAAAGGCTAGTGAGATTTTTTTACTTTGGCTAAAGCCGGATAAGATTGTGTAAAAAGAGAAAGCGGGCTAAAGCCCGCTCCTATTGAATATTTTATACATGAGTTAGTTCCTGATACATCACACAAACCCAAATTCCATAACTCATAATCAATCTATGGATTTGTAGAAAAAATAGAACCGTTAGCAATCAATGCTCTTCTGTTCATTTTCAAAATATCTCTTACCCATTCTGCAAAGTCTTCCGGCTGAAGTACTTTATCAGGATTTCCGTCTGTTAGTCCCCCCTGAATACTCATATCGGAAGCAATAGTGCTCGGCGTTAAAGTGATCACACGAATGTTCTGCTTTCTCCATTCTGCCATCATCGATTGTGATAAGGAAACTACCGCTGCTTTGGATGCTGCATAAGCTGACATATTCGGACCGCCTTTCAAACCTGCTGTAGAAGCCACATTGACAATATCTCCCTCACCATTTGCTTTTAAGAACGGATACACCGCCTTGGCAGCATAGTACACTCCAAACAGATTGGTTTTAATGACCTGTTCCCATGTTTCGGAAGGCATATCTTCAATGCTTCCAAAATCCCCGATTCCGGCATTATTAATCAGAATATCTACGCTTCCCAGCTGTTTTGCAAGGGATTCGATTCCGGTTTTCACTTCAGATTCGTTATCAATACTGAAAACAGCATAGGCCGAGTTTACACCAAGCGCTTTAATTTCTTCAGCCGTACTTTTAAGATTTTCTGCATTTCTACCGGTAACAGCAACATTCACTCCTTCCTTAGCCAAAGCTAAAGCAACCGCTTTTCCCAATCCTCTTCCACCACCTGTTACGATGGCATTTTTTCCGCTTATATTCATAATATTATTGTTTCGTCAGACAAATTTACGAAAGAACATTTTTAAAGAACCGATAGAATCCGGATTTAACCGAATTTTAATAGTAACCTCTGATTTTTATACAAAGGGACAAAGATTTTGAATACTTAAGTTATTTTAAAGTTTAATGCTTTAAAGATAAAAAGTTCACTTAAGTCCTAAGAAACCGGAGATCTTTACCAACAAAAAATTTATCGGATCAAAATTCCCCTCCCATGGAGGGGTGGCGAAAATTCAAAGAATTTTTGACGGGGTGGTTCATGCCATAATCATTACAAATTACCTCCAAAAAAACAAAACCGGCTTAATCATAAACCGGTTTCTGTTGAAAGTATAGTAAAAAATGAAAAACTATGGAATAAGAACAGGGTTCTGTACCTCGAATTCTTCGGAAGCGGTAAACTGATTTCCGTACATATCTGCAGCTTTCACTTCAAGTTTATGTTTTCCTAATGCAAGCTTCTTAGGAAAACCTGCAGTCCAGATATGTTTTGACATTTCAGGGTTGGATGGTCTTCTTCCGGGGAATAAATTCTGTGTAGAATCCCATTTAAATACGGAAAGGGCAAAATTCGGATCTACTGTTTCGTCATAATCCATTTCTTCCCAGGCTCCATTGTCTATCCTGTATTCTACTTTGTCCTTTTTGCTTCCCATGAAAAAGTTGGCAAGGATCTTTGCTGAAGTTTTTGACGGATAAGGAATCACTTTCGGAACATACAATTTGATCTGATAGTCCTCCGGTTTTCCGGCTGTTTTATATTTAACTTTATACTGATTATCATTAAAGCTGATGAACGAATATCCTTTTGCAGTTCCGTCTCTCATGGTTGAAGTAGGCAATCCTATCTCATCAGACGTTCCTGACCACCAGTCGCCACAGGTAGTTCCCACATTGTATTCATGAAGGTCTTTTGAACCGTTCCAGCCCGCTTGTTTTCCATAGAAGATCTGTTGCTGAATGTGTGTGTGAGCCGATAAAATCAAAGCATTTTGAAAAGGAGTCAGGTAATCAAATAATTTCTGGCGGTCTGAGTTTCTGAAATTATCTTCGTTTTTATGCTCTAAAGGAATATGGAAAGAAACAACGATCAGTTTGTTTTTATCAACCAGTTTCAGATCGTTTTCAATAAATTTCAGCTGGTCCTCACGGAATCCACCCCAATAGCCTTTTCCGTCCCTCGGATCGGGATATAGAATATCATCTAAAATAATAAAGTGTACATTTCCGTAATTGAAGGAATAATTAGCCGGACCAAAATTATTTTCAAAGGTTTCATCTGAAAATTGATCTTCTTTGGCGTCGTAGTTCATATCATGATTTCCCATCACATTGTACCATGGAAGACCAATCTCTTTCATTACATCCGCGTAAGGTTTCTGAAGGCTCAGATTATCGCCCACCAAATCTCCTAAACTGATTCCCAATACTGCATTTTTCTTAGTACCTTTCACTTCATTCACGATAGCTCTTTTGAAATAATCAAGCTCTTTTTCTGTGTAAGGCTGAGGATCTCCGAAAACAAGAATATCAAAATTTTTGCTTTCTTCTTTTTTATAAAGCGGGAAGTTCAGCTCTTTCGGAAGATCTCCTGTTGGCGCTGTTCCTTTGTATTTAAAATCAGCCGGTGAACCTTTTGGCTTGTGATGGTAATAAAACTGTGGTAGATTATTGCTGTTCAGAGCCGTCTGATATCCTGAAGGTTTGATCACAAAGATGGTTTGGTTTTCCTGAACAGGTAAGCTGTACCTACCGTTTTTATCAGTAAGCACAACCTGAACTCCATTGGATACCGAAACGCCTTCAATTCCTTTTTCCCTGTTTTCTTTCTTCTGGTTCTTATTACTATCTTCAAACACATATCCTGAAACGGAATCCTGTGAAAATGCCATTGCCGAAACCAATACGCAAGGCATTAGAAGTTTTATCCTGATATTCATATCTTATTCTTAATTTTTATCTATTAATTCTTGACTACTTATTCCACCACATTTTTACATTGATATCATCTCCACCCATCTGCTGAATCGCAGCTTGGTAATTGGCGGTGTTCAAAACTTTAGGGTTTGGAGGATACATTAACCTACTAGGCATGGCACCACCGTTCAGAAGACCTCCATTATTGGGAAGTACAGGAAAGCCCGTTCTTCTTTTTTCAAACCACTGCTGCTGGTCTACAAAGAAAAGCGCTACATATTTCTGAAGCATGATTCTTTCCATTTCAGGCTTATAAGCCACATTGGGATTGCTGAAGTAGTTGACAGGCATTACTGCTCCCCACTGTTCTATCGCTGCTTTTACTCCATTCTCATAATAAGTTTGCGCACTCCCCTGAACAATTCCTTTAAAGGCAAGCTCGGACAATATGAACTGCAGCTCAGCATAAGGATACATAAGGATTTTCAGAGGGGCTTTGGCTAGGTTCTGATTAAGATTTGAAGGCTGATAATCGAATGTGGTTCCAAAGGCATACCCGGAAGGTGCTCCTTTGTACCCTATACTAACATTGTTCAGATCTTTGGCCTGGGAGAAGAACATCGCCAAACGCGGATCATTATTTGCTTTCAGCGTTGTAACAAAAAATTCGGAAGCAGCTCTTCCGGTAGTAAAATCCTGGGGTCTGGCAATAGGCGGCATCAGAGGGGAAACTCCCGTGATATCAAGTTTCGCTCCATCGGCATTGCTTTGAAAAATTGGGTATACAGAAGGGTTACCGATGATCTCCTGGATTCTTGTATGAACATTCACTTCACCATTCTTGCTTAAAATTCTTGTCAGCAATCTTAAAGAAAGTGAATTACAGAACTTTTTCCAGTTGGTGATTCCGTTTGCATCTGATTCAGCTTTGTAAAAAAGGTCATTTCCTGCAAGCACTTTATTGGTGATAAAAAGGGAATTGGCTGTTTTCAGATCATCCAGCAGTTTTACATAAATATCTTTCTGTCTGTCGAATTTGGGCTGTAAAATTCCTTCATCCAGCTTGGAAGCTTCAGAGAAAGGAACATCACCATACGTATCGGTAAGGTTGGAATAGATCCATGCATTCAGTACCAAAGCAATGGCTTCATAGTTTTTATCCCCTTCTTCAACAGCAGCTCTTTTCAGGTCATCTACCTGCTTTAGCCACCGGTAGGAATTATTCCAGAACCCGGCTCCGGTATTTTCAGTGATATAGTAACGGCTCAGCGAGTTTCCTTCATTCGGGAAGTCCAGAGATACCTGCATAAGGTCGAAAGTAAAGTCATTAGCCCTGTTATAGCCTATTGCAGCCATATTATACTGTATAGGAACCAGCAGTGAGCTGGCCACCGGCTTATTGATCCGGCTCTGGTCTTTATTGATCTCATCAAGGCTTCTGTCACATGACACAGCAGTTCCCAAAAGCATGAGAAATGAAGATATATAGATAAGTTTTTTCATTGTTCTGATTTTTAAAATTTAACGTTTAACTGTATCCCGACTGTTCTTGAAGAAGGCAGCTGCCCCATTTCTATCCCCGGAGTAATGGTAGAATCATCAAGGGTTGCAGCTTCGGGATCAAACAATGGGAATTTTGTCCACACCCACAGGTTTCTTCCAAATAAGGCAAGGGTAATATCCGTAACCTTCAAAGGATCAACGATTGATTTAGGGAATGAATAAGAAATCCTGGCATCTCTAAGCTTGATGAACGAGGTATCAAATGAATTCGTTTCCACATTGGCTCTTCTGTAATAATCACCGTAATAGGTAGGAACGGGAACTCCTTTCGTGTTCGGTGAGAAGCTGCCATCAGGGTTCTGAACTACCCCCTGCCCTACGATCAGGCCATTCGGATTATCTCTTCCCCAAAGCGTATGCTCGAGTTTTCCTTGCTCGGACATTTTGTGATGGGACTGGGAATAGGCAATTCCTTTATACTGACCGTCAAATGAGAAGCTTAATGTAATATTTTTATATTTAAATTCATTTTGAAGACCTGCTCTCCATTTTGGATAGGCATTTCCTATCTTTTTCATTTCCGTTGGCTTTGCCGTCAATCCGTCGCTTCCGTAAATTACCTGCCCGTCCGGAGAATACATCAGGCCATAACCGTACATATCTCCCAACGAACCGCCTACTACAGCATTGTAATACACCACGCCGCCTACACTTCCAATGGTGTAAGGTTCGCCGTGAAATTCTTCAGGAAGGGAAAGGATTTTATTTCTGTTCATAGACCAGTTGGCGCTTACATTCCAGGAGAAGTTTTTATTCTTGACCGGATAAGCATTTAAGGTCATTTCAATTCCTCTGTTTCTGATCTCACCGGCATTAATAATCCTTTTGTTATAGCCTACTTCATACAGTACCGGGATTACAATAGTCTGATTATTGGAATTGTTCTGATAAGCTGTGATATTATAGCTTAATCTGTTTTTAAGGATTGTAAAATCCATCCCGCCTTCAATATTGGTGATCATTTCAGGTTTCAGATCAGGATTGGGATACAGCAAGGGAGATTCCACGGAACCAGTAAACGAACTGTTTTCATAGTATTTATCCAGCATATAATTGTAGGTATCGTTTCCTACTTTTGACCATGAAAGTCTCAGTTTCCAGAAGTTAAACTGGTCTGATTTCATTTTAAAAATATCAGACAGGATAAAGGATGATGACACCGACGGGTAGAAATAAGATCTGTTGTGTTTAGGAAGCGTACTGCTCCAGTCATTCCTGGCCGTAACATCCACAAAAACAAGATCTTTATAGCTGAAATTCGCCAGTGCATACATACTATTCACCTGGTTGTCATTAGGCTTCGGAAGCTTATTATCCAGTGCGATGGCGTTGGTCAGCTGGTATACCCCTGCTTTATTAAGCCCTATCGCCCTGTAATCGCTCATGCTCTGCTCATAATACCTTATGTTTCCTCCGGCAGAAGCAGTTACACCAAAGTCTCCGAATTTATTTTTATAGGTAAATAGAATGTCGTTATTCAGATCTAAATATCTGATATACTGATCCCTGTAATAGCCTTTCAGGTAATTGGCAGAGCTCCACGGTCTTCTTTGTGTCCGGAACTCATTGCTCCATTCCAGTCCGGATTTGAAGGCCACATCAAAATTTTTCGCAAACTGATAGTTTACGTTAATATTTCCGGTAATGATCTTTTTATCTGTAGAATTCAAGTTTTCATATGCAATAACATATGGGTTATCAATATATGAGCTGAAAGGATGAATCTGATCTACCTGCTCCTGACCGCTCTTCCAGATAGGTCTGTACCACGCCAGATCTACGTTTGGATTCTGAAAGATCATAAAGTATGAAATCGACTGGTTGTTATATCCTGTAGCCGGAAGATTATCACTTTTGGTCTGGCTGAAATTCAACTTGGTTCCTACCCTTAGTTTACTGCTCATTTTATGGTCAACAGATACTGCTGCGTTCAGTCTGTTAAAGCCTGTATTCGGCATCATCCATTCATTTTTAAGGTAAGAAAGAGATGATCTGAAGGCAGTCGTTTCATTGGAATGTTCTAATGATAAACTGTTTGAATAGGTGGTTCCTGTCTGCCAGAAATCTTTGATGTTATTTTTATAGGGTCTCCAGAGCTGTCTTTCCTTACTCTGTCCCTCTACTGAAGGATCATACTGGAAATAATACTGCCCGTCAAATTTCGGTCCGAAGGCACTGCTGGTAGATCCGGTATTCACTCCGTCTGCGGAAGCTCCGTAAGAGTAGTAATAATTTCCGCCTTTGTCTTTCTGCATGGTTCCCTGTCCATATTCATACTGATAATCCGGCCATTTAAGGACGCTGTCAAAACTGGTATAGGAGTTCAGTGTGATCTGAATTTTTCCTTTTTTCGTTTTACCGGATTTGGTGGTGATCATAATAGCTCCCCTGGAACCTCTGGAACCGTACAATGCAGATGCACTTGGACCTTTCAGAACGGTAACAGATTCGATATCTTCCGGGTTGATGCTGTTGAAACTGTCCCCGTAATCAATAGGTAAGTCACCTCCCGAACCGGCGCCGTATGCCGAAGTTCCGGTTCCTGTTTTCCTGTCACTTAAAGGAACACCATCTACAACGATTAGTGCCCCGTTATTTCCCATGTTCATCGAAACGTCTCCACGGAGTGTGATACGGCTGGTTCCCAATGGCCCTGCCCCTGCGGTCTGAACTTTCAGTCCGGCTACTTTACCTTCCAGTGACTGGGCCCAGTTGTTATTCTGGGTTTTGAGGATTTCTTCTGATTTAATAGTTTGGGTAGAGTATCCTAAAGACTTATCCTGCCTTTTGATCCCCAAAGCGGTTACCACCACCTCATCAATGCCTTTAACAGTATCTTTTTTCGCTTTCTGCTGAGCCGCCAGATTGACGCTGACTAATCCTAACAGCGACAAAACCAGCAGTTTTTGTGTCTCTTTACGCATATCCTTTTTGTTTGCGCAAAATTAAAACGACATTATGGCTATGCTTTTAACGCCACTTTAACATTTATTAAAATATTATTAAACAAATCATGAACTTAAGTTTAACACATCACACATGTATTTGATATTCAGCTATTTAAATAATTAATAATTTTTAATACTGTTTTACATCTTCATTAGTATACCTTTATTGTCTTTCTCTGAAAAAATAAACATACCATACTGCTTTCAATCAATAAATCATTCAAACACAGATATAAAACAGCCTGTTTCTAAAATGAAACAGGCTGTAAAATTTACTATCGGCTTTATTCTTTAAGCCAAAATCTGTTATTTATTCTTTAACTGATCGGGAATATTAGTGGTTACAAAACCTATTCCCTGATTTTTTAGATCCTGAT
Source organism: Chryseobacterium lathyri (assembly GCF_019970085.1). Classification (NCBI taxonomy): domain Bacteria; kingdom Pseudomonadati; phylum Bacteroidota; class Flavobacteriia; order Flavobacteriales; family Weeksellaceae; genus Chryseobacterium; species Chryseobacterium lathyri. The sequence continues at coordinate 300,711 of NZ_JAHXYG010000002.1, read as the reverse complement.
AAATAGCCGGATCATTTACCGTCCAGGAGTTTGTGATCAATCCTAATGCTTTCGCCTCAGAAATCCATGTTGGATTTTTCTGGAAAACACTGTAATGATAATCCATTCCGTCAAGACCTTCTTTTTTGATCTGTTCCGGAGAAAGCTCTCCGTTCAGATACTGAACCTTGAATTTCGGTTCCAGCTTTTTGATCTGTTTGCAGATGTTCAGGCTGAAAGAAATATATTCACTCTGCCCTTCCAGTTTCATATCCCTGATCATTTTAAGGGTTTTCTGAGTGATCTCATTTTCTATTTCCGGAGTTTTTGCAGGCTTGATCTCAACGATCAGCTTTAAAGAAGGATCTTTTTTGCCCTGCTTCAGATAATCTTTTAGTGTTGGAAACTTTTCGCCATTCGACAGCTTCAATGCTTCCAGCTCTTTGAAATTGGTTTCAGAAATCTCCATTTCACCATGATGTTCGTCATGATTGATCACAAGAACTCCATCTTTGGTCATTCTTACATCGAATTCCGATCCGTATATCTTTAATTTCTGGGCATTTTCTAAAGATTTAATAGAATTTTCCGTTGTAGGCGGCTGAGCCTGGAAATAGCCTCTGTGTGCAATAATCTGGGTTTGTGCCTTCATTACGACTGTGCTTAAAACTGCTAACCCTAAGATAAATTTTTTCATAATACAATTGGATAATTAAATAAAAAACTTAAAATGTTTGATAAAGGTACTATTTAAATGTTAAAAGCTGTATTTGGCTCCGATCTGGATCTGGTAAGGATTCCCGGAAAGAGGCGCCAAACCGCTGGTATTTTTAACGTATTCAAACTGCCTTGTAGCCTGGTTGAATTTGGTTACCCTGTACAACGACATATTACCATAAGATTTATTCACACCCCATTCTTTATTAAGAAGGTTCGCCAGGTTGAAGATATCTACAGAAAGCTCAAATGCACCGATCTTTTCAAATTTAAATTTCTTCGCAACACGAACATCCCATACCCCGTAGAAACCGTTTTTACCTCCGTTACGTTCTGCAATGGCATTGTTGTATTTTTCAACATAATCTTTCAGTGCCTGTCCTACTTCCGGATCATTAAGAAGCGGCTGGGTAATAATTTCCGGGAAAATATAGGCAAGATCATTGGAATCCACGAAATCTCCATTAATGTTTCCTCCTGCAGTCACCGAGAAACGCGTTCCTCCGATTCCTGAATACCTTACTCCCAAAGTAAAGCCTGCAATGGTAGGTGAGTTACCGTAAACCACGATCTTGTTTCTGAACTGGTTGTCAGAATAGCCCATTCTTAAATCTCTCGGATCTCCCTGAACCGGAGTAGATAATGTTGCAGAATTCGCCACATTTCCATTATATGAGGTATTATCTTTGATGTCGGACCATGTATAACTTGCAGTGATCTCCCCATCTTTCCAGTAACGGTAGCTGGTATCTACCACGAACGAGAACTGGTTTACTTTTCCATCGCTTACAAGCTCAAGCACTCTTCCGAATTTTTTATTGATTCTTCCTTCTTTCCAGTCGATGCTCACACTTTTATTATCATTATTGATGATAGTAGATGCAGGCACATATACTCCTCTTCCCCCTTCATTGGCTAAAGTGAAAAATGGATTGGCCATCATGTTTCTGTCATAATAGAAGTAATTGTTTCTTCCCAGCGCCATATATCCGGCAATTCCTGCTCTGAATCTTTCATTAAAGAAGTGTGTATAGGAAATATTCGCTTTATAAACGATTGGAATTTTTGCGTCTTCTCCTGTATAATTGATTGTTGGGATCTGATACTGTGAAAGTGAAGGAACCGTTCCGTAATCATTTCTATATCCTGGAAAATCAGGAGTCAGGCCAACAGTTCCTGGATTCACATCTACTGTTGCCAAATGTTTTCCGTCAAAAACAAGGTTATTGATCACCATATAGTTGTTGATATCGGAAGAGAAGATTCCCGCACCAAATTTTAAGAAATCCTTATTCTCTTCGTTGATATTCCAATCAAACTGAAATCTTGGCTGAATAACAAAAGACTTGATTTGGTTATCCGTTCTGATTCCCATTTCGTCAAAAAGCTTTTGATTGAATTCAGCTTTCGGGTATCCTCCGTAATCGAATCTTAATCCGGCCATAAAATCAAGACCTGTTGCTATTTTGGTCTGGATCTGTCCGTATATTCCTGCATTCCAGATACTGGATTTTACAGAAGGATCGTCCATCAACGGTACTTCTCTATAGAACCTGTAAGGAGTAAGATTGGCAAAATTCGTCATTCCCTGGAACTGGAATCTTCCGTTCACTTCACTTCCGTAGATCGATTTTGATCTGGTAAACATCAGATCTGCTCCAAAAGTATATTTAATTTTATCTGTGTTGTAGTATAAGTTATCTACAATCTGGAATACATTATTCCGGAAACCTTCCTGGGCAAAACGATGTCCTCCGATCTGGATATTGGTAGATCCAACACTGGAGGCAACTCCTTCTACAACGGCTCTTGGAACCGGATGTCCCAACTCATTGTTCTGGTAGCTGTCCTGAAAGGTATATAAATACTGTGCTTTTAGTTCATTCGTGATATTCGGTTTAACGTTAGTTCTTAAAGTCAAAAGTAAGCTGTTATCCAGGTTTTTATCATTCCCGTAAGATTCAAAGAAGTTGATCGCGGTATTATCCCCCAATCCGTTTTTATTAAGATCGTAGGTGAAATTATTTCTTAATGTCAATAAGTTTTTTTCATTGATCTGCCAATCCAAACGAAGGAATCCTGCGTCAGAATTTCTTACTTTATCAAAGCTTCCGAACTGTGGAGTATTTCCAACTCCGTATTTTTTCCTTGCAATATCAAGGAACTGGTTCAGCGTCTCAGTTGTTGTATTAAATCTCTTCTCGTCGTCTTTAGATTTGATATCCGCAATAATCAACGGTCTTGAATCCAGCTGATGATCCCATGCCACGAAGAAGTGCAGTTTATTTTTAATAATCGGTCCGCCCAATGAAAACCCGAACTGGGAAGTAGAGAAATCATTTTCTCTTTTGTTTCCCCTGATGTCATACGGACTGGATAACCAGTTTGTCCTTAAATATTCCCAGGCACTTCCAGAAAATTTATTCGTACCGGATTTGGTAACGGCGCTTACAGTTCCACCACCACTTCTTCCCAGTGTTACATCGTACTGGTTGGTTGTGATTTTAAACTCACGGACAGCTTCAATAGAAATAGAAAACGGGGCACCACTTCTGCTGGTTGTGGATCCTGCTGAAGTTGGGTTTTTAGCCGTCATTCCATCAATCGTAAAGTTGGTTGAAGATCCCAGCTGGCCGGAAAGATTCCCTCCTTTTCCGCTTAACGGGGACAGTTCGGTAAGATTAGTGAAATTCCTTCCGTTTACCGGCAACATGCTGATATTCTTTGCTGAAATAGCTGTAGCCGCTCCAAGGTTTCCGATCTTATTTTTCAGGTTTCCGGTAACAATCACCTCTTCTATCTGCTTTTCGCTGTCGCCCAGGCTCATATTGACGGTCACCTGATCTCCAAAGTTGACGTTATATCCTTCTTTTTTCTCCTCGTTCACAATAACCGTATAAGGCCCGCCCAAAGGAATTTCTTTGAAAATATATTCCCCTTTTGAATTGGTCTCCGTTTCCGTCCTGAACCCTGTAGACTCGTTCACGATCGTTACTTTCACTTTTTCCTGAGCAGTACTGCCCAGCCCGGTTACTTTTCCCACAATAGAAGCCTGCGTAGTCTGCGCATAAGCCAGTGTTCCAAATCCCAAAAACAATAATCCTAGTACAATCTTTACTTTTCTCATCTCTTCAAATTAGATGTGCAAAGGTATTTTGACTTTCCGGACCATCTGTTTAAGGGAGCTTTAACAAATTTTCAACTAAATCATAACATTATGTTAAATTAATTTAAACAAACGTTTTAAAATAATGATTATTAACACTTTAAATGATATTACAGCTTTTTAATATTTCTATAATATTTAATTATGGTATTTTTTAATGAAATTAGTTTAGCTATTTTTGCTCAAAAGATAGAATGCAATGCCTGAAAACATAGAGCAAAAAATAGAACAGCTCCGCAAGGAACTTCACCAGCATAATGAAAATTACTACCTCCTGGATGCCGCTACCATCTCTGATTTTGAGTTTGATATGCTTCTGGAAGAGCTTCGGGACCTGGAAGCAAAGCACCCGGAATTTTATGATGAAAATTCGCCTACCGTTCGTGTAGGAGGCGGTATTACTAAAGTTTTTCCAACCATTCAGCATAAATTCAGAATGTATTCCCTGGATAATTCTTATGATTTTGATGATCTTGAAGACTGGGAGAAAAGAATTATCAAGACAATCAATGATCCCGTGGAATTCGTTGCAGAACTGAAGTATGACGGCGCTTCTATTTCTATCCTGTATGAAAACGGAAAACTGGTTCAGGCCGTAACGCGTGGCGACGGTTTCCAGGGCGATGAGATTACTTCAAACGTGCGTACCATCTCGGATATTCCTCTGACGCTGAAAGGCGATTTCCCAGCTCATTTTTTTATGAGAGGTGAAATTTATCTGACCCGTAAAAATTTTGACAAGATCAATAAACTGCGTGAAGAAGAAGGACTGGATCCTTTCATGAATCCGAGGAATACTGCCAGCGGAAGTTTAAAAATGCAGGACAGCGGCGAGGTAAGAAAACGCGGTCTGTCATCGGTACTTTACCAGTTTATTTCTGAGGATGTCCCTGCACAGAGTCACTGGGAACTGCTTCAGAAGGCTCAAAGCTGGGGTTTTAAGACTTCACAGCAGGCAAAGCTCTGTAAAACAATGGATGAGGTGAAGGAGTTTATCAGTTTCTGGGATACGGAAAGGCATAATCTTCCTTTTGAGATTGACGGAATTGTTTTAAAAGTCAATTCTTTGCTGCAGCAGAGACAGCTTGGTTACACGGCAAAATCACCAAGATGGGCTATGGCTTATAAGTTTAAAGCCGAAAAGGTAGAAACCCAACTTCAGAGCGTATCTTATCAAGTGGGAAGAACCGGTGCGATTACGCCTGTGGCTAATCTGAAACCTGTTTTACTGGCTGGAACGATCGTAAAAAGAGCTTCTCTCCACAATGAGGATATTATTAAAAAACTTGACCTGCACGAACATGATTTTGTTTATGTGGAAAAAGGCGGCGAAATTATCCCCAAGATTGTAGGCGTCAATACTGAAAAAAGGACTGAAGAAAGCAAAGAAATAGAATACATCAAGCACTGCCCTGAATGTGGTACCGAGCTTGTAAAAATAGAAGACCAGGCCATCCATTTCTGCCCGAATGATCTTCACTGTCCGCCTCAGGTAGTGGGAAGAATGATCCATTACGTTTCCAGAAAGGCTTTGAATATCGAAAACCTGGGAAGCGAAACTATCGAACAGCTTTACAGAGAACGCTTAATTGAAAATCCGGCTGACTTTTATGCTTTAACGAAAGAACAAATCCTTCCGCTGGAAAGAATGGCAGAAAAATCTGCACAGAATATTATTTCAGGGATTGAAAAGTCGAAAGAAATTGCATTTGAAAAGGTTTTGTACGGAATCGGGATCAAGCATGTGGGTGAAACGGTTGCCAAAAAACTGGTGAAAAATTTCGCTACTATTGATGAGCTGAAAGCCGCTACCGTAGAAGAGCTTTGCCAGGTGGAAGACATTGGTGCCAAGATTGCAGTAAGCATCGTGGAATTCTTCAGCAACCCGGAAAACATCCTGATGATCGAACGTCTGAAATCTTATGGAGTACAGCTTGAAAAGGGAGAAAGTACGAATGAGGTTCTTTCTAATGTTCTGGAAGGGAAAACTTTCCTTTTTACCGGAAAATTATCTTTGTTCACTAGAGAGCAGGCTGAAGAAATGGTGGAAAAACACGGTGGAAAGAATATTTCTGCAGTTTCTAAAAACCTCAATTTCCTTGTGGTAGGCGAAAAGGCCGGAAGCAAGCTGAAAAAAGCGCAGGACATTGGTACCATCACCATTCTGGATGAACAGGAATTTCTGGATCTGGTAGAGAAACAGTAATACCTTTAATAAATAATAAATAAGCCATTGAGATTGTATTTCAATGGCTTATTTTTTTGTAAAGTCCAAGCCTAATAGCATTGAATTGTGATTATAGACTAAACAGATGACACAGATTCATAAAACATGGAAAATATTTCTCGCAGATGGCTCGGATAACGCAGATTTTTATAGTGGTGGCAAATATATTCAATGGGAACGGGCTTTAGCCAAAATTTAAATTATTCGGAAAGCCATAACTGTTTATTAAATAACCATATTTTTCCTCATATTTCTACAATTCCATAATATTTATACAGAATAAAAAATTAACACAAAAACAATATTTAAATAAATTATTTAAACAAAAACAAACAAAACAAACATTATATGAAATAATAAAAATTAAAAAGTAATTATTTTTCGTAATACAATTTTTCATATATTTATCAAAACAAATAATCACTCGACCATGAAAAAACTCTACTTTTTTGTGCTTTTTCTGGCACACTTATCTGTCATCGCACAGATTGTCAGCATCCCGGATCTGCAATTTAAAGCCAAACTCCTTTCCGGAACTACCACCAACCACATTACTCAAAATCTTGCAGGCAACTGGATACCTATGGATCTCAATAACGACGGAGAAATACAGGTTTCTGAAGCTGCCAATATCAGGAATATCACAATCTACAGCCCCAATGGCAATTCATTCCAGATTTCCTCAATAGACGGGATAAAGTCTTTCACCAACCTGGAATATCTGGATGTATCCGACTGTCCAACCGTTCTTTCCGTAGATGTCAGCGGTATGCAAACGTTGAAACTGGTAAGTTTTACGAATAACGTGAATATGACTTCTGCCAACTTTACGGGATGTCCCTTACTGGAAAATATTAATGTATCCAATTCCGCAATTGTCAACCTGGATATTTCCAATCTCCCGAAAATGAATATCCTGACGTGTAACGGAGGAAAGCTACAAACGATCAACTATGCCGGAAGTACGACTATGAAATATCTTCTGTGCAGTGACAATGAAATCTCCAGCATTGATGTAAGTTCACTGACTGATCTATACAGATTTCATATTTCCGGAAATTTGCTGACAAGTCTTGATCTGAGTAACTTAACAAAACTTGAAGACGTAGTATGCTCCGCTAACCAGCTTACCTCTCTCATTCTTCAGAATACACCCAAATTAAAATCACTTGAGGCCAGTTATAATAATCTGTCAACCCTTAATTTAAGTCAGAGTCCGATCTTAAATTATCTGAGGATCATCAACAACCAGTTCACCAGCATCGATCTTTCCGGAGTTCCTTTGTTGCAGACGCTTTTCCTCAATAACAACCAGCTTACTTCTCTTAACATTACCCATAACACCATTTTGAACTCATTTAATGCTCCCAATAACAATTTGCAGAGTATATTCATGAAAAACGGCAGGCTTAACTCTGGCCTCTATCAAAACAATCCTAATTTAAGCTATATCTGCTGTGACGAATCTGAAATTAATCAGACAATTGCCTACAATACTTCGTTCGGCTATAATAATGTAACGGTAAACTCTTATTGTTCATTCACTCCCGGCGGAACTTTCTATACCATCAAAGGAAATACAAAATATGATCTTAACGGAAACGGCTGCGATCCGGCGGATCAGAATAAGGCATTCCAGAAATTCAATATCGCAGGTAGCGGTACTACAGGAAGCGTTATCAGTAATAATTCTGGCGACTATTCCTTTCCGGTACCGGCAGGCTCACACACAATAACTCCGGTTCTTGAAAACCCAGCCTATTTCAGTATTTCACCTGCCACTTTCACGGCTAATTTCCCGATGATGACAAGCCCGCTGATGCAGAATTTCTGTATCACAGCCAACGGATCTCATCCGGACCTTGAAATTGTGATTATTCCATTGGATTCTGCAGTACCGGGATTCAATTCGGATTATAAAATTGTTTTCAAAAACAAGGGAACGACCATGCAATCCGGAACTGTTGGATTCAGCTATAACGACAGTATTATGGATTTCGTAAGCTCTACTGTAGCTCCTGATGCTCAATCTACCGGAAACCTTACCTGGAATTTCACAGGTCTTTTTCCTTTTGAAACAAGAGAAGTTAAAGTTAAATTCGAACTGAATACACCAACCGATACTCCACCGGTAAACGATGGTGATATCCTGCATTATACAGCACAGATCAACGGAGCCCCTGACGATACGCCAACAGACAATACATTTACCCTGAACCAAACGGTTGTGAATTCTCTGGATCCGAATGATAAAACCTGTCTTGAAGGAACGATGATTGCACAGACCCAGGTGGGCGATTACGTTCATTACCTGATCCGGTTTGAAAATCAAGGAACTGCCAACGCAAGGAATATTGTGGTGAAAGATGTAATTGATGCTTCAAAATTTGATATCTCTACTCTCACCCCTTTACATGCAAGCCATAGTTTTGTAACGAGAATGACCGGAAATACGGCCGAATTTATTTTTGAAAATATACAGCTTCCGTTTGACGATGCCAATAATGATGGATACGTTTCTTTCAAGATCAAAACAAAATCTACTTTGACCATGGGAGATGCATTCAGCAATACGGCAAATATTTATTTTGATTATAATGCCCCGATCATTACCAACACTTACACGACTACGGTAAGAAATGTGCTGGCAGTTTCTGAAACTAAAACAGGCAAGGAAAATATAAGCATTTATCCGAATCCGGTACAGGATATTCTTTACATCAAAACCAGTGAGGAGATCATCAAAGCTGAAATTTATGATGCTTCTGGAAGAATCCTGAATACTACAGGCGTAAAAACCAATTCTGTAAATGTAGCCGAACTGGCTAAAGGAAACTACATCATCAAGTTGTTTACAAAAGACAAAACGATGATCCAGAAGTTCATTAAAAAATAAACTAATAACCTTATCTATATTTGAAGGGCTGTAAAAAAAATTTACAGCCCTTATTTTTTATCGTACAAAATCCAGTGATATCAAAGTATATAAAAAATCATTTTATTTGAAAACTATAATCGTGTAATTATCCTTTGCAGTCTTAGGATGAACCATTCTGATCTGTGCTTTATCTTTAAGGTAATCCACATAATTTTCACCGGTAAGTATTTTCCCTTTTTCAGTTTGTTTGTAGCCTGCTGCGAGAATTGCTTTTATGTAGGCATCATGTTCTTTTTTGTCTTTGAACTGAAACTCTATATTGTCCTGAGATTTATCATCGGTATATTCAAATTTTCCAATTTTATAGATATATCCCGGGCTGTCATACTCGAACAGAACAAATGCAGGACTTTCTGTTTTGTCATAGAAAGTATATTTATGCTGCTCTTTAATTTCTGTTTTAAATGAAGCCATATCAAGCCTGTTGAATCCGGCGAGCTCTTCCAGTTTGAAAGCCTGACCGGAGACCTGTGATTGAAACAGGATAAAAAACAGGAATAACAGCAGATTAGTAGATGTTTTCATTAAAGAATTTTATGGTTTGTTGTTTTGTAAATTTAAAGAATTTATTACACCTTTAAACATTATACCACCGGCAGCCTGAAATAAAAAGTACTTCCCTGGTTTGGAGCACTTTTCACACCTATTTCACCTTTTTGTTTTTCAATAAAGTTTTTAGAAATAGCCAGGCCAAGCCCGGTTCCATTCTGCTGTTCCCCCGGAACCTGAAAATAGCGGTCGAAGATCTGGCGGTGATATTTCTCATCTATCCCACTTCCGGTATCAGTAATGCTGAACTGAATCATTGAATTCAGCCTTTCTACCCTGATCGCAATATTTTCATCCTGGAAGGAATGTTTTACTGCATTGGTCAGGAAATTATTAATTACCCAGACTGTTTTGTCAAAGTCTGCATTTACCCAGTCATTATCGCCTATAAGATACTCTGTATCGATTGGAATATTTTTCTGTTCTGCCAGCTTTTCAACATTTTTTACAGCAGCCTGTACCATCTCTTTCGGTGAGCATTTTTCAATGGTCAGTCTGATATTTCCGGTTTCTACCTGTGAAAGGTTCAGGAGTTCTCCGGTGATATTCAATAGCCTTTGGCCATCATCATTGATGCCTTTGAGCAATTCTTGCTGCTGGTCATTCAGCGCTCCGAATTTTTGGTTTCCGAGTAACTGTACTCCCATTTTTATCGCAGAAATCGGAGTTTTAAGCTCGTGAGAGATTGTAGCTATAAAATTGGTTTTAGCAAAATCCAGTTCTTTGAAAGGGGTAATGTTGCGAAGAAGAATTACTTTCCCGATATATCTGGTTTCTTTTTCACCCGTTTTTACAATATTGATGGGAATGATATCTTGCTCAAAATAGTTTTCCTTATTATCACGAACAATCTTGATCGGTTCTTTCACCGGATGATCGATATTTTTAAGCAGTTCCCGCATCAGATCATTATTGACAGCCACTTCATGGGCGGTCTTGCCAATGATTTCTTCCTTACGTAGATTGGTGATCTTTAATGCCTCATCGTTAATCATGTAGATAAAGTGATTTTCATCCAGCCCGATCACTGCATCATGCATATTATTCACCAGTGTTTCAATACGTTTTTTATCCATCAGCTGTTTGGAAAGGCTGCTGCTTTCGTATTCCTGAAGCTTTTCCGCCATGGTATTAAAAGAATCCGCAAGGCTGTTAAATTCTTCACTTCCTTTGAAATGTACCCTTTCATTATAATTTTTAGCTGCAATCTGCCGGATACTGAACGTCAGCTGATTGATAGGCTCTGCAATGGTCTGAGGCAGGTTAAAAAGCAGGATAAAAGCAATCAGGAAACATACGGTTCCCAGACTGACGATCCAGAAAGTGGCGTTTTCAGCGGTGATGATGGCGATATCACTTTTTCTTTCAATCCCTTTCATATTCAGAGACATGATTTTCGCGAGGTCTTCACGGATCAATTTTTCTTTTTCCGGAGAAGATTGTTTCAGATAACTGTTGAAATGAAGATTCAGGCTTTGGGTAGCTTCTTTTTCGCCAAACTCAGTAAGGTTTTTCTCCTGCAGCTTATTGTTTTTCTGAAAATCATTGACGGCAATAGCGCTGTCCGTGCTTATTTTATCCAGTGCCAGCAACATATTTTTGGAAAATTCCAGACTGTTGTAATTGGCCGTAAGGATCTTTTCCGTATCCGATTTCAATTTATTGATATAGACGGATCCGATTACTGACATGAGTACAATCAGTAAAAATAAAAGACCTACGCCTAGGGTGAGTTTTGTTTTAAGTTTCATTACTTCTAAGATAAAATAATAATATCTATCTGCCTCTCATTCAGCCTGTTCATCAGCGTATAAATCCAGCTGTAGCCGGAAAGACGCTGCCAGAGCTCTGCGTGGGGTTTTCCTATGCAGACTGTCGTGATATTATGGGCAATCACGTAATCCAGAATTCCTTTGTGGACACTGCTGTCTTTTACCCGGACGACCTTCGCTCCCAATTCCTGTGCTAAATTAAAATTATTAATCAAATACCGCTGTTTATCGAGGGCAATTTTTTCGGGATTCTCCGATGGCCTCTGTACATAAAGAACCGTCCACTGGCTATTGTAATAACTTGCCAGACGGGCTGTTTTCCTGATGATATTTTTAGCGATCTTTTCATTACTGCTGATGCATGCGAGAAATTTTATCGGTTTAAAATTCTCTGTTTTTATTTCCGTTTCCACCTTTCTTTCCACGTGGGCAGCTACCTCTTTCAAAGCAAGCTCTCGAAGCTGCAGGATATGTCCGCTCTGAAAAAAATTGGTAAGCGCAGTCTGGATCTTCTCTTTTTTATAAATTTTCCCCTCTTTCAGGCGGGTCAGCAGCTCATCGGCAGTAAGGTCTATATTTACTACCTCATCGGCAAGACCCAGAATTTTATCAGGAACACGTTCAGCGACTTCTATTCCTGTAATGTTCTTCACTTCTTCATTCAGACTTTCGATATGCTGAATATTCATGGCACTGATGACATTAATTCCGTTATCAAGGATCTCCAGCACATCCTGCCATCTTTTCTTATTTTTTGAACCTTCTACGTTGGTATGCGCCAATTCATCCACGAGAACCACCTCAGGATGTTCATTGATAATGGTCTGAAGATCCATTTCTTCCAGGTTTTTACCTTTATAGAAAACCGATCTTCTCGGTATTTCAGGAATTCCGGCGGTAAGGGCTGCGGTTTCTTCACGGTTATGAGTTTCCACATAGCCTATTTTCACATCAATGCCGTTACGCAGCAGAGACTGTGCCTCCTGAAGCATCCGGAAAGTTTTTCCCACGCCTGCACTCATCCCGATATAGATCTTGAATTTTCCTTTGCGGGATTTCTGAATGAGTTCTAAAAAATGTTTTGCTGATGACATTGATTTTTTTTGCTTTATTTTTTTTAATACAAAAGGCACAAAAGGTTTATTTTCCAACACTTTAGACGATATAAGTAAGTTACGATTATTTTGGACATTTTTTCTTGAACTACTCTCCGAACCACCCCGTCAAAAATTCTTTGAATTTTCTCCACCCCCTCCCGTGGAAGGGAATTTCCCCGGTTCTATAAGTGGTATACATCAGTATAAAAATATTTGATTTTTATACTGATGTGAACTCTTTTCACAATGCATTTAAACTTCAAATAACTTAAGTGTTTAAAAACTTTTGTGACTTTTGTGGTTGTTTTTTAAACCACGGATTTCACAGATTTTCACAGATGTTTATGCATATTTATTTACTATAAAATCTTTGATTTTTGAGCACTTATGTGATCTTCTTTTCACAATGCATTTAAACTTCAAATAACTTAAATGTAGATCTTTTGTGACTTTTGTTGGTTGTTTTTTAACCACGGATTTCACAGATTTTCACGGATGTTTATGCATATTTATTTACTATACAATCTTTGATTTTGAAAACTTAGGTGATCTTCTTTTCACAATGCGTTTAAACTTCAAATAACTTAAGTGTAGATCTTTTGTGATTTTTGTGGTTGATTAATTATTTTTCACTCTTCATTATTCACTTTTCTCTTTCTAAAACCATGCAGCCAGACTTGTTGTGATAAAGAAATTTCCCTGCTTCATCTCATCATTTTTCACAAAAATGGCGTCTTTAGACGTAAATCCTCTCGCCTCTGTACGGAAAACCACGTTCTTCAGAATAGCATAATCTACATTCAGGGAATAGCCGAAGGTTTGGAAACCGTTGGGTGTTTTGGTGGTGATGATCACCCCATTTTTATCATTGTAATATTCAACTCTTCCTGCCAGGGCCCATTTGTTGTCTAGCTGGTATTTCATTAAGACATTTGGAGTGTACCAGATATTATAACTGTTGCTTCCTTTCTCTTTCTGTTCTGCCCCGATATCAAACCCAAGCAACGCTGAGAATCGTTCTGTCAGCTGAAAATTCCCGTAAAGATCATGGAAATACCGCATTCTTTTTTCAGCTTTTGATTTATCGTTTCCAATGAATGAACTGCTGTTCAGTGTAATTTTTTCTGTCGGTTTGTAGGTTACCTGGTGCCCGAAAGAAATCGTCTGGTTACCTTCCGGTTTTGCGATACGCTGCCAGCCATTAAGCACTAATCCGCTTAAAAACCATTTTCCATTGTCTGAAGTATAAGAAACCTTTGCTCCGGTTTCAAAATACGGTGAATTTTCAGCAGCAAAACTTCTTGTCAGATTAACATTATCTTTTCCTATGGCACTTTCCCAGCCGATGTGGGAAGGCATAATCCCTGCATCAATCCAAAGGTTTTTGGTCTTTGAAATTTTAATTCCCACGTTTGCTTCATTTACATAGCGCAATGCTTCCTGTTCTGCAGCCATATTGTCCTGCGCGTAGGTTCCGGCCATTAAAGCTACATTTGCGCGGAGATTTTCACTCTGATAATTCGCTTTTACCAATCCTAAATTCAGATTGAGCTCGTTATGTCTGTTGTAGGAGTATAAAAAATTCTGACGGAGATGATTGGCTGGTTCATTAAAATCATACGTGTAGAAAAGTTCTGCATAGGCAGAAAAAGTCACTTTATTTTCTGTTTTTAATGAATCTGATGATTGTGCTTTCGGGAAAAAGATCCCGAATAATACAGCACTGGTAATGATATATTTTTTCACGGTGATAGCTAGATTATTTTAACTGATCCAAAGCGATATTAAGCTTCAGTACATTTACTTTTGAAGGTCCTAAAAGTCCTAAAAACGGTTTCTCTGTCTGATTTTTAATCAAATTTCTTACTTTTTCTTCAGAAAGGTTTCGCACTTCTGCAATTTTCTTTACCTGATACAGAGCCCCTTCTTCAGAAATATCAGGATCCAGACCGCTTCCGCTTGCCGTAACCAGTTCTACAGGAACTTTTGTATTTCCAATTCCAGGATGATCCATTTTTAAAGTATCAATTCTTTTCTGTACGGTTTCCAGATATTCTTCATTGCTTGGTCCTTTATTGCTTCCGCCGCTTCCCGCCGCATTATAATTAACAGATGACGGACGTCCATGAAAGTATTTTTCAGATTTAAATTCCTGCCCTACATTGGCATAGAACTTCTGTCCGTTCTGGGTAATGATCTCTGCATCCCCTTTTGTAGGCAATATTTTTGAACCTCCGTATACGATAAGCAGATAAATTCCTACGATAGCCAGCATTACAAAAGTCAGTCTGAATGCTGTAACAATATGATTTTTCATTTTTTAAATTTTAATAGAATAAACTGATCACTAAATCGATGATTTTAATCCCGATAAACGGAACAATAACACCACCCAAGCCATAGATTAAAAGATTTCTTCTTAAGAGTGCACTGGCCCCAATCGGTTTATAGGCAACTCCTTTTAACGCTAACGGAATAAGGAAAGGAATGATCACGGCATTGAAAATAACGGCTGATAATATGGCTGTTTCCGGGCTGTGAAGATTCATGATATTCAATTTCTGAAGGGAAGGAATGAAAGTAATAAACAGTGCAGGAATGATGGCAAAATATTTAGCAACGTCATTAGCAATGCTGAAAGTCGTCAATGTTCCACGGGTCATCAGCAGCTGTTTCCCAATCTCTACGATCTCAATCAGTTTCGTAGGGTCATTGTCAAGATCTACCATGTTTCCGGCTTCTTTTGCAGCCTGTGTTCCGCTGTTCATTGCTACCCCCACATCGGCCTGGGCCAGTGCCGGCGCATCATTCGTTCCGTCTCCCATCATGGCGACCAGCTTTCCTTCCTGCTGTTCTTTTTTGATGTAGTTCATTTTGTCTTCAGGCTTGGCTTCGGCAATAAAATCATCTACGCCTGCCTTTTCTGCAATAAATTTTGCCGTCAGAGGATTATCTCCGGTTACCATCACCGTTTTTACCCCCATTTTTCTCAGTCTCTGGAAACGTTCCTGAATTCCTGTTTTAATAATATCCTGAAGTTCGATAACGCCCCATACTTTCTCATTAACGCTTACCACAAGAGGGGTTCCCCCGTTTTCAGAAATTTTGGTGACGGCATCCTGGGTTTCTTTCGGGAAGATATTCCCGGCTTTTTCAGTCAGTTTTTTTATCGTGTCATAAGCCCCTTTTCTGATCCTTGTGTCTTCAAAATCAATTCCTGAGGTTCTGGTTTCCGCGGAGAAATCAATGTAGACCGGGTTGGGAACAAGAAGGTCTTCTGATTTCAGCTGGCTTAATTCTATAATGGATTTTCCTTCCGGAGTTTCATCCGCTACTGAGCTTAACGCAGAAGCTTTAATAAAGTCCGGCAGCCTGATTCCGTCTGCAGGGTGAAATTCCGTCGCTTTACGGTTTCCGATAGTAATGGTTCCTGTTTTATCAAGAAGCAGTACATCAATATCTCCGGCAGTTTCCACTGCTTTACCGCTTTTCGTAATCACATTCGCTCTCAGGGCTCTGTCCATTCCGGCGATCCCGATTGCAGAAAGCAGACCTCCAATGGTTGTGGGAATCAAGCAAACGAAAAGTGATATAAAGGCCGCAATGGTAATGGGAGTCTGCGCGTAGTCTGCAAAAGGTTTTAAAGTGAGTGTTACGATAATAAAGGTCAGGGTAAATCCTGCCAAAAGTATGGTTAATGCAATTTCATTAGGTGTTTTCTGTCTGGATGCTCCTTCTACCAGGGCAATCATTTTATCTAAAAAGGACTCTCCCGGTTTGGTGGTCACTTTTACTTTTATTCTGTCGGAAAGAACTTTCGTACCTCCGGTTACTGAGCTTTTATCGCCTCCGGATTCACGGATAACGGGGGCACTTTCTCCGGTGATTGCAGATTCATCAATGGTAGCAAGTCCTTCGATAATTTCTCCGTCCATCGGGATCTGATCTCCGGTTTCGCAAAGGAAAATATCACCAAGCTTCATTTCGGCGGACATTCTCAGAATGGTTTCTACCTGAAATCCCGGTTTGTTCTCCAAAATTACTTTGGCGGGAGTTTCTTCACGTGTTTTTCTGAGGGTATCTGCCTGTGCTTTTCCTCTGGCTTCGGCTATTGCTTCTGCAAAATTGGCAAAAAGAACGGTGAAAAATAAGATAATGAATACGGTAAAGTTATAAGCAAAGCTTCCCTGCGATTGGTCTCCTGTAAGACTGAAAAGACTTACGATGAACATCACAACAGTTCCTACCTCTACCAGGAACATCACGGGATTTTTAAACATGATTTTAGGATTCAGCTTCACGAAGGACTGTTTGATCGCTTCGTTCACCAAATCTTTTTGAAACAATGTCTGTGATTGATTTTTCATTTTTTTGAAAGAGTTATATCATTGTAAATCAACGGTAACCATTAAGACAGATTAAAACAAGAGGAGTGGAAATGGATAATATATTCAGGTGAATGTTTCGATGAGTTTAGACTAGTTTCCTGATATTTCAATCTTCCTAATGGTTGACTATTGATTTTAATTTTTAATATTTATTTAGAGAAATACTGGATCTGTTCTGCGATAGGTCCCAATGTAAGGGCCGGGAAGAAAGACAGAGCCGCAATAAGAAGGATCACCGCCAGCGTCATAAAGCCGAAAGTAGCTGTATCCGTTTTCAGAGTTCCTGAACTTTCAGGGATGAATTTTTTCTGTGCCAATAATCCTGCAATCGCTATCGGTCCGATGATCGGAATAAATCTGGATAAGAGTAATACAATTCCTGTTGAAATATTCCACCATGGGGTATTATCGCCAAGTCCTTCGAACCCGGAACCGTTGTTCGCAGAAGAAGAAGTGAACTCGTACAGCATTTCACTGAACCCGTGAAACCCTGGATTATTCAATGTTTTGGCACCAAATTCAGGCAGATAGGCAGTTAATGCTGTTCCTACCAGTATTAAGAACGGGTGGAACAGAGCCACGATCATAGCAATCTTCATCTCCTTGGCTTCGATCTTCTTACCCATGAATTCCGGCGTCCTTCCTACCATCAGACCACTGATGAATACTGCGAGAATAATGAAGATGAAATAATTAAGGATTCCAACACCGCAGCCTCCGTAGAAGCAGTTGATCATCATGGCCAGCAGCTCATTCATTCCTGAAAGTGGCATCGTACTGTCATGCATTGAATTCACAGAGCCTGTTGAGATCACAGTTGTTGCAATGCTCCAATATCCTGAAGATGCGCTTCCGAAGCGGATTTCCTTGCCTTCCATAGCTCCAAGGCTGTTGTCAGTCCCCATTTGTGTGATAAGAGGATTGCCACTTGTCTCATTGACAATATTCGGTATAGCAAGCGCCAGAAAACCAATGGTCATTACACTGAAAATTACCAATGACAATTTTCTCTTTTTCAGATAAAATCCTAATGCAAAGACCAATGCAAACGGAATGATCATCTGAGTGACCATTTCGGTCATATTCGTTACATAGTTCGGATTTTCAAGTGGGTGTGCTGAGTTGGCTCCGAAGAAACCTCCCCCATTGGTTCCCAAATGCTTGATCGCCACAAAAGCAGCTACAGGCCCTCTGGAAACATCAACTTTCTGTCCTTCCAGCGTTGTGATATGGTCTTTTCCTTCAAAAGTCATCGGACTTCCGTTGGCAGAAAGGATCAGAGCAACAAGGATACTGATCGGAACAAGTATTCTGACCACAGATTTAGTAAAGAAATCATAGAAATTCCCTAATTCCGTAGTCGTTTTATCTTTAAAAGCTTTGAAAAGAACTGCCATAGCCGCCATTCCAGTAGCTGCGGTTACAAACTGCAGGAACATCAGGTAAAGCTGACTTAAATAACTGACTCCCGTCTCTCCCGAATAATGCTGAAGGTTACAGTTCACCAAAAAGGAAATAGCTGTATTAAAAGCAAGATCTGGTGACATATTCGGGTTTCCGTCAGGATTCAGAGGAAGCCACGCCTGGGTCAGCAGGATCAGGAATCCGATAATGAACCAGACCAGATTGATCGTCAGCATGGCATACATATTCTGCTTCCAGGTCATCTGGCGGACCGGGTTGATTCCGGATATTTTATAAATTAATTTTTCAACAGGTTCAAAAACAGGATCTAAAAAGGTCTTTTTGTACCCATACACATTAGCAATGTATTTTCCAAGAAATATTCCAATGACTAATGTGATCACAAACATGGCAATAACGCCTAAAATTTCTGTATTCATGACCGGTTAAAATTTTTCAGGTTTCAGCAAAACGTAGCAGATGTAAACAAAGGCCAGAATTGAAAGGAAAAATAAACTCCACATAGTTTTATATTTTATCAAAAAATTCAACGGATTTATAGAGAAGCCAGAACATCACTGCAAAAAGCAGAATCAAACTTATCAGCATCATATCGTTATTATTAAAGTTAATAGGGTCAGCAGTACGTACGATACCATCAGCAGACTGAAGCCTGCGTGATCACGTTTTTTGAACGTTTTTCTTGAAATTGTCATTTTTAAAATATTTTATTCAGGTCCTATAGGCCAAATAAAGGCCCACTCTGATACAAAAACATTCAAATAACTAATAATCAATCAATTAAATCAAATAACTCAACCGTACCAAAACACAAAAGCCTATCATTTTGATAGGCTCGTTTATTGAAATGATAGGAGTCAGGTATTAGGTTGTAAGGATTAGGGAATAGGGAATAAGGTTGGTCGAAGTTGTAATGGTGGTTGTGAGTAGTGAATGGTGAATTTTGCTTCGCAAGTGAAAAGTGAATGGGAGATTCAAGAAACACTCCGAAACTCTAAAACACTCACACTCTCCGACGCACAAACCCCGAAACACGCATCCCGAAACTAATAACTCATAACTCTCCGACTCTCAAACCCGATACTCGCAACTCATTTACCTCCATCCATACTCCTCCAGCTTGCGGTACAGTGTAGCAATGCCGATTTCCAGCAGCCTGGCGGCTTCGGCTTTATTACCTTTGGTGTACTGCAGGACTTTTTGGATGTGTATTTTTTCGAGGGATCTTATACTTAAAGAATCACTTTCAGGAACGATTTTATCTGAATAATGGGGCAAACTTTCAGCATCCAGAATATTATCCTCCATTAGAATAAGACTTCTCTCCACAGCATTTCTAAGCTCGCGGATATTTCCTTTCCAGTCGTTTTTTTCAAGGGTTTTATAGTAATCAGGATTTACCTGAAGGTTTGAAAGGTGAAGTTTGCGGGAGAAAATATCGATGAAGTTTTTGGCCAGCATTTTCAGATCTTCCTTTCTTTCACGTAATGGCGGAAGATGAATTTCGAAAACATTCAGTCGGAAGTAGAGATCTTCGCGGAAGTTGCCCTGTTTAATTTCGTCCTCCAGATCCCTGTTGGTCGCAGCAATCAGTCTGAAATCTGATCTGGACACTTTGGTCTCTCCCATTTTGATGAATTCTCCGGTTTCGAGAACACGCAGCAGTTTTGCCTGAAGTTCAATTGGCATTTCTCCTATTTCGTCTAAAAATAAAGTTCCGCCGTTAGCTTCTTCTATGAGACCTTTCTTATCTTTTACAGCACCCGTAAAAGCACCCTGTTTATGTCCAAAGAGTTCGCTTTCCAGTATTTCTTTGCTGAATGCTGAACAGTTGATGGCCACAAAATTATTTTTCTTTCTTTCGCTTCCGTCATGGATGGCATTGGCAAAAACTTCTTTTCCGGTTCCGGTTTCTCCTGTCAGAAGAACAGCCGCATCCGTCAAAGCTACTTTTTCAGCCAGTTTTTTAGACTGAAGAATCAGAGGAGAAGTTCCGATGATCTGTCCGAAACCTTTTGAGACAGTAGTTTTTTGACCAATTTTAGAACGATTGTCTTTAACTTTTTCCAAAGCTTTATATACCAGCGGAATGATCTTCTCATTGTCATCACCCTTCACTAAGTAATCATAAGCGCCGTTTCTCATCGCCTGAACGGCATCGGTAATATTTCCGAAGGCGGTCATCAGAATAATTTCGAGATGTGGATATTTGGTTTTGATGGATCTTACCAGCTCTATCCCGAAAGCATCGGGAAGCCGGACATCGCATAGAACGACATCAAATTCATGCTGCTCGAGCATAGTCATGGCAGAACGTGCTGTTGAGGCTTCTTTTACGTTAAAATCTTCTTGGGAAAGAATCATTCCTAATAATTTCAGGAGCTTGATCTCGTCATCGATGATCAGAATGTTTCCGTGCATGGTGTGTGTTTTTGGAAAACTACTGCAAACTTATAGAATTTCTTTTGGAAAGAAGCAAAGAAAATAAAGATGTCTGATTAATATTATTTTATTTAACGAGAATATTTCATCAGTACACTCGGATTAATTTCCTTTTGTTTCGCATCAGAAATTTCTACAAAACCAATCTTTTTGTAAAGATTAAATGCTTTAGCATTATTATGTTTAACTTCAAGATAGATTTCAATGCTCTTAAAATGGCTACAAACCTCCTCTATAACCTTCTGAATCAGATGTAAACCTATATTTCTACCCTGATATTCTTCTTTAACATACATCTGGTAAATATTTCCTCTGTCATTTTCATCTTTAACAAAAGTACAGATTCCAATTAATCGATCTTCATTGAAAGCTCCCAATACAAACCTTTCTGCCAATTGATTTTCAATATCATATTCTATTCTGAATTTTTCAGTTTTTAACGCTTCCTCATAGTCCGCGCAAAAAGATTCCGGGAATTCCTTTAAGCTTTCAAGCCTGATTGCTCTGTAAACGGCACTTTCTTCGGGTAAAAGTTTTCGGTACTGAATATTCATTATGATTTTAATTTGTGAAATGATAATTACAGGATAGTTTTGACCTCTGATAATGTGAATAATGTTTTTATCTGATATAAATTAAAACTATAGATGCAATAATACGGAAATTCCGGTTTGTTCTTTTCTGAATCCTTACATTTGTAATGCATTCTGATTTTTAGGAATGAAATGAATTAGCTTATGATTGACAAAAGATACAAAGAAACAGTTCATACAGATAAAAACAACTACGAATATATCACCATTCCCAATGACGAAAACAAGGTAAGAATTTACACTTTAAAAAATGGTTTAAAGGTTTTTCTTGCTCAAAATTTTGATGCTCCAAGAATTCAGACGTACATTCCCGTGAGAACAGGAAGTAATAATGATCCGTCTGACAATACGGGTTTGGCGCATTACCTTGAACATATGATGTTTAAAGGGACCTCAAAAATAGGTACCCAGAACTGGGAAAAAGAAAAGGAACTCCTTGACCGGATTTCTGCGTTATATGAAGAACATAAAGCAGAACAAGATCCTGATAAAAAGAAGGAAATCTATAAAAAAATAGATGAAATTTCCCAGGAAGCCAGCCAATATGCCATTGCCAATGAGTATGATAAAGCCATCTCATCCCTGGGAGCCAGCGGAACCAATGCCCACACGTGGTTTGATGAGACGGTTTATAAAAATAATGTTCCGAATAATGAGCTGGAAAAATGGCTTAAAATAGAGAAGGAAAGGTTTTCAGAGATTGTGCTTCGTCTTTTCCATACGGAACTGGAATCGGTCTATGAGGAATTTAACAGGGCTCAGGATAATGATTCAAGGCTTGTGAGCTATGAGCTGATGGCTGCTCTTTTTCCAACCCATCCGAACGGACAGCAAACGACACTAGGAAAACCTGAACATCTGAAGAATCCTTCAATGAAGGCTATTCATAAGTATTTCGATGAATATTATGTCCCGAATAACTATGCTATGATTTTAGTCGGTGATCTGGATTTTGAAGAAACCATTCAGCTTGTCGATCAGTATTTTGGGACAATTCCTTATAAAGAACTTCCGAAAAAAACTCCTGTTACCGAACAGCCATTAACAGAAATTGTAAAAAGGACGGTAAAAAGCCCTACCACTCCGAGGGTTCAATTAGCTTGGAGAACGGACAGTTTTGGTTCAAAGGAGGCTATGCTTGCAGATATCACTGCCAATATTCTCAGCAACAGAGGGGAAGCCGGACTTCTTGATCTGAACATCAACCAAACGCAAAAAATGCTTTGGGCACAGGCTTTTTCTGTGGGATTAAAACAATACGGATATTTTTCTATCGTGGCTGTTCCGAAGGAAACGCAAACCTTGGATGAGGCAAAAGATATGGTTCTGGAACAGCTTGAGCTGATCAAAAAAGGAGATTTCCCGGATTGGATTCTTCCTGCGATCATCAATGATTTTAAAATTCAACGTCTGAAAGGCCTGGAAACAGCAGATGGACTGGCTACAAACCTTTATGACACCTATATCAAGGGAAGATCGTGGGAACAGGAACTGAATGAAATGGATGAGTATGAAAGTTTTACCAAAGAAGATGTGCTCAATTTTGCCAATGCATTTTTTAAAGAGAACTATGCGATTGTTTACAAGGAAAAAGGTGTTAATGACCAATTGGTAAGAGTTGAAAATCCCGGAATTACCCCGATTAAAATCAACCGTGATGCGCAGTCTGACTTTTTAAAGGAAATTACTGCTGAAAAAACAGAAGATATACAGCCGGAATTTATTGATTATGAGAAAGAAATCCTTACAGATAAGGTAAAGGATAAAAAGCTGAGCTTCGTTCGCAATAAATATAATGATATTGCCCAGGTGCACTTTATTTTTCCTTTTGGAAGTGATAACGACAGGGATCTTGGAATGTCTACCCAGCTTTTACAGTATCTTGGAACGGAAGATCTTTCACCTGAGGATTTAAAGAAGGAATTCTTTAAGATCGGAATCAGCAATGATTTTAAAACAACAAATGACCAGCTTCTGATCTCACTGAGCGGGCTGGAAGAAAATATTGAAAAAGGGATTTCTCTTCTTCAGCACTGGATGTATGGTGTAAAACCGGATCAGGAGATTTACAGGCAATTCGTAGAAACGGTTCTGGAAAACCGCCAGGCTACAAAAAAAGATAAAACCCGTATTATGACTGCCCTGACCAATTATACAAAATTGGGGAGCTTCTCACGTTACACGGATATTATTTCCAAAGAGGAGCTTGAAGGCAGCAATGCAGAGGTATTTACAGACAGAATGAAAAATCTTTTCAAATATCCTTATGAGATATTTTTCTATGGAAAGAATGTGGAAAATTTCAAACAGTATATTGGAAGGTATGTGGAAAATGAAAGTTTCCGGATTCCTGAGCCTAAACAATATCCTGAACCTGAAACCAACGGAAATGTCTATTTTACAGATTATGATATGGTTCAGATGGAAATGAGTAAAGTGGGAAGAGGACATCAGGTAGATACTTCAAACTTCGGAAAGATTAACGTTTTCAATGAATATTTCGGAAGAGGGCTTTCATCTATCGTTTTCCAGGAGATCCGCGAAAGTAAGAGTTTAGCCTATTCTGCGTATGTTTCTTACGCAGCCAATTCTGAGCTGGGGCATCCTGATTATATTACCACGTATATCGGAACGCAGCCGGATAAACTCCAGACTGCCGTAAGCACAATGAGCGAGCTGATGAATGAGCTTCCCGAAGTTCCTATCCAGTTTGAAAATGCCAAAAATGCCGCTCTGAAACAGATCGCTTCAACCAGAATTACCCGAAACAATATATTTTTCAATACGTTACGACTGAAAAAACTCGGGATTCACCATGATTTCAGAAAAGACATTTACAGACAGATCGAAAACCTGAAGTTTGAAGATCTGAAGGATTTTTACCAAACGAAGATCAGGCCAATACATTTTAATACAGCGATTATTGGGAAGAAAGAAAATCTGGATATGGATGCCGTAAACCAGATGGGAACCATTAAAGAGCTAACACTGAAAGAGATTTTCGGACATTAGAAAAATTTAAACCGCTTCATGATTGAAGCGGTTTTTTATATTAATTGAATCCGAGTATAAGGACCTAAAAATAAATGCACTGAAAAAAACAGAATTTATATTGATTTTAAGCTACATCTAGGTCATCATACAATCTCCGTCTCCGTCCTGATATTCCGGATCGAATCCTTCTGGCAGATGCTGTATGAGCTGTTTGTGGAATAAGTATCTTCTTTCAAAATTACGTTCGTAGATCTTTGGAAATATTTTCGACTGCTCTATTCGTGAATTGAGTTCTTTCTGATAGCTGGTTAAGGTTTTTACTTTATTGCTGACAATATAATAGCTTAGGAAATCAATGAAGCGATCCAGATCAGAGGCTTCTGAAAACAGATAGGGGATCTTAAGATTCCCGTCCCTGAGCTGAAGCAGTGAACAGGCTGCTAAATTACTGTTGTCATCATATATTTTCACCCAAACATATTTAAAAACCTCAGCATAACTTGAAAACAGGTATTGATCATCTTTCTTCTTACCTTCCAATACCCACGGATTTTTTATAAATACATTGATTTCATCGGCATTTCGTCTGCTACGGAATTCTGACATGAATTCTAAGCTTTCGGCATCAATATGATCAAGGATTTCAAATCTGAATCCGGGCTTTTTGATGGCAGAGTTTTTTAAGGCAATTAAAGAATTGGCAACAGCATCAGTTATTTGAAAAAGTGGTTTTGCAGCTTTAGTTTCAGGCTTTTTCTCAGGAATAATATGCGCTGCATCTGAACGGAAATAATATCTTTTTCCTGCTTTTGGATAAACATATTCAAAAACGCCTAACATGTTATAAAGAGCTTCTGCTTCTTTGGTAAATTCTGTTGCGATGATATTGCCGTCATATTCTTCAAACATCTTATTCAGTAATGCTTTTGCAATCCTTTTCCCACGAAATTCTTCACTTACAAACAGGGTACTTAACCATGCATAGTGGAATATTTCTCCGTCAATTAAATAATTATCAGGGAAACATCCTACATACCCGGCCAGTTTTCCGTCATAAAAAGCCAAAACCAAAAGTGTCTGATTATCTAAAGCTTTCAGGTTTTTGATCTGGGATTTTGCCCGATGTTCTGAAATAGGAAGAAAATCAAAGTTTCTGAAATCTCCTGATGACACGAAATCCTCAAGTTCTTTTTTGTTAAATGTCTTCAGCTCCGTCATCTTCTCACTATTTTATTTTTGTTGATTATTTTTTTCAATCTGAAATAAGCGGTTTCTTTTTTTAATATGTTTTCTCCGCTCTCTCCCATTTCCATCGGGATTCTGTGAAAAAGCCGTTCTACACTGTCTAATTTTGCGCCTGCACTTCCAAAACAACAGAATAGATCTTCATTTTTAAACAGCTCATCAAAGAAATCTTTTTTTACTCCAAAGTCCGTGAACGGAAATGCAAAGCTTTCGTATAGAAAACCATTTTCTTTCAAATAATGAAAAGTCCGGTCGGTACTTTCCATTTGTTCCTTCAATGACAGTTCGCCATACTTGGGATGATCCCAGCTGTGGGAGGAAATTCCATAGCCTTTTTGTGTCAGTACTTTTAACTGCTCTGTTGTAAGATAAGGAGTGTGCTCTTTAAGGTAAGCATTGCAGTCAATTTCCAGTTTTTCAGTAATCCTGTCCAGCAGTTCTCTTTTATGATAACTGATCTTTAAAACCTCTTGTTTTAAACCTTCTGTTGACGTATTTTTCAGGGAAAGCATTTGAAAGATCTCCGAATCTGCTGTTTTTGTTTTTTTCACAGCATCAATAATTAAACTGGCCTTACATCTGAACATCAGTTCCTGATTATCAATAAAAGCCGGATTTATAAAATTGCAGGCATATATTCCTTTTCTTTCCAGAACAGGAAGTACAATATCGTAAAACTCCCTGAAACCGTCATCAAAAGTCAGAAGAGCAATCTTTTTTTTAGGTTTAAAGTTACCATTGACAAAGTCCTTGAATTCTGACCAGCTGACGAACTGAAAATGCTTTGAAAGACAGTCTATATCTGCTTCGAACTGTTTTGTATTCTTATATTGAATAATGTGCCTGATATGTGGCAGATTTTCATCAGAAACACAGTGATAGACGGGCAAACAGTAATCCATCGGAAAAGAATTCCCGATATCTCCTTTTTCAAAGGCAGCAAGTATATTGATGATCTTATCTTTCATCTCTATTAAATAAAAAGAATCTATTCAAATTGGATTTAAATAGATTCTTAAAGGTATTACTTTTATGTGTTATTTGATCACCTTCATTTCGTCGATAAGCCATTTGGAATCGGCAAATTTATCGATAATGAAAAGGATGTATTTGGTATCTACCATGATATTTCGGCTGAAACGAGGATCGTAATTGATGTCGCTCATTGTTCCCTCCCACTGTCTGTCGAAGTTAAGGCCTACAAGGTTTCCGTTGGCATCAAGAGCAGGACTTCCTGAGTTTCCTCCCGTTGTATGGTTGGTCGCAGTGAATCCTACAGGAACATCTCCTGTTTTGTCTTTATAGATGCTGTAGTCTTTTTTGTTGTAAAGATCGATCAGTTTTTTGGGAACATCAAATTCATAATCTCCCGGAATATATTTTTCCATTACCCCTGCCAAATGCGTCTGATAACCATAAGAAACAGCATCTCTAGGGGTAGAACCCTTTACTTTTCCATAGGTTACACGAAGGGTAGAATTCGCATCCGGGAAGAATTTTCTGTCTTTATCCGTTGCCATCTGCTGCGCCATGAATTTCTTCTGAAGGTCGTCAATTTTCCCCTGAAGAGAAGTAAACTGAGGATCAGTATTTTTCATATAGGTCTCTTTCATAGAGGCGTACAGCTGATAAATTGGATCTTTTTTCAAAGTTTTGATTAGCTTGTCCTGGTTGGAAAATACTTTCTCAATATCTCCGGTGAGAGACGCTCCGTTTACCTGCTCTCTTCCTGTAATGATTGAGTTTTTAGACATCTCTTCCACTACCGGAATGTTCTGGTTCTCGTCTTTATATTTATTGAATCCGACAGGCAGGAACTGAGGAGCGGTTTTATTGGCATACAAAGCCAGTAATTTTGCCGTCACTTTAGCATCCAGCTCTGCGCTGTAGTCTTTGTAAAAAGAAGTTACTTTTGTTTTTAATTTGGCAAGCTCTTTTTCATCCATTTTTCCTGCTTCCACAGAGGCAATATAGTCGTAGTAATCGCCTGCAAGCTTCAGCGTTTCGGCATTTCTTACCACTTCTGTATAATAAGCATTGTTTAATGCATAAGGAGCTTGATCATTGTACAGTTTATTCAACTGGTCCAAAGTAGTTTTGATCTCATGATTTTTAGCGACCAAAGAACCTTCGTACATTACTTTTTTCTCAACTGCATTAGACTTTTTCAGGCCTTCTACTTCACCGATCCACTTTTTCCAGTAATTGGCTACTGAAGCATATTTTGAAGCATATTTGATACGTGTTTCGCTGTCTGTACGCATTTTCTCGTCCAATGTTTTCAGCGCCACCTCACGTACGGCAATTCTTGCAGGATCTATATCTGTCATGATCTTCTCTACAGCTACTGCAGGAAGATATTCTGTTGTTTTCCCCGGAAACCCGAATACGAATGTAAAATCGTTTTCAGTTTTATCTTTTATAGAAACAGGAAGATAGTGTTTCGGAACGTAAGGAACGTTGTCTTTTGAATATTCTGCAGGTTTATTGTCTTTTCCTGCATAGATTCTGAACATGGAGAAATCTCCGGTATGCCTTGGCCAAACCCAGTTATCCGTATCACTCCCGAATTTCCCTATGCTTTGAGGCGGGGCTCCAACCAGACGGATATCCTTATATGTTTCCGTGGTAAAAGCATAATATTTGTTACCGTAGTACATTGATTTTACAATGATCGACTGGTAAGATTCTATTTTCTGAGAGTTTTTGTAAACCTCAATATTTTTATTAACTTTTTTAGTCAGTTCAGGCTCTACAAGGTTGTCTGTCCCTTCCAGGATCTGATCTGTTACTTCTTTGATGTCTACAATGAAGTCTACTTTTACCCCCGGATTCGGAAGTTCCCCGTCTGGATTTTTAGCCCAGAAACCATTGGAAAGAAGATCATTCTGAACTGTAGAATGCGCCTGGATCTGCCCATATCCACAGTGATGGTTGGTCAGTAACAGACCTTTCGGTGAAATGATTTCAGCAGTACATCCGCCGTTAAACTGTACTACCGCATCCTTTATGCTCGGCTTTTGAGTATTGAAAATGTCTTTGGCAGAGATTTTCATTCCCAAATCCTTCATTTCCTTTTCATTCAGTTCTGTAGGAATCCACATTCCTCCATATTGTTGTGCAAATGCCATTGCAGCCGGCAAAAGAAATACGGATAAAAGTATCTTTTTTGTCATAATCAAAATTTTGTCCCAATTTACAAAGAATATTAAACATATGCCTTACATGGGCGAGGAAATATAGCGGCAGGGATGAAGAGCCGAGAATCAAGATTTCAGATGTGAGATTTCAGACACGAGACATAAGACTAAGGTTAAGTTGGAATATGTCAATGGTGAATTTTGCTTCGTAAGTGAGTGGTGAATTTTGGAGTGCCAGAATGAAGAGCCAGGAATCAAGATTTCAGATGTGAGATTTCAGATTTCAAAGTGTTTCTTCAATAATTTAACTGTCAACTAGCAACATAAATCAAGCGCTCAAACCCTAAAACTCTCAAACTCTACAACCCTCCAATTCCCCTCTATGGCTTGGTTTTTGTTTCAAATAAAGCACTTAAATTATTAATATATCTAAATTATTCCATCATGGTAAATAGCAAAATGTTCATTCTGGGAATTGCATCTGCTGCATTTTTAACATCGTGTAACCCTAAAGAAAAAACTCCTGAAACTGTTGATACGACAACAGATTCTGCAACGGTACAAACACCTTCTTCTGACAGTATTGCAAAAGTAACTCCTTCTGCTCCAGGCGACACTTCGGAAAACGCTCTTGACTGGCCGGGAACGTATGAGGCTGTAGTTCCTTGTGCAGATTGTCCGGGAATTAAAACATCGCTTACCATTAACAATGATAAAACGTTCAGCATCACTGAGGAATATATTGAGAGAAATTCCAAAAACCAGGATAAAGGAACTTTTGAATGGGATGCCACAGGAAGTGCCATTACCTTAAAAGGAAAAAGTGCCGGCTATAAATACAAAGTAGGTGAAAATGTTCTTATACAGCTGGATATGGACGGAAAAGAAATAACCGGACCTAACAAGGATCTGTATGTTTTCAAGAAAAAATAAGGGCTTAAGCCTTTATTTTTTTGCTTGTATCTAAAACTGATAAGCTGTAATTTTAGGATCATTAATAAGGCTTTTTACGACTTCATCATGTTTTGTATGTTTTCCCGTGAGCCTCCATGTGATAGAAAGGTTTCCCTGTGTATACTGCATTTTCAGCATAAAATGTTTCAGATGATGTTCTTCAAATATTTTTTCACAGTGCTCAATATCTTCTGATCTGGTGACCGTTATTCTATATTCTCTTATTTTATGACTACTGTCTATATAATTCTGAAGGAAGATCAGTGCACTCAGGATCAAAAGCACCAAAGCTGTTCCTAAAAGTGAAAGGTAAACATAGCCCGAGCCTACAGCCATTCCTATTGAAGCGGTAGCCCAGATAGTGGTTGCCGTAGTAATTCCATCGATCTTATTATCCCCTTTAAAAATGACGCCTGCTCCCAGAAAACCGATTCCGGTAATGATATTGGCTGCCAAGCGATCTGGATTTTCAACGCCTATTTTTATGGAAAGAATGGTAAAAAGGCAGGAGCCGAAACATACCAGAATAAAAGTCCGAAGACCTGCCGATTTGTTACGATATTCTCGTTCTGCGCCAATCAAAAGTCCCAGAAGAACAGAGATCAGTATCAGCAGCAGCTCATTTTGTATGACATAATGATCCTGAAGGAATTCCATTGTACTGAGTTTTACCTGAATAAAATTACAATAAAAAAGTGTATTTTAATGTCTTTTGATGAATCAGTATTGTACTGTTTAAAAGAAAAGTTTTGTAATATTACACTTTAATTCAATAAAAAGATTCACGATGACGCCTACTTTTTTTGCAACCAAGGAAGAATTCAGAAAGTGGCTGGAGGAGCATCATACAAAAGAAAAAGAGATTCTGGTGGGCTTCTATAAAAAAGACAGTGGAAAACCTTCTATGAACTGGTCTGAAGCTGTGGACCAGGCTTTGTGCTTCGGATGGATAGACAGTGTGAGAAGATCTTTGGACGCAGAAAGCTATTCTAACCGTTTTACACCAAGAAAACCGAATAGCATCTGGAGTATCATCAATATAAAAAAAGTGGAAGAGCTCACGAAAGCCGGGCTTATGACCTTAGAAGGGCAAAAAGCATTTGAAGCAAGAAAAGAAGATAAAACGGGAGTCTACTCGCATGAGAAAGAGGAAATCATTCTTGATCCGGCGTATGAAAAGCAATTTAAAACCCATAAAAATGCCTGGGCTTTTTTTGAAAAACAGGCTCCTTCTTATAAAAGGATGGTCATTCACTGGCTGATGAGCGCCAAACAGGAAAAAACAAGGCTTTCCAGACTGGAAAAGGCTATTGGTGAAAGTGAACAATTAAAGAGATTAAAATAAACATACAGTATACTTAAAAAATAATTTATGGAGAAAGAAATTTCACACTTTTGGTTGGGATATTTTAACAATGAGGACGCCTTTAATGATTTTGCAGAAGAAGATGAGAAATATTACACAGAAGAGGAAACAGAGGATCTTTACGTTTCAAAATTTGCAGAATCACAACATATCCAATGGTTTGATTATGATTTTCTGGAATATGGTTTTGAAGATGAAAGTTTAGGCATCTACGAAAAGTTTACCGATTATTCTTATGCTGATCAATGGCTTCCCGTTGTGGAACAGAAGATCAACGAGCTCGGCCTGGAAACTCCGGTAAATGCTATTATTTTCGCTAACAAACATGCTATTCCCAATCCGGTTTCGGTGAATGATGAGGAATATGCATTATATTATATCGGTGAAATTGAATACAATATCTAGCTTTCTGTGAGAAGGGTTTCAATAAAGGATCATGAGAATCTGCTGAAGATTTTTGTGATCCTTCTGAAATATGACATGATTAGTAAAGATATTATTGCAGTATCATGAAGCGGTAAAAAGAACTACCCTTATTGAAAATTAAGACCATACAGCAAAATTACTTTATCGGCAATTTAAAATTTTAATTATCTTAGGCTTAATAAATTACTGATGAAACAGATTCTCTTTATTTTGCTGATATTTTATACATCAACTGTATTTGGACAGAATAAATGTACGTTAAAACTTGAATCCGGCACCACTCATCTGCAGGAAAAAGGAATCGTAGAGCTGTCTGTAATGAATACAGGAAACAAAAAAATTAAGATCAACAAAATTTTTTCTCCTTACAGACTACAACTTGTAAAAATCAGGGAAAAGGAAAATAAAATAGACTATACAGCTGATGTGGACTGCTTCACGGACTGTATAAAAAAAACAGTAAAGCTAAAACCGGGAGAAAGTTACAGGTATACAATTCCGATCAAAGAAACAATCCAATATGCTAAGCTTATGAATGGCAGAACGTATAGTTTCCATCTGTTTTTCGACCTTATTGACCTTACTCCTGAAAACTGTAATATCTATGGTTTGACGGATAACGAAGTTGTTTATACAAAATAAGCCTCGAATAAAATTCAATTGATATCCTACGTTTCTCATTCATTAAGTTTAAATTGTTATTAAATATTGAATAGGAATGTTCTCAGATATATTCAAAAAAGATGAACGAAAATTTACAGAACGAAATTAATTTACATTCAGCAGGCGCCACAATACGACATCAGTCTGCTTTTGACCATCTAAAAAGTCATCAAAATGATTTTCAGCTGGATCAAGAATTTATTGATAAATGGGTTTTACCATTTTACATGAAAATATGGAATACCTCAGGCTCATGGATTACCGATATAAAGGAACTCAAAGATGAAATTACTGAAGAAGTGACCGCTACACTTTTGGGAGATTTTAACTGGAGAACAAGAACTGTAGGAGCTTATCTTTCTGCTATAAAAAATTATGAAACCCAGATAGATATCATCGGAGTACATCTCCTTAAAAGCGAGTTATGCTATTCGGGCGATCTTTATGCCCTTATTTTTGCATTTTATAACAATGAGAAAACAATTGGCTATCTGAATCAGTATCTTGATTACTATTTACAACAACCTCAGCTTCACTTCGATCAGGAAAGAGTCATGGAAGTTGTTGTTTATCTCGATACTATTAATGGAACCAATAACTTTGCGAAACATATGATCAATTGGGAAAAAATGCTGGAAAATCAAAATGCAATTTCTAAAGTCAGGAATATACAAACGGCAAAATTTATTGAACAGCATGAGGGAGAAGCTAAAGCTAAAGAATTTCTAGCTTCTGTAAGTAATTTAAAATTTAATTATAATTTAGATACAGAATGGATTACAGCTCCTCTTCAGCTTTTGAAAGAGCTTAGAGAATATTGTAAATAATAAAAGCTTTGAAGAAAATACGAAGGCTTAACTAATACACTCACAAAACAAAAACCATTGAAAAAAATCATCCTTCTAATCGTTTTATCCCTTCTCCTGCTCTATTCCTGCAAAAAAGAGAAAAGGCCGGTTACCGATCAGAAAAAAAATGCTGTAGAAAAAGTGATTAAATCAGATACAGCAAGTCATCGGGTTTCTGAAGAACAAACTACCTCTTTTAAAAGTAACAAACCTGCTGATCTTGTTCCTACAGGATATGAAATCCAGTATGATGCGGAAGGAGACCTTAATCTGGATGGACTTTCTGATATGGCTCTTGTCATCAGGAAAAAAGAAGATACGCTGGCTGCCAGAAAAATGATGATCCTGATAAAAAATACTGATAAAACATATAGAATTGATAAAATCTCAGATACTGTTCTCCCCGATGAATATAATGAAGCCGGCTACAAAATACATGATCCGGAAGATATGTCCATTGAAAAAGGAGAGCTGAATATTAACCTTTATGATATCGGGCCCTATGGAAATCAGTTCAGCAGATTTAAATACCTGAACGGAGACCTCATCCTCACCTACATTGAGACTTACAATATGGGAGCCGGCTCTCACTCTGCCCTTTATTATGAGCCTATGAAAGGAAAACTGATCCTTGAAACCGTAAATACCATGAAAGAGGAAATGCCATCAGAATCTAAAACTCTTCACCTTAAAAAAGAAAGGTACATATTTGAAAAATCTTCTCCCGAAGATATTGTCCAAAAAGTTTACGGATCTGTAAATAATGAATAACATCCTCCATTAGAAAAATAGCGAAAAAGGGTAATTGATAAGTGTCTGTAATAATTCGAAATTTGTAGATACAACAACAGAATTAAAAACAGCAATATCATGAAAACTCTACATTTCGGACTTTTAGGAAAGGAAAATACAAGTCCTTTTATCGTTACTGCTATCCTGTACAGTATTCTCTTATGTCTGCCTTTCATTTATTTTTTATATCTGAAAGGCCAGCCTCATTCCTCTAATTTTGAAAATATGGATGAAGAGGGAAAAACCATCGTTGTAAAAGACTGGACAGACAATGCGGAGTCCAGACAGTTTAAACTGCTTACAAGAGTCGCAATTTTCAGCGCTGCTTTCTCTTTTGGGGCTTTGGGTGCAGCAGTAAGTCTTATCACAAGAGCAAGAAGATCAGGTTCTTTTGATCATAAAATAACCATCAAGGAATTAATTTCTATACAAACCATAGGGGCGGTTTTTGCCTTTATTCTTTCCCTGATTTTTATGGGTGAAATGATCGGCGGCACATTGTTTCCCAATGCTGATAAATTTTATTATATCGTTTACATTCCCGCAGCTCTTGCAAAACTTCTTGTCTGGTCATTTCTGGCTGGTTTTGCTGAAAGATTCGTCCCTAATATTCTTGAAAACCTGACCAAAATGAAAGATGTAAATGAAGAATGCTAAAATAATCAATACTTTCTTAAATTAATACAAAAGTAGTATTTCACAGGAAGTGAAAACTTCTTATCTTTATCTGGTATTGAATTGAATGAAACGTCATTCTTTTGACATACAGACCTTAAAAAAAACCGAGACGAAGGTAAAATCAATGAGGTGAAAAATGATTACAAATTTTCTGTATAATGCAGAAAGTTGAGAAGACTAAATTTTAGTCTTCTTTTTTGTTGTAAAAGGCCACATTGAGCAATCTTTATCCCAGTTCAAAAAAAATAAGGTGAGTCTAAACCCACCTTATTTTTTTAATTATCTCTTTATTTTTATTAATGTGCTTCCAGCCAGTTATTCCCGACTCCCACTTCTACCAGCAAAGGTACCTGTGTTTCCAAAGCACTTTCCATCTCGGTTCTGATCAGTTTTGAAGCTGCTTCAATCTCGTCTACCGGAGCTTCAAATATAAGTTCGTCATGCACCTGGAGAAGCATTTTAGTCTGCAGCTGCTGTGCTTTAAGTTCCTTATCGATTTTGATCATGGCTAGCTTTACAACATCTGCTGCACTTCCCTGTACCGGTGCATTGACAGCATTTCTTTCCGCATGGCCTCTCACCACGAAATTATTGGAATTAATATCTTTTAAATGACGTTTTCTTCCTAATATTGTTTCTACATATCCTATCTGACGGGCTTTGCTGACTTGCTCTGCCATATATTCTTTTAGTTTCGGATAGGTTTCAAAGTAGGCTTCGATCATCTGTTTGGCTTCGGTTCTTGAAAGGCCAGTTTGCTCTGCCAATGCAAAAGCTCCCTGCCCGTAAATAATTCCGAAATTCACGGTCTTCGCCTGGCTTCTCTGGGTTTTGGAAACTTCTTCCAGAGGAATTTTGAACAGTTTTGCCGCTGTTGAAGCGTGAATATCTTCTCCGTCCTGGAAAGCTTTGATCATATTTTCTTCTCCTGATATCTCGGCAATCAAACGAAGTTCGATCTGAGAGTAATCGGCAGAAATGATTTTTTTCCCTTCTCCTGAAACAAAAGCTCCTCTGATCTGCTGCCCACGCAATGTCCTGATCGGGATATTCTGAAGATTGGGATTTACACTTGCCAGACGTCCTGTAGCAGCCGTAGTCTGGGAAAAATTAGTATGTACCCTGCTGTCGTGTTTATCGATCTGGGAAGGCAAGGCATCTACATAGGTAGATTTTAATTTCTGATAGGTTCTGTATTCCAGGATATGCTTAATGATCTCATGTTTTGAGCTCAGCTTTTGAAGAACATCTTCTGAAGTTGCATACTGTCCTGTTTTTGTTTTCTTTGCTTTGGGGTCCAGCTGCATTTTTTCAAAGAGGATTTCTCCAAGCTGTTTGGGTGAATTCATGTTGAATTCTTCTCCGGAAAGTTCAAAAATCTTGGTTTCCAGCTGTCTCAGGTCATTTTCAAGATCGATACTTTCCTGGGCCAGCCATTTTTCGTCGAGTGAAATACCGGCAAGCTCCATTTTGGCAAGGACTTCCATCAGAGGCATTTCTATTTTAAAGAAAAGGTCTTCCAGGTTTTCTTTTTTCAGTTGCGGGGCAAAAAGCTCGTACAGCTGGAACGTTACGTCAGCATCTTCTGCTGCATAATCGGTTTGCGTTCTCAGGTCCGCATCTCTGAAAGTTCCTTGGTTCTTTCCTTTTTTCCCAATAATGGTTTCAATGGAAACCGGTTTATAGTTGAGATAGACTTCGGAAAGGTAATCCATTCCGTGTCTTCCGTCCGGATTCAACAGGTAATGGGCAATCATGGTATCAAACATGGCCCCTTTTACCGTAATATCGTACTGCTTTAATATTTTATAATCGAATTTTAAATTGTGAGCAATTTTCAACAGGTCTTCTTTCTCAAAGAACGGTCTGAAAATTTCCAGTGTCTGAAGCACTTCTCCTTTATCTTTGGATAACGGGATGTAGTATGCAAGACCTTTTTTATAGGAAAAACTCATTCCTACAAGCTCTGCCTCCAATTCGTTCAGTGAAGTAGTTTCTGTATCAAAACAGACTGCCTTCTGCTTTAACAGGTTACTGACCAATACTTTTTGTGCTTTTGGATTATTCACAAACTGGTATAGATGGTCGTTCTTGTCGATGGAAGTTTTGGTAGAAGTCGCCTGATCTAATTCTTCAAAATTGGCAAACAGGTCAAGCTGCATCACCTGTCCTTTTATTTCAGTGCCGGCAGGAGTCTTTGTTACTTCAACCTCACTTACGATCACAGTTTCTGTAGGTGCAGAAGCAAATGCCCGGTAAAGATTTTCGTATAATCTCCTGAATTCTATTTCGTCAAAAACTTCTTTTACTTTTTCGAAATCCGGGGTATCAAGATCATATTGTTCCTGATGGAATTCTATAGGTGCATCGCAGATGATGGTTGCTAGCTTTTTGGATAAAATTCCGCGTTCTGCTGAAGCTTCCACTTTTTCTTTCAGCTTTCCTTTCAGCTTATCCGTATTGGCCAGCAGGGTTTCGATATTACCGAATTCTTTAAGGAATTTCATCGCAGTTTTTTCTCCTACTCCATCCAGTCCGGGGATATTATCCACGGCATCTCCCATCATTGCCAGGAAATCAATAACCTGCTTAGGGTCCTCAATCTCGTATTTTGCTTTTACTTCTTCTACTCCAAGGATTTCTATATCCCCTCCTTTTAAACCGGGTTTATAAATTTTAATTTTATCTGTAACCAGCTGGGCAAAATCTTTATCCGGTGTTACCATGAAAGTGGTATACCCTTCTTTTTCTGCCTTGCAGGCAATGGTGCCTATCACATCATCTGCTTCATAACCTTCTACCCCTAAGATGGGAATATGCATCGCCTCTAATATCCGGTGAATGTATGGAACAGCTATTTTGATCGCTTCAGGAGTCTCGCTTCTGTTGGCTTTGTAATCTGAATAATCATCCGTTCTTACACTTGCCTGCCCTACATCAAAAACAACGGCCAGATGGGTCGGCTTTTCTCTTCTGATCAGTTCGATCAGGGAATTGGTAAACCCGAAAATAGCAGAGGTGTCCACACCTTTGCTTGTGAGCCTGGGATTCCTGATCAATGCGTAATATCCTCTGAATATCATCGCATAAGCATCGATGAGAAAGAGTCTTTTATCTTGTGTTGCGTCCATAATGTCTATAATGAACAAATATAAGAAAATAGGAATATTTTTTTGAGTTATAAGCGATGAATTATGAGTTATAAGTTTTTATGATATATACTCAAAGTGTTCTATAGAGATCATAAAAAAACAGAACAGCATTTCTGCTATTCTGTCCTGATGTTATTTTTTTACTAAAAGACTTGGGTCTTATTAATGACCTGATGAAGGCCACATTCCGCGGTACTCGGAGTTACCAAGAGTGATAACTTCTGCGCTCACTACGAAGCTGATCAGCATGCTGTTGCTATCAACCGCATCAAAATCTACTTCATGCTGGATCACATATCCGTTTTCCCACTTCAAAGTAGTCAGTGTACCTTCTTCATGAGATTTATTGAAAGTAACTTCTCCTGTTGTCGGCTTATATTTCCCGTTCAATAAACTTTCTAAGATATCAGATTTCTCAGTAGCTTCTACTGTCACTTTGATCAATGCATTTGACGGATCTGAAGCTACACGTCCTGAAACATCTGTAGATCTCGATACGCTGTAGTTAAGCTTTAATAATTTCTGACCTTCTCCTCCGTTGAATTTTAAGATTCCTCTTGAATTTGCTGCCATGATTGGTGAATTTTAATTTGTTATATATAATGTGAATAGTGATTGATTACAGAGCAAAGATAAAATCGATACGGGGAAAGAAAAAGTTTTTGAGTGCCAATCTGAAATATTGTAGTAATTCTACGATTTGATGTAGTAATTCTACGACTTTTGACTTAGCATAACGCTGAAAATGTCTGTTTAAAGTAGAAATGATGCTTTTAAGAAGGTTTAATTTCTTTATATTTCACACTATTATGGGAAATATAAAATCAGACCTTGTCCGATCTGATTTTATATTTATTAAAAGTATTGTTTCCAGTTGTCTTTATTTTCCCTTTACAATAGCCAAATCTTCCTGATAGCGGTTTTCACCGTAATTCTTTTTAAAATTGACTGATATTTTATCTTTAGGGCTCAGATTTTCATAAAGCTTGATCCTGAGTTTCGCCTCTTCTATTGTATCTTTTTGGTAAGGAAACTGAACATTGTATTTTTCAGTCAGCTGTTTTTTAAGTACAAATAATTTTTGATAATATGGAGAATCCGGTAAACTACGTTCATTTTTCTGCTTTTCCTTATATTGAATATAATTGGCCATTGGAGAAAGATTTGTTCCGGCGATAACCGGCTGCCCTCCTTTTTCCAGAAAATAGCTGGCCAAATCCAAATCATCTCTTGTAGCATCTTCCATAATATTGCCTCCATTGTAAGATATATGGTTAATATCTGCCCCATGTTCAAGCAAATAGTTGATCATTTTTCTTTCAACATTTTCATCTCCCAGCACCATCGCGTCACTAAGCGGATTCACGCCAACTGCAGGATTAAGTGTTGCATGGTATTTTAATAATAAGTCCAGCATATTATAATCATTAAGGGCTACGGCATGTTTAACCGGCAAACCTTGAGGCATAATAATATTAGGATCAGCACCATTTTGCAGTAAGGATTCCATTGCTTTCATATTTTCAAGTAATGCAGCATAGTGCAATAAGGTGTACCCATTATCTTCTTCTTTATCACTCAACTGGTTAATTATTTCCGGATGAGCTTTAATGACATTTGTAAGTTCAACATTGTTTTCATCAAAAATACTTTGTGCGGCTTTAAGCTGTGGGCCCTCAAATAGTTTTCCAGGCGGAAGATTTCTTCTATTTACATTTTTACGGGATCTAAGAACAGAATCTGAACAATTGTTAAGTGTCATAATGGATAGAAGTATTAAAATAATTGCTTTCATATTATATATTATTTGCTACAACGTCTGTATTGATTGTGCTCATCATAGCCTGAAATGCATCATTATAAGCACTGTGGCCGCTTCCAATGGTCTTTATACCAAGCCCTTCATTGTCTTCAATATATCCGTAAATTTCATGTTGTTCATTTAAAGCACGGGGAACACCTCCGGTAAGGCCTCCGGCTCCTGCAAGTAAATTCAATCCGGGAATTCCTGAAAACGCTAATGTGGAGAGTAGGCCTTCTCTATTGTTTTGCAATCCATTAAGAATGTCATTACTTGTACTATAATTAATAATATTTGAGGTTGACTTTACAGCTCCTTTTTCATCAAGATAATTTAAGGTATTTTGATGAACACCTCTTGTATTAAAGGTATACCCCGGAAGTCCTGTATAGTAGGAAGCCATTGCACTGTTTCCTCCTCCTAAAGAATGTCCTGTAAATTTCACATTTCCATTGGTTGCATAATCCATTTTCTCAGCAAGGCTTCTGGTTTTTTCTATTTGAGGAGTAGCAAAGCCAAAGGCCTGTCCTCCATCTTCAATAAACCAGTCATGATAGAATTGCATCCCTTTCGGCTCTGAACCTCTAAACGCTACAAAAAAATCTCCTGTTTCTTTGTTATGGTATAAGGATGCATAAAAACCATTGTCATTATTTGTATTAAAATCTTCTTTCTTCAATACTCCCGGTCCAAACAATTCGTCTAATTTACCCTGATCATCTGTATTAATGCGGGTATATCCATCTATTGTTGTATTATTTCCGTCTTTATCCTTATACCCATCTTCATAAGAATTTTGTGCCATCTGGCTGGCTGTACTTGCTTCCTGAAGCTGAGCAATGGGTAGATGAAAAGTAACCTCTCCTCCTATGAAACAATGTAAACTGGAATTTTGCAGTAAAGGTTTTTTATTTTCAATTCTTACTTTTGGATGGGTATTTTTCCAATCGCTTCCTTTGCATAAAAATGAGCAGATATTCAGGCAGTCATCAATAAGGGCACTTCCTGCCCAGGCTGCTGCAGCCAAAACCAAAAGTCCGCCGGAAAAAGCTGCTGCTACAGCAACTCCAGCTAAAGCTCCGGCTATCATCATTTCAGGACAAATAAAATTGTCTTTAAAACGGTCATCCTCCGTAGCCATTAGTTTGGCCCCTTTTTTCAAGTTTACCGAAGACTGGGAACTGACTCCAATTCCTATCAACCTTCTGCCTTTACTACAGATAAGCGGAGTGCCTTGTGCGATATATAATTGACTCATAGTGATCGTGAATTAATTGTTACTTTTTATTTAACCTTATATGATATCTGCAGACATATATCATTTTTTCATTAAGCTCTTCCTTCACGTGAAATATGACTTCTGACAGTACCGAATCCTGATTATAGATGTATTCTCCTTCTATTGCATACTTGTATTCCAAAGCATTGACCAAGGTCTTCTGATACTTTTCTTTGTATACATTTTCAAACCGGGATTGGCTTTCCTTACTTTTTCCTTCCAGCTTTACCGTATATCCTCCTTCTTCGTTTCCGTAAATTCTGTAGGCAGAGCTGTAATTCAGCTCTTCTCCGGGAAAAAGCGTTGATAAAGTGGTTCTTACAGGAATCTCATCTGTAAAACTCCCTCCTGCGAATACCGGTAAAGGGTAAAACATAATCTGGTACAATAAATTCCGCCCAATATTACGATCTATGTTATTAAACTCTTTATCATAAATCTGAATAAAAGTTTTATAACTCTCTTTTACCAGTTCAAAGAAATGTAAGTCTTTTTTTATCCCCTCCCATTTACTTAAAATTTCATTTTTGTTGGTGACTTCATTAATGCTTTTATCCGTATTCAAAGATAATTCTACTACCTCTGTTGCCTTATTTATTTTCTCAAGAATTTCATAAAAAGGCTGCATCTGGCCGTCTGACTGAATATACCGCTGGGTAGAAGACTCCACAGTGATGTGGTTGTATTCACCCGGTAATAGGGTCCAGTCCTGCTCTATTTCTGTCTGGTTGGCTTTTCCTGTACCTAATGTAAGATAGGATTTTATATTGATATGATATTCTGCTTTTTTATACCAGGCATATTTAAATCCTGATAAGTCATTATTTTCTTCATTATTCGGTTCCAATGTCATGCTTTGCTAAGTTTTAGAATAAATTACCCAACACTAGTTAATATCAACTTTACTTCCGGTAATAAAAAGATCTCCTGTTGCATTGATTGAAGTGATCGATTTACTGTGAATGCTCAGCTTATCCTGTGTTACTAGTAAAGCATTCTGTAACGAATTCAAATCCAGCATTCCTTCTTTGGCAGAAATAGTGATTCCTTCTTTGGTGATGGTTATGCTGTTTTCGCCTACTTTTAATTCAATTTTTGTTTTTCCTTCCACCGATATGTTTCCACTGGCATCCATTTTTAAAACCGAATTAGCCGCTCCGCCGTCTTTTCCGCCTACATTAATAGAACTCGTACTTCCGGCATTGACCGTATTATTGTTTCCTACGTTGACAGTTTTATTATTATTGGCGTTGGTCTGTGCATTTCCTGCCCCATCAAATTTCATATTGGCACCGCCCTGATCGGTCAGAAAAACAGAACCTTCACCATCATTCAATTCTAATTTATTTCCGCTTCTGCTGCTTAAACTTTTTATGTTATTACCGGTTCCGCCTCCGCCTCCGATTCCGCCATGGAACATTCCTCCCATAACAAACGGACGGTCCGGGTGCTGATGCACAAAATTGACAATGACCTGGTCCCCAACTTCCGGAACAGCCATAAATCCTCTGTTTTTACTTACTTTGTCACTGCTTCCTGCATCCGGAGTCATCACACGGACAAATTCTGTAGTATCCGGCCCACCCTGCCAGTCAAACTGAACTTTTACCCTTCCCTGGTTTAAAGGATCGGTATTGGAAATAACCTTTGCAAATTGCGGTTCTGCTTTCGGAGTTTCAAATTCCGGACGGGGAATAAACCCAGTATCTGCAGCAATAGCTTCAAAATTCCCGTCATAATAGCCTCTTGCATTGACTTCATGGGTAACTTCCACAATCATTAATTTGGTAAAATAAGAGGTATCGTTAGTATCTGTTTTACGCATTTCAATATCTGCCGTACATCCGGGATATAAGAACGGAACCGTTGTAGCTCCTGAAGTAATGAAAACCTCCGATGCCTTGCTGCCTGCTGTTCCTTTCTGGGAGGCGTCAATATCCATAAATGATGTGGCTTTAATAGGCGCTACCCGTAAAGAAGGTGTTTTAAATGTTCTTTCTGATATTTCGTAAGCACGTTTGGCAATATCCGAAGTATGATTGATCTTCGAGCTTCCTGTAACGAGTTTCTCATTTTTGCTGCTGTTATAGCCATAAAAACTTGGGCTTACATGCTGAGCTTTCATCCTTATCGCAATATCACTTACACTGCTTCCGTAGGTAAGTTTAACAGGTTTTTCCTGTGGTGGAAGTTTTCCGAAATGCAGAACTTCACCATCATAATAAAACTGTTCGCCGTAAGCTTCAGCAATTCTTGCCAGATAGTTGTAATGAGTTTCTTCATACTGAGAGCTGTAAGGAACGTTTCCATGCTGGGCATCTACCCTGAAATCGAACTTGTTCTGTCCTAATCCCTCTCTGATGACATGATCAGCAATACTGTTCAAGCTTACTTCCTGCCCGCCCCCGAAGCTCTGAATGTGGGGTGCAGCATCCAACAGCACAGTCGGACTGAATCCTTTAAGGACAATATTTCCAAGGCTTCCTTTTTCCTGACTGAATCCTACTTCTGTAATAACCCCCACAAAGTTACGCTCAGGCCCCTGTTCGATATCTTTATATTTAAATACTACTGTAATTCTTTTTCCTAAAAAGCCCTGTGCTTCCTGTAAATTATGGTTTTCTGCACCCCCTAAAGTATCATGGGCGAGAATAAGGCTGAATTCGTGGTGCTTTGAAGCACTCTGAACCAGTTTAAAATGTTTGAAGTGCCTAATTACCTGCCCCTCCACTACAATATCAAGCATGACAACTCGGTTAATTCCTGCAATAATACTTTCCGGGATAGCCTGTGCGTTATGTATTTTGGAAGTGGGCTGTTTGGACCATACCTTGTTTTCGATGACGGATGGATTATTGGGAACCATAGTCTGGTTCATAAACATTTTAGTGCTCTGGGAAGGGCCTGAATAAATGTTCTGTGCGTTTTTTGCAGATTTTTTGATGGCTTCATCTGCTTTCTGAAGCTTAGCATCTACTTTTTGTACAACAATATCTTCAGCATTGTTAAGCTGTTCTGCTGCTGTATCTTCTATACTTCCTTTCGGGTCCTGCATTTTTATCGGTTGATCATCTTTAAACATAATAAGTGTTTTGTTTAAATTATAATAAATTCTGAATAGCTTCCAGCAATACGGAGGCAGCTTCCAATCCTTACGTAACGCTTATCATAAGGTTCCGAAGGACCATTTTGGACGTGATTTGTCCAAATATGGCAAAAACAGAATAGTATATTCTTGCGAATACACTATTCTGTACCAATTTATTTTTACTAAGATGATTGTTCAGGATTAATGACCTGATGCAGGCCACATTCCGCGGTACTCGGAGTTACCTAACGTGATAACTTCTGCACTAACGACGAAACTGATGAGCATACTGTTTTCGTCTACAGCGTCGAAGTCTACTTCATGCTGGATCACATATCCGTTTTCCCACTTCAATGTAGTCAATGTACCTTCTTCGTGAGATTTGTTGAAAGTAACTTCACCTGTAGTAGGCTTATACTTTCCGTTCAGTAAGCTTTCAAGGATGTCCGATTTTTCAGTAGCTTCTACTGTAACTTTGATCAGTGCATTGGAAGGGTCTGATGCTACACGTCCTGATACGTCCGTAGATCTTGATACACTGTAGTTAAGCTTTAATAGCTTCTGACCTTCTCCTCCGTTGAATTTTAAGATTCCTCTTGA
The DNA here is from genome assembly GCF_019970085.1 of Chryseobacterium lathyri. NCBI lineage: Bacteria > Pseudomonadati > Bacteroidota > Flavobacteriia > Flavobacteriales > Weeksellaceae > Chryseobacterium > Chryseobacterium lathyri. The sequence continues at coordinate 256,392 of NZ_JAHXYG010000002.1, read as the reverse complement.
ATTTGCTGCCATGATTTGTAAATTTTAATCGTTAATATTTTGTGATTTGGTGATTGATTGTATAACAAATATATAACGTCCTATTTTGATAAAAAAGCTTTTGGATATAAATCTGAAATTTTGTAGTAATTCTACGATTTGATGTAGTAATTCTACGATAATAGACTTAAAACAAAACATAAACAACTGATTTAAAATAATTTAAAATAAATAAAAAACAACATTTACAATATTAATTTTACACTTAAAAGAGAAATATTAAGAATTTTTAAGAACATTAGCAGGTTTTCATCAAGGATTAAATTAATCTATTAACAAAAAAAACCGTTACTAAAAGTTACGGTTTTAAGAATTATAATGAGCACAGATTTATTGCTGCTGTACACGGCTTCCTTGTTTTATAGAACGGGAAAGAATTTTATTTTTTTTCAAAAGAAAATCCGGCATAAGGTCGGTAGGAAGATAAAGAGGACTCTCCCCTTTTTTCTGCAGTTCTTCAACGATTCCGGGATTCCAGGCAAGAATTTCATTCATTTCCACATCCAGCTCATCAGCAATGACATCCAGATTGAATCCTGCATTAATTTCGGTTTCCTGAAGAGGTGCAGCACTGTTTCTGCCGCTTCCCCCTTCGGTAAAGAAAATTTTGTTGAGTCTTGAAGAATTATAGTTATTCAAAACACTTTCCAGCTCACCGGTTGCGTAGCAAGCATTCAGGTATTTTTTAACGTGATTGATTGTTTCACCGGGAAGGTATTTAGAAAACACATGGTATTGTGTTGAACCTGCATTCTGCATCGCTTTGGCAATATTTCCTTCGCCACAGTTATAAGCTGCGACAACCGTAATCCAGTCGCCATACTTTCTGTAGAGATTGGCCAGGGAAATTACAGCTGTTTTTGTACTTTTATACACATCCGTCCGGTTTTGTTCTGTAAGTCCGTACTGGTTGGCATGGGAGGTCATAAATTGCCATATGCCCACTGCTCCGGCTCCTGAGGTTATATTTCTGTTGAAATGCGACTCAATCAGAGCCAGGTTTCTCAAATGTCTGGGCAGTCCTTTCTGTACCAATGAATATTCAATAAATTCAACGATTTCCTTATTTGCATTGATAATATTATTGTACTTTTTCACGCTGCTTTCGGAAGTATCGGAAGCCGCAAGAAACTGTCCGTTCACTGTTACAAAAGTCCCTGCAAGCAACAGTCCTGTAAAAATGGTTTTGAATACAGTTTTCATTTTAATTCCTTATGGTTATTGACAAAGAAACTGTCAGATAAATTATTTATCAAAACAGGCTTCCTTTATAATTTTTTAATCTACTTTCCAGCTTAGCTTTTCTTCTTCATTATTCCAGTCTACATGGATGGTCTGCCCGGATTTCACTTCTTCTCTTACGATCATTTTAGAAATCGGTCTTGCCAGCTGTGCACGGATTACTCCGGAGATCTGTCTTGCCCCGTATTTGCTGCTGAAGCCTCCCAATGCAAGGTTCTTCACAGCTTCGTCACTGATCTTTAAGGTCATTCCCAATCTTGTCAGTGAGGAATGAAGTGATTTCAGCTGGATATTGAAAATTCTTTCTGCAATAGATTCTGTGATCGGTGCAAAAGGAATAATCTCTGTGATCCTGGCTAAGAACTCCGGTCTGAACCTCCCTGAATTGGACATAATCTGCATCAGTGTGGAAGATTCCGGAACTTTTCCTTCTTCAAACTGTTTTACAATCTCTTCACTTCCGATGTTTGAAGTGAAAAGGATCAGGGCATTGCTGAAGTCGCCTTCTTTTCCCAGTTTATCGTGAACCTTTCCTTCATCCATGATCTGTAGGAATACATCAAAAACGGAATGGTGGGCTTTTTCAATTTCATCAAATAAGACAACGGTATAAGGCTGCTGTCTGATTTTATTAACCAGCATTCCTCCTTCTTCATACCCTACATAACCCGGAGGCGCTCCATACAGTAATGCTGCGGAATGTTCTTCTTTAAATTCGGACATATCAAAACGTACCATGGCTTTCTCATCATTGAAGAGGAGCTCTGCCATAGATTTTGCCAGCTCGGTTTTCCCTGTACCGGTAGGTCCCAGAAGGAAGAATGACCCGATAGGCTGTCCCGGCTTGTTCAGTCCGCTTCGGTTTTCAACAATGGCGTCTGACAGGATCTTTAAAGCATGATCCTGACCTACTACCCTGTTCAGTAGAAGAGATTCCATATTCAGGAGCTTTTCTTTTTCCTGAGCCTGGATCTTGCCTATTGGAATATTTGTTTTTGCCGCCATTACTGCTGCCAGTTCCAGACGGTCTACTTTTTCTCTTTTGACAGCTGCATGCTGTAAAAGCTCCGCATAGGTATCATCAATGATTTTGTGGATCTGATCAACAGGCATGGAATTGTCAATAACCGGCTGTTCGTTTAATGATCCCCAAAGAATAGGACTTATTTTATCTCTCAGGAGGTTATAATTCCAGATGAGCTCATTAGCCTGGTCTTTGCTGTCGGTAAATTCTTCCTTTAAAATGGCCTCGTAAGTTTCTTTCCAGTCTGCCAGTTCTTTTTCTGAAAGTTCATCCAGCATTTTAATGGCGGCCATGGTACGGTCCAGCAAATCAATGGCTGCATCGGGCAGTTTTTTGCCTTTTGCATATCTTTTTGCCAAACGTACACACTCGGGAATGGAGTTTTTTTCTACTTCTATGCCATGATGTTTTTTGTAGCCGTCGAGAAGGACATCTATCATTTTCACACAGGTCTGCTCATCCGGCTCATTGACTGTCAGAACTTCAAAACGACGGTTGAAAGCCTGTTCCGGTTCAATGATCTTTCTGTATTCTTCTTGTGTTGTGGCTCCTATTACGGTAATTTCACCTCTTGCCAGTTCAGGCTTAAGGAGGTTAGCCACATTTCCAATGCTTCCTTTCGGATCAAGAAGGGTATGAATTTCATCAATGAAAAGGACCGCCTTTTCGATTTTTTTACATTCAGTGATAACTTTTTTCAGTCGGTCTTCAATTTCACCTTTATAAGAAGTTCCGGCTAATAATGCTCCGGTGTCAAGTTCGAGAAGGGTTGCATTTTTCAACATTTCAGGAACATTTCCTTTGGTGATTTCTATGGCAAAACCTTCTACTAAAGCTGTTTTTCCTACACCCGGCTCGCCAATGATAATAACATTCGGCTTGCTTCTTCGGCAAAGGATCTCAACGAGCATTCTGAGCTCTTTATCTCTTCCTATGATGTTTTCAAGGTCGCCTTTTCTGGCTTGTGCCGTTCTGTCTACACAGTAGCTTTTGATTGACGGGAATGAGGAGTCTGTAAAATCTGACCCGTTTGAAAAAAGTGATGAAAAATCACCGTCTTCGGATACAGCGAAAGGGGTATCTTTTCTATATAAGTTGAAAATTTCATGTTCTCTCAGGGGAAGCGACTTCAGCTGCTGCAGTGAAAAAACGACCTGAGGTTTTACGATAGCGGTAAGAATACAGATAGGCGTGATCTCGTCCAGTCCCAATTTTAAGCGTATATCGTCTGCTTCTTCTGTAAGGGTATCTACAACTTCATCCTGACGTACTTCATCCGGAAGATGGGCTGTTTTCGGATAATCTTCAATGCGGACGTCTGCCCATTCATAAAAGTAGCCGGGATCTTTATCAATACTTTTAAGGAATTCATTGAGGCCGATATCTTTATGCATCAAGGCCTGCAGAATGTGCGGACCGCCGTATGTAGCATTATAGTTTTCCTTTGCTATTGACTGAGCAATATGAAATAGCTGTTTTACTGTTTCGTTGGTTACTAGTACTCCCATTATAATTTTCTAATATTAATATGTTGTGTTTCTTTTAATTTTTTAGATTATTTGGTGCAATCTGTCAAAATATACCTTTTACAAATATATCTTTTTTATATAAAATGTATGTTGGATAAAGATAGTTAATTCTTTGATTAGAGATGTAATAAGTTTTCTGGTGATGAAATCAAATATTTCTGAAATTCCGCTAACATTTTATGTTCGTTGAAATTATTTTTTTTGCGACATTCTGTTTTATTCATATTGCTGTATGCCTGTCAATATAAAAGTAACCAGCTAATACTTTAAGCAAAAAGACCGTCTTTAGAGGACGATCTTTTTTATGAATGTTGATGTGTAATAGTGTGTCTTCGTTATATGGCTGCAACCCGGTGATCATCTGTATTGTAATTTCAACAACTTCTGTTATTTTTTGTCATTGAACATTATGAGCTCTGAATTCCCTGCCATAACCGTAAATTTTTTCACTATTAATATTTTGTGATGTGGTGTTTGTTTAACAAATATATAGAGCTTATTTCTATTCTAAAAATATTTCGATATAAATTTCACATTTTGTAGTAATTCTACGACTTTGGATTTAAGAATCACTGTTAGAAGTCACCAGGACACTGTTTGCAACTTTTGGACTGTAGAGAAAAAAGAGAGATTTTACACTTAAATGAGAAATAGCGAAGTTTTCAGGTTCTGTTTTTGAGTTATAAAAGGGGAGTTTGTGAACCTGTTGTTTAAAAAAATTAAGGAAAATATAATTTTTTAGACACAAAAAAAGCAGAAGTTATACTCCTGCTTTTGATATGATACTATTAATAATGATTAATGTTTTGTGTATTCCGGCTCCTCAATGGTCTGAGTGGTCGGCATAAAGTACTCATTAAGCCAGTAGAAGGTTTGTCCGTTCTGCTGGATTTTCACTGCCGGATTGCTTCTGTGGGAAAGCATATGTTCTGCCAGATTCTTATAATTCTTGAAATATGCTCTTACTGTTTCCTTTAAAACAATTTTAGATTTTTTCCAGCCTTTCAGCTTGTATTTTGACATCAGCTCATCTTCAGAATTATCAAAACCGGTACTTAATCCGACTGCATAAGCCATTGGTTTTTCATACAGTTCAGATTTATCCAGGAATGTTAAGGTAGGATTATATTTTTTCAGAAGTTTGATATATTCCTTAATAGCTCTTGACTGGCTAAAATCCGCTCTTTCAGGTTCGGTCTTATGATAGACTTCGGTATAGAAGTTCTTTAAGTTATCATATTCCGTTTCAGAGATAAGAATCCCTTTTTCTATGCCCGGTTTGTATTCTTTCAGATTTTTCGGGATATATCCTTTTACAAGGAACGGGTTTCCATAATTGATCAGCTGTGCTGCAATTCCTGCAGAAACCGGATTGGTAAGACCTGGGAAGAGATATTTATATTTCAGATCTACATCTGTTCTTCCTGCTCCTACCGAGGAGTGGAAATACTCATTCAGGGATTTATCAATCGTTTCGTTGTCTAGAGTTACCTGCGCAATAAGGCTGTCCACAGATTTTTTCAGGTATCCAGGTGTTGCAACATCGCCTTTTTTAGGGAAGATGACAAATCCCTGGGACATACTCTGCTTAGGATAATCCAGTGAGAAGAACCCGGCATCGCCTTCCACAAGGTTAAAGTTATTTTTGGTAAGAACATCACTCTGGTTGATGATTTTCTGTTTTTTCAGTTCAGCAATATTTTTAGCAGTATTGGTCACTACATTTTCAGACATCAATACAAAATCGTTGTAGGTATCGGATGATCTTGCACTTGTCTGAAACATAATCACCCTGGCCTGTGCCTGTGTAAGGGAGCTGATCACGTTGTACATATTTCCACTTTGGTCGGCAGAAGTTCCTACTGTTACGACAATATTGGTTTCATCCGGAACATTAGAGAGTAGGTTTCCAGCAGCAGAAAGCGCTTCGCCAACCGGCTGATATCCGCTGTTGCTTGCACAATTCATTTCATTGGTTTTTTCGTCAATGAACTTTGTAATTTTACTGTAATCTGTACTTAAATTAGAAGTCATGACATTTTCTCCACACGGATTGTTCTTATATAAAACAACGCCGTATTTTACGCCATTGAAATAAGACGGCTTTTCAAATCTAAGCTGCAGATCCTGAAGAAGAGATTTAACGATCGGGGCATACGGAGCATTCGGAGCACTTACATCCAGAGCAAAAACGATGTTGATATTTTTATCTCTTTCCGTGATTTCTCTGTAACGGTCAAAATAAATCTCTTCCCCCAAAACATTGAATACATAATTTTTACTGTAATCTAAAATATTGGTAAAGTATTTCGTTTTGGAGTCCGGTGTGGGAGCTTCATTTAATGCTAAATTTACCGGATAAATATTCTCAAGAGGCGTTCTCTTATTGGTATCCGTAAGAAGAATTGCAGTTCTGCTTTCTGCGTCTGCTGCACCAGGATATCCTTCATGTATTCCTAACGCAGACTCTGTAACTTGCGTATCATTTTTGAGCTTTACGGCAGAACGCTCACCCCATGCAGAGATTACGTTGGCATTTACCCATCCGTATAAACTGGTGCCGATACTGTCTATATCAACAGAAGGCTTTTTACCTACCAGAAAACGTTTATTATTTTCGGCCTGTTTGTAAACATATACCATCTGTCCGTTTGGAATTTTGACCTTGGCTTCTTCTATAAGACTTGGAGAATTGAATACCATGATGGAATCATTCTTATAGTATCTTTCTGCACTTCTGATGACTTCGCTGTGATTCGGGACTACAGCGACTCTTACAGGGAAACCTGTTTTTTCGCTTTTCAAAGAATTGTTCCATAAAAGAAGATCGGATTCCGGGATCCAGCCATAGGTTTTAATGGATTTTGATGAAACCTTTTTCATCAGGGCATCGGGAACGTATTCCGCTACTTTTACCATTCCGTCTCTATGTTTCAGAACCATTAAAGGCTCAAGAAACTTAACTTCTTTGTAAGATTTTTCGTCACTTTTATCAAGATAGGCCGTATTTCTGGACCTGTCTGAAATAACGATCCACGGGACCGACTTTTTTGGATATCCGTTCACTACCGGCGAATTGTCTACCTGCCCGTATTGCGACGGCTCAGGAGTTCTTTTAGACGGCAGCTTGACCTGGCAGCTTGCCAACAATACTGATAATCCTATGTAATATGCTGCTAGAGGAAATTTATTTTTCATCCTATTTTATTTTAATGATTGGTGTATCCGGATGCCGGACTCTATTATTTGCTTTGGTTTATATCTACCTTCGTTACACAGTTCTGCTTATCATCTAAGTTCACTTTTACACTTTGGATGACAACGTTTTTGTCAAACTGAAGCCCGGCACAGTACATATAGAAGTTATTCGCTTTACTGTCGCTTACTTTCACTACCGTGTTTTCGTTGTTGCAGAGATAGGTTCTCAACAGGTAGTTATAATGCATATTAAAACTGTTCCCGTTGGCAATCTGCTGTAGGTGATATTTGAAGTCATCATCAACCTTTTTATAGGAATCTTCTACAGGTATTTCATCTTCCTGCAAAGAGTTGTAAGCCGGAAGAATTTTGATAAGGTGGTAAATAGGTTCCTGACTTTCCTCTGTGAATAATGCCACACGGTAATCTCCCGGTTTTTTATAAGAATAAATGGCCATCTTCTCTTTAGCATCTATATTGCCTGTTTCGCCAAACTTCCATGCAAACTGTGTAGCCTCCGAAACGGCACGGAACTGTACATTTTCGTTCTGCATTGCCTGTGCAGGAGCTTCAATAACGGTACTGATCTTCGCACTGTCTTGTGGCTTCTGGTATCTGGCCGAAACCATTACAGGGAAAGTCTTGCTATATTTGTTATCAATAATCAAGCTTACCGAATAATAGCCCGGTTTATTATAAAAGTGTATTCCGGTACTTTTGTCTGAAGTTGTTCCGTCCCCAAAATTCCATCTCTTGGTTTTTGCGAACTGGGTTTTATCCTCAAATAAAAGGGTATCTCCTACAGAGAGTGATGAAGGATAGACTACTCCTACAATATCATCGGAAGAATGGATTACCTTTTTCTGCAGCCATAACGCAATGAGTGCCGCAATAAGCAGCGTTGCGATAACACCAATAATAATGTTCTTTTTGTTTTTTTGAAAATAATTCATAGTTAAGTGATTGTGATGTGTTTATTCCTTTAATGTTTATTTCTTTTACTGGGTTCTTGCCCTTAGCGCATTTTCTCTTTCATAAAGGCGGTTTTGTTTATCTTTAAAACCGATTCTGCAGTCTTCCACTTCTTTTTCGAATCTTTTTACATCTTCTGTAGTGGTAGAAATAACTTTTTTGTCCTCAAAATACATTTTGTAGAATTTAGCAATCTGCGGATATGCATCTTTACGGATATCCATGATATTGCTATTACCTTGAAAATGACTCGCAAGGCCGTTAATTCCATTAAAAATATTGTTTTCGGCGAAAGGTTCCGGGGATTTGTCTGCAATTCTACTGATGAGAACATAGGTACTGTCCATTTCGGGTTGTAAGATTTTTTGCTGGCTTTCGAATGCTGCCTTCTGCTCCAGACTTTGTATTCCCCTTACATCTTCTTCCGAAAATGGGGAATCGTAACCTTTTAAAAAGATAATTCCGAAGAATATCATAGCTGCTAAAAGCATCAGTATTAAATAAAAAAACTGATAATGCCTTTCTTTCTTAGATAATGTAATAGATCCCTGCATATGCTTTATTTTTTTATTATCTTCTTCTTCCTCCTGTAAAATTCCTTGTAGGATCTTTTTTAAGCTGGCCGTTGGCCCTTCCTACTTTTGCTATACATTCCTCAAGATCCCTGAGGACTATCTTTTTCTGCGATTCTACTCCTATAATATCATTCTTCAATTTCAGCATAGGCTCTATCTGTTTCATCAGAACGGCATAATGCTTGAAATTATCAGCACTGTCTTTGCCCATAATGTTTTTCGCCTCCATCACATCATCCATAATTCTGGTTCTGAGGAAAACATCATTTTCTACCTTATTGATGTTAAGCTGGTTCATCTGGTCATATATTTTATCTACATGATCCCTGAGAACGTCACCCCTCATCATAAGTTCCTTATAGGCATCAGCTTCTCGCACGATTCCTTCCCGTTGTATACTGTAGCTTTTAAAAAAGAAGAATAAACACAGAAAAGATACCACCGACAAAACGGTGAAAGACAGAATAAACTTCCAAATGCCTGCTCTGACATCAGATTTGTTTAGTTTTTTTTCCCTGTTAGAAGACATATGTTTGTGATTTGTTTGGCCTGTGAAAATATAAAAAAAAAAATTTATGCACAATACGTATTTTCCCTAATGTAATTTCGTGAAAACCCTAATTAAGTTAAGATTAATTTTACCTTTCATAAGTTTTTCCTAAATTAGGCCTCTGAATTTTAAATATCAAATACCAAATCGATATTAAAAGTGAGTAAATTATTATCAAACACAGTCCGGTTTTCTATAGCTGACAGTGACTTCTACTTTAAGAAGATCATGATCAAAACACTTATGGAAAACCCTTTCTATATGCTTCTGAATGACTGTAATAACGGCCATGAACTTGTGAACAGGATTTACAGGAGACAGGAAGATGTGTTTATCATAGAACTGTTTATGCCGGTATTAAGCGGGATAGAGGCTATAAAATACATCAGGAAAAACAATACGGAAACTCCTATTGTAACGTATTCCAGCACCTACCAGGAGGATATGGCTGAAATCCTTTCCAAAATCCCGAATATCTATTATTGTCAGAAAAAGAGCACTATTATAAAAGATCTCATTAAAGGAAGTATTGCATCTGATGGCTTTGATTACGAAAAGTACTCTAAGGAATGGGAACAGCAGCCGCTGGCAGTACAGAACTATATGGAAAGGCAGAAGAAGGGCCAGGAAGAACTGAGCCCCACCGAAATACAGCTTATGAAATTCTGCTACGAAGGCTACAGCAACAAGGAAATTGCTGAAAAACTGAACCTTAGCACGCGTACAATTGATACTTATATTAACAGGCTTACGGAAAAGCTGGGGCTGAAAACAAAGCTGCATCTTATCCGTTTCTGCGTGGAAAATGGTTACTACAATTCCAGCATGTAGAAAGATTTAACGTAATATTAATATAGAGTAAACATAAAAACTCCAACTCTTTAAGCAAAAATATTTTGCCACTAATTTGCTAGTATTCAATTTTTTTAACTAAATTTGCACACCTAAAATTTAAAATTAAAAAAGGAAATGACAAAGGCAGAATTGGTAAACACCATCTCAAATAAGTTGGGAACAGAAAAGAATGAAACACAGAAAGTTGTAGAAGCTTTTATGCAGGAGATCAGGACTTCTATGTATAATGGGGATAACGTTTATCTGAGAGGTTTTGGATCTTTTATCATTAAAACAAGAGCTGCTAAAACAGGAAGAAATATTTCTAAGAACACTGCAATTGAAATTCCTGCTCATAACATTCCTGCTTTCAAACCTTCAAAATCTTTTGTAGAGAAAGTAAAAACAAAAGTCGCAGTAAAATAAAAATTAACTGAATATTAACTAGTTACTAAAAAATTAAAATTATGCCAAGCGGAAAGAAAAGAAAAAGACACAAGGTTGCAACTCACAAAAGAAAGAAAAGAAGAAGAGCAAACAGACATAAGAAAAAATAATCTCTTTTTTTCGAGGTTTACAATATAATAATATAGTTGGTGGTTTTATTTATTTAGAGTTCACCGACTATATTTTTGTTTGCAACTATAAGATTCTCAAGGAAAAAAAGGCTTTTGCAGATATTTTTAAAAAGATAGAGCAATTTCATTCTAAATTCTTATATTTAAAATTATTTATTTGCTAAAAAATACGCCAGTTTCCTATAATCTTAATAAATTTTTATCTTATACAAAATGAAGAAAGAACTAATAGTTTCGCATGAAGATGATCTTACAAAGATTGCACTACTGGAAGACGGAAGACTATGTGAACTTCATGAGCAAGAGGACAAAAGCGAATTTATAGTTGGAGATCTGTTTGTAGGAAGAGTAAAAAAACTGGCACCTAACCTGAATGCCGCATTCGTAAATATCGGGTACGATAAGGATGCTTTTTTGCATTATCAGGATCTGGGACCACAGTACCTCACCTACAGAAAGTTTTTAAAAGATACTATTTCTAAAAAACAGAGCACTTCAAGCTTAAAGAATTTCGAGATACAACCCGAAATAGACAAAAACGGAACCGTAGACAAAGTCATTGCAAAAGATGATCTTGTTCTGCTTCAGATTACTAAAGAACCCATTTCCACTAAAGGTCCGAGGATCTCTACCCAGGTTTCTTTAACAGGACGTTTTCTGGTCCTGATCCCTTTCGACAATAAAGTTTCCATTTCTAAAAAAATCAGGACTACTGAGGAAAAAGAAAGACTGAGAACACTTATTGACAGCATCAAGCCTGAAGGTTTCGGTGTCATCATAAGAACCGTAGCGGAAGGAAAAAAAGTAGCAGACCTTCATAATGATATGAATCAGCTGATCCAAAAATGGGAAAGCACATTCAAAAATATTCAGAAAAGTAAGGTTCCGGCCAGAGTTTTAAGCGAAGAAGACAAAGCTTCAGCTATTTTAAGAGATAATTTCAACCAGGATTTCGTAAGCATCATTTGCGATGATGAACAGATGGCAGACGAAATGACCAACTACGTGGAGGTCATAGCTCCGGAAAAAAAGAATATTGTCCAGTTTTATAGTTCCCACATTCCTCTTCTCGAATATTACAACGTTGAAAAACAACTCAAACAGAGTTTCGGAAAACACGTTAATATTCCAAGTTCAAAAGGTGCTTACCTTGTTATAGAGCATACAGAAGCACTTCACGTGATTGATGTAAACTCCGGAAATAATATCACAACCGGAGCCTCTGTAAACAAAGAGCACGCTCTGAAGGTAAACAAAATGGCAGCCACCGAGATTGCCAGACAACTTCGTCTCCGTGATATGGGAGGCATCATTGTAATCGATTTCATCGATATGCAGAATCCTGAACACAGAAGGGATCTGTACGAGCATCTGAAAGAAGAAATGAAGCGCGACAAAGCACGTCATAAGATTCTTCCACCGAGCAAATTTGGACTCATCCAGATTACCAGACAAAGAAACCGCCCGGAAAAACAGATCGAAACCAAAGAAGAAAACCCGAACAAAGACGGAGAAATTATAGCTCCGATTGTAATCGTGGAAAGAATGGAGGAAACCATAAGAAACATTATACAGAAGGATAAAGGAAAACTTTACCTGCATGTACACCCTTTCGTTGAAGCCTACCTTACCAAAGGAATCAAAAGCATCCAGATGAAATGGTTCATCAAGTATAAAAAATGGGTAACCATCATTCCACGGGATTCTTTCAAATATTTAGAATACAAGATTTACAATTCGAAAAAAGAAGAATTGGTTGGATATTCTAATTAACACAAAATTCTAAACCTCCAGCTTGTCTGGAGGTTTTTTTATTATTTCCGTTCATAAATATAAGAAACGGCCTCTGATTCTATTGGGGTAATTATATTTAAGACATGCTACACTTTTAGACAATCAATTAAACATATTTTAGACTCAACATTTTTTATCAAATTAAAAATCTGACTACATGTAAGTTAAATTCTTGTCATATTTATGTCATAGCTGCTATTTTGCATTAAATCAACTTTCTTGATAAAATTGCAAAACTAAAGGGCAAAACTTTCAGAACTGAAAAAAGTCATTTGGGTTACAGTAGATTAATATAAAATCTTAAATATAAATAATGAAAAAAATTTTATTACTGGGATTACTTATGGTAATTCAAAGTGTATCCGCACAGATTATTCGTATGACAGCAGTTTTGCATTAAATGGTAAATATTTAATTCCCACCGCCAGTAGTTCTTCCAACACACAGATTATTCAGAACACTGACGGGAGTATTTATTTCACCTATCTCAAAGACAACATTTCAGGAAATCCCGAAACTGCATTATCAAAGCTTACTCCTAGCGGAATTGTTGACTTGTCTTTTGGAAATAACGGGGAAACTATAATTCCATACAACTCATATGATACCCAATTGAAAAAACATACCGACGGTAAACTTTTCATAGTATGTCTTTATGATGATGGCACCGCTGTAGCAAAGATTCTCCCTAATGGGCAATTAGACCCGTCTTTCGGTACTAATGGGATAAGCACTATCCCTTATATTGGATCGGATTCAAATACTTTGGGATACGGCTTATATTTACAAAACAATAAACCAATTGTTTATGGGGCAGCTTTTAATAATTTTGGATCACTTTTAGGCTATTCTCTTGTATATAGATTAAATGAAAATGGCACTATTGATAATACCTTTGGTAACAACGGAGCTATCCAAACTGCAGGAGCTAATGTTTTCTTAGACAACCAATCGAATATTATAAGTCTTATCAGTGGCCAAAGTAACCCAACTGGAGCAATAGAAAAATATAATAGTAACGGGCAGCCTTTTACAAGTTTTGGCAACAATGGGGTTCTAGCTTTTCCTTCTTCACCAGGGCTCATTAATGCAGCTTTTATGGACAGCAGTAACAATATTATTTGTTCAAACATTGATAATGAAGTTTTCAGGATAAATTCCAATGGAGTTTATGACAGTTCTTTTATATTTGATATCAATGCTTTCCCCTTCACCAGTACAGAGGGTGCTAACTTATCTTTACCAATAACCGAAAAAAATGGCAATTATTATATTTCAGGAATAACTGGTTCTATGATGGAAAAGTTTTTTATTTCCAAACTTACTTCAACCGGGAACATTGACCCTGTTTTCAATTATTATTCTGAAACAACTAATGGACTGGTTTTCATAGGTGATATGATCATAAATGATACTAATATTTTTGCAGTAAGAGGAAATAGTATAATGAAATTCTTGCTAAATAACTCGTTGGCGACCGCAAATACAGCAAAGGATACTTCAGCTTTTTCATTTGAAAATCCTGTTAAGAAAAACCTTGTTTATTCTTCAAAAGAAAAAGTGCTTAAAATAGAGATATATTCTGTTGATGGAAGGCTTATAAAAACCATAAAAGAAAACAATTCAACTGTTTCAGATTTGTCGAAAGGAGTATATGTTGCAAAGGTCAGTTTTGAAAATGGAAAAATTATTTCCAGGAAACTTATTAAAGATTAGGATTCAAACTATCTTATAAAATATATTAAAAAGTATTTGCTTAATTTTAGCAGATACTTTTTTTATCTCCCTACTAAAATGAGCAAAGAACACCATTACAAAGCAACAATTGTCTGGACGGGCAACAAGGGAACAGGAACCAGCAGCTATAGAACCTACGAAAGAAGTCATACGATTCAGATTGCAGATAAGGCACTCATTGAAGGTTCTTCTGATCCTGCATTCCGTGGAGACAAAACCAAACATAATCCCGAAGATCTTTTCCTTTCCTCTCTTTCTTCCTGCCATATGCTATGGTATCTTCATTTCTGTTCAGAAGAAGGTATTATCGTTACCAGTTATACGGATGAAGCCACAGGAACTATGACTGAAGCGGCGGATGGAAGCGGCCACTTTACATCAGTTACCTTACATCCTACAGTGATTGTAGCGGAAGAATCAATGATCGAAAAAGCAAAAGAACTCCATCACAAGGCAGGGCAATTTTGCTTTATTGCTAAGTCAGTCAATTTTCCGGTACAACATATCCCTACCGTGTTAGTTAAATAATTTTTAGTCTGGTTTAAATTCAATTAAAACACCATTAATACTAAGTTTTAACTACAATAACTCTAAAATTAATGCTCAAAACTCCACAATAAGAGAATTATTTATCAAATAATCAATAAAAATAATATTTTATCATCATTTTATATGTAAAAAAATACAATTAATTGTTATTTTTATTTAAAATGTAAAGTTTTTTTTATATTTTTATATAAATAAAACTAACCATGATGAAACCGAGACTAATCATTTTTGATGAGCCGCTACTGTATACTGAAGGTTTATCAAAACTGCTCTCACAGAGCAAAATTTTTAACACGATTGACATTTGTAATTCTTATGAACGCTTATTTGAACAATTAAAAGAAGACCCTCCGGAAATTCTGGTCATAAGCTCCAATATGCTGATGCTTACAGATATTTTCAGACTTGTAGAAGACATTACCTCCACAAACAAAAAAATCAAAATTATTGTCATAGGCAATAGTTACGATATGACAGACATCCGGAAGCTTTTTAACAAAGGCATAAAAAGCTACCTTGACAAAAACAGCACATATAATGAATTTCTAAAATCTATTAATGTTCTGCTTTTGAACGAAATCTACATCTGTGACAATGCCAAAGAAAGAATGATCAACTTTATGAGCAGCGAGGAAGGAAAACCGAACCCGCAAATGAAAGAACCCCTTACGCGCAGAGAAATGGAAATCCTTAAACTGATATGCGACGGATTCAGCAGTAAAGATATTTCTGAAAAGCTTTTTATAAGTATCAATACTGTAGAAACCCACCGCAAAAGAATTCTCTTAAAATTAAATGCCAAAAATTCCGTAGGAATTGTAAAATACGCCTTAGAAAACCACATTATCGACTGATGAAAACCAATTTCACTTCACCCCGAAAAAATTCCAAACCTGAAGGTTTGGAATTTTTTCGGGGTGAAGTGAATCTTCAATTTTGCATTGCAAGTGAATAGTAAATTTTAAGATATAGCCATATATTATGATTTTCTCCGCAATGTACCACAAGATAAAGAGCTCTCAACCTCTCCAATACTTTAACACTATATCGTAACCTCACATTCTGAACCGTGAAAATGAATGGCCGACTACTAAATTGACAGCTGACCATTCACAATTCACACTTAATTGCTCTTCTTCCCTACTCATAATCCGGCATTTCGCCGTTGGTGAAAAGAGATGTTCTTGAAAGATCGGTCATGGAACTGTTGAGATCAATGACCATTACATTCTTCTGCGAGATATTGTCATTGGAGGTATTCATAAAGATCACTTGAGCATTATTCGGAGAAAATCTCGGATCAAGGTCATTGGTTCCAAGCGGTTTTTCGCTTTCCGCAGAAATATCATAAACGGTATCGTTTACCAGATTATAGATAAAGATATGGGAATCCAGCTGGCGATAATTTCCGCTACCATCCTGATATCCTGACATATCCCTGGTGTACACAAGCATTTGACTGTCCACAGAAAAATTCAGTCCGCCTGCAGCTCCGGATAATCCTGACACAATAGTTTTCAAGATACTTCCGGTCATATCAATCACATATATTTTTGTATTGTAGCCGCTGTAGTCATTCGTTTTTAAGGCAATCCTGCTTCCGTCATAGCTCCAGTCGCATTCAGAGATCATGCTTCCGTCAGGAGTTGTGTAAACTAGCGTCAATCCACTTCCATCCTTATTGATCCTGTATAATTTATTGAAGTTTGAATAAAGAATTTCCTGTCCGTTTGTACTCCAGGCAAAATCCATTTCATAATTATTAAATCCTGCAGCAGGCACTGTAGTAACCTTAAAAGGATTCGATCCGTCAGGATTCGCTGTGTAGATATGGGTACTTCCGCCTTCCGTCCGCAGAAATGCAATCAGTCCGGCATTGTTATTTTTCCTTGGTCTCCAGCTGTTATAGGATGAGTTGGTAAACTGGAAGCTGTTCCCCGTTGCATCGCTTGACATAATTACAAAATTTCCGTTCTGCTTCTGTACATAATGATACCGGTTGGCCGGAACCGTATTGGTGGTAAATTTACTGATAGAGCTTAAAACTGGCGGGTGAATGCCGTCCGAAACAGACACCTGCCAGAAGTAACTAACACCAAACTTCAAATTGGACAACGAATAATGATTCGCAGCCAAATCATTAACCTGGATTACATTCGTATCAAGGTTATTTTTAATTGTTAAACTATATTTTAAAACATCGGCTGTGTCGGGATCAGTAGCGGTCCACGTTAGCTCAACATTTAAGGGTTGATTCACCGCATTGTCTACCGGACTTAGCATCTGCGGTGCAGAAGGAGGAGAGTTGAGCGATTCATCATCGTCCATTTCAAAAACCACGGTGACAACCTGGTTTTCGTTTTGTATATTAACACCCTGAAAATTGGTGATATAGCCGGATAGTTCTGCTTTCACAGAATAATTCCCAACAGGCATCGCGGCAATTTCAAATGTGCCGTCTGTCCCGCTGAAAACCGTCTGTGTGGTAGGTGCTGTAAAAATTTTCACATTAGGAATAGGCACATTGGTACCTCTTTTTACAACTTTTCCTTTCAATGATCCTGTCTGAGCCTGTTCTATAAGGTCTTCATTACATGAAAACAGACAAAAAGTAAGGATGAATATGCTGAGTATTTTAATTAAAGTTTTCATAGTTCATGTTTTATTTGTTTCCAAGGTAAAAATTGATTCCAAGAGCAAACCGAAGTGCCTGATCTTTTCTTTTCCCGTTTACCATCCCCTCCCAGTCATCTTTAAAACCAATATCATATTGAGATGAAGCCCGGATTGCCATGTTATTTCCTATCATATATTCCAGCCCGCCGCCAACCTGGCCTTTATATTGAGGCTTGTATTTTGAAAGCATAGCTCCCATTCCACCGTAAACGTATGGGCTGAATCTGTATTTCGGAAACAGAAGAAATTCAAGATTAAGCTCAGGAACGATATAATTTCTTTTAATAATATTTTGATTTTCTAAAGTGAAATAGCTACCACTGGCTTCAATATTTAAATTAGGGTTTATAAAATATTTTACGCCTGCTTTTCCGCCGACATTCATTTTAGGATTTACATAATCATCTTTGATTTTCTGAGCTTCTATATTGGCAAAAAACGAAATTTTCTTTCTGTAATTCTCAGGAAATTTATTACCAACCGTTCTTCCTACATTTTCTTCCTGCTCTCTGTTGTAATCATTGATCAAATTCTGATAACCCGTTAAGTTTTCAGATGATTTACCCCATATTTTATCTCTGATGCCTTCAACAATCAAAGATCTCACTGCTTTTTCTATTGCTTCAGTTACCGCAAGCTGTACAGGTTCGTTCTGTGTAAGACCAACCTCTGCTTCCAGCAGCCTTTCTGTATCAATATATCTGAAAAAGCTTCCGTTCACGCTGGTCGAAAGAATGGTTTTAGAAATATAAATCGTTTTAAGAATTTCACCGTTAAGGGTTGAGACGGCACGCAGATAAATAGTGATTCTATCCTGGCGATACTGTGTAGAAGCTCCTATTCCGAAGTATCTTGCACCCAGCCCTCCGGTCACGACATTGCTGTCATAAGAAATCACGCCACCTTCGAGGAGAATTCCTGCATAGAGAAGAGGTGGAAGGGACTGGCTGTTTTTATCAGCATCTTTCATGTATTCCTGTCTTGTGGACCGGATGATCTGTCTCTCGTTTAAAAGATTGGCAATATTTTCTCTTTCAATGGGGATAAACCACCGGCTGTCTTCTAGTGCTTTGATCAGGATGGTGGTAGTTCCCTGTGGAACAGCCGTACTCCAGTTGTTCCCGTTTTCGGAGGGTTTATACTGGCCGGTCTGGTCCCTGAATTTGTACACGCCGATGACAATTTTTTCTTTGGGAAGAGGAAGGTTCCTCAATTCTGCAGTAGAGGCTGTAAGTTCTCCCATGGTAGATCTTTCAGGATCGGAAGGAAGTCCCAGGATAGAACTGCAGGCCTGCATTAAGCATAGCAGGAGTGTCCAGAAAAAAATTCTGGTGTAAGTGTAAGTTCTCATGGTAAGTTTGGTTTTTTAGTTATTTTTTATTTTGGAATGACGATCTCGGACTGATCGCCTGAACTGGTATCCAAAATATTGATCAAAAGTCCCTGGGCTGTAGTAGTAATCTGCAGATAAAGCGATCCGAAAAGATAATTCCCTGGCTTTAAACTACCCTCCCCGAACTGATCTTCAAATAATTTTCTGGACAGCTCGCTCAGTATCTGCCTATTCAGACTCTGGCTGAAACTGTCGAGAGAATTAACATTATCGAGCAAACTGCTGTAATCATTTTTTTCATCAAACTGATTCTGAGCATTTGCTGAACTTAAAAGCCACTGATAATTGAAAGTATCGCCTCCAAATGCCGGATTGACAGGCTTATAAACGAGCTGCTGAGATTTTCCAGAGAAAATACCCGCAATAAAGATTAAAATAATGATAAAAGTTTTCATGGCGGACGTTTTTAGTAGATAAATTCATTTTTAATAAGATTTTTCTTTGCATTAAATTCTTTGATATATTTTAAGCTGGCTGCCAGCTGTTCATTCAGGTAATCTTCGTTTGGATTGGTCATAAAGCTGTAAATTACCTTATCATCGATCTGGATATTGATCTGCCCGCTGGTACCGCGAAGGGGAAGTTCGGAAATGGTAACTGCACCATTGCTTTTGTCAGGAAGCTGGCTGTACTGAATATAAAACAGATCATAAAAGTCTTTTCCTACCTTAGTTTTGGTCTCATCAATAGTAAGTCCTTTCAATTCAAAAACTGCATCTTCTTCTACTTTAGCCGTTTTTTTTCTGAAAAGGTCATTATTGAGTTCCAGGCTGTCTTTCGCAATCAGTTTCTGGGTTTCCTCATCTTTTACATAAAGAAAAACTTTCAGAGCATCTTTTTTTTCAAGATTAACATTGATCTCGGATAAAACTTTTACTTCATTGGGATTAATGGAGAATTTTCCGCTTTGCTGATTATTGGACAGGTTTCCGGCACTTCCTTTTTTAATGGAGATCAACAGGTAATTCAGTTCTTTGTACACTGCCGTATTATTGGTAACAACTGCTTTGAGCCTGATCTGATTTTCAAGGATACTGCTTTCGATCTTTGCATTCACTTTTCTATCTTCCTGCCCATTAATTATTACAGACAGGAAGATAAATAAAGTGCACAGTCTTAAGGAATACGAAAATTTCATCACTTGTGTTTTAATAATTTCTCATGAAAATGGTTTTGTTGTCACCTTTTACATTGATCTGCATTCCGTCTGAAACAGTGTTACTTCCTGTAATATCGATGATATTGTTATTTCCCTGAGTGGTAACTGCTGTTTTGGTCTCTTTATCTGTAAAAGAATTGATAAAATAGAGTGTATTGAAATCCCCCATCTGCCATACGGCAACATATGTTCTGGCATTAAGAGAAAATTCCGCATTGTTGTAATCTCCTATCTGGATAATACTGGAACCGTAAAGTCCCTGCTGCTCTGTCTGCTGTCTTGCGATAAGATAAAGAACCGTATTGCTGTTGAGTTTATCCCAGTCTACTTGCTGTGCCTGTATGTACAGTACCGCAAAAAGTGTAAAGGCACCCCATCCCAGTTTAAGCATGGTATTAATTTTAATAAAGGTATATGAATAGAGTATCCGGAAAAACACACCCAGCAGGTAGAAATATAAAATAACGGTTTGCGGGTATGTTTATCATGAAAAGCTTAAAAAAGGAGAGAACTGCGGCCCCTCCTTTTATTTTAGATTACAATACATATTAATTGGATTGGTTAATAACCATTGAATTTCCGTTGCCCAGCTGGGTTCCTACATGAATGTGAGAATCTCCGCTTTGGGCTACCCAGCTAAAGTTACTGTTACCCATCTGAACATCGATTGCGGTATTGGAATCCCCTAACTGAAGTTGATATAATTGGTTGCTGTTTCCAACCTGTACTCCCACGGACATATTATCATCCCCAATCTGAACTGCAGCAGCAATATTATTGTTACCTACCTGATCGTTTGTGGCACTGTTATCATTTCCGTCCTGATATTGTACTAAAAGGTTAGCATTACCTACCTGAAGACCACTTGCGTCATTTCTTCTTCCAAGCTGAATTTGGTAAGCATCATTGCCATTACCTAACTGAATAGCAGATGCATCATTTCTTCTTCCATCCTGATATTGTACGACAGCATTTCCTAACCCCAGCTGTGTAGAAGATGTTTCATTTCTTCTTCCGATCTGAGTCTGTTCTGTAGAGTTAAATGCACCAAGCTGCCAGGTAGCTGCAGAGTTTCTGTTTCCCATTTGGCTTACTTCATTGGTATTGCCAAGACCTGTTTGGTCTACGTCGATTGAGTTTCTGTTCCCGATACTTTCAGCAGTATTGATGTTCAGAACACCCACCTGATCTATGTCTGCCGTATTCCGGTTTCCATCCTGTGCAAGAGAGTTGATATTGAAAAGCCCTGTCTGATCAACAGTAGCAGTATTCAAGTTTCCAATCTGGGCAGTTACATCAATGTTTGATTGTGCGAAGTTGAAACTCATGGCCATTAGTGTAAAAACACCGGTAATAAAGTTTTTCATTTTGATAAAAATTAATTGGTTAATAGTATGACAAAGGTATATGCTAAACCAAAATGAAAAACCACTGCTAAAGTGTAAATTTTCAAAATCACGGTTTACCGTTCCCGATGTAACTGTTTACCGTTTTCTCTGTGTAACGTGTTTCAGTTACGTAAAAATACGGTATACTACAACATTGATTTTCAAATAAATACATAAAATAACTCTAATTATACAGAATAACAAAAACACTTATTCTATCAGTCCCTTAATTTTAAAATTCCTGAATTATTAAATCTTTTAATCCTTTTCAATGGTTAATTAATGTTAATGCCTATTCTTTTCTTCACTATATATTACTAAATTTGAGGTATGGAAAGTTTTGGAAAAGATTTATTGAGGAAAATTACAAATGTAGAGCTCCCGGGAATAAATGCCCATGGAGTATTTTCACCCCCTTCCCGTCCTGTATTTACGTATGATGAAGTGTTGGCAAAAAATCCAAAATTTGCAGCTGTTAATATTGTACTTTACTTAAAAGATAATGAATGGTATTTCCCGCTGATCCAAAGAACCATTAACGAGCACGACAGACACAGCGGACAGATCTCTTTACCCGGCGGCAAGCGTGAGGAAATGGATAGGGATTTTGCTGAAACCGCAGTACGTGAAACTTCGGAAGAGATTGGTATAGACAAGCACTATATAAGGGTAATCAGGGAGATGTCTCCTATCTATATACCACCGAGTAATTTTTATGTTTATCCCTACATTTCATATACTAAAAAGAACCCGCTTTTCGTTCTTCAGCAGAGTGAAGCGGTAGAAACTATAGAATTCCCTATCACTTCTTTTCTCAGCCTGCCGGATAATCCTGAAATTATGGCCCTGCCAAGTGCTGCCGGACATGAAGTGCCGGTTATTAATTTCAACGGATATATCATCTGGGGCGCTACAGCAATGATATTGAGCGAGTTTAGCCAGTTGTTGAAAAAAATGTAACTTTGCACTACCGTGTTTAATTAAGAGATGGCGAAGAAAAATATTTTCACCGATGCATTCGGAACACCTTATTTTTTAAAAAGGTTTATCATTTTTATTTTAGGAGTTGTATCCTACAGAAGGTTCAACGGCTTTAATAAATTGAAGATAACCGGTACGGAACACCTTGTGGATCTTCCCGATTCCAACGTGCTTTTTGTGTCTAACCATCAAACTTATTTTGCAGATGTAGCTGCCATGTATCATGCATTCTGCGCTGTGAACAACGGATATCTGGACACCATTAAAAACCCCATCTACCTGCTGAACCCAAAGATCGATTTTTACTATGTAGCAGCAGAAGAAACCATGAATAAAGGGATTCTTCCTAAAATTTTCAAAATTGCAGGAGCCGTAACGGTAAAAAGAACCTGGAGAGCGGAGGGTAAAACAGTCAACAGAATGGTAGATCTCACGGAAGTTGACAATATTATGAAAGCTCTGGACAACGGCTGGGTAGCTACTTTCCCTCAAGGTACTACATCTGCTTTTGCTCAGGGACGAAGAGGTACAGCCAAACTGGTCAAAAATCAGCGCCCGATTGTGATTCCTATCAAGATCAACGGGTTCAGAAGGGCATTTGACAAGAAAGGCCTCCGGGTAAAGGTTACGGGCGTAAAACCTACCATGGAGTTTAAAGCACCTCTGGATATAGATTATGACAACGAAAAGGCGCCTGAAATTTTATTGAAGATCATGACTGCTATTGAGCAGACAGAAGATTTCAATGTACTACACAATTATGATGAAGAACTTAAAGCTAAAAAATTAGAACAAAAGGATTCAAATAATTAAAGTAAGTAGAAAATTATGAACAAAATATTAGGGATCTTATTCACGGTCTTGGTATTAGTTTCGTGTAACAGTCAGAAAGTATATTCAGATTTTGATATAAGCTATTCCAGAAGCGGAGGCTATGCTCCCAGGTACGAGAATTTACTCATCAAAGGTAATAATGCACATTACTCTCTAGAGGAGTCGGGAAAAAAATACAAACAGGACTTTAAAATTTCTGATGAAGATTTAAAGAAACTGGACCATACTCTTTCCCAGAACAATTTCAGAAGGATACAGGAAGACCACAAAAAGCTGTATGATCATGTGACCACTTCCATCAATGTAAAGAAAGGACCAAATGAAGGCAGCAAGTCTGACGCCAGCATGATGATGCCGAACTTTACGACAAACTGGGACAATATTCTGAATGCTTTCCAGGAGGTCATTAATAATAATGTTAAAAAAAACAATAAATAAAGTTGAAAACCCACTTCATTGCTATCGGCGGAAGCGCCATGCATAATCTTGCTATTGCATTAAAAGACAAAGGATATCAGGTAACAGGTTCGGATGATGCTATTTTTGAGCCTTCAAGATCCAGACTGGAAAAGAAAGGAATTCTGTCACAGGAAATGGGCTGGTTCCCGGAAAAGATCACTGCGGATATTGATGCAGTTATCCTTGGAATGCATGCGCATCAGGATAACCCTGAGCTGGCAAAGGCAAAAGAGCTGGGTTTAAAAATTTATTCATATCCTGAATTCCTTTACGAACAATCAAAAAATAAGACAAGAGTGGTCATTGCCGGATCACACGGTAAAACAACCATTACTTCCATGATTCTTCATGTGCTGAACTTTCACCGGAAAGATGTAGATTTTATGGTGGGTGCACAGCTGGAAGGTTTTGACTGTATGGTAAAGCTAACACAGGAGAATGATTTTATGGTGCTGGAAGGTGATGAATACCTTTCCTCTCCTATTGATCTCCGTTCAAAGTTTCTTCTCTACCAGCCGAATATTGCTTTAATGAGCGGCATTGCTTGGGATCACATCAATGTATTCAAAACGTTTGACGATTATATAGAGCAGTTCAGAAAATTCGTTGCCAGCATTACTCCCGGCGGTGTTCTGGTCTACAATGAAGAAGATGCAGAAGTGGTAAAAGTAGTGGAAGCAGCCGAAAACTACTTCAGAAAAATCCCTTACAAAACTCCTGAATATGAGATCAGCAATGGAAAAGTGTATCTAAAAACTGAAATGGGAGACGTTCCTCTTTCCGTTTTCGGCGCTCACAATTTGCTGAACATGGAAGGGGCAAGGCATATCTGCCGTCAGCTGGGTATTATGGATGAAGATTTCTACGAAGCCATTATGAGTTTTAAAGGAGCTTCAAAACGTCTCGAAAAAGTAGAAAGAGAAGATCAGGGAGTTCTATACAAAGATTTTGCCCATGCGCCAAGCAAAGTAAAAGCTGCGGTAAAAGCTTTCTGTGAGCAGTTTAAAAAAGAAAAAAAATACGGATTCCTGGAGCTTCACACCTATTCAAGCTTAAATCCGTTATTCCTTGAACAATATGATCATGCTATGGACGGCTTGGATAAAGCCATAGTCTTCTATTCTGAAGATGCATTAAAGATCAAAAGAATGGAACCTATTTCCCCGGAATTCATTAAAGAAAAATTCAAAAATGATGCCCTGAAGGTATTTACCAATGCCGAAGAACTGCATGCCTATTGGGAAACACTGGATAAAACTGACGGTGTTTTCCTGATGATGAGCTCCGGCAACTTCGGAGGATTAGATCTTACAAAATAATATTTTCCACATCAATTAAAAACGTTCTTTATTTGAAGAACGTTTTTTTTATTTTAATTTTTATTAGTATTCCCTATCTTTGGAAACAATCTACTTATTTTATATCATCCTCAAAATAAAATAATTACAGAACATTATTATATTACTAAGTAGATGTCATATCTATGTAACACTTCATTTTTATTACTGTTTTGTCTAAAACAAGTATTCTTGCATCACAATTATGCAAAGAAAATATAAATGACAAACAACACACAAAGACAGAGCAAAGGAATTATTTTTTTTATAATAATGGGGTTATTTTCAGTCCTTTCTTCATGTCATCAAGATGATGACCCAGAGCTTAAAGAATTTAATTTTAAATGGTATTACAAAGTAGAAGCATCTCCTGGTTCTGTTATCACTAATATTATTTATCAGAATCCTAACCCTAATGGCGTCGAGCCTATTTCAGTTACAGGAATTAACAGTACTTCATGGACGAGTTCAGAATTTGAGTATAAGACAATAGCCCCGGCACCTGGTAACGTTAGCCTCCCTACAAAAATTAAAGCAAAGGCAATAGGTCTTAATGACACTTCCACTTTGAATGTTGAGATTTATGTAAATGGAGTTTTGGTAAAAAAAAGCATAGATATTGGACAGATTCTTACCGCTTCAGCAGAATATTAACATTTTAGCAGAATATAGGGTTATTTTTGCCTCTATCACCTCTTATTATTGATCAGAAATACAAAAACCATCTTTGGAACATTCCTAAAGGTGGTTTTTTTAAAACAATTCAGGGTATTCCTTCATTATTTACAGTGTTTAAATATGTAAATAATTTCAGGAAATAATTTCAGCCTGATGAATAAGCTTTTCCAATATATCCTCAGTAGAAAGTTCACTGTAATCGTGAATTGATTGTCCAGCCCAGATGCCTACAAAATCAGGATTATTCAATGTTTTTGAAACCCTGCGCAACTCATTCGTCAGCTTATTCTGATAGGGATAAGGCAGAATGTAGGCTGAGTTTTCAAGAGTTTCGATGTATTTATTTTTAATTCCTCTCGCATACCGGCCCGAAAAGCTTTTTGTCAGGACAATGTCCTTTTCTGTTACATTTTTCAGTCTTCCTTTTTCAAACGGCTGCAAAGCACTTTCCTCTGATGCCAGCAAGATGCTTCCAACCTGGAACCCCTGTGCTCCAAGTTCTTTTGCTGCCTTTAAAGTTTTTCCATTATAAATACCGCCTGCATAAATGAGCGGAACTTTCACATGATTATATACGTTAGAAAATAAAGACATTCCTCCAATTTCAGGAATAATATCAGCATCAAAAGATCCTCTGTGACCTCCGGCTTCAATTCCCTGCACGCAAATGATATCAATTCCAGATTTCTCCAGGACTAAAGCTTCTTCTACAGAAGTACAGGTTCCTATAAGGGTTATTCCATGTTCTTTTAGCTTCTGAATGCTTTTACCATCCAGATTTCCGAAAGTAAAACTCAGAATCTTACAGCCTTCTTCAATAATAGCATCTATCTGCTCAAGATAGCCATTCACTTTGATCTCTTCAGGATCAGGAAGCTGAACTTCTATATTATTTTCTTTTGCAAGCTGGGTAATAAACTGTTTGGTTTTAACAAATTTTTCTTTCAAAGAATCTGTCAGCTCAGGGATATGGTGGACAAAAATATTGACAGCAAACAGCTGATCTGTCCGTTTTTTGGTCTCTCTGATGAGCTCAGCAGATTGAGCTGCAGAAAGATCTGCTAATGCAAGCGATCCCAGACATCCGGCTTTTGAAGCTGCAGCAGTCATCTGCGGAGTACTTACCCCAAACATCGGAGCCTGAATTACAGGATATTTTACATCAAAAATTTTATTGAGTGTATCCGGCCAAAACATAAGAATTATTTTTATGTAAAATTTACAAAAACCTGATGATATGTTAAGTTTATAAAGCATGATATTGCTCACAAACACCTACAGATGAATCTTTTACTTCTCCTTACGCAGTTCCTTATATTGCTCTTTCATTTCAGGATCGAGTTTTTCTATAGCATAAGAAAAAGTAGCAGCAGGCATTGCTTTCGCATACTGATCAAGAAAATCATACAGTCTTTTGGGATTTTTCTTTCCGGCTTCCCTGATCCAGCTTCCAACTGCTTTATTTACCAGCTCATGAGGGTCATGAATAAGGATTTCTGCAATCTTAAAGGTATCTTCAACATCATTTTTTCTGATAAAAGCATGCGTACTGACAACGGCCGTCCTTCTTTCCCAAGGGTTTTCAGATTCAGCCAGCTGGTACAAAATATTTCTTGACTTATCAATCAGATAGTTTCCGATAATATTCCTGGCTCCACGGTCTACAAAATCCCAATTGTTTAAACGGTCGTGACGCTGTAAGTACAGATCAAATAGTTCTTTTTTCTTTTCTTCCGATGTTTTTTTATTCCCCGCCTGAAAACTCATAATACTCACTGCACCCATTCTTACTTCGTAGAAATCATTATCGAGAAGCTTATTAATTTCTTTCAGCGGCAAAGCAGAAAATTCTTCTGCCGTTTTGAAAACATCTCCGAACTTAACTCCAAAATGCTTTGTACTACCATCATTTCCTTTAAAAAATTTTTCAACCTTGTCTATTTCTTTCTCATTTCTGAAAGTGGACAGTTTTTCTATGAATTGTGCTGCAGTCATGATTTTATCTAATTAAAAAAAAACACCCGCAGATTAAACTGATTCAGCAGATTGTTGTATTAAATCTGTGTTCCGTTTGATCTGCGGGAGAAAATGGGGTAATATTATATTAAATATCCGCTACGGATTTCAACATCTTTTCTTCCCATTCAGGGTCTTTAGGATCAAAGAACAGTCTTTTGCCTGTATCTAAAGAACGGACAATATTCATTTCCTCTTCAGTCAGTTCAAAATCAAAAACATTGAAATTTTCTTCAATTCTTGAAGGCGTTACAGATTTCGGAATGACAACAAAGCCTTCCTGAAGGTGCCATCTCAGGATCACTTGAGCTACAGTTTTATTGTATTTTTCAGCAACCGCTTTTAGCTGGGAGTTGTTTAAAAGATCTGCATTTCCGTTTCCAAGAGGGCTCCATGGCTGCGTTACGATATTATTTTCTCTGTCATATACCTGAAGCTCCTTTTGCTGAAAAACCGGATGAAGCTCAATCTGATTGATTACAGGATGAACCGTTGAATTGGCTTTCAATTCTTCTAACTTCTCTACCGTAAAGTTACATACGCCGATAGCCTTGATCTTTCCTTCTGCATATAATTCCTCCAAAGCTTTCCAGGTTCCCAGGAAATCTCCATATGGCCAGTGGATCAGGTACATATCCAGATAATCCATCTGCAGCCTGTCCAAAGTTCTTTGAAAGGCTTTCTTTGCCTTTTCATAACCATGATCCTGAACCCAGACTTTTGAAGTAATAAACAGCTCATCTCTGTTCACAACGCTGTCTTTCACCGCCTGGCCCACTGCTGTTTCGTTCTGGTAAATAGCTGCTGTATCAATCATTCTGTATCCCGTATGAATGGCTTTTACCACAGCTTTTTCACATTCATCCAGATTTTCCATCTGCCATACTCCAAAGCCCAAAGCCGGAATATCCACTCCGTTATTTAAGGTCACTACAGGCTGCCCTGCATATGTTTTCTTTTGCATAATTTCTTTAATTTAATTTTTGATATTAATGTAAAGCCTAACAAATTTGCAATAAAAAATTGGAATCCTGCTTACCATTTTTACTGTTTTTAAACTAATTAGAGGCTGTTGATAATATTTCTCCATTTCACAACTCTTTCTAACTTCTAACTTCTAACTTCTAACTTCTAACCTAATTTCCCTATTTTTGCAGGAAATTCATAACAATGTCCCATCAAATCAGGCTGGCTACAGCTGAAGATTATCCAAGAATTATGGAAATCTGGGAATCTGCTGTAAAAGCAACCCATGATTTCCTTACTGACGAAGATTTTAATTATTTTAAAGAAGCTATTCCAAGAGACTACCTCCCGCATCTTGATGTTTATCTGATTTCGGAAGATGGTGAAGCAAAAGGTTTTGCCTCTGTAGTTGAGGATAATCTGGAAATGCTTTTTATTCATGATGATGTACGGGGAAAAGGATATGGCAAAAAACTTTACGAATTTATGAAGGAGACTACAGGCCTGACCAAAGTGGATGTCAACGAACAGAATCCTAAAGCTATTGGATTTTATGAAAAAATGGGTTTCAAAAGAATTGGAAGATCGGAGAAGGATGGCTCAGGAAAAGATTATCCACTTATTCATATGAGTCTGTAATGAAAAATCTCGTTTTTAATAAGTTAGAACCGGGAACGAATATTCCGTATGAATTACTGTTACTTGCTGATGAAACTATTGAAGCCATTAACCAGTATATTTTTGATTGTATCGTTTATGTTTTAAATGACGGCTTTCAGAATATTGCTGTAATGGCGCTGCATCCAAACAGCAGTACAGAATTGGAAATCAAAAACATAGCAGTTATTGAAAGCTACCGAAGCCAGGGAATTGGCAGTATTCTTATTAATAAAGCGAAAGAAATAGCCAAAGAAAATAGCTATGCAATTTTAACTGTAGGGACTTCAGATACAGGTTTCCAACAGATTAAATTTTACGAAAAGAACGGCTTTATAAAAAAGGGAATACGTAAAGATTTCTTTACAGACCATTACCCATTCCCTATTTATGAAAACGGATTACAGATGCGCGACATGGTTGTTCTTGCCCATGACCTTTCTGAATAGCCCTTTGATATGATCGATTTCAGACTGGTAATTTGTTTTTTTTCTGCAGCCGAAATAGAGCGTATTTTCCAGTTTTTTCTCACCTTCCCAGATCATTTTGACATCCCCGTTCTCTATTTCATTTTTACACAGAAAATTGGGGATAACAGCCAGCCCGGTCCCACCTTTCAGACAGCGGATAATGGAATTTAAATTCGGGACTATATAATTGGGGCGGAAATTCGGTTTATGGCCGAAATTCATGATCCAGAACTGGAAAAGATGCTCCATATCACCTGTCGTTCCGTACCATTTTTCCTGTTTCAGCCATTCTTCGGCGTGTTCTATTCCTTTGGTATCGAGTGTTTTCCGGAAGCTTTCCGTATCTATGTCTTTTCCGCCTACAAGAATGATCTGCTCGGAAGAAAATGCCTCATGTTCGATATTAGGTGAAACTCCTTTTTTGGGTGTAATAATCAGATCCAGAATCCCTTTATCCAGCTGATCCAGCATTTCGGGATATTCTCCAAAGCTGATGATCAGATTGAAAGGTAAAGTAGAAACATACTGCTCCAGTGTAGTCTGGAAGGTCTCAAAACACATTCCCACACTGATGGTAGGAGTCAGTTTTTCAGTGGATTTCTGAAAGTTTTTCTCTACATCTTCCAGCCTGGAAATCGGTTCAGAAACAGCATTGAATAATACTTTTCCTCTTTCGGTAGGGATCATTTTCCTTCCGGTTCTGTCGAATAATTTATATCCTACATACGCTTCCAATGAGCTTAAATGGAGACTCACGCCAGGTTGTGAAATGAACAGGGAATCTGCTGCTCCTGTGAGGGTTCCGGTTTTGTATATCGCTTTAAAAGTGCGGTACCATTCTAAATTGACCATAACTTTAATTATAAATATTCTGATACAAAATTACAAAATAATTATAATACTGATGTTTTTTCATTCTTCAGAAAGGAAGCATAATAATCGGGAATCCCGCTTTCTTCGATAGCAAGGGCAGTTTCTTCAATAGGATAAGGAATTTGAATAATCTCCGGCAGCATACAATCTTCTTCCATCGTCAGAATCAGGTAGGATGCCAGACGGTTTTCTTCTTTGGAACGGCCTACAGATCCACAGTTAACAGCCCATCCTTTAGTTTCAAAATATTTTTTAAATGATAAATGGGTATGTCCCATTACAACTATATCAGACTGGGATTCTTCCAGCATATCTATAAAAACCTTATTATTCTCAGATTCATACAGGTAAGTATCATTATTCAAGAGACCTGAATGTACCAATTGAATATTCCAGTGCCGCTTTCCTACTTTATAGTTTAATTGTATGTGAAAAGGTAATTCTGATAAAAACGTTTTATTCTTGTCTGTAATATGCTTTTTGGAATGACCAATAGCTATAAATCTGGCTTCTGTTTCTTCCGGTGAATGTTTAGGTAAAGGGACAACAGGGATATCAAAAGCAATTCTTTCGTCATGATTTCCCATAAGGCAGGGAATGTTCAGATATCTGATCTTTTCAATCACTTCATTTCCCCAGGGGGCAAAATCAACCAGATCACCCAGGCAGAATTTCTGCGTAATTCCTCTTTTCTCCATATCCCCGAGCACAGCATCCAATGAGGGAAGGTTTCCATGTACATCACTAAAAATGGCAATCCGTATCATATTCATTCTATTTCATAACAAAATTACAGGAGAAGTCTGACAACAGGATCAACCGGCTATATGATATTTAACCATGAATGAGACATCCAACTATCATTATTCTAATAGTTACTTATAATTTATACTATTTTTATTATACAACACCTGAATGTAACTTTGCATCATAAAATTTAAACAATCATAAAATGAAAAAAGTATTGATCATTAACGCAGGACAAAATTTCGGACATTCCGGAGGAAAATATAATGACACGATTGCCGAAAATACACTTGCAGTACTTAAGAAATTTGAAAATATAGAAGTAAAAACCACCCAAATTGCAAATGGTTTCGATAAGGATGAAGAAGTAAAGAAATTTGTCTGGGCAGATTTTATCATCTACCACACTCCGATCTGGTGGTTCCAGCTTCCCAACGGATTCAAGAAATATATTGATGAAGTTTTCACAGCCGGCCATACCAAAGGAATTTACATGAGCGACGGAAGAAAAGCTGAAAACCCGGAAATCAACTATGGGACCGGAGGAATGCTGGGCGGAAGAAAATATATGGTAACCACCAGCTGGAATGCGCCTGAAACTGCCTTTACACTTCCCGGAGAATTCTTCAATGAGACCAGTGTAGATAATGGACCACTATTTGGATTCCATAAAATGAATGCTTTTGTTTCTTTGGAAAAAATGGGAAGCTTTCACTTCCACGACGTAGAGAAAAATGCCAATATAGAACGTGATATGAAACTTTACAGAGACCACATTGAGCAGGTTTTTGAAAAAGAACTTAAACCACAATTAGCCTAATGAAAAAGATATTAATAACTGGAATCACCGGTTATATCGGGGGTTCCGTAGCCAGAAAGCTGGCAGAACGAAACTACAGTTTTACAGGGCTTGTCCGCAATGCAGAGGCAGCAGAAAAATTAAAGCAGGCAGGAATTGAATCCATTATAGGCAATATACATGACGAAGCTGTTTTGAATGCTGCCATTTCCAATGCTGATGCCATTATCCATACTGCAGATTCTGCGGATGATGCCTATGCAGCAGACAGTTTCATCAATGCGCTGGAAGGAACCGGTAAAACCTTTATTTTTACTTCAGGTTCAGCTATTTTCGGAGGAAAAGAGAACGGAGAAAAAAATGATTTTGTTTACACAGAAGATATTCCCCTGAATCCCAGGCTTGAAATGGCATCAAGAGTGCTGATTAATCAGTACATACTTCAATCTGCCAAGAAAAATATAAGAAGCATCGTCATTGTACCTACCATGGTTTATGGCGAGGGACTGGGTTTAAAAAAAGACAGCATTCAGCTTCCGGCTCTGATCAATTTTTCTAAAGGCAAAGGATTTGGAGCTTACTTTGGGAAAGGCGAAAATATCTGGTCGAACCTTCATATCGAGGACCTTGCAGATCTGTATGTACTTGCATTGGAAAAGGCAAAAGCAGGTTCTCTTTATTATGCAGAAAACGGTTCTTCCACGATCAGAAATCTGGCAGAAAATATAAGCAGACAATACAATTTACAACCGGCACAGTCTGTCAGCATACAGGAGGCAGTCAATACATTTGGCCCTGCGGGAGGGTATTTTGGATTTGCTTCAAACAGTTTGTGTAATTCGGATAAGGCCAAAGCAGAACTGGGCTGGAATCCCCAATATCAATCCATCGAAAATTTTATTTAATATGAAAATTTATCTTACGGCAGTTATCAAAGCCAAACAAGAATATCAGGCGGAAGTACTGGAAACCCTTCAGAATATGGTTCAGGAAACAAGAAAAGAAGAAGCCTGTGAACTTTACAGCCTTCACCAGGGAATTGAAGATAAAAACCAGTTTATTTTCTATGAGATCTGGAAAAGCGAAGAAGGGCTGGCACAGCATAACCAGCAGCCTTATATTCAGGCTTTTGGAGCTATTATTGACGAGAAACTACAGGAACAACCGCAAATTTATACCACCCATATCCTTTAATATGAAAAAATTAGCATTTTTATTTTTAGCCTTACTTACTGTGGGGTTTATACAGGCACAACACCAAAAATCTAAACTTATGAAAAAGAAAATTTTGTTTGTCGTAACAAGTCATGACAAAAAAGGAAGCACCGGCGAAGACACCGGATATTATCTTGGCGAAGTTTCCCATCCATGGGAAGTGCTTCACAAAGCAGGATATGAAATTGATTTTGTAAGCCCAAAAGGCGGAACTCCTCCGGTAGACGGATTTGATTTAAAAGATCCCGTAAACAAAGAATTCTGGGAAAATACAGAATACAAAAACAAAATCGATCATTCTTTACAGCCTTCTCAGGTAAATCCAGACAATTACAGCGCAATTTTCTACGCAGGAGGTCATGGCGCCATGTGGGATTTCGCAGATAATACAGAATTGGCAGGTATTGCTTCAAAAATTTATGAGAATGGCGGCATTGTATCGGCAGTATGCCACGGTCCGGCCGGTCTTGTGAACATTAAATTGAACAATGGAAAATACCTTGTAGACGGCAAAAAAATCAATGCCTTTACCAATGAAGAAGAGGCTGAAGTGAAGCTTACCAATGTAGTTCCTTTCCTTCTGGAGGAAAAACTGAAAGAAAGAGGGGCAAAATTTGAAAAATCAGGGCTTTGGCAGAACCATGTAGTAACGGACCAGAGAGTGATTACCGGACAAAATCCACAGTCTGCAAAAAGCGTAGGTGAAGCTATTTTAAAAGAACTTAGTAAATAATCAATTCATTAACCACAAAAGAATAAAGCTTTTGCCTTTTGTGGTTAAATTTTTAAATAAACTTATCCAAAAACAAAAAATGGAATACAGAAAATTAGGAAATACAGAACTGGAACTGTCTGCTATTACTCACGGAGCATTTGCCATCGGGGGAAATATGTGGGGCGGAAATGAAAAACAGGATTCCATCAATTCAATTCATGCCTCTCTGGATCACGGCGTAACTTCTATTGACACGGCACCCTTCTATGGATTCGGACTCAGCGAAGAGATGATCGGAGAAGCTATTAAAGGAAAAGACCGTACAAAAATCCAGCTGCTGACCAAATTCGGGCTGGTATGGGACGGGAGCAACAACGGAAAAGGAGAATTTTTCTTTGATGCTGAGGATGAAGGAAAAACCTTCCCGGTATATAAATATGCTTCAAAAGCCAATGTAATAAAAGAAGTAGAAGAAAGTTTAAAAAGACTGGGAACAGATTATATCGACC
The DNA here is from genome assembly GCF_019970085.1 of Chryseobacterium lathyri. Lineage (NCBI taxonomy): Bacteria > Pseudomonadati > Bacteroidota > Flavobacteriia > Flavobacteriales > Weeksellaceae > Chryseobacterium > Chryseobacterium lathyri. Next base: position 221,899 of record NZ_JAHXYG010000002.1, on the reverse strand, counting down.
TTTTACAGCTTCACTGGCCGGACAGCACCACCCCGATCTGCGAAACAATGGAAGCTATGGAACTTCTTATCCAACAGGGGAAAATTCTTGCAGCAGGAGTCAGCAATTATACCGTTTCACAAATGCAGGAAGCTAACAGAACCCTTCATCTGGCGAGCAATCAGGTTTCTTACAGCATGCTGAACAGAGCTATTGAAGGCGATCTGGTCCCTTATTCTTTAGAAAATAATTCAGGAATTATTGTTTACAGCCCGATGGAAAGAGGTCTTTTGACCGGAAAATATTTCAAAGAAAATAAATTGAAGGATAACGACCATAGAAACGGCTATTTTTCACAGTTTGATTTAAATAAAGTGAAAACTTTCCTGGAAAAAATAGAACCTATTGCTAAGGAAAAAAACGCCTCCCTTTCACAGCTGGTATTACGCTGGACTACCATGCAGCCGGCAATTACCGTTGTATTGGCAGGAGCCAGAAATGCCCAGCAGGCTATCGAAAATGCCCAGGCCATGTCCATTGAGCTCTCTCAGGACGAATTGAATTTCATCAATACAGCATTGAGCGAAATTTAATCTGATACAGCAAGTGAACTCTTTCAGATGAAACAGTTTGCTGCTTTTCTTTCTTTCACCCCATACCTGATAAAAAATGAAAAAGAATCTGATCAAAATGTTCGGATTGGTTACTCTATTGACCATTACCAGCATCGCTTTAAAAGCGCAAAAACAAAGCATCAATCCTGACGATACATCATGGTACCCTTCTGTTTATGGGGCACATGACGAAATAGGAGCTGCCAATCTGCTGACCCCGGAAGTTGTAAAACAAGCCGTAGGATTAGTAAAACAGGGTAAAACACTTCCTTTGGCTGTAGCTATTGATAAAAATCTTCCGGCTTTCAGACACAGAAGTTTTAATTTATACAATATCCAGCCTGGTGAACAGGGCGGAAAGAGCCTTGGACCGAATAAATTCACGTTCAATGATGAGCTTGTGAATGGATGGACCGGAGTGGGAACTCAGCTGAACGGCATCGGCCACATCGGAATTGATAATACATATTACAACGGAAATAAAGCCATTGATTTTGTAACTGTAGAAGGAGTAAAGAAGCTTGGTATTGAAAAAGTGCCTCCTTTTGTTACCCGGGGTGTGGTTTTAGATATGACCGCTCACTATGGAAAAGCAGTAGTTCCTGGTGGTACGGAATTTACAACATCAGATATTAAAGCCGTTTTAAAGAAACAGAGAATTACCCTCAGAAAAGGTGATATTGTCCTGTTCAATACCGGATGGCTGGAACTGATCGGAAAGGATAACCAGAAGTTTTTAGAAACCGAACCGGGAATTGGTATGGAAGCTGCACAATGGCTTGCTGAGCAGGGAATTGTTGCTTTCGGAGGAGATACCTGGGCATCAGAGGTCTATCCCAATCCAAAATCCAAGGAAGAATTTCCCATCAATCAGTTTATGCTGGCCAAAAAGGGAATTTACAATCTTGAACTGATTGACAGCCGTCCATTGGTAAAAGACAGGATCTGGGAGTTTCTGTTTGTTCTGGGACAGCCATTGTATGTGGGATCCACACAGGTGAATATCAATCCTGTTGCAGTCTATTAGAATCCTGATCCATAAAAATAAAATAGCCTTTCAGTTTTGAAAGGCTATTTTGATCATAAGTTTTGCCAAAAATTATTTTGGAACTTCCAGATGTGTACTTACCGCTATTCTGTTCCATGCATTAATGGTCACAATAGCCATGATGATCTGTGCAATGGCTGCCTCATCAAAGTACTGTTTTGCCTTCTGAAATGTTTCTTCTGTAAGGCCTTTATCGCTGATCAGGGTAATTTCCTCCGTCATCGCCAAAAGAACCTGTTCTTCTTCTGTGAAAAAATCTTTCGCTTCTCTCCAGCCGTTAAGGATGAAAATTCTTTGAGTTGTTTCACCATATTTAAGGGCATCTTTTGTGTGCATATCAAGGCAGAAAGCACATTTGTTGATCTGTGAAGCCCTGATCTTAATTAACTCCTTTTGGATGTGGTTGAGTGAAATGGTCTGAAGGTATCCTTCCAGTCCAAGCATAGCTTTGTAAGCCGCTGAATCTACGTTGGCAATATTTAATCTTGCGCTCATACTATTATTATTTATGGGTTAAACGATCTATACTAAAAAAATATTTTGGCTGAACCGCCAGTAAAAATGCTCCGGCACTTCCTACCCAGACAGAGTAGTCAAGCGGTGCCTTAACTCCCAGTGCGATGGTCATGGACAGTGCAAATACCAGCAGTAAGAAACCCGCCCCATAGGCTGCAATCCTGATTTTCCAACCCACGAGAAGCATTAAAGGGAAAATAATTTCAAAAAAAGTAGCAGCATAAGCCGAAACAATACTTAAAGATTCAGGAAGGAAAAAAGTGAGTTTTCTTGTATATGCCTCAAAATTTGCCCAGTTTCCCCAGGCAGAATTGACGCCCCAGAAACCGAACCTGTCCGCCACGGCAGAAAGCATGGTTACAGCAAGAGCTATTCTTAAAAATAACTGTGGAAACTTCATATTTTTGTCTGTCATGATACTGGCTTTTAATAACATGACAAATCTCCGACTTATAATCGGTAAAAATCTTAAACTGGTTTAAGAACGTAATTTTGCTCTGATTTCGCTCAGGTATTCCGGAGTAAGGTTTAAAAAAGAAGCTATTAAATACTGTGGAATTCTCTGGATAAACCAAGGGTAAAGCGTACTGAAATGTACATATAATTCTTCTCTGGACATCTCATACAAATAACGGATCCGTCTTTCCGAAGCTGCATAAGCTCTTTGATAGATCATTCTGAAGTAGCGTTCCATAACGGGATGTTTTTTCAGCAGAAGCTCCTGCTGCTGCTTGTCTATCATAAGAATGGCAGAACGCTCCACCGCCTGGATACAAAAATCTGATTTGATCTGTCTTTCATAGGCGAAAGTATCCGTGATCCACCAGTTTTCTATGGCAAATTCAGTGGTTTGCTCCGCCCCTTTTTCATTGATAAAAAATTTCCTCAGGCAGCCTACAGACACAAAATACATCGATTTACAGATCTCCCCATTAAGCATCAGGTCCTGCTTTTTCTTCACTTCCACTTCCTTAAAAAAAGAAAATATGGAAGCAAACTCTTCATCCGTAACCTTTATAAATTTGTTTAAATGTGCTTTGAAACTGTCCATCTTTGCAATTAAGTGACCAAACTTAACTTTATTTTTTTAGTTTTACAATGTCAAAAACATTAAAATCATGGAACTTGTTGCTAAAATTCTGATCGCCATCGTTGCGCTGGAACATATTTATATCCTGTGGATGGAGATGTTCGCCTGGGAAACCAAAGGGAAAGAAGTATTCAAAGCTGCATTACCGGCAGAAATGTTTAAGCCTACGAAAGGATTGGCTGCCAATCAGGGTCTGTATAACGGTTTTCTTGCCGCAGGATTAATCTGGTCATTTTTAATAGATGATCCGAAGTGGCAGGATAATATAGCATTATTCTTTTTGGGATGTGTAGCTGTAGCCGGAATTTATGGAGCTATTTCTGCAACAAAGAAGATATTTTTTGTGCAGGCTTTACCCGCGATACTCGCTATTATTGCTGTGCTTTTGGAATAGTCTTAAAATTGTCATTGCGAGGAGCAACGCGACGAAGCAATCTCAGAAACAAATACTATTTTGAGATTGTTTTTACTTTAAGGTATAGTGATAAATAAACTTTTTTGTTTAATATTTTTTATCTCGCAGATTGAGCAGATTTCTTTATTTGCCGAATATTTCTGTAGTGGGATCATCTTTCAATTTTTAAATACTTAATCTTTAAATCAACTAACTCATCGATTCTTTGATCTTTTCCCTGTGAATAATCCCCCAATTCACGAGTGTTTCGGTGACCGGTAAAACTGATTTTCCGTATTCCGTAATCGCATACACTACTGTAATGGGTTTTGTGTCCTGGATTGTTCTTGTAATGAGAAGATTGATTTCCAGCTCTTTCAATTCTTTACTGAGCATTTTGGCAGAAATTCCATCAATTCCCCGCTGCAGTTTTTTAAAATGGATCTGCTGGTCTGTCCTGTTCGTCAGATAGCGTAAAATCATCAGCTTCCATTTTCCACCCAAAACATCCAGGCTGTCGCGCATTGCAAACAGTTCTTCTGTGCAGCTTGCTTCTCTTTCTATGCCGTTTTCAATAATTTTTGCCATAATAGTTTCATTAAGGTAACTAATTACCAATAGTTAACTGGTAGCAAATATAAACTATTCTCACTTTACATTTGTGTATCAAATTTACTGATATGAAAGTTATTGCATTAAATAAAAATTTCCAGCTTGAAAATGCTGTGTTCGAAAAACCAATTCCAAAAGATCACGAAATTTTAATTCAGATCAAAGCGAGCGGTTTTAACCCGATTGACTACCAGATGATTGAGAATGAACTTGAACGAAGGCTGGTCAGTTCACCTATTTTAGGCCGTGAGCTGTCCGGTATTGTTGTGGAGAAAGGAGCTGCCGCCCATCAGTTCAATATCGGAGATGAAGTATTCTGTGGAAGCGGATCCATGGGAAGCAACGGTTCTTATGCCGAATATATTGCCGTTCCGGAAGCCATCGTCGCACTGAAGCCTAAAAGCATTTCTTTTGAGCAGGCCGCTGCCATTCCTTCGGCAGGACTTACCGCACTGCAGACCTTCAAACGTTTGAAATTAAATACTGATGATACAATTTTAGTAACCGGAGCAACGGGCGGAGTCGGTGCTTTTGTTATTAAATATTTAACGGCAAATGATTTCCGCAAGATTGTGGCAACTGTTGGAAGTGAGGAAAACAGACAAATTTTATTGAAAATTGGTTTACAAAATCATCAAATCATCAATTATAAAGAAGAAAATCTTGTTGCTAATCTTTTAAAAGCCAACAACAATAAGCCTTTCGATTTTGGAATCGATCTCGTGGGAAATTATATGTCCGAGGTCACAGCAGATGTCTTAAAAATTAATGGAACCTATGCCGATGTTACCGCCCTTATCACAAAAGATGCCCATGAAACCCTTTTTAACAAAGGAACTGTCATTATGAATATTTCCAATTATTCCTATACCATGAGCAAGGATTATCAATATTACAAAGGAAATCTGGAGGAAATCTCTAAGCTTATTGAGACCGGAATTATCAGCCCGCCTCAATACAAAACAATCGGTAATCTTTCTCTGGAAACAGTTTTGAAAGCCCATTCCATTCTTAAAAATAACCAAACCCAAGGTCACAAACTCATCATGAAACATGAATAAAATACCCAGACGCGTTGTCACCGGAATCAAAAACGGGAAATCAGTTATTATAGAAGACCAGCAGGCAGAAAACGTAGTGGAACATCTTCCGGGGCTTATCATTTCAGATATTTGGAACACGCAGAAAATGCCAGCAGTATTGGATCTTGAAACAAAAATTTCTAATACAGGATTTCCACAAACTCCAAAAAACGGGACTTATTTCCGTTATGTTGTCATTCCTCCCGATAAAGATCTCGGAGTGGAATTTAAAGCCGGAGAACCTCATCCCATGATGCATCAGACGCAGACTTTAGATTATATCATCATCCTTTCCGGTGAACTTTACCTGATCATGGAAGAGGGTGAGACTTTGCTTAAACCGGGAGACATTGTCATACAGAGAGGAACCAATCACGCATGGAGCAACCGGTCGGATGAGCCGTGTATTCAGCTCGCGGTACTTATTGATGCTGATAATCCAATTTAAAGATTTTCTGTATTACATATTTTACAAAAAGCAAAATCTGCTTAATCTGCACAATCTGCGAGAGAAAAAATACCTACAAAGCAGAAATTTCCAGAAGTTTCTGCTTCATATTTTCTGGTATCCAAAGACCTTCATGATAATATACTAACTTCTGATCCTTATCCAGAACAATCCACAAGGGATAAACAGGCTGTTCCTTATTTTTAGACAAAGCAAGAGCCAATTCATGAATTCCGGAATTTCCATTCGGCAGATACCCAAATTCTTTTCCCTGAAACCGTATTTTTTCTTTCGTTTTTTCAGCTTCAAAATTGACCAGATAAAAATTTTCATTGATTAAGTCCACGGTTTCCCTGTCTTCATTCAACGCATGCTTTTCCATTTTACAGACCGAGCACCAGTCTGTATATAGATGGATAATAGTGGGTTTCGGATCTTTTTTCATCGATGTTTCAAGATCAGAAAAAGTGCCTGTCTTCATCTGAGACAGATAAAAACAGGGCACTAACATTAAAAATAGAATAAAATTTTTCATTTTAAAGTATATTTTATCCCGAGGAAACCTCTGATCTTCTGCATGGGTGCATATCCATAAGCAGTATCAAAAGTATAATGGTTCGGGTTATTTACCGGATCATTTACATATTTATCAAACGGGTCAAAGGGTCTCATCAAAGGATCCTTCGGTGTAAAATTGAACAGGTTCTTCACCCCGCAATACACTTCGAATCCGGATCTGAAGCTTTTTGACACCTGAATATTGGCTAAAGAATAAAAAGGTGAATATTCAGGACGGTAGTCATTAGGCAATACCGGAAGTCTCATAGGTCCATAGAACTGTCCTGTGAAATCAACACTAAGATCATTCGGAAACTTATAGGAAAGGTTATAAGTTCCGCTCCATTTCGGTGCGTGTAATTGCTGCGATTTTTTATTGTCTCCGTCAAATTTCTGATAAACATCCAGATAGGTCACTCCCAAGCCGACACTTAAAGGAAAACTGAAGCTGAAATCTACATTCAGTGAGGCTCCCCTCGAAATTCCGTATCCATTAAGATTATCATAAATAATTTTATCCGGATCGGTATCAAAATCTCCTACAATCTTATTGCTGAAATAGGTATAAAATGCAGAAGCATCCAATTGCAGCATGCGGGTTCCCACCGGAATTTTCCAGATATAGTTCAGGTTTCCGTTGACTGATCTTTCGGGTTTCAGATCTGATTTGATCAATACTTCACGGGAGCCGGTAAGTGCGGCATGATCCTCTGTAAAGAGATTGACTACCCTAAAACCAGTTCCAAAATTGAATCTTAGTGTATGATAGGGATTCGGGGAAAATTTCCATGCCAACCTTGGTGAATGTACTTCATGATGAATTTTGTCATAATCAAAACGGTAGCCAACCAGCAAAGTATGTTTATCATTAATTTCCCACTGGTCCTGTATAAAAGCTCCCCAGATCGGCGATTTCATCGGTGCATTGGTGATTCCGTCTCCGGATAATGTCCCGGGTGTGTTATCATCATAAAATGTTCTTTTAAAAGTAATTCCTCCTGTCAGATCGTGCTGTCCGACTTTTTTACTCCAATAGGTCTGTGCAAAAGCCACTTTTTGAAGAGCATCATAGGGATTACTCCCGTAAAAAGAGTTCTGGTCGTGATAATTATAAGAAAACTGGGTAACGATATATTCTTTTAAAGGCCATTGATACAGTCCAAACACTTCCGCCCTGTTGGTATAAATACTTTCTCCATACACATCTCCGCTTCCGCGGTAAGATCTGTCCCACTGCATTTCCCCGCCAAAACGGTCTTCATATAAATATCTCAACGCAAAACTTGCCTGACGGTTTTCTCTTCTTTTAAAATTCCATTTATTGAAAACAGAAATCCGGCTCTGCAATGCCGCATCCGTGAAATTGTCTTTGTTCTGGTCTATCTTCTCTTTAAAGCTGAAATAATTGAAACTCAGTAAAGATGCAGCATTCTTTCCAATATTAAATTTCGTTGAAACATCAAGATTATTTTCACTCCAGGTGCTCGTCATCAGGTCTACACTTAATTTTGGAGCGGTCAGTGCGTTTTTGGTGATAATGTTGATTACCCCACCCATTGCTTCAGAACCGTAAATAGAAGAAGCAGGACCTTTTACCACTTCAATTCTATCTACAAGGCTGTTGGGAATTCCACTCAACCCATATACTGTGGAAAGTGAGCTTACAATGGGCATTCCATCGATCAGGATCATCGTATAAGGTCCTTCGAGCCCGTTGATATGGATATCACCCGTATTACATACTGAACAATTGAGCTGTGGTTTTACCCCATTGACCATCGCAATGGCTTCAAAAATACTTGGAGTTGGATTTTTCTGGAAAAACTTCTGGCTGTAAACCTCTACGGCTACAGGACTTTTTGATCTGCTGAAAGGTTTTATAGTTCCGGTAATGACAACATCTTCAATAGTACTCGTTCTGATTTTTGCTTTTGGAATTGTTGCTGAATCCGTTTTTATAGTTTCCTGTATATTCAGGCTGTCTGTTTCCTGGGAAAAACAAAAAGAAGATAAAAGAGTAACAGAAAATAGTATTCGCTTCATGAAATTAAAATTGTTAGACAAATCTAACAATTATTTTTGAATTACAAAACACCATGACAAATGTTGTTGGAATGAATTCACGAAAAATGATTAAATTTGAGAAACTAGATATAAAAAGTAAAATGAGATATCATCAAGCGGGTAATATCCCACCAAAAAGACATACGATTTTCAAATCACCGGAAGATAAATTTTACTATGAACAGCTTTTCGGAACGGAAGGCTTTCACGGAATTTCCTCATTGCTCTATCATACGCACCGACCTACACAGATCAAATCAATTGGACCTGCAAAAGATGTAACCCCAAAGATCGCGGTGGAAAAAAATGTTGCTCCGAGAATGTTTAAGGGGATGAATGTAACGCCTGAGGACGATTTTATGGACAGCAGAAAGATCCTTCTGATGAACAATGACCTGAAAATGGGATTGTCAAAACCCAGAAAATCTATGGATTATTTCTACAAAAATGCTGAATGTGACGAGCTTTTATACGTTCACAACGGAACCGGGGTTCTGAAAACTTTTGTAGGAGACCTAGAATTTGTTACCGGAGACTATCTTATTATTCCGAGAGGAACCATTTATCAAGTGGAACTGAAATCAGAAGACACCGTATTTTTTGTGCTTGAAAGTCACTCTCCTATTTACACTCCGAAACGATACAGAAATGAATTCGGGCAGCTATTGGAACATTCTCCGTTCTGCGAAAGAGACATGATTCCTCCGGTTTTTAAAGAGCCTAAGGATGAGAAAGGAGAATTTTTAATCAAAGTAAAAAAAGAAAACCAGATCACAGATTTCATCTACGCAACACATCCGTTTGATGTTGTAGGATGGGACGGATACTTTTATCCTTATAAATTCAATATTAAGAACTTTGAGCCAATCACTGGAAGAATTCACCAACCGCCACCGGTACACCAGAATTTTGAAGGCCATAATTTCGTTGTATGCTCGTTCTGTGCCAGAATGTACGACTATCATCCATTAGCTATTCCCGCTCCTTATAACCATTCGAATATTGATTCTGACGAGGTTCTGTTCTACACAGAAGGGGATTTTATGAGCCGTAACCACATCGACCTGATGGACTTTACGCTACACCCCGGAGGAATCGTACACGGGCCTCACCCGGGAGCCATGGAAAGAAGTATCGGTAAAAAATTCACAGAAGAATATGCCGTAATGGTAGACCCTTTCCGTCCACTGAAAATTACAGAAGAAGCTTTGAAAGTAGAAGACCCTTCCTATAAAACTTCATGGCTGGAAGAATCAGATAAAACTATGGAAGACCGTTCCCAGGAATAAAAAATTCACCCATAAAAAATTTCATTATGTACAATTATATTAGTGCAGAAGAAGCGATATATACTATAAAAAGCGGAAACCGCGTATTTTTCCATGGAAGTGCCTGTACTCCAAATTATCTTATTGATGAACTGGCGAGACAATCTCAGCGTCTGCAAAATGTAGAGATGGTTTCCATCACCCAGCAGGGAAACGTTGAAATTGCAAAACCGGAATACAAGGACAGTTTTTTTGTTAATTCTCTATTCGTATCAACACCCGTTCGGGATGCAGTGAATTCGGACAGAGGGGATTTTGTTCCGGTATTCTTAAGTGAGATTCCTATTCTATTCAGAAAAAACATACTTCCGCTGGATGTGGCTTTGGTAACCGTTTCTCCACCGGACAAACACGGTTTCTGTACTTTGGGAACTTCAGTAGATGTAGCAAGAGCAGCCGTTGATACCGCCAAAATTATTGTGGCCATCGTCAATCCTTTAATGCCAAGAACACACGGAGACGGAATGATTCACATCAGCAGGATCCATAAGCTGGTGTGGCACGAAGAAGAACTCCCAACTGTGGATTACGGCTCAAAAGTAGGCCCTGAGGAAATGCTTGTGGGAAAAAATGTAGCAGAACTTATCGAAGACAGATCGACATTACAGATGGGTATCGGAACTATTCCAGATGCTGTTCTGAAATGTTTAACCAATCATAAAGATCTGGGGGTTCATACAGAAATGCTGAGTGACGGTGTTATAGACCTGATCCAGAACGATGTCATCAATAACAAATATAAAGGTTATAATGATAATAAAACCATCACAAGTTTCTGTTTTGGTACCAGAAAGCTTTACGATTATGTGGATGACAATACTGTTTTCGCATTCAAAGATGTAAGCGACGTGAACTTCCCGATCAATATCATGAGGAATAAAAAAATGGTAGCCATCAATTCTGCCATTGAAATTGACCTCACCGGACAGGTATGTGCAGACTCCATCGGGACATTGCAGTACAGCGGAATCGGAGGCCAGATGGACTTTATGAGAGGTGCAGCACTAAGTGAGGACGGAAAGCCGATTATTGCCATCACTTCAAGAACAAAAAAAGGAGTCTCCAGGATTGTTCCTTTTCTTAAACAGGGAGCCGGTGTTGTGACAACAAGAGGGCATATACATTATGTAGTGACAGAATACGGCACAGCTTATTTGTATGGTAAAAATCTCCGCCAAAGGGCCCAGGAGCTTATCAGCATCGCACACCCTGATGATAGAGAAATGCTGGAACGAGCTGCTTATGAACGGTTTAAACACTAAGAAGATCGCAGCTTTATTTTGTCTGGCTATTTTTTCATAAATTATAATCAGTATATTAATAACTAAAAACGAAAACTGGTCTTAGAAATACTTTAACATTTTGGCAATGTTTTTGATAAACTCATTCAAAACCAAAGGAAATTGAAAACTATATATAATTCGATAAGAGAAGAAGTTGGAAAGCATGAAAAAGTAAGAAATTCTGTTTTGGGGAATGTGAATGAATGGAAAAGGAGCCATTATATTATTCTTTCTGAAATTATAAAAGATGAATTATCTGAAGCTGAAGAACTAAAAGGGGGGAAAAAATTTGAAATAGGAAATACAATATCACATGTCACCCTGCAGCGTTTTTTTGAAAACGATTATCAGGACAAAACGCATAATGACCTCAGATTCCTGAAAACACTGGATAAAATCTGTATTTTTCTGGGCTATAAAGACCTTAACGACTATATACAGTCCATGAAGCTAAAACGTCCGGAAAAAGAACCTGTAGAAGGCGACCTTGAATTTCTTACCCAAATGGTATATGATTATTGTGCTACAGCATTTGAATTTTACAAAAAATTCCCCGAGCATAAAACCGAAGTTTTTAAAGATCTGGTATTTGACGGCTCTCCGTTTTTAGAAAGAGCTTCCGGGTTTAGCAAAGAATTATGCGAAAGAGACTTTCATCTGGTGACTAAAAACAACCGTTCCAACTACGAGGTTTTTGATATTCACCTGGTTACTGACGAACCTGACAAAAAAATACTGGAAACCCAGGAATTCTGGAATCTTCTGTTCAAAGTAGGTGAAACCGGAGAGGAACATTTTGTCAATCAGCTTAATACCCAGATTTATTTTATCCGTAAAATAAATAATACATGGAAAATATGGGATAATTATAATCCCGATGCTGGCAGATTAAATAGAAAAGCCTAAATAAAAAAATAGAGAAAGCCGTAGAAATTTCTACGGCTTTCTTTTTTCGAAAATATTTTTTTTTCACTTATTGGTGTATCAAAGATAGATATCCAGTTTTATTATAAAGAAACTTAAATATACTTAAATGAACTCTTCTTTAACATTATGTTAAGTATATTTAAGGAATCCACTTCAATGCTTTCACTATTTCTAAGATTTTTGTAATTTGCATTCATAAAAATAAAAGTAAAAATAGAAATATGTCAACACTTACATTTGCCGAAAAAATTGCTCAAGCTGAGAATTTTTTACCTATCAACGGTACAGATTACATTGAGTTTTATGTAGGAAATGCTAAACAGGCTGCCCATTATTACAAAACCGCTTTCGGTTTTCAGTCTGTAGCATATGCTGGTCCTGAAACAGGAGTAAGAGACCGCGCTTCTTATGTTCTTCAGCAGGGGAAAATAAGATTGGTATTAACAACAGGGCTTAAATCCGACTCACCTGTCAGCGAGCACGTAAAAAAACATGGTGATGGAGTGAAAGTTTTGGCACTTTGGGTAGATGACGCTTACAAAGCTTTTGAAGAAACTACTGAAAGAGGCGGAAAACCATATCTGGAGCCTGTAACTTTAACAGATGAGAACGGTGAGGTAAGAATGTCCGGAATTTATACGTACGGAGAAACAATCCATATGTTTATTGAAAGAAAAAACTACAAAGGCGCTTTCATGCCCGGATATGAAAAATGGGAAAGCGATTACAAGCCTGAAGAAACAGGTTTATTATACGTAGACCATTGTGTAGGAAACGTAGATTGGAACAGGATGATCCCTACCGTAGAATGGTACGAAAAAGTAATGGGATTTGTAAACATCCTTTCTTTTGATGACAAGCAGATCAATACAGAATATTCTGCATTAATGTCTAAAGTAATGTCCAATGGAAACGGATTTGCAAAATTCCCGATCAATGAGCCGGCAGAAGGTAAGAAGAAATCTCAGGTAGAAGAATATCTTGATTTCTATGAAGGTGAAGGGGTACAGCACATCGCTGTGGCTACAAAAGATATTATCCACACAGTAACCGAATTAAAAAAACGCGGGGTAGAGTTCCTTTCCGCTCCACCAGAGGCTTACTACGATATGGTTCCTGAAAGAGTTGGCCATATTGATGAAGATCTTAAAAAATTACAAGACTTAGGCATCCTTATTGATCATGATGAAGAAGGATACTTACTTCAGATCTTTACGAAGCCTGTAGAAGACCGTCCTACTCTATTCTTCGAAATCATTGAAAGACATGGTGCACAGAGTTTTGGTGCCGGAAATTTCAAAGCGTTATTTGAAGCATTAGAAAGAGAACAAGAAAGAAGAGGAAATCTTTAATTTAAATATAGAATACTAAGTTTTGTCAGGATGAAGGAGTCTTGACAAAACTTTTTTTTAAAAAACACATTATGAGAAAATTTTTTATCGGGATTTTATTTTTCGGAACATTAGGGCTAAATGCTCAGTATGGAACTCTTAATGAAATTCTTAATCGCCTGGAAGAAAGAAAGGGCATCAATCAGCATCTTGAAAATGTAAATATTGACAACAAGAAGTTTATCTTCATTAAAGATGCAGAGGATCATACAGAAAGAGATTTTATTGTTATTAAAGGAAAAGATGCTACCTATGTAGAAGTTTTTGATGATAAAGCTACCGGCGAAAGCAGCTCAAATGTTTTTACAGGAGATATCATCAGGAAAAAAAACATTCTTTCTCTGAGAGCAGATAAACTTGAAAATAAAAAAGTTCCAATGCCTGTAACCAAAACTTTGCTGCTGACTAAGCAGGATAATATCCTGTATCTTATTGATGTCAATACCAAAGACAGGTGGATAGATGAGGCTTCTTATTCCAAAAAGAAATAATTCCCACAGAATCATGATTGCGGATCTTTATGGATTCGCTATCTTACCATTTTTAATTTAATTCCAAAAAATTATGAAATCATTTGTAGAATATTCTTCAGATTCAGACTTTTCTATACATAATATTCCTTTCGGAGTAGCAGTTTTTAACAAAGAATATATCGGATGTTGCACAAGGATCGGAGATCAGGTCATCGATCTTGCCACTCTTTATGATCTTGGATATTTTGAAAATATTGAAGGACTGGACGATAATGTTTTTGAAGCCTACACCATCAACGAATTTATTGAACTGGGGAAACCTGTAACGAATGTAGTGCGCACAAGAATTCAGGAGCTCCTACAGGAAGGTTCTATCCTTTCAAAGGATGAAAAAACTATTGCAGATGCTTTCTACGACCTTGATAAAGTAAAAATGATGATGCCTGTGCACATTCCGAATTATACGGATTTTTACAGCAGCATTGAACATGCAACGAACGTTGGAAAAATGTTCCGTGACCCGGCCAATGCGCTGCTTCCGAACTGGAAACACCTTCCGGTAGGTTATCACGGAAGAGCTTCATCCATCGTTGTTTCAGGAACAGAAATCAACCGTCCGAAAGGTCAAACAAAACCTGCAGACGCTGAAAAACCGGTTTTCGGACCAAGCAAGCAGCTTGACTTTGAACTGGAAATGGCCTTCATTCTTAACAGAAACTCAGAAATGGGTGAAAGCATTTCTACAAAGGATGCTGAGGAAGCAATCTTTGGAATGGTGGTATTCAACGATTGGTCTGCGAGAGATATCCAGGCATGGGAGTATGTTCCACTGGGACCTTTCCTTGGTAAAAACTTCGGCTCATCTATCTCTCCGTGGGTAGTTACCCTTGAAGCTTTAGAACCTTTCAGAACAGCTTCTCCAAAGCAGGACCCTGAAGTTTTAGACTATTTAAAGTTTGAAGGTGATAAAAATTACGATATCAATCTTGAAGTGTATTTACAGCCTGAAAACGGTGAAGAAAACCTGATTTCAGAAAGTAATTATAAATTCATGTACTGGAATATGGCTCAGCAATTAGCCCATCATACGATAAACGGATGTAACGTGGAAGTTGGAGATTTATACGCTAGCGGAACCATTTCAGGAAGCGATCCGAAATCTTTCGGATCTATGCTGGAACTGACCTGGAGAGGACAAAATCCTTTACAGCTAAGCAATAGCCAGGAAAGAAAATTCATTGAAGATAATGATACAGTTACCATGAAAGCCTGGGCTGAAAAAGATGGAGTGAGAGTAGGTTTTGGTGAGGTTTCTGGTAAAATTATTCCTTCAATTTAATTCAATTTTAAATAAATAATCCGGATGTTTCGACTTCGCTCAGCATGACATCATTAAAAATTAATTGCTAATAAAAACGGCTAGTATTAAAAATGTCATGCTGAGCGAAGTCGAAGCATCTTTTTACATAATTTGAACACTTAAGTTTAATTGAGTGTTAAAAAACAGAATATGAAAACAGTAATACCCTCCGAATTATCCCCCGTACAGCTCCAAACCATCATGCAGACCGCCGTATCACCGCGTCCGATCGCATTAGCTTCTACAGTAGATAAAAACGGAAATATTAATTTATCACCATTCAGCTTTTTTAATATGTTCAGTACGGTTCCACCTGTGCTGATCTTTTCACCTTCCAGGCGAGTACGAGACAATACCACTAAACATACCCTGGAAAATATTTTGGAGGTTCCGGAAGTAGTGATCGGAACGGTGAATTTTCCTATTGTGCAGCAGATTTCTTTGGCTTCTACAGAATATGAAACCGGAGTCAATGAATTCATTAAATCCGGTCTGACCATGAAAGAGGCAGACCTTGTACAGCCCAAGCTTATTGAAGAATGTCCTGTTAACTTTGAATGTAAAGTTTTAGAAGTAAAGTCTCTGGGAGATCAGGGCGGTGCAGGAAATCTTGTGATCTGTGAGGTGCAGAAAATCCACATCAGGGAAGAATATCTGAACGAGGCTGGAAATTTGGATCAGCAAAAGCTGGATATGGTAGCCCGTTTAGGAGGCAACTGGTATTCCAGAAGCAATGAGAACAGTCTTTTTGAAGTTCCGAAACCATTGGTTACAAAAGGAATCGGGTTTGACCTTCTGCCGGATTCTATCAAATACAGTAAGGTATTTACAGGAAATGACCTGGGAATGCTTGCCAATGTAGAAATTCTTCCTCCCGGAGATTTTCATGCAGATGAGAACGTTCATCTGGATGCTCAAAAACTTCTTCTTGAGAGTAAAATTGAAGAAGCCTGGGCGCTTTTAATAATACAATAATTCCAAAAAATAAAAACCAGCTTTCATCAAGCTGGTTTTTTTCTTTCTATGGATCTGGAGCTGCTTACATAGACTTGAGTACATCAGTAATCTTAATTTTTTCTTTCTCAGTAAAATCTGTTATTTTTCCATTTTTGTCAATAGCTACATTTAGATTATCGTTCTTGGAATCATAGAAGATGGATGTTGAATACCCAGGGCAGTCATGCTGCTTACAACCTGCTACCTTATAGATTCCGTTTTCGGATACAATTTGGGATTCTACATTGAAGTTTTTAAAAATTTCATCATATTGCGTTCCAGTAATTTTCTTAACCCTGTCTGTAAAATCTTCATTTTCAAACAGTTTTATATCATTAGGGTACTTTCCTATATTGTTCGTAATGATATTACGGGTGGAAGATGATGCGGAAGAAATAGCTGAGTCTGCATTTATTATTACAGAATCTTTAGTTATTGCTGCTAAAGAATCCTTACTGGAAGATGTATCAATTTTTGTCTCTTTTTTACAGGAAACTACTGTCAATAACGAAAACGCACAGGCGCTTAAGATCAGTTTGTTCATAGTATATATCATTAATATGTGAAAAACTGATACTCAAATTTCATGCCATATATTAATGTTATTTCATGTTTTTATTAATAAAATCAATGCATTTTTCTGTAACGATATTTAGGTGATGGGGAAGTTTTTTTTCTGTCCACGGTTCTTTTGATCCGAACGTATGATCTGCATTTTCAACCAGGAACAATTCTGAATTCGGATTCAGGATATGAAGATGTTCCGCATTTTTCACACTAACACTTTCGTCCTGGGTTCCGTGAATGATCAGCACATAAGCTTTGGCCATTTCTGTCGCTCTTTCCACATCAAAACGGTGAACATTCTTTTCATAATCTTCATAAAACTGGTAATAGTGAGGCATTTCCTGTTTTGTTCTTCCGTTCAGCACATAATACACACCTTCTTTTTTCCAGTTTTCCAGAGCTCCGTCTTTAGGGAAACGGTCTAAAGTATCTACACTTGCCAGAGTGATAAGTCCGTTGATCCTTTCGTCTTCAAATGTTTTTATAATGGAAATCCCTCCTCCTCTACTGTGCCCGATCAGAATTATTCTCTGGTCGTCTACGTTGGGATCTTTCACAAAATGATCGATTACAACACCGAGGTCCGAAAGCTCTTTTGAATAATTATTATTCCCGAAAGCTTCCAAATCACCAAAATTGTAAGGATCTTCAACAGTAGTTCCGTTATGGGATGAATTAAATTTCACAAAGAAAAAACCCGCTTCAGCAAACTTTTCAGCCATTAGATTCCATGCTCCCCAGTCTTTATACCCTTTATAACCATGAACAAAGATCACTAACGGCAGCTTTCCATTGGTTTCAGGATAAACTGCATCAGCCAGAAAATCCCGGGTTTCTGCATTTTCCAGTTTTATATTAAGGTTTTTTATCAATTCCATATAAAAAATTTGATTACGATTCTTAAACAACAGGGACCAGCAATATTTCCCTTTAATCTAAATGTAATAAAAAAAATTCACCTAGGAAAGTTAACCCCGGAAATGCTTAAATAGTTATCAAAATAACCTTATTTTTGCAGTATGCTGGATTTAAGAACGGTAACCGTCACACGTTACATTCTGCCTTTGAGAGAAGGCGGATCTCTTCCTGCTTTGGCAGAAGCTGATGATAATTTTAAATATGTACTGAAATTCCGGGGTGCAGGCCACGGAGTAAAGATGCTGATCTCCGAACTTTTGGGCGGCAAGATCACGGAGGCTTTGGGACTGAAGATTCCAGAGCTGGTATTTGTAAATCTGGATGCCGATTTTGGAAGAACAGAAGCAGATGAGGAAATTCAGGATTTACTGAAATTTTCAGAAGGCCTGAATTTGGGGCTGCATTATCTTTCGGGTTCCATCACTTATGATCCGGGGGTAAAGATAGATCCTCTTCTGGCTTCAAAAATTGTCTGGCTGGATGCGTTCATTACTAATATTGACCGCACTTTTAAGAATACAAATCTCCTGATGTGGCATAAAGAGCTTTGGGTCATCGATAATGGTGCTTCTTTTTATTTCCATCATTCGTGGCAGAATTTTGATACGGCTGCAAAGACCCCGTTCAAATACGTGAAGGACCATGTACTGCTCCCGAAAGCAAAAATGTTGGATGAAGCCGATCGGTTTGCTCATGAGGTACTGAATGATAAACTGTTCAGGAAAATTGTCAATTTAATTCCTGAGGACTGGCTCCACTGGGATGACGCCGATGAAACTCCTGAAGAGATCCGTGAAATCTACTTCCAGTTCCTGAAAACAAGGTTAGAAAATTCTCAAATCTTTGTAAACGAAGCTAAAAATGCAAGAGGATAAAATATACGAATACGCTGTTATACGCCTGGTACCAAAAGTTGAAAGAGAAGAATTTTTCAATATAGGCCTTGTGATGTTTTCCAAAAAGGAGAAATTCATCCGCGTGGAGTTTTATTTATGTCCCGATAAATTCAAACTCATGCATAGCAAACTGGATTATGATGACGTCATCCAGAATCTTGAAAGCTTTCAAAAAATCGCTAATGGAGATAAGGAAGGTGGTCCTATCGCTCTGATGGATATTCCGGAACGTTTCCGCTGGCTAACCGCTGTAAGAAGTTCTGTGGTTCAGACTTCAAGACCTCATCCGGGAAAATCCAAAGACCTGGAAAAGACGTTTGGTAAACTTTTTGAGGAGTTAGTAAAATAACACTCCACCACAAAAAGTATTCTATGAAATCATCAATAAACAACATATCAATCTACAGGTTTTTCATAAACCTGTTTTTTGTTTTCTCCTTAGGTTTATCTAATTTAAGTTATTCACAAAACCAACATGAATCAAATTCCACAAAAAGCAGTCTTCTGTCGGAAATATCATCAGTCTCAGAAAATATTGTTTATAAAACCAATGCAAAAGGAAATCCTGTTTCACTAGACCTCTATACTCCCAAAACTGTTTCAGACGACAAAATGCCCGTCGTCGTCTATGTACATGGAGGTGCATGGGTAAAAGGCGATAAAACCATCAGAGATGAAAGCTATATTGAAACATTCATTTCAAAGCTCCTGGATAAAAAATATGCGGTAATCAGTATCAATTATACGCTTCTGAATGACAGCATTCATTTCCCGCTTCCTGTAGAAGATACTAAAGATGCAGTAAGATGGGTAAGGAAAAATGCAGCAAAATATAAATTCGACTCGAACAATATTGGCTTTTTTGGGGCTTCATCTGGAGCACATCTCTCAATGCTCGCGGCATATACGCCAGACAACGAGTTTGCCGGAAGCCCGGAACTTTCTTCTTATTCTGCAAAGGTAAATTATGTGGTGGATCATTATGGTCCCTCAGACATGAATAAGCTGCTTCATACCCGACTCGGAAAAGTGCCTGTCTTTTTTTTCGGACTGGCGGCAAAGAAAATCGTAGATCTCAGAACCAATCTTGTAAGAGGATTGTCAGGGTATGATATTAAAAAAGATAAAGCTAAAACAATAGAATACTTTAAAACCATTTCTCCGGTTACTTATGCTTCAGGTGGCGTCCCTACCTTAATCGTCCAGGGAAATAAAGACAAAGTAGTTCCTATGAAACAGTCTAAAAAGCTTCACAGAAAGCTCAAAAGAGAAAACATTCAGAACAGCCTGGTCATCGTAGAAGATGGCATTCATGGTTTCGGAACAACGGATAAGGGCTATATGGACAGCCTTACTGACCAGATGGTGGATTTTATCATTTCTCAAAGAAAATAATACATATATATCCTGAAACAAAACAAAATATAAAATATTATAAATCAATATATTAAATTATAAATATTCATAGCAAACGTAAAAATTGCAAGATTAATATACATTTCATCTTTTTTACTCATAAAATAATTAACTTGGCTTTTATTTAAATTATTCTTAACAAAATATCCAATATTTTAATTATTCACTCCAAAAAAACAGATGATATGGATTTTCTGAATAACACTAATGCGCTCACCCTGATCTTTGTATCAGTACTTGTCTTTGCAATTGCTTATCGCTTTTATGGTATTTTCATTGCCAATAAAGTGCTCAGACTTAATGATAAAAACACTACTCCTGCAGTAGAATTTGCCGACGGTAAAGATTATGTAGCTACCAATAAGAATGTACTTTTCGGCCATCATTTTGCTGCGATTGCTGCTGCCGGCCCTTTGGTTGGGCCCGTACTGGCTGCTCAGTTTGGATATCTGCCCGGTGCATTATGGATCTTAATCGGATGTGTACTTGGCGGAGGCGTACATGATATGGTGGTTTTATTTGCTTCAGTAAGGCATAAAGGACAGAGTCTGGCTACTATTGCCTCCAAAGAAATAGGTAAAGCAACAGGAACGGTTGCTGGCTTTGCTATTTTATTTATCCTTATTCTTACACTGGCTGGTTTGTCACTCGCCTGTATCAATGCGATGCATGAGGCTTCATGGTCTCTTTTTACCGTTGTAATCACTATGCCTATTGCAGTGATCATGGGCCTTATCATGAGATACAGAAAAAACAGTGTTCTTTTTGCCAGTATTTTAGGAGGTATACTTTTGGTGGCAGGCATTATTGGCGGCCATAGTTTGATGCAGAACGCAACAATGAATAATCTGTTTTCGTGGGATATTAAAACCATTTCTATTGCCATTCCATTGTATGGTTTTCTCGCTTCCGTACTGCCTGTATGGCTTCTTCTGGTTCCTCGAGATTATCTTTCGACCTATCTTAAAATAGGAACCATCATTATGCTTGCAGTGGGTGTGATTGTCATTCATCCAACAATTCAAATGCCTGCTCTTACGGAGTTTATAAAAGGTGGTGGTCCTGTTATAGGAGGCCCTGTGCTTCCTTTTATCTTTATAGTCATTGCATGTGGAGCAATTTCCGGTTTTCATGCAGTAATTGCAACAGGGACAACTCCCAAGATGCTTAATAAAGAAAAGGAAATTCTATTTGTAGGTTATGGAGCCATGCTTGTAGAAGGTTTCGTAGCTTTAATGGCTTTGATTGCTGCCTGTACATTAATGCCCGGTGATTATTTCGCCATCAATACTCCGAAGGAATCTTATGATGCTTTCCTTGCTGCACACCCTTCCCTCCATGGTGTAGATATCGATTATTATTCACAGAAAATAGGCATCGAACTTCACGGAAGAACCGGCGGGGCTGTATCTCTAGCCGTGGGAATGGCTCATATTTTTAATAAGATCCCATATATGGACCAGCTGACTGCATACTGGTATAATTTTGCCATTATGTTTGAAGCTGTATTTATTCTTACTGCCATTGATGCAGGAACAAGGGTGGGCCGTTTCTTTTTGCAGGAAATGTTGGGTTCAGTCATTCCAAAATTCAATGATAAAAACTGGGTTCCCGGAATTATTATCAGCAGCCTTTTATTTACTTTTGCCTGGGGCTATCTGGTATTTACGGGGAATGTAAGCAGTATCTGGCCGCTGTTCGGGATCAGTAACCAGCTGTTGGCAGCCTGCGGACTGATTGTCTGTACGACGATGTTGATCCGGATGAAAAGAGGCAAATATGCCCTGTGTTCTGCAATCCCCGGAGTGTTCATGGCTGGAATTACTTTCTGGGCCGGTTATATTCAGGTCACAGCAATCTATCTTCCCAAAGAACAATATCTACTGGCCACTTTAGCAGTTACAGCGATGGTACTGATGCTTATTGTGTTCATTGGGGCTTTTATCAAATGGTACCAGCTTCTGCAGATTAAGACCACCGAGATAGATTATTACGGAGAGCCTGTAAAAGAGCTTGTAGAAAGATAACCAGAATAAAACTAACATAAAAACAAAACCAGTCCGGATATCCCGGACTGGTTTTTTACTAATTATTATTTATTTAAAAATTGAAGTTGAGTCTTGTAAACACATACCTTCCGTTCTGGCCAAACTGGGATGTTGAACGGGAATAGATAAACTGGTCATTGTTGGTAGATGCTGTAAGATTTTTATCGGGATAAATATCAAAAAGATTGTTTACTCCCAATGTAAGCCCTACATTCTTTGTAAACTGATAGGCCAGTGAAAGGTCGGTAATGATTTTATGTCCGATCTGCTGGTGTTCATTGAACCCAATGATCCCGTCACCATTAACATCAATAATATCTGCACCTGTCACTTTTCCGAAATAGGTATTTCTAAGATAGACACTTGCTTTTTTCCAGGCCAGCGTATGCGACAAGCTTGCTTTTACCCTTGGAACCGCTTCTTCCAGATATACTCTGGATTTTTCAGAGAAATAGATTTTCTCAAGATTCGGAGACTGTAGAAGTCCTGAGGAATGAATATCCCCTACTTTCCTGGTCTCACTGATATTGGCGGCAAAGCTGTTATCGAGTTTTAAGCCGGAAAATCTTACGTTATGAGAAATCACAAGGTCTATTCCTTTTGTTTCCGTATCTATAGCATTCGTGAAGAACTGAGCCGCATTAACTCCCTGGGCATCAAAAGCAGCCTGTGCAGCAGCAGGTACATCTGCTCTTAAGAACTGATCCGTAAGAATGATCCTGTTGTTGATTCTTGTAAAATAACCGTCTGCTGTAAAAGTAAGGCTTGCGGAAGGAATCCTGTAAGTAAATCCTACACTGGCAGATTTGGAAGTTTCCTGCTTTAGTTTTGGCATTTCCAGCAATCCTGCAATGTCTGAATCATTGCTGAAGGTTCCTACCTCCAGAAGCTGACTGTTTGTAAACAAAGTAGAGGTTACATTATAATAAATCTGGTGGATGGATGGTGCTCTGAACCCTGTAGAACCTGCCAGTCTTACATTAAAATTGGGAGCCACTCTGATCCTTGAAGCCAGCTTATAATTGAATGTAGATCCGAAATCTGAATAGTTCTCATATCTCGCTGCTGCATCTACCAATAACCAGTTGGTAAAATTGAATTCAACATCTGCATACGCTGCTACCGCCTGTCTATTCTTGTCTACGGCATTGACAGGTTTAAACCCGCTGAAAACCTGTGACCCTCCGGGAAGTGTATTTCCAAAGAAATCCGTACCTCTCGGGCTGGTATTATTCCATATATTTCCTGCCGCATCATAAGTGGTATATGAAGCTTCGTCACCCTGCGTTATTTTAAAGTTTTCATACCGGTGCTCTGCTCCGAAAGCCACATTAATTCCATTCCAGACATCATACTTTTTAGAAAAATCTAAATTGATGGTATTCTGGGAAAATCTTAAACCTCCTGCATCAAACTCATTAGGAGACGCAAAGCGTAAAGATGTATTTCCTGTGTCGCTGATATTATAGGTAAATGAATTCTGTCCGAACGTATTACTCAAATCGATATTCCAGCCGTCCAAGTTCCCTTTGATCCCTGCAGAAAGCGATAAATCCTGGATATCCGTTCCGATTTGCGGCAGATAACCGTCTGAGTACAACCCTGTAAAAGTTCTGCTCTGGTTAGGCCTTCTGTAGAACCCACCTGAGCTTCCGTGCCTGAAACTGTATCCTCCAAACGTATATACTTTCCAGTTGTCATTGATAGGAACTTCAATATTGGCAAAAAGCTGATGATTGTTCAGTTTCGACTGTCCTACCTGCATATTGAAATCTTTTCTGTCCAGTCCTCTGTAAGCCAGCTCCTGATCTGTAACATCTCCTTTTAATAAACCTTGCAAAGCACCGATTGTATTGGCAGTCTGAATCTGATTCTGAAACTGAGGAGAAAAATAGCTTACACCCTGTGCATACTGATGAATATAATTAATAAGCTGCTGCGGATTGGGAACATTGTTAATATTGGAGAAAAGTGAGGAAAGATTCACACCGTCATTTAAAGCACGTTTTTCGATAGCATTATATGCATTATAGATTGCCCCGCTTTCCGTGCCGGCTCTGAAGGTCGGATTTCTGAACTGTGAAGACCATGTGATATTATAAAAACCGCCTTTATTCCCGATCTTATTTCCATAATTAAGGTCTACCTGAATATTTTGTCCGTCAAAGTTTCCGGTATGATCATTGGCTGTCGGAGTTAAATTTCCGCCATAACTTACCTGGCCGGTTAGTTTTCCGATATCCTTTTTCAGTTCAAGATTGATTACCCCTGCGATGGCATCTGATCCATACTGGGCTGAAGCTCCGTCACGCAACACCTCAATCCTGTTTAAAGCAAACGAAGGAATGGAGTTCAAATCGGTTCCTACTGTTCCTCTTCCCGGTGTTCCGTTCACATTGACCAATGCTGAAGTATGCCTTCTTTTTCCATTCACCAAAACCAGCACCTGATCCGGGCCTAATCCTCTCAGCTGGGCAGGGTCTAAATGGTCTGTTCCATCGGAATTGGTTTGAATGGTAGAGGTGAAAGAGGGCGCTATTGCGTTCAAAATCTGTCCTATACTGGATTGCGGAAGGACTACTGATGATTCTTTTATATTGAAGACGTCCACAGGAACCGGGCTGTCTGTTTTGGATCGTGCGCCGGCTCTTGAACCCAGCACCACGACTTCTTCTACATTATTGGTTTTTACGCTGTCTTTTTCTTTTTCCTGCCCGAAAGCATAAGTTCCGAGAAAAAAAAGAACTGAAGCTGATAAAATAGTCTTTTTATTTTTCATACCCTTACATCAATTTATAGTTTATGTTTTTTTGAGTGGCAAATGTAAAACTAATTCATTAGTCTACAAAATTAATAGACTTTAATTTTATGAAAATTTAAGATAGTTCTGGTCTATTGTTCTTTAAATACGAATAACACTAATTTTTCACAAATGTCACCAAGATCACAAAGTACACTCTTGCCATTTGTGTTTGAATAAAAAAAACGGAATCCAAAAATGGAATCCGTTATAAAAATATTATCATCAGCTTCTATGCTGAAAATTGACCGTTATATTTTTGTAAGCTTAGCATATTTCAGGATAAGATTTTTCTCTCCTTCATGTATGAAAATTACTTTGGCCTTAATATTCTGGGGATCTGTACCATCCAGAAAAGAAACTTCTCCTATTCCGAAACGGTCGTGTCTTACCTTGTCTCCTACTTCGATATCCTGTGAAGAAGCTCCACTTGGATTGATAATTTTCGCCGTACTTACCGGCTTCAGTTTTCTGACTTCCGGTGCAGGTTTTGAGCTGTCTCCTTTGTCAATGGTTTTCTTTTCAACCCGTCTAAATGCTTTTTGTTCGGAAGGATGCTCATCAAAAATATTGGATTTTATCCCTGTATTGTTGATGAATCTCTTTTCCAGAGCCGGGTTTAGGAATTCAATATATTCATCATCAATTTCACTTAAGAATCTTGAAGGCTCTGCATCTGTAATTTTTCCCCATTGAAAACGTGAAACGGCATAGGAGAAAAACACCTGTTTTTCAGCTCTTGTCAGTGCCACATAAAATAAACGTCTTTCTTCTTCCAGATCTTCCCTTGTTGCTGAGCTCATAAAGCTCGGGAAAAGGTTTTCCTCAAGACCCACAAGGTGTACTACGGGGAATTCAAGACCTTTGGACAGGTGAATGGTCATTAAAGAAACCATATCTTCATCTGTATTTTTATCCTGAGTATCCGCAGAAAGGGCAATATTTTCAAGGAAATTCGGAAGGCTCGGATCTCCGTCTTCCAGCTGCATCTGCTCTTCAATGAATCCCTGCATAGAGTTCATCAATTCCTGTACGTTCTCTACCCGGGAAATTCCTTCAGGGGTCTGATCATCTTTTAAGAATTTAATCAGTCCACTTCGCTTGGCTACTTCCATAGCAACACTGTAAGCCGTATCGGTTTTCAGCAATACCTGGAAGGCTTTGATCATGGACCAGAAATCATTCAGTTTGGTTAAAACACCGTTGTTTAAGCCCAACTGCGGAGCATACATCGGCAGATTACTCAGTACCTGTGAAATAGTTACATTATGAGAATCTGCAAAAACGATTAGCTTATTCTGTGTGGTTTCTCCAATTCCTCTTGTAGGATAATTGATGATCCTCATCAGTGCCTCCGAGTCATTTTCATTAACCAGAAGACGCAGATAGGCAATAAGATCTTTCACCTCCTTTCTCTGGTAGAAAGAAAGCCCTCCGTAAACCTTGTACGGGATATTTTTACGTCTCAGCGCGTCTTCAAATGCTCTGGTCTGTGAATTGGTCCTGTATAAAATTGCAAAATCACTGTACTTTCTCTGGTCGGTGTTTCTGAGTTCCCAGATGTTTCCGGCTACAAAATTCGCTTCATCAGCATCGGAAAGGGAACGGTATATTTTGATCTTATCCCCTTCTTCATTATCACTGAAAACATTCTTCTTGAACTGCTGTAAGTTTTTCGCAATGACAACGTTGGCCGCATTCACAATATTCTGGGTTGAACGGTAATTCTGCTCCAGGGAAACGGTTATCGCATCAGGATAATCTTTCTTAAAATTCAAGATGTTATAAATGTTTGCGCCACGGAAAGAATAAATGGACTGGGCATCATCCCCTACCACGCAGATATTTTCAAATTTTGAAGCCAGCGCTTTTACAATAAGATATTGGGAATGGTTGGTATCCTGGTACTCATCTACCATGATATACCTGAACCTGTCCTGATATTTGGCCAGCACTTCCGGAAAACGGGTCAGTAATTCATTGGTCTTTAGCAGTAAGTCATCAAAATCCATCGCCCCGTTCTTGAAACATGCTTCCACATACTTCTGGTAGATCTTCCCGATGAATTTCATATTGGCTTTTTCATCAGCTTCCATCAGTTCCGGATTGTTGAAATAAGCTTTTACCGTAATCAGATTGTTTTTGTATGTTGAAATTCTTGCCTGGACTTTTTTAGGTTTATAAAGATCGGCATCGATATTCATGTCTTTGAGTACTTTTCTGATAACATTTAAGGCATCCTGCTGATCATAGATCGTAAAATTGGAAGGATATCCGAGGTAATGCCCTTCAATTCTCAGGATTCTTGCAAAAACAGAGTGAAAAGTTCCCATCCATAAACTTCTTGCATTGCTGTCTCCCACTACTTTCGCAATACGGTCTTTCATTTCGCGAGCCGCTTTGTTAGTAAAGGTTAATGCCAGGATGTTGAAAGGGTCAATTCCGTTGTGGATCAGGTGGGCAATACGCATGGTAAGCACACGTGTCTTTCCGGAACCTGCGCCAGCAAGCACCATCAAAGGTCCCTGTAGAGAGGTAACGGCTTCATATTGTGATTCATTGAGTCCTTTCAGATAATCCATACTGCAAAAAAATTTGGGAACACAAAATTAATGTATTCAAAGGACAATTCAAATTATGAGTTTAATTTAAAGAAAGTAAAAAATTGAATCGGGGTTTTCTTCGGCATCAGAGCAGTTTTAATTGTTAGGGTTTTTCACACCAACTATTTTTCGTTCCGTATAAATTATATTCTTGTTGACAAAACTGTGGATTTATAAAGTTTTACAAATAAATTAAAAAATTAAAAAAAGTGGAGTAATTATGTAACAAATACTCTGTTTTCTCTACTAATCTATCCAAAACAATTTCTACTTTATGAAAAAGCGACTTCTTTCTGTGGCAGCAGCATCTTTCTTCGGAATGGTACTGAATGCACAGCAAATTAAATTTGAAGAGTATGACCTGCCAAACGGCCTTCACGTAATTCTTCATCAGGACAATTCTGCACCGGTAGTCACTACTGGGGTAATGTACCATGTAGGTGCGAAGGATGAAGTAAAGGGAAGAACAGGTTTTGCCCATTTCTTTGAACATCTTTTATTTGAAGGAACACCCAACATCAAAAGAGGGGACTGGTTCAAGATCGTTTCTTCAAACGGAGGTCAAAATAATGCGAACACGACGAATGACCGAACGTATTATTATGAGACTTTCCCGTCCAACAACGAGCAGCTTGGTCTTTGGATGGAAGCTGAAAGAATGCGTCACGCTGTCATTAACCAGGTGGGAGTAGATACTCAGAGAGAGGTTGTAAAAGAGGAGAAAAGATTAAGAATGGACAACCAGCCTTATGGAAACCTTTTCCCTACCATTCAGAAGAATTTATTTACGAATCACCCGTACAACTGGCCTACAATTGGTTCTATGGAAGATCTTAACTCTGCAAAACTGGAAGAGTTCCAGGCATTCTATAAAAAATATTATGTTCCGAACAATGCTACATTGGTAGTTGCAGGAGACATCAAGCCTGAGCAGACTAAAAAATGGATTCAGGAATATTACGGAGGAATTCAGAAAGGAACGCTTTATCCAAAAGATTTTCCGAAAGACGCTCCTATCACTCAGGAAAAAGAGGTAACGGCTACAGATCCGAACATTCAGCTCCCTGCCTATATTTTTGCTTACAGAACTCCGGCTAATAAAGAAAAAGATGCCTATGTTCTTGATATGCTTTCATCTTATCTGAGCAATGGTAAGTCTTCAGTTTTATACAAAAAATTAGTTGACCAGGATAAAAAAGCGCTTGCTGTAGAGGCCTTCAATCAAGGACTTGAAGATTACAGTATTTTCGCATTCTTCGCAATCCCGATGGGGCAGACCACAAAGCAGACTTTACAGTCTGATATTGATGCAGAAATCAAAAAACTGCAGACAGGCCTGATCTCCGAGGAAGATTATCAGAAGCTTCAGAACCAGTATGAGAATCAGTTCGTAAATGCCAACTCAAGTATTCAGGGAATTGCAGCTTCATTGGCAACCAATCATGTTCTGATGGGTAATACCAACCTGATCAATAAGGAAATCGACATTTACAGATCGATCACGAGACAGGATCTGCAGAATGCGGCTAAAAAGTATCTGAATTCTAATCAAAGAGTAATCATTAATTACGTTCCTGAAAAAAAGTAATCATTTAAAACTCAGGTTTGAAATATGATTATTAAAAATTAAATTTTTACAAATGAAAAAGCAATTAACATATATAGCTGCAGCGTTTTTATTCGCAGGAACGGTTTCAGCACAAAAAATTGACCTTAATGCAATGCCGAAACCGGGACCTACTCCTGCGATCAACATTGCAAAACCAAAAACTTTCCAGCTAAGCAATGGTCTTACGGTAATGGTTGTGGAAAACAATAAATTACCAAGAGTAAACACTACTCTTTCTATGGACAGACCGCCTTTCCTCGAAGGAAGCGTAACCGGAGTAAGCTCTATCATGGCTGAGCAGTTTGAAAACGGAACAACCAATCTGAGCAAAGAGGATTTTAATAAAAAAGTAGATTATCTGGGAGCTAACTTAAGCTTTTCTTCCAGCGGTGCTTTTGCCAACTCTCTTTCAAAATATTTCCCTGAGGTATTGGGTTTAATGGCCGATGCAATTATTAATCCTAAATTTTCTGCGGAAGAAATTCAAAATTCAAAAGAAAGAGCTGTAGAAGGATTGAAAGCTGAAGAGAAAAATGCTTCTTCTATCGCTTCTAAAGTTTCCAATGCATTAATGTATGGTAAAAATACAGCCAGAGGTGAATTTGAAACCGTGGAAACGATCAACAAGATCCAGTTAGCTGACGTACAAAACGTTTATAAAAAATATTACGCTCCTGACAATGCTTATTTAGTGATTGTAGGTGATGTAAAATTTGACAAGGTAAAATCACTGGTAGAAAAAGCTTTCAGCGGATGGAAAAAGGCCAACACACCGGCAACTGCACTGGAACCGGCTTCCAATCTTGCTAAAACAGAGATTAATGTAGTAGATGTTCCTTCGGCTGTACAGTCTGTGGTTTCGGTGAATAACCTGAACAATCTTAAAATGAAAGATCCGAATTATTTTGCTGCTACAATGGCCAATTATATCTTAGGCGGAGGCGGTGAAGCGAGACTTTTCATGAACCTTCGTGAAAAGAACGGATTCACTTATGGTGCCTATTCTAGTATGAATGCCGGTAAATATTCTTCTGATTTCTCTGCTGATGCCAGTGTAAGAAATGAGGTTACGGATAAAGCAGTTAAGGAATTTATGAATGAGCTTAATGCTATTTCTACCGTAAAGCCCGAAGAACTGGAAAATGCCAAGGCTAAGCTGAAAGGATCTTTCATCATGTCTCTGGAAAAGCCGGAAACAATTGCAAAATTTGCTTTAAACCAAAAGGTTCAGGATCTGCCTTCTGATTTCTATACCAATTATTTAAAGTCAATTGATAAAGTAACTGCTGCAGATATTTCCAATGCTGTAAAAGCTACTATTTTACCAAACCAAAGCAGAATTTTCATAGCCGGTAAGGCTTCTGATATTTCTGAAGGGCTTGAAAAACTGGGTTATCCTGTAAAATATTACGATAAAGAAGCCAATCCGGTAGCAAAGCCGACTGCACAAAAAGCTGATACCAGTGTAAGTGTCGCTTCTATTGCTGATAAATACATCAATGCAATAGGAGGAAAAGCAAATCTCGCAAAGATCTCTTCCTACACAATGAACGCTTCGATGTCTATGCAGGGACAGAATATTGATTTTAAAATCATAAAAGCTCAGGGTGGAAAGGAACTGACATCAGTTACTGCTATGGGACAGGTTGTTCAGAAGCAGGTTTTTGATGGAAAACAGGGATATTCTGAGCAAATGGGACAGAAAGCTCCTATGAAACCTGAACAGATTGCTGAAAAACAGAAAAATACTGAGCTGTTTGAAGAATTGGGTTTCGCAAAATCTTCAGATTACAAAGTAGCTGGAATTGAAAAAATCGGCGGTGAAGATTCCTACGCTGTAAAAGGTAACAATGTAACGTATTACTATAGTGTAGCTACGGGATTGAAAACAGGAGAAACCAGAACTGCGAAAGCGCAGGGGCAGGAAGTAACCATCCCTACCACTTTCTCTAATTACAAGGATGTAAATGGTGTGAAAATGCCATATACGATCTCAATAAATCAAATGGGCATGGACATGGTTATGAATGTAAAATCTTACGAAGTGAACCAGGCTAAAGATTCTGATTTTAAATAAAGAATAGTCTTTTTTATAGAAAAAACGGCAGCTGACGCTGCCGTTTTTATTTTTAATAACATTTACCCTTATCTTCTTTGCCATTCGGTAAAAAAAGATTAAATTTGCCCATTCAAAAAGATATCAGAATTAATGGATACTATATTTACACTATTGATGGTTCTTGTTATGATTGCCAGCATCTTATTGGTAATCATCGTTATGGCTCAAAATCCTAAAGGAGGAGGCCTTTCCAGTACTTTCGGAGGTGCATCACCTGCACAGTTCGGAGTACAGAGAACCAATGATTTCATGGAAAAAGCAACATGGACTCTGGGCGCAGTAATCATCGTTCTTATCCTTATAAGCGTTGTGATCACAGGTAAGCCTACAACAGCAGCTCCTACACAGCAGCAGCCAGTGAAGAAAGAAACTACAGCTCCGGCTAAGCAGTCTGCTCCAGCAGCTACTACCACTACTCCGGCTCAGACACCTGTAGCTCCGGCAAAATAATAACAGATTTATCTTACATATAACAAAAGCAGTTCAATTTGAACTGCTTTTTTATTTTAACTTGATCTTCTCGATCTTGTGACGAAGCCTTAGTCCTGCTTTTAAGAATGAATACTGCATAGGCTTAGATTCTCTGTAATATTTATCAATAAAGATCTGCATAGCTCCATAAAACCGGTCAAGATACACCTCATCTTTAATAGTGCTCTCTCCTTTATGATGGAGAAGGGAAGCCTTTCCATAATAATAGTTTTTATAACCGTTTCTCAACAGCGTATAGCACAGATCAATGTCTTCCCCGTACATAAAATATGTTTCATCCAGCCCACCAATTTTTTCGTAAACCTCCTTTCTGATCAATAAAAAAGCTCCGGTAACCACATCTGCTTCTGCAACTGCAGTTTCATCAATATCACTTCTGTAATAGGATTTTGAATTGCTTCTTTTAAAGTTCGTAAACAGTTTTTCAAAAGAATTGAACATATCCGGTACTGAGCGTTTACTTTCAGGCAGAAAGTTCCCCTCTGCATCATGCATTCTTATTCCAAGACATCCGAAATCCAGCTTAGAATCAGCAAAATCAAGAATATCTTTCATATAATATCCTTCCAGTTCGGTATCCGGATTTAAAAGAAGAACATATTCTCCAGCTGCTGTTTTTATCGCTTTGTTATTGGCAACAGCAAAACCTTCATTATGCTCAGAAGATATAAAATGTACCTTGGGAAATTCTGGAATAAGATCTCCCCAGGACGTATCTGTTGATGCATTATCTATAACAATTACCTCATAATCCTCTCCTTCTGTATATTTCTGAACAGACAAAAGGCAATTTCTCAGCAGCCTGGTTACATTATAATTGACAATGATTATCGACAGCTTCATATTAGTCCTTTTCGTTGTATGGCAACCTGTTAATAATGGATCTTCCCAAAGATACTTCATCCGCATATTCCAGCTCGTCTCCTACTGAGATTCCTCTGGCAATGCTTGAAAAACTAACCTTAAAGTTTTTAAATTTTTTGTAAATATAATAGGCTGTCGTATCCCCTTCCATTGTGGCACTTAACGCAAAAATAAATTCTTTTACCCCGCCTTCGTTCACTTTTCTTTCAATACTCGGTATATTCAGCTGATTGGGCCCAACGCCTTCCATCGGTGATATTTTCCCACCCAAGATTAGGTATTTCCCTGTAAACTTTCCTGTATTTTCAATGGCAATTACGTCACGTACATCTTCAACAATACAGATCAGCTCGCTGTTTCTTTTCTCATTGCTGCAGATCTCACAAACGTCAAAATCTGAAAAATTATGACACTCTTTGCAATACTTTATTTCGTTAACAAGGTTGATTAATGAGTTTCCAAGTCCTATTGCTCTGGAACTGGGTTGTTTTAACAGATGCAATGCCAATCTCAGCGCTGTTTTTCTCCCGATTCCGGGCAGCCCTGAAATTTCGTCTACGGCTTTTGCTAAAACTTTACTAGGGTAATCCATAACTACAAAAATAAGGAATATTGTTGAGAATTGGGTGTGTTTCAGAGTTAGAGAGTCGGAGAGTTTTTAGGGTTTTAACATGGTGGAATTATAAGTTTCAGGGGCTCTATTCCGGGATGCGGGTTTGAGCGTTGGAGGGGTTTAGAGTATGTAGGTATAAAAAGGTTGATGATTGTATTATTTAAGGTCCGTATTTAATAAACTAAAACCTGACATGTTCAGAAATAAAAAAAAACAATATCTGGAGGCTGAGGCACCGAAGCCACCAATACTCATAATCTGATATCTGGCATCTTGATTCTTGACTCTTATATCGTGGTTCGCTCACTCACCATTCACTTGCAAAGCAAAATTCATCATTGGCATTTTCCAACCTGAATCTCAGCCTTACCCTAAAGTCTCATGTCTGAAATCTGGCATCTGATATCTAAAATCCTGGTTCTTGACTCTTGGTTCTTGGTTCTTAGTTCTAAAAAAAACCTCTATCTTTGGGGTTCTAATATGAAAAAAATAAACTAATGGTACTTAAAAACCTAAATTATCCTCTGGATTTCAAATTTAAAATCTCCACTCTGGCAAGTGATTTCAATATTACTGACAGAAACGGGAACTATGTAGCGTATGTCCGTCAGAAAATGTTCAAGCTGAAGGAAGATGTTATTGTTTTCAATGACGAAAGCAAATCTAAAGAGCTTTTCAGGATCAAAGCCAATCAATGGATCGATTTCAATGCTTCTTATTCTTTAAATGACCTTACCGACAACAAAAATTACGGAAGACTGGCAAGAAAAGGCATGCGCTCTCTCTGGAAATCTACTTATGACATCCTGGATTCAAATGACCAACCCAAATTCACGGTTGCAGAGGATAATGCATGGACAAAATTCTTTGATGGAATGGTGAGTGAGATTCCAATTATAGGAATGTTCACAGGATATTTTCTTAACCCCGCTTATACCGTAAGAGGTATTGACGGAAAGGAATATTTTAAACTTAAAAAAATGCCTTCGTTCTTCGGAAGAAGATTCCAGTTGGACAGAATGATCGATATTGATGACGAAGACGAAAGTTTAGTGATCTTATCATTACTGATGATGGTTCTTCTGGAAAGAGCGAGAGGCTAAACATAAAAACCACAAACAATGAAATATCTAATCATTTTCTTTTCAGCACTTCTTTTGACCGCCTGTAAAAAAGATAAGGAAGTCATTAAGGATAGTGCCTCAACAGATTCTTTAAACCTTGTTAAAGATTCTGCAAAAACAGAAACGGCACCAGGAAAAGTTCTAGTAGACATTATCCCTTTTCCAAAAGAGATCAAAGAATGCTCATGCTATTTTGCAAGAAATAAGGCTGATTTTGAAGCAGAAAAATACATTTATGCTGATGATGCAGGAAAAACAGCCTACATGAAACTTGACGGTAAAAGATTAACAATGAATCTTATCTCGTCAAGTGATATGGAAGTTGACGAGGAGCTGACGAAAGAAATTGAAAGCGACAACTACAAGATTTCTGTAAAAGGAAAAAAAATAAAAAGCGAAGAAGCTTTATTATTCGAAGGTACCCTGACGATTGAAAAACCGGAT
Organism: Chryseobacterium lathyri; assembly: GCF_019970085.1. Lineage (NCBI taxonomy): Bacteria > Pseudomonadati > Bacteroidota > Flavobacteriia > Flavobacteriales > Weeksellaceae > Chryseobacterium > Chryseobacterium lathyri. Next base: position 187,223 of record NZ_JAHXYG010000002.1, on the reverse strand, counting down.
GGTACTGTAGAAACATTACCTATTTACGGCGAATGCGGATGTTAAAAAACAAGAGAGGTAAAAACAAATTTACCTCTAGTCTCCACATAAAAAATGCTTCCGGATTCCCGGAAGCATTTTTTATTTTGTAATTTTGATAAAAATAAAATTTCATGGAATTATCTAATATAGAACCGCAAATTATCTGGAAAAATTTCTCCAAATTAAATGCAGTTCCAAGACCATCTAAAAAAGAAGAAAGAGTCATTGCTTTCATCAAAGAATTTGGTGAAAATTTAGGATTGGAAACTACGGTAGATGAAGTAGGAAATGTTATTATCAAGAAACCTGCAACTCCGGGCATGGAAAACCGTAAATCCGTCGTTCTTCAGTCACATCTGGATATGGTATGCCAGAAAAACAGTGATGTAAATTTTGATTTCGATACAGAAGGTATCAAAATGGAGGTTGATGGAGATTGGGTAAAAGCAAAAGGAACAACTTTAGGTGCTGATAACGGTTTAGGAGTAGCAACCATCATGTCTATTCTTGAAAGTTCAGATATTCCACATCCGGCTATGGAAGCTCTCTTCACCATTGATGAAGAGACGGGAATGACCGGTGCTTTAGGTTTAAAGCCTGGACAGTTGACTGGAGAAATCCTGTTAAACCTTGATACCGAAGAAGATGATGAGATCGATATCGGTTGTGCAGGGGGTGTAGATGTAACCATTACTCAAAATTATGGAACAGAGCCAGCAAAAGGACAGATTATAAGAATTGAAGTAAAAGGCCTGCAGGGAGGTCATTCAGGAATGGATATTCATAAAGGTTTCGGTAATTCCAATATTATTCTGGGAAGACTTCTTTACAGTGGCTTAACTAACCAGAATATTCAGTTGGTAACGGTTGACGGCGGCGGCTTGAGAAATGCTATTCCAAGAGAAGCTACGGCACTTATTTCTGTGAGAAATGCTCAGGAATTTATCGAAGCGGCAACCATTCTTAAAAAAGATATTTTAGAAGAATTTGCTACCGTAGAACCGGGTCTTCATATCAATATTGAAAATTCTACAACCTCTGACAAAGCTATTTCTGAGGAAGACTCAAAGAAGATTATTCTGACTTTAAAATCTCTTCACAATGGGGTTTACAGAATGAGTCCGGACGTAAAAGATCTGGTAGAAGCATCCAACAATGTCGCGAGAGTAGAATTAAAAGGCGGAGAGCTTAAAATTTTAAACCTGACCAGATCATCAGTAGATTCATCTAAGTATTCTGTGGCCGAACAGCTAAAATCTGTTGCAGAATTAGCCGGAATGAATGTTGAATTCAGTGGTTCTTATCCGGGATGGAAACCAAAACCGGGTTCTGAGATCGTACAGCTGATGGAAAAAATCTACACAGAAAAATTTGGCGAAAAGCCTCATGTGGTAGCTTGTCACGCAGGACTGGAATGTGGAATCATCGGAGCCAATTATCCTGAAATGGAAATGGTAAGCTTTGGACCTACGATCAGAGGAGCACATTCTCCGGACGAGAAGGCTAATATTCCTTCTGCTCAGAAGTTCTGGAATTTCACTAAAGAAATTTTAGCGAATATTCCTTTAAAATAAGAAGATAAAATTGCTATATCGAATATCCAAAGTCGTATGATTTTGGATATTTTTAATTTAAACCATTAAGTTTTTTAAGTCGCTAAGATCATTAAGAATTTACAGATATTAGGCTTAAAAATATCTTTGATATTTTACTTAACTTTCCTTAATAACTTCATTGCCCTTAATGGTTCAAAAATCATTTAACAAGATTTACAATAATGAAAAGTATAACAGTATTCTGCGGCTCAAGTTTCGGCACAGATGATATTTTTAAAGAACAGGCTTTCCTTTTGGGACGAACATTGGCAAAACAAGACATTCAACTGATTTACGGCGGTGCAGATGTTGGTTTGATGGGAGCCGTTGCGGATGGAGCTTTAAATGAAAAGGGGGAAGTCGTTGGAGTTCTTCCCCACTTCCTGCAATCCAAAGAAATTGCCCATAAAAAACTTACCGAACTCATCCTCGTAGAAACCATGCATGAAAGAAAAACAAAGATGAATGACCTCTGCGACGGCGTGATCGTTCTTCCCGGCGGCTATGGAACACTGGAAGAGTTTTTTGAAATGATCACCTGGGCACAACTGGGACTTCATAAGAAACCAATCGGGATTTTGAATATTGATGGATTTTATGACGATCTGATAAAACTGGTTCAGACGATGGTGGATAAAGGATTTTTAAAGTTGGTGAATCGTGATATGCTTTTGATAAGTGAAAATATTGATGAGCTTTTAGAAAAGATGAAAAATTATCAGGCTCCTACTGTGGGGAAATGGATTTCGAAGGATGAAGTTTAAAATAATAATCGATAAATAATGATTAAACTTACACTGATACTACTCTCTTCATTCTTTTTAAATAGTTTTTGTAAGGCACAAAAACCAAGATACATCTTCAAAGAATATACAAATGATTTGAATAATGATAAGATTTCTGACAATATAGAAATTGAAACAGTTAAATGTAAAAATAATTATATTGGAGATGATGATTATATGAAATGTAGAATTGTAAGCATCGACTTGTTACAAAAAGATGGAACATCTTCATTTTCTACATCAAACTATAATATTGTACCCTGTTCAAACTGTAATGAAGATCTTACAGATCCTTTCAAGGATTTAAAAATTAGAAAAAATAGTTTTTCTTTTATCCACGAGTACAAACATGTTCCTGAAGGAACCAAAATGACAGAAGTAATTACTTTTAAGTACAATAAACTTTCAAATAATTTTATCCTTCACAAAAAAGTTAGAATATTTGAATCTTATAAAAACGGAGAGATTGAAAGTAATACAAAAGTTGAAACTGTTAAAGATTTTGGAATAATTTATTTTTCTGATTACAGATAATAATTCTTTGACATAAACAAAACCTCCCGAAGAAAATCTTCAGGAGGTTTTAATATTAAATTTAATATTTTCTAAGGATAAGGAGCAATCTCCACTTCAAGACCTTCCATTTCATCCATCATATGTAACTGGCATCCCAGTCTGCTGTTGTCTTTTACGTGGTAAGCTTCCGCCAGCATCGCATCTTCTTCATCGCCCATCGGCTCAAGGCCCGGATCGTTAATCACATATACCTGGCATGAGGCACACATCGCCATTCCTCCGCATACCCCGATGGTTCCTTCTTCCGCCAGTTCATAAGAGCGGATGATCTCCATCAGGTTCATAGACATATCTGTAGGCGCTACAACATCATGGGTCACCCCTTCCCGATCGGTGATCTTTATATTAATATCTGACATAATAGTGCAAAATTAGTCAATTTTTTTCACAACTGCCTTTTCTGCTTCCTTACGGCTGCCGTCAAATCCATCTACACCGCTTACTGTTGTATATTTAAGGACAAATTTCTTACCCGGATTCAGTCTGTTGTAAACACTCTGACACATCAAAGTAGCTTCGTGGAAACCACAAAGGATCAGCTTCAGTTTTCCCGGATAGGTATTGATATCTCCGATCGCATAGATTCCATCGATATTCGTCTGATAATCAAGCGCATTGTTTACAACGATCGCATTTTTCTCAATATTCAATCCCCAGTTTCCGATCTCTCCCAATTTTGGAGTCAGTCCGAATAGAGGAATGAAATAATCTGTTTCAATATCGAAAGCTTCCTGGCCTTCAATTTCTACCGTGATCGCTTCAACTTTTCCGTCCCCTTTGATACCAGTAACTTCAGCAGGCGTAATTAATTTAATTTTACCCTGGTTCTTAAGATCCTGAACTTTCTCTACGGAATCCAAAGCTCCTCTGAACTCATTTCTTCTGTGGATCAAAGTCACTTCACTTGCTACATTGGAAAGGAAAACGCTCCAGTCAAGAGCAGAATCTCCACCTCCGGCAATCACTACTCTTTTGTTTCTGAAATGCTCAGGCTCTTTAACAAAATATTCAAGACCTTTTTCCTCATAGTCAGCTACATTTTCAAAAGTAGGCTTTCTGGGCTCAAAAGTTCCCAATCCACCGGCAATGGCAATAGCTTTACATCTGTGCACCGTTCCTTTGTTGGTGATCACTTCAAACCATTCATCATCCACTTTTGTATAAGAAACCGCAGTTTCTCCCAAAGTGAATCCCGGCTGGAACTGCTTGATCTGTTCCATTAAATTATCTACCAATTCTCCAGCATTCACTGAAGGATATCCCGGAATATCGAAAATAGGTTTTTTCGGATAAAGCTCTGCTAGCTGTCCTCCTGGCTGCGGAAGTGCATCAATAATATGGCACTTCATTTTTAATAAACCTGCTTCAAAAACAGCAAAAAGCCCGGTAGGTCCGGCTCCTATGATCAATATATCAGTGGTTATCATAATAAGATAATTTAATTATACATGTAACTGCAAATTTACTAATTTTAATGCGAAGCATATTTAATTGATTCTAAATAAAAACCTGAGATTTATCAAATCTCTGTAAATAGTTAAGGATCTTAAATTTGGCAATGTTTTTGTTAAATTTCATACCATGAAGAAAATTTTAAATCTTTTTGCACTATTTATGTTCCTGTTGAGCTATGCTCAGATCGACAACATCTCTGACGGTGAGTCTATTACATTCAGAATACACTATGGAATCCTGAATGCCGGAACTGCCAATCTTACTGCCAAAAAGACAAATTATATGGGTGTTCCCCATCTGTACGTAAAAGGTACAGGAAAAACTACAGGCGCTGTAAAAGCCTTTTTTAAAGTAGAAGATTTATATGAAAGCTTCATTAATATAGAAACCGGGCTGCCAAGCTTTTATGTAAGAAATGTACGTGAAGGTAGCTACCGCCAGCATTTTGAAACCGTTTTCAACCATACTAATAATACGCTGATATTAACGGATAAGAAGACTCCTGCCAATGGCTCCAAGGTGATTAAATCTGTAAAAGGCGTTCAGGATATGCTTTCATGCTTCTACTACCTGAGAAGCAAAGGTACCAGTGAATTAAAGGTCGGAACAGTGATCAACATGAATGTATGGATCGATGATGAAATGTTTCCATTTCAGCTGAAAGTGACAGGAACTGAGGATCTGAAAACCAAATTCGGAACCATTAACTGTCTTAAAATTATCCCGTCTGTAAAAAGTGGAAGGGTTTTCAAAGAAAAAGAAGGCGTAACAATGTGGGTTACCAATGACGCCAATCATATTCCAATGCTTCTGCAGGCCGAACTGGCCGTAGGTTCACTGAAAGCAAGTATTGATGATCTTAAAAATGTGAAATACCCTTTAAAATATAAATAAAAGATATTCAGCCTTTTGAATTATAAAAAAAGCCTGCAAAATATTTTTGCAGGCTTTTTTATGGTTTAATGTAATACATTTTAATTTCCAGCTGTCTTACTAATAACAGCAAACTAAAGACTAATAAAGATAACGCTTCGACTTCGTTCAGGTGAGGGAATTTCAGAGAAGAAAAAATTAATATAAAATTAATAAACCTCTATTAAAACGGTCACGTTGTGATTTTTCAATATAATCTCGTTTTTAATTACGTTTTGTTTCTTAGGTCAGTAATTAAAAACAAAAACCTCCGGAGATTCCGGAGGTTTAATTTTTTATAGTGATTTAAACTGTTCTAAAGTTCTGATATCATTTTCGAAGAACATTCTGATGTCGCTCATCTGGTAAAGAAGCATTGTAATTCTTTCAATCCCCATTCCGAAAGCATATCCTGAATATTTCTCAGAGTCGATATTTACATTTTTAAGAACCGCAGGGTCTACCATTCCGCATCCCATAATCTCCAGCCAACCTGTTCCTTTGGTAATTCTGTAATCAGTTTCAGAGTTTAATCCCCAGTATACATCAATTTCAGCACTAGGCTCTGTGAACGGGAAATAAGACGGTCTCATTCTGATTTTGGATTTACCGAAAAGCTCAGTGGTAAAGAACTGGATTGTCTGCTTAAGATCGGCAAAACTTACATTTTCGTCAATATACAATCCTTCAATCTGATGGAAAATACAGTGTGAGCGTGAAGAAATAGCCTCATTTCTGAATACTCTTCCCGGAGAAAGAATTCTGATCGGCGGCTGGTTTTCTTCCATATAACGGATCTGTACGGAAGAGGTATGCGTTCTTAAAAGGATATCCGGATTCTGCTCGATGAAGAAAGTATCCTGCATATCTCTTGCCGGATGGTATTCGGGAAGGTTAAGCGCTGTAAAGTTGTGCCAGTCGTCCTCTATTTCAGGGCCATCGGCTACTGCGAAACCTATAGATTTGAAGATTTCAATAATTCTGTTTTTCACCAGATTGATCGGGTGTCTTGACCCAAGATCCAATGGAAAAGCTGGCCTTGTAAGATCTTCTTTTTCTGTGACAATAGCAGACTGGGAAGCATCTTTAAGATCTTCCAGTTTTCCTGCAACAGCTTGTTTTAAAGAATTAATCTTCTGTCCGAATTCTTTTTTCTGGTCGTTTGGAACTTCTTTAAATTTTTCAAAAAAATCATTCAGAACACCTTTTTTACCATTATATTTAATTCGGAAGTTTTCAATTTCCTCTTTAGATGTAGCATTGAAGCTGTTTACTTCGGTAAGTAGTTCTTCTATCTTTTCTATCATTGTTTTACCCTTTCAAAATGTTTTGCAAAAATACGTTTTTTAAGTTTAATAATGAATCTGTGATAAAAAAATCTGCCCCTTTACGGGAGGCAGACTTCAATCACTTATTTCACTTAAATAAAAAAATTATTTCTTTTCTAAAGCTTTAACGTTGATCTGAAGAGTTACCTCATCCTTGATCACCCCGTTTTCAGCAGGAGCCTGGAACTTTACGCCAAACTCTTCTCTTTTAATATCTTTTGGCTCAGTAGCCACACTTACTTCTCCGTCTTTTACAGAAACGTTGGCCTTAAACTGAACCGGTTTTGAAATACCTTTAATGGTTAAATTCCCATCCAAAAGTGTATTATAATCTCCTTCCGTAGCCGGCGTTACTTTGGTAATTTCAAAGGAAGCCGTTGGGAATTTTTCTACTTCAAAGAAATCACCGCTTTTAAGATGACCGTTCAGTTTTCCTAACTGGTCAGCATCGTCTTTAAGGTCTACAGATGTTAGAGAGCCCATATCTGCCACAAATTTCCCGCTTTCAAGCTTTCCGTCTTTTATGGTAACATCACCGCTTTCAAACTTGATCGTTCCGAAATGACTTGTACTTTCAGACTTGAAAACTTTATATCCTTTCCACTCCACTTTACTGTTCAATGTGTCCACCGTATACTGATTCCCGTCTTTTGTAGTTGTTACTTCATTGCTTTCGCTGGTAACCGGTTTGTCTTTTTTACAAGAAACCACCACAGCTGCAACAAATAAAGCAGGAATAGCTAGTGTAAACAGTTTTTTTTTCATTTTTGATATATTTTTATTGCTTCCGCTAATATAATAAAAAATTTTATTTTTTCATAAAAACCTTACATTTGTATTATGCTTTTAGAAATAAACAATTTATATTTTTCCCACACCAAAGATAATCCCCTGTTTCAGAACCTTAATCTGGGTTTTGAGGAAGGCAGAATCATTGCACTGGCAGGAGAAAGCGGCTGTGGAAAGTCTACATTGCTTAACCTTATTTACGGACTGCTGGACTGGGAAAGTGGCGAGATTATTTTTAATGAAAAACGGCTTTTGGGTCCCAAGGGAAATCTTGTTCCCGGAGAAGCTGAAATGAAGCTGGTAGCCCAGAATTTTGACCTGATGCCTTATGCTACTGTTGCTGAAAATGTGGGGAAATTTATTTCTAATATCAATTTAGCTCAAAAAAAAGAAACGGTGATGGAACTTCTGGAAGTGGTAGGACTCCAGGAATTCGCCCATGTGCTTCCTAAATATTTAAGCGGAGGCCAGCAACAGAGGGTTGCCATAGCCAGAGCACTTTCTGTATTGCCGAAATTGCTTATTTTAGATGAACCTTTCAGTAACCTGGATTTCCCCAGAAAAATAGAGCTTCGTGAAAGGCTGTTCAGGTACGTGAAACAACATCAGATCTCTTTAATTATTTCTACCCACGAACTTCAGGATATTATGCCTTGGCTCGACCAGATCGTTATTCTGAAGGATGGAAGGCTAATCCAGAACGACAGCCCAGAAGAAACCTACAAGCAGCCTTATAATTCTTATGTCGCCAAACTTTTTGGTGAAGTGAACATATTCAGTGAGGAAGAAAAAGAGGAGTTCCAGCTTCCTAAGTTTTCATATTATCCTAAAGAAATAAAAATCTCTGACAATGGAAATGAAGCCGAACTCCTGGAAAGCAGGTTTGCAGGAAACCATTACTGGAATAAGATCAAGGTTCAAAATAAAGAACTTATTGTTTATACAGACGGGAAGATAGAGGGAAATATCAGGATTTCTTTTGTTTAAATAACAGAAAGATTATTATTGGTATTGAACTATTTTTCTATACATACAATTCACAAACTTATCTGCCAATCTTCCATAACTTATACATTTCCTTACAGTTATTGTTAATATGTGGATAAAAAAAATACAAATCTAAGAAGCAGTTTGAAACTTTTTCTTACATTTGTATTTCCACAGCATAAGGAAATTTTTGGTTAATTCTCTTTCTGCCCTGAGACGGACATTAGCACTTCCCTGCAATTAAGTCTTTGAAAGATTACACTGTCCAATCTTTTCCTTTTTTTATTTTTTTCAAATAAACGTTATGCTTTCTTCACAAACTCTGATTTCAAAGCCATAGATCCGAAACCGTCAATTTTACAGTCAATATTATGATCGCTGTCCGGTCTTAGACGGATATTTTTAACTTTTGTTCCAGCTTTTACCGGTTTTGGTGCTCCTTTTACGGGAAGATCCTTGATTACTACTACAGAATCTCCATCCTGAAGCTCATTTCCGTTTGAATCCAGTATTTTTCCTTCATTAGAACTTTCAGCAGTCGTTTCTTCAGGATTCCATTCGTAAAAACACTGCGAACAGGTCATCATATTATTTTCACTCGGATAGGTAAATTCGGAGCCGCATTTCGGACAAAGTACAGTATCACTCATATTTTTTATTTTTTGCAAAGGTAGAATTTTTTGTAGAATGTATTCATGATCAAGATAAGTAAAGGCCAGAAATCAAGATTTTAGATGTCAGACATTAAAACTGGTGACCTCGAAACCCCACAAGATACTTGCCATTCATTTAATATTTCTTGATCATATGGAATCCTATGACCCAAAAACTCAAACCTGGATCTCATCCCTAGGGATTTCGAACTCTCAAACCCTAAAACTCTCCGACTTTCATGCCGGCACTCCGTACCCCAAAACTTCATAACCCACAAGCTCTCCCACTCTAAAACTTGAATTCTGCAACTCTCAACTATAATTCGTACTTTTGCAGATTCAAACAGCGAAGCAATTTTATGGAACTTATTCACAGAAACCTAGCGATCGGAATTCACGATGCTTTACAGGAAACATTTTTCGAGAAAAATAAATATGCCGATAAGGTAATCGAAAGACTTTTAAAAGCCCACAGAAAATGGGGAAGTCAGGACAGAGCCGTTGTTTCTGAGATCTTCTATAATATTATCCGCTGGAAAAAACGTCTTGAATATTATATGGGGGAAGGTGTAAAACCAACCAATATATATAAGCTGATGATTGCGTATCTGCTTTGGAGCAAGACCAATTATAAAAAGTTTGAAGAATTTGACGGAATTAAAATCGCAGATATCCTTACCAAGCTTAAAAAGAACACCGTTCCTACAAAAGCTATCGAGCATTCTATTCCTGAATGGCTGGCTGAAACTTTGGAAAAAGAATTAGGACCGGGCTGGGAAAAAGAAATGCACGCTTTGAACGAGCAGGCTCCGACCGTATTAAGAGCAAACAGTCTTAAAACAACTCCAAAAGAACTTATTTCTGATCTTTCAGATGAAGGTGTAGTGGCTTACACGGTAAAAAACTATCCGGATGCTGTACAGCTTGAGGAAAAGAAGAATGTTTTCCTTACAACAGCCTTTAAAGAAGGCCTATTTGAGGTTCAGGATGCTTCTTCACAGAAGATCGGGTATTTCCTGGATGTAAAAGAAGGGCAAAGAGTTGTAGATGCTTGTGCGGGTGCGGGGGGAAAAACCCTTCACTTAGCTGCATTGATGGGGAATAAAGGACAGATCGTAGCTTTGGATATCTTTGAATGGAAGCTGGCTGAATTGAAACGCCGTGCAAAAAGAGCGGGAGCGCACAATATCGAAACCCGCATGATCTCTGACAACAAAGTGATCAAGCGCCTTCATGATAAAGTGGACCGACTTCTGATCGACGCTCCATGCTCTGGACTTGGGGTTTTAAAAAGAAATCCGGACAGTAAATGGAAAATTGACCAGGATTTTATTGACAGAATTAAAAAAGAGCAACAACAGATTCTTCAGGATTACTCCAAAATGCTTAAAGTAGGCGGGAAAATGGTATATGCTACCTGTTCTATTCTACCTTCTGAAAATAATTTACAGGTTGAAGAATTCTTGAAAACCAACTCAGGTTATAAGTTAATTAAAGATGATAAAGTAATGCCTAGCCATGGTTATGATGGATTCTATATGGCACTGATTGAAAGAGTTTCTTAGTCTTTGACTCATCTATAAAATATACAGCTGCTCTATCCAGAGCAGCTTTTTTATTGAAAATTGCAGTCAAATATATATTTTTTCTCCATATTGGAAAGCGGTTTGTAACATCTGCATCATTAATCCCTACTTATAATATGTAACTGTTTCAAAAATCCGATAAATTGAAAATTAACTTTACGGAAACCCAGACTTATGGATAAAAGAATTCTATTCAGCTTCTCAGCTTTATTCCTATGTTGGCTTTCATATGCACAGACTTATGAGATCCAATATACCAGTTCTTATAATGGGAAAATTCTTACCGAACAGTCCCCTACTCTTGTTTGGGCGGATGGAAAAAGTAATTTTATTCTGAATAATAAGATAAGGGAACAGAAAAGTGATTACCCATTTGAGATCACCAAGGTCGAGAAGCCTTCCAATACGGTTGTTTCTTATGCTTTCCTGAAACCGGGAGAAATTATTTCTTCTTCAGATGCCGAATCTATAGGAAAACAAACATTTGAATTAACCAATGAAACGAAAAAGATTTTGGGTTATACCTGTAAAAAAGCAGTAACGAAGATCAATTCCAATACGATCGAGGTTTGGTATACCAATGATTTAAAAATTAATGGCGGACCGTCTGTTGTAGGACAGAATTTGGGATTTGTACTGGAAATCGAAAGAAATAAAAATTCGCAGGTCACTGCCAGCTCCATTAAAAAAGTAAAAAAAACAGATATTGATCATATTTTAAAAGGCTCAATACAGTCAACCGATCTGCTGGGTTACAAGGATCTTTTCTGGAAAAGTCGTTTTACCACATTGAAAGTTTTTGACAATGAAACCATCAATTTTTCAGATCAATCTAAACCGGATGAACAGGTAAAAAGATTTGCCAACGGAACCATCATCCTAAAAAAAATAAAATTCCCTACGATTAAAGAAGGTGAAAATATTTTTATCGAAGTGAAACAGCAATCTAACGGAGATGCTTACGACAGAACAGGAACCGTATTTTTTATTCCACAGGATAAAGAAACCTCATTTTTTGACGGACTGGAAAAAGGGGCTAAAACACTTCCTGTTTATGATAACGGAAATGGAAAGCAGTATTACGGAGTAGCAACAACCAAAAATTACAGTCCTGTCATAGAGATGATGAGATTCTTTACAGCCTTCGGGATTCAGAAATTCAATCATATCCAACTGAAAGGAAAAGACTGGCAGACCGTAAGCCCGTACCGACAGGATATTACAGAACTGAAGCCCTCTCTTTCTGAAAAGGAACTCTGGGTGGGTACTTTTATCGGTAATTATGATAAAGGCGGTCATAAAATAAATCTTGAGGTCACTATTCATAAAAGTGACCAGAACATTTATAAGAACAATGTGGCGATTCCTCTTTTTAATACTTTAAATATCATGGAGATGGCAGGTCAGGATTATTCAACGATGTTCGACAGGGATAAAGGACTTTTGGTAGAATTTACATTAGAAAAAGATTTAAAGAATGCTCAGCTGAGATACATCACTACCGGACACGGGGGCTGGGAAAATGGTGATGAATTTGTTCCCAAAACTAATTCTATATTCCTAGATGGGAAAATGATGTTTTCTTTTGTACCCTGGAGATCAGACTGTGGTTCTTACAGGCTTTATAACCCTGCATCAGGTAATTTTCCGGACGGGCTTTCCTCATCGGACCTCAGCAGGTCCAACTGGTGTCCCGGAACAGTTACCAATCCTAACTTCATTCCTCTTGGAGATATGAAAGCAGGCAAGCATACAATACAGATAAAGATCCCTCAGGGAGCAACGGAAGGTACAAGTTTCAGCTCTTGGAATGTTTCAGGAGTTTTGCTTGGATCCCAATAAAAACAAAACCTTCTTGCAAAGAGAATTGCAAGAAGGTAAAAACACAAATGATGAAAAAAAATTATTTCGAGCCACAAAGTAAGGGCTAAAATTCATATAATAAATTACCATATATTATTAATTATTTCATTTTAATTTTGTATAGAAGATAATAACTCTATTTTTCCTAACGAAAAAAATCAATTAAATACGTGATAAATAGATTAAAAAGTTGATATTTTTCTTAAAAACAAATTATTAAGTTAAAAATATTAACTTTTAATTATTTTTTGTTGTTATTTTTAAACATTAAAACTAATTTTGCTTCAAATAAGAAACAATATGTGTGGAATTGTATGTTTGTTCGATGCCAAACAAAAAACCGAAATATTAAGACCTCAGGTTTTAGAAATGTCAAAAAAAATCCGTCACCGCGGACCGGACTGGAGCGGTGTATTTCAGGATGAAAAAGTAGTATTTTCTCATGAAAGGCTTGCTATCGTAGATCCTACTTCAGGAAAACAGCCCTTATTCACCAAGGACGAAAAAGTAGTACTTGCAGTGAACGGAGAGATCTATAACCATAGAGAATTAAAAGAAGAGTTTCCGGATTTCGAATTTCAGACTCAATCGGACTGTGAAGTGATCCTTGCCCTCTACAGAAAATATGGAAAAGACTTTATTGAAAAGCTCAACGGAATTTTTGCATTCGCCCTTTATGATATAGAAAAAGGGATCTATCTGATCGCCCGTGACCATATGGGCATCTGCCCTCTTTACCAGGGATGGGATAAAAACGGAAACTATTATGTCGCTTCCGAATTAAAAGCGTTGGAAGGCATATGCAAAACCATCGAGACATTTCTTCCCGGGCATTTTGTATACAGCCCGGATGGAACAGAGCTTCAGCAATGGTACAAAAGAGACTGGGAGAGCTTTGACAGCGTAAAAGACAACGAAACCGATATTTCAAAAATAAGAAAAGGCCTTGAAGATGCCGTTCACAGACAGCTGATGAGTGACGTCCCTTATGGGGTTCTCCTTTCCGGAGGTCTGGATTCATCTGTTATTTCAGCAGTTACAGCAAAATTTGCAAGACAGCGAGTTGAGAGTGGTGACACTCAGGAAGCATGGTACCCGAGGCTTCACAGTTTTGCAGTAGGCTTAACAGGCTCTCCAGACCTGGCTGCAGCAAGAAAAGCTGCAGACCACATCGGATCCGTTCACCATGAAGTTAATTTCACTGTTCAGGAAGGATTGGATGCAGTACGTGATGTCATTTATCATCTGGAAACTTATGATGTGACGACTATCAGAGCTTCCACTCCGATGTATCTTCTGGCCAGAGTGATCAAATCCATGGGGATCAAAATGGTTCTTTCCGGAGAAGGTTCAGATGAGCTGTTTGGAGGATATCTGTATTTCCACAAAGCACCGAGCGCGAAAGAATTCCACGATGAGACAGTAAGAAAACTAGGCAAGCTTCATTTATATGACTGTTTAAGAGCCAACAAAGCCCTAATGAGCTGGGGAATTGAAGGCCGAGTTCCTTTCCTGGATAAAGAATTTATGGACATTGCCATGGCTGTCAACCCAAAAGACAAAATGATCAGTGTTGAAGAAGGAAAAATCGAAAAATGGGTGCTACGAAAAGCTTTTGAAGATGTTCTTCCAGAATCTATTGTCTGGAGACAGAAAGAACAATTTTCAGACGGCGTGGGCTATTCATGGATAGACACATTAAAAGAGGTTGCCGAGAAAGAGGTTACTGATGAGATGATGGCCAATGCAAGATTCAGATTCCCGTTGAACACCCCTCAAAACAAAGAGGAATACCGTTACAGAACCATCTTTGAAGAACATTTCCCAAGTGAAACGGCAGCAGCAACGGTTCCATCAGTTCCTTCAGTGGCCTGCTCCACTCCTATTGCTTTAGAATGGGATGAGGCTTTCAAAAAAATGAATGACCCGAGCGGAAGAGCGGTGAAAGTACATGAGACAAGTTATAAATGATGAATTCGGGATGCGTGATTCGGGTTTGAGAGCCTGAGCGTTTTTAGTGTTGGCTCTTAATTCAACAATTATTCCTAAAATCTACAACCTCCCGTCTAACATCTAAATCTCTAATTCCTGATCCCTAATATCTAACTTCTAATTTCAAAATTTTATCAATCCTGTAGAAATACAGGATTTTCTTTTGAATAACGTTAATAATATCAATATAATTTAACTGACAATCAAAAATAATATCTAAGAAATAATTATATTTGGACAACGAAAATATCAATTATAAAAAAATGAGAAGAAATCTTACTGTTTTATTTGCCTTACTATCCATCAGTTTTGCTTTTGGACAGGGAAAATATGGCAAATACTTAAATTCAAAGAAGCTTGCTTTGTCTTATAAAAGCGTGAAAGATGTAGATAAGGATGACTATTATCAGCAGTTTTATTGGCTGGTAAAGGCGGAACAGCTTAAAACGTATCCTCACCTTAAAGATGTAAAACCTGTTGTTTTGTATGAGTTTGTAAAAAAAGTAAATCCTCAGAATCCTACCAAAAAACTGGATGACAGAGGAAAAGAGCTCAGAGCCACTGCAGAATTATCTTTGAATCAATATTTTAAGAACAAAAAATTTGAGAACAACTCAGTTTTAATGTACAACCTTGAAACTTATGTTGACCCGTCTAAAGGACAGTTCTATACCAAGGTAGATCCCGAAAAAATCAAAGAGCTGGTTCCAAAAGAGCTTTTTGCTTTCAACTCTTTAAACAGAAACTTAGGCGAAGAAAAAACATATTACCTGTGGATTGATAAGAAAAAAGATGATTTCAATATTGTAGATATTATCCCTGACGAAAAAGAGAACAAAGCTTTCTATGCAAGATTAAAACAATATCTTCCGAGCTATAAATTTTCCAAATACGTTCCATCGGTTAAAAAAGGAAACAAATCAGATAAAACAGATGTTGACTACTACTACATTATGCCGTTTGAACAGAACACCGATAATATTGAGTATAAAACAAAAGATTTCAAAACTTACATCTTGAGCCAATACAGAAAAGCCGGCGATGAATGGAAAGGAGTAGAAAAACCTAGAAAATAAATTAAAAAGTCCTGTGAAAATTCACAGGACTTTTTTAATTTTATATCAAATTCTTTATCTAAGGATCAGACTGATTAAAAACAAAAACTGATTCAATAAAAAACAAATCTGGAACTCATCAGATTTCCAGTCTATACCGAATGACAGAAACAAACCCACAGCCGAACTCCGTAAAAAAAATACTTCCACTCATTCTGGCCACTGCTATTTTCATGCAGATGCTGGATTCCACGATCCTGAACACCTCCCTGCCCTCCATTGCAAAGGACCTTAACGAGTCTCCGCTCAATATGCAGAATGCAATCATCAGCTATGTTCTGACCCTGGCAGTTTTTATGCCTGCAAGCGGTTTTCTGGCAGACAGGTTCGGAACCAAAAAAGTATTTATTTTTTCTCTGGTCCTTTTCAGCTTAGGTTCCCTATTCTGCTCCATGTCGCAAAATCTTACCCATCTGGTTATTTCAAGAGTAATCCAGGGAGTTGGAGGCAGCCTGATGACACCAGTGGGAAAGCTGGCGCTGATCAAGACTTTCGATAAAAACGAATTGCTTAAAGCAATGAACTTCGCCATTATTCCTGCACTGATAGGGCCTGTACTTGGTCCGCTGGTCGGAGGCTATATGGTAGATTATCTTTCATGGCACTGGATCTTCCTGATCAATATTCCCATCGGAGTATTAGGAATTATTTTAGGCTTAAAATACATGCCGAATTACAAATCCACGGATGTTGACTTTGATTTAAAAGGATTTTTAATTTTTGCAGCTGCATCACTACTGCTATCTATTTCGCTGGAATTGTTCGGAGATATGCAGAATATCAGTCCGGTACTTTTTGTCTTTATTCTGGGCTTTTTATTCCTCTACTATTATTACAGACATGCAAGAAGAGGAGGAAATCCTATTTTTCCTCTGGATCTGTTCCAGGTAAGAACATTCAGGGTAGGAATTGTCGGAAACCTGGCTACCCGTTTAGGGATCAGCTCCGTTCCGCTTCTGCTTCCCCTGATGATACAGATTGCCTACAAACAGTCGGCAGTAACTTCCGGGTGGATCATTGCTCCAATGGCACTTACCGCCATATTCGGGAAATCATCCGTTATTAAAATTTTAGACAGATATGGTTACCGGCAGACTTTAATGGTCAATACATTCATTATCGGAACCCTGATCTGCCTTCTTGCCATTCCCAATATCCATACATCATTGTATTGGTTTGTCCCGATTATTGCCATACTAGGATTTTTCAACTCCATTCAGTTCACTTCCATGAACACCATTTCTATTGCAGATCTCAGAAACTTCCAGACCAGCAGCGGCAATTCACTGATATCAGTCAATCAGCAGCTGGCTATCGGCTTCGGGATCGCTTTCGGATTGATTGTTTTAAAATTATTTGAGAATTCTGATCTGATTGAGGGCGAAATGCACAATGCTTTCCGATACACCTTCCTTACCATAGGTATATTGACCATCATATCAGGCTTTGTTTTCAGAAGGCTCCACATTTCGGATGGAAAGAATATGAAATCTAAGGAAGACTAATAAGTTTCTCCCAACTTTTTCCTTTTACGAACTTAACACAGATCAATGCAGCTGAATCTTTGCTACCGTACTTTTGTTATATAAATTCACAATATTATGACAACGAAAAAAGTAGAAATCGTAGTATCCCCAAAACCTGCACATTTTGTAGGCGACGGTTTTAGGGTTCATAATTTTATACCGGGGGTGCAGGGATTGGACATGAAAAGAATGGACCCTTTCATTATGCTTGATTACAATTCAAAATTCCATTTTAACGGTTCTGAAAGACCCAGAGGTGTGGGAGTTCATCCACACAGAGGCTTTGAGACCGTGACCATAGCATACCAAGGTAAAGTAGAACATCATGACAGTGCCGGCGGAGGCGGAATCATAGGTGAAGGCGATGTACAGTGGATGACTGCAGCAAAAGGAGTTCTCCATAAAGAATATCACGAAACAGAATGGTCCAAAAAAGGCGGTATTTTTCAGATGGTGCAGCTATGGGTTAACCTTCCCGCCAAAGATAAAATGAGCACACCAAAATACCAGGCTATAGAAAATTCAGCCATGGAACGTGTTGATTTGGGCGAAAATGGTTTTATCGAGCTCATTGCAGGAGAATATGCCGGACATATAGGTCCGGCGAAAACTTTCACCCCTTTGAATATGATGAATGCCAAGTTAAAAGCCGGTGGAAAAGCTGAATTCAGTTTTCCTGCTCATTTCAATACAGCAGCATTGGTCATTGAAGGAAGCATTACTGTAAACGGAGAAGAAAAAGTAGCGGCTGACCACTTTGTTTTATTTAAAAATGAAGGCGAAACATTCAGCATCGAAGCTCAGGAAGACGCAGTAATACTAATCATCAGCGGAGAGCCTATTAATGAACCGATTTATCCTCACGGGCCTTTTGTGATGAATTCAAGGGAAGAAATCATGCAGGCTTTCGAAGATTTCAACACCGGAAAGTTCGGCTTTCTGGAAGACTAGAGAATTAAAATTATCTTAATCTTAGATTCTTCCTTTTTTATTAACTTTATATACTTGTGTTTGATGAAATGTAAAGACGCACAGTTCAAACTATTTTGTGTCTTTACAATTCCGCCAACCGACTTACAATACAAAATTTATGAAACCAGAATTTGAAAATATTCCTCTTGTAAAAGCGGGAAAAAGATTTGAAATAGAAATCAACGGACATTTTGCATTTATTGATTACCGTGAAATGGGTCACCAGATCGCTTTGGTGCACACCGAAACGGATCCTGAGCTTGCAGGAACCGGGGCAGCTACTGCCGTAGTAGAAAAAACATTGGCTTATATTGAAGAAAACCAAAAAAAGCTTCTTCCGTTCTGTCCATATGTCTTTGCTTATATCAAAAAGCATCCGGAGTGGAAACGCATTGTTGATGAAAGATTTGAAGGCTACGACAAACTGTAAGCATACATCTAAATATCTATTCATTAACTTAAACAGAATTCAAAAAACATTTACTTTATTATGTCAAATATCGGACTTATCATAGAAGAAAAAGCAGCAGATATAGGAAATTTCCTGGTGGGAAGACTTCTTCCTTTTCGTGAAAAAAGAGCAGTTGGACCGTTTGTTTTCATCGACCATATGGGACCTTCAGAGCTGAAGGATTACCAGAATCTTGATGTTCCACCTCATCCACATATTGGGTTATCCACTTTAACTTACCTTTTGGAAGGATCTATTTTTCATAGAGACAGCATCGGAAGTGCCATTGAAATAAAGCCTGGAGCTGTGAACTGGATGACCGCCGGAAAAGGTGTTGTACATTCTGAAAGAACTCCTGAGTATCTTAGACACAGCGATAAAAGACTTCACGGATTCCAGATCTGGGTAGGTCTTCCAAAGCACCTGGAACAGTCGGAACCTACCTTCCATCATATTGAAGCAGATGAAATTCCGGTATGGGAAGAAGACGGAATTCAGTATAAACTGATTGCAGGTGAAGCATTTGGAAGAAAATCTGCAGTTCCAGTTCACAGTAAACTGTTTTTTATCGAGATCAAGACAAAAGAAGCGAAGAAAATAAGCATCGGAAAGGATCTTTATGGTGAAGCTGCCATGTATGTCCTGGACGGAACGGTTTCCACAGAAGGCAATTCTTACGGTTCCAAGCAATTGATGATCGCTAAAGACACCAAACTTTGTGAATTTGAGATGAGTGAAAACGGCACAGTATATCTTTTCGGTGGTGAACCTTTTGATGAGGAGCGTTTTATATTCTGGAATTTTGTGAATTCGGATAAGGAAATGATCGATCAGGCAAAAGTCAACTGGAATGATCAGAACCATGACGCATTTCCTCTGGTTCCTGGTGATGAAACAGAATATGTTCCGCTTCCTAAGGCCATTTTAAACAGAAAATAACGGTTATTACAGATTAATAAACCATGAAAATATTAGCATTTGCCGGAAGTACATCTTCCACTTCGATCAACAGGGAACTGGTAAAATTTGTTCTGAGAGATTTCCAAGATGAAGAGATCAACCTGATAGATCTCAATGATTTCACGATGCCGGTTTTCTCCGTAGATCTTGAAAAGAAGGGATTTCCAGATGAAGCCCATAACTTTTTAAAAGTGATAGAAGAATGTGACGTCATCATCTGTTCGCTTGCGGAACACAACAGGTCCTACAGCTCAGCTTTTAAAAATGTTTTCGACTGGTCTTCAAGGATTAATGTCAAAGTATTTCAGAACAAACCGATGCTTCTCATGAGCACTTCTCCGGGAGGTTACGGAGGCGGCAATGTCATGAATACCGCAAAAACTTTTTTTCCGCAGTTTGCAGCAGATATTAAAGATACGTTCTCGCTTCCTAAGTTTTATGAAAATTTTGACCTGGAAAGCGGGGTTATCAATCCCGATATGCTTAAGGAACTTAAAACTAAGATAGAAAACTTTAAAAAAGAGGTTAAAAGCAATGACTAAGGGAAGACTGGAGGCTTTCAGTGATGGTGTTCTGGCCATTATCATTACCATTATGGTCCTTGAACTGAAAGTGCCGGAAGGAGGCAGCTGGGCCAGCCTTAAGCCTCTTCTGCCCAGGTTTCTCGCTTATATTTTCAGTTTTATTTATGTTGGAATTTACTGGAACAATCACCATCATCTGTTTCAGGCTGTAAAAAAAGTGAATGGAAGCATTCTATGGGCCAATCTTCATCTGCTGTTCTGGCTTTCGCTGATGCCAATCGCTACGGAATGGATAGGAACCACTCATTTTGCAGAGAATCCGGTGGCAGCTTATGGGATCTGTCTCATCATGTCTGCGGTAGCCTATACGATTTTAGAGAACCTGATTGTCCGGCATGAAGGTGAAGATTCCAAGCTTAAAGAAGCCATACATTCAAAGTTTAAAGAATATATCTCGATCGTATTTTATGTCCTCGGAATCGCTGTTTCATTTTTTTATCCCTATATTGCCATAGGTTTTTATTATCTCGTGGCTCTCATATGGCTGATTCCGGACCGAAGAATCGAAAAATCATTAAAAGAAAATTAAATATGGAAACACACGAATATCCCAACGGCAGCATCACTGTCATCTGGCAGCCCCAGAAGTGTATCCACTCGGCTGTCTGCGTAAAAATGCTTCCAAAAGTCTATAATCCTAAAGACAGACCCTGGATAAAAGCTGAAAACGCAACCCCTGAAGAACTTAAAAACCAGATAGACCAATGCCCTTCAGGAGCATTAAGTTATAAATTCAATACAAAACAATAATGGCTGTAACCGTAAAAGCAAGTTTAGGAAAAACAAAATATTATACTGAAGTAACGGCCGGCGAAAACCAGATCATTACTGATGAACCCATAGATAAAGGCGGTCAGAATAAGGGTTTCAATCCACTGGAAATCCTGGCAACATCTCTGGCAAGCTGTACTGCTGCCACTTTAAGAATGTATATCGAAAGAAAAGAATGGGACGTGGAAAACATCAACGTAGAAGTAGAGCTTGAAAATTTTCCTTTAACGAGAAGAGCTGTATTCAAAAGAGACATCAGTTTTGAAGGTATTCTGGATGATGAACAGCTGAAAAGACTGCATACCATAGCCGATGCCTGCCCGGTACATAAAATTTTAACCAACGATATAGAAATACTAACAAAATTCTCATAATATGACCGAAGTAAAACAAAACAACGACGAAAAACACGGAAGTTTTGAGGCTTTCATAGATGGAAAACGCGCAGGCGTAATGACTTATACCTGGGCCGGAGAAGAAAGATTTATCATTGACCACACTGAGGTGGAAGAAGCCTACAACGGAAAAGGCGTAGGAAAGGAAATGCTTCTGGCAGCAGTAGATTTTGCAAGGAGAAACAACAAAAAGATTATTCCACTCTGCCCGTTTGCCAAAGCAAGTTTTCAGAAAAGTGAAGAACTGCAGGATGTTTTAGTCAACTAACGCTAGTTTTTGTCCTAAAGATACAGACCTTTCAGATGTTTTACTCTGAAAGGTTTTTTCTTTTTGACCAGAACAGAAAAAAACTATATTTGCTAAAATTTAAAATTTCAGCATGAATTCAGGAACTATCCTTTTGCTATTTGTTTTTATCTATTTCGTTGGTCTTTTGGTGATTTCCTATTTCACAAGCCGGAATTCTGATAATCAATCATTTTTTATTGGTAATAAGAAAAGTAAATGGTGGCTCGTTGCATTCGGGATGATAGGAACCAGCTTAAGTGGAGTTACCTTTATTTCAGTTCCGGGAACAGTCGGGAAAATGACAGGCAGTGAATATATTTTCGGAGGCTTTGAATATTATATGATGGTGATTGGCTTTTTCATAGGGTATTTTATAGTTGCAGCCATATTGCTTCCGTTATATTACAAAATGAATCTAACCTCCATTTATACGTATTTAGGAAGAAGATTTAATGTAGAAGCTCATAAAATAGGTTCGATATTTTTTATCATTTCCAGAGCTATTGGCGCTACAGCAAGATTATATCTGGTTGTCAACGTTTTACAGATATTCCTGCTTGAAGGCCTGGGCGTTCCATTTTGGGTAACGGCTCTTGTACTCTTGCTGATGGTTCTTTTATACACTTTTGAAGGTGGCGTAAAAACAATCGTAATTACTGATACTTTGCAAACTTCCTTTATGATCATCAGTTTGGTTGCCTGTATCGTTTATATTTTATCCAATCTAAATTTATCCTTTGGTGAAGCATACACCATTTTAGAACAGAAAAATTATACTCATTTTATCAATTTTGATCCCAATTCCAAAACATTTTTCCTTAAAACCATTTTAGGAGGGATTTTCATTACGATCGCCATGACGGGCCTGGATCAGGAAATGATGCAGAAGAATATTTCTGTAGACAATCTTCAGAATTCAAAAAAGAATATGCTGACATTCGCGGGAACTCTTCTTTTTGTCAATCTTGCTTTCCTGTTTTTGGGAGGCTTGCTTTATCTTTTTGCCTTGCAAAACGGTGCAGAATATGGATTGGCAAAATCTGAAACGGTAACCAACATTTTCGGATTCAAAGATGCGGCAGGAAATATAAAAAATATTATGGGAGACGACCTCTTCCCCGCTTTATCGCTTCAGGGACATTTCCCAATGGTGATTTCCGTTATTTTTATTATCGGACTAATTTCAGCGTTATTCCCTTCGGCGGATGGTGCACTGACGGCAGTAACCAGTTCATATTGTGTAGATTTATTAAACCTTAATGAAGATAAAACTAAAACGGAAAAGGAAAAAAAACACCTTCGTATGAAAGTTCATTTAACTTTCACCGTAGTTTTCTTCATCCTGATTATGGTTTTCAAAGCCATGAATGATAAATCAATCGTTTATCTGATTATGGAAATTGCCGGCTATACTTACGGACCTCTTTTGGGACTTTTTGCTTTCGGAATTTTTACCAAATTCCAGATTTCAAGAAAGTATGCCATTCTTGCGGTTACAATTTTGGCACCTGTTATCACTTATTTAATTAATTTATCGGTCACCACTTATACGGATTACAGAATTGGTGTAGAACTGATTGTACTTAATGGCCTGCTTACTTTTATTGGTTTATGGCTGGTAAAAAACAAACAATATTTAAAAGTAGTCTGATCAGGAAAATAGTTTTAAAGCCTTGGTCATCTTAAAAAAATAACACGTATGAAATCATCAATATTTCTAGCCATTGCCTTGCTTCTATGTGAGTTAATAAATGCACAAAGTGCTGTTGATTTTGCCAATCTTGCCAAGTACAAAGATGACAATACAGCAATTTTAAATGCAAAGAAAAAAGTGGATGTGGTCTTTATGGGAAATTCCATTACTGAAGGCTGGGTAAAAAACCATTCAGCATTTTTTGCTGATAATAATTATATAGGCAGAGGAATCAGCGGCCAAACCTCTTCACAAATGCTCCTCCGTTTTCAAAATGACGTTGTATCCTTAAAGCCAAAATTGGTGGTAATTAATGCCGGTACTAATGATATTGCCCAAAACACAGGAGCTTATGATCAGGACTTCACCTTTAACAATATTAAAGCAATGGCTGATATGGCCCGAAGCAACGGAATTAAAGTAATCATCGCATCTGTGCTACCTGCAGCTGCATTTCCCTGGCGTAAAGATATCACTGATGTATCCCAGAAAGTAGATGCCTTAAACAGCAGGCTAAAGCAGTACTCGCTTAACAACAAACTCGTTTTTGTTGATTATAATACGGCAATGCGTAATGAGAAGGGCGGTATGCGTGAAGGTCTTTCAAAAGACGGTATCCATCCTGAATCTGCAGGTTACAGCATTATGGAACCGTTGATTAAAAGTGCTGTCAATAAAACATTGAGTAAAAAATAAAAATTACATTTTTACTCCTTATTTTAGCAGTAAGCATGTTTCAATTTATTAAAAAGTTTGTTTTTATTTTTAATCTATTAAGAAATAGAGACTTGAGAACACCCTAATGCAGGAACGGAACTTTTCTAAATTTTCCAACTACATCTATTACAAGAAGACTGTTAAAATCAGTATTTCTTCGAAATAATTCTAAATCCGGATCATCAATCCGGATTTTTGCATTTCCGTAAGCCGTTAAAAAATTGTAAATTCGCGTGCAAATAAATCAGATATAATGAGTAAAAGTATCGAAGAGTTAAAATCTCTTACTACGCAGATCAGAAGAGACATTTTAAGAATGGTTCATGCTGTAAATTCAGGACATCCGGGCGGAAGTTTAGGATGTACGGAATACTTTACAGCGCTTTATGGGAATGTAATGAACTATAATCTTCCTTTCACGATGGAGGGGAAAAATGAGGATCATTTTTATCTTTCAAACGGGCATATTTCGCCGGTTTACTATTCTACTTTAGCGAGATTTAATTTCTTTCCGGTAGATGAATTGAGAACTTTCAGAAAGCTGGATTCAAGACTTCAGGGGCATCCTACTACCCATGAGGGTCTTCCGGGGATCAGAATTGCTTCGGGATCTCTTGGCCAGGGACTTTCTGTGGCACTTGGTGTAGCAGAAGGGAAAAAACTGGACGGAGATAAGTCTCTTGTATATACGCTTCACGGAGACGGCGAACTTCAGGAAGGTCAGGTTTGGGAAGCTTTGATGTATGCTGCTGCCAAGAAAGTGGACAACATCATCTCAACTATTGACTACAACGGACGCCAGATCGACGGAGATACGGATGATGTATTAAGCTTAGGAAATTTGCACGCTAAGCTTGAAGCATTTGGATGGACTGTTTTGGAAGAGAAAAACGGTAACGATCTTGAAGCTGTTATTGCGATCCTGGAGAAAGCTAAAACTGAAACAGGAAAAGAAAAGCCTGTAGTAATCATTCTTCATACAGAGATGGGTGCTGGTGTGGATTTCATGATGGGGTCTCACGCATGGCACGGAAAAGCTCCGAATGATGAGCAGCTTAACACTGCATTCAAACAATTATATCTAGAAGCTCCTGCTGATTATTAATAATAAATGATGAATAATCAATGATAAATGATGGTTTAAATCGTTAAGGAAAACATTGTTTATCACTATCAAAAACTTTAGTAAAAATGAAATATACATATACAGAAAAAAAGGATACGCGTTCAGGATTCGGAGCCGGATTAGCAGAACTTGCCGACAAAAATCCTAATGTAGTGGCACTTTGTGCAGACCTTATCGGTTCTTTGAAAATGGAAAAGTTTATTGAAAAAGCACCGGAAAGATTCTTTCAGATAGGTATTGCAGAGGCTAATATGATGGGAATTGCTGCTGGTTTGAGCATTACAGGAAAAATTCCTTTTACAGGAACTTTCGCGAACTTCTCTACTTCAAGAGTGTATGATCAGATCCGTCAGTCCATCGCTTATTCAGGAAAAAATGTAAAGATATGTGCATCGCACGCTGGTCTTACTTTAGGGGAAGACGGTGCTACCCACCAGGTTTTGGAAGATATCGGTATGATGAAAATGCTTCCGGGCATGACGGTAATCAACCCATGTGATTACAACCAGACCAAGGCAGCTACCATCGCTATTGCAGAGCATGATGGTCCTGTATATTTACGATTCGGAAGACCTACCGTACCTGTATTCATTCCCGAAGATATGCCTTTCGAAATTGGAAAAGGAATTCTTCTTCAGGAAGGTACTGATGTAACGATTGTTGCAACCGGACATCTTGTTTGGGAATCTCTTGTAGCAGCTGATGAGCTTGAAAAAGAGGGTATTTCTTGTGAAGTAATCAACATTCACACTATTAAACCGCTGGATGAAGAAATCATCATTAAATCTGTTGAAAAAACAGGTAAGATCGTTACAGCTGAGGAGCACAACTATCTTGGTGGTTTAGGAGAATCTGTTGCGGGAATGCTTGCCAGAAAGAGACCTACAAGACAGGAATTTGTTGCGGTAAATGATACTTTCGGAGAATCTGCTACTCCTGCAGAATTGATGAAGAAATATAAGATCGATGCAGCTGCTGTGAAAGAGGCTGTGAAGAGAATTTTAGCGAACTAAGATAAGCTATATCATATAAATAAACCCGGGCTGTTTCTTCGAAACAGCCCGGGTTGTTTTTAACCATCCCGTCAAATCTTTGATTTGTCACCCCTTCCAGAGGAGGAGAAATGGCTACAGTATTCATTTTAGATCATATTATTGTGGCCTATTTATAGGAATATCAAGTACATCAAGCACAGGATATAATATATTTTCCAGGAATTCCTCTTCTTTTACCCTGGATGCCTTAGAACCTGAAAAATAATTGCTGATTCTGTAGTTTTTAACAAACTGGTTCCTTTTTTTTCCGATAACATAAGAGTAGGCACCACTTTCATCATTAATAAAATAAATCATCTCATCAAAGCTCATGATTTTTTTAGTGATAAAGAGTCTTCTATAAATGCTCTTCTCCCGTTTATCGAAAATATATTTTACCGGAACTTTAAAAAGAAGATCCCATAAGAAATAAACCATATAGACTCCCCATATAACAGAAGCAATGGTAAAGGTATTTTCAGATAGTATATTTCTGAAATAATACATCACCGGAATTGCAAGAATTCCAACGCCTAACCACCATCTTAAAGTACGCAGGAAGCTGTAATTAGGCATAAAACTTATTTCACTGCCATTATCTTCAAATTTATATCTGTCTTTGGTATTCATCGCAAGTTTTCATTTAAACCCATAATATCTTCGGTTTCGTTCACCATTTTTTGTATTGCTTTATGGGTAAGGGCCTGCCCTATCATAAATTTCTGTTCTTTTCCATTAACCTCAAAATAAATATTTAGAAATACATTCATAGGAATGAACCCAAGATATTTCGTCGTCAAAACTTCAAAATTTATAAAATCCTGGAAAGCATAGGTCTTTGTAGAAACAAAAACACTGGGTTTACAGGTAATGGTCTGCTGTTGCGGATCGATCACAAACTTTTTTACAAAAAAATTAGCAATGATCAGTCCTACAACCACAATTAAGAATAGGCCCAATAGAGGGAAATTATATTTATAAGCAAACCCTGCAGCAATAAATATAAGAATAGCCAATACCGCACTAAATATGGGCTGGTTTTTGAAGATAAAAAGGTTTCCTTCTTTTTTGTAGAATTGATAAGTGTTCATAATAAATAGTAATGTATTTTAATGTTTAATTATTTTTTATAACGTTCTGCAATCTCATCGTTATTAATAGTTTTAAAAGTATTCAGGTCTGTTCTGAAGTAGCTGTCATGAATTGAAAAATAGGCATCAACTGTAGCTTTTGATTGTTCATCAGCTTTTTTCCAGCATTCAAAGAACCAGTTTTCAAACAATCTGTATTTTTCATCATTATATTCATCCCAGAAATCATCGAAGTCATCTTCTTCCTCATATTTCTCCTGAAAATCCGAAGCTTGTGTCCATATTTTTTCCGGAAGAAAAGAATTCCATTCTTCACTTTCACCGGCCTGTTTTTTCTTTTGGCAGGACGGAGCCGCCGTGTGGGTAATAATATCTCCTTTTTGATCTTCAGCCCAGAATACAATATCTAAATAATCGTATTCATATTCAAAATATAGGGCTTTGATATCTGTTTTAGTCTTTCCACTGAGAAAATCTACATTTTCTCCTTTAAGCATTTGTACAAGATCTTTAATGAGTCCGTTCCTAATTTCCTCAAGATGATTTTTTAACTCCATATTGAGTTGTTTGAGGTTTTCATACATTGATTTTGTCATTTAAGTTTTGATGCTGTTGTTAGTATGCAAAAATAGATGAAAAAATAAATCTTCCAGTCATGATTTAATGTATTTTATAAACCATTTTTTTGTATGTACAATACGTCATTAACATGTACAGCAGTGATATCAGATTATTTATTTAATGATTCAATTTTATAATGTTCAAACTCAAATTTCACAGTCTGTAATGGATAAAATTACCCGACCCGGTATTTTTTAAGATTTATTTAAACATGTACAATATGTCTATAAATTCACAAAAAAATTACAAATTACTCACATTAAAGAGATATAATTATTTATAGTTTTGAAATAATCAACGTTGATTGAAATTCGATATTTCGCCTGTAAGTGTACAGTATGGGATGGAGTAAAGAATGACAAACCCCATGTCAGGGCTTATATGACAACACAGATTTTAACAAAAAATTATTCAATTATGAAAAAATTAAATGGTATGAAGAACTTTTCTTCATTGGAAAACAAAAAAATGAGCAACCTGGTAAATATTACAGGTGGAACTGAAACAAATGTAAGAACTACTTCTGAAACAGGTCCAAATGGTCAGCCTGGGAACACAGGTGATACAGCAATTTGTAATGATGGGAAACAAGTGGCAACAGTAACAGTTGACTAAATATGAGGGGGATTTCCCCCTCTATTTTTTCATATAAAGAATTATAATAATGAAATATAGCCTTTTTTTAATATTGATTACGCTAGCTTTTATTTCATGTAAAACTAAAAAGCTTAACTATATAGATTATTATCATAAGGTCTATGCCATTGACAGTGCACATAGAGTTCATAAAGATACTTTAGCAACGATCCGGCAATATAAAAAATTATTCAGGAAATATCCTCCCGCCCAGAATGAAAGGCTGGAAGAGTATGAAACCTACATCAGGTATGCAGACAAATTCCATAAAAAATTTGGTGGTATCAAAAGTCTGGACAAACTTATAGCTCAGTCGGCACCCAACTGGAAATACAAAAGAGAAGATCGGGATTTTTTCAAACTTTACAAAAAATACGGGATTGACAGTCTTACTGTTGAACAGAAAGTACTTCAATGGAAAAGAGGCTTAAACAAAATACTGATAGATTCTTTCAGTATTGCATTCAAACGGGACCAGTATAATGATCGCATTGGCCCAACTGTAGTAAAAGATGACAAAAAAAATGCTGAACTTTTGATCTGGACATTAAAAAACTATGGTTTTCCGTCAAAACAAAAAATAGGACTCAATGGCAACAATGATCAATTCATGCCAATGAGCATTCTTCTCAATCATATGGCAGGAACAGAGCATTATGAATACTTCAGGACAAAATTACTGGAATATGTAAGATCAGGTGAATGTACCCCTAGAGAGTATATAGAAATAGTTGACAAATATCAATACATCCATCATTTACAAACTGTTTACGGTATATTCAACCATTTCGATGCTCCTAATTTTACTGTATCAGATTCTGCAAGAATAGATAAAAACCGGATAACAGTGGGATTTCCCACTCTCAAATATTCTTCAAAAATAACTAAAGATTTTCGAAAAAAAATAAATTCAAAATAGGATAAGGATATAATAGTTATCCCTTAATTAAATCATAAAAACACTGCATGATACTGATTATCTCTCAAAATAATGAAATTACAACTACCGAGGTAATTAAACAGCTGATCGTAATGAATAAAAAATTCATCCGTGTACATGAAGATGAATTCTTTGAAATTAAACTTCAGAAAAAAAGAATTTTACTTCAAAGCTACCGCAATACTTTCTTTCTTGATGAAATAAAAAGTGTCTGGTACAGAAGAGGCAGATTGGCTTTTAAACGTTTAAAATATGTCAACAAATCTATTAACCTGAATATGAATGAGACACAATACTGGCTTGAAGATTACATCAGAAAAACACTTGAATCCAAAAGACACATCAATAAGGAAAGTAATAGTGATGTCAACAAACTGATTGTGCTCGACAAAGCAAAAGAAATTGGTTTTGATGTTCCCGGATATTTTCTGGCAGAAGATACTGACGAAGTAGAAATAGAAAAGACCATTATAAAAACACTGAACGGAAATGTAATGCTGGATGAAATAAAGAAAAACTCCGGTGGTTTTATGTATACATCAATTGTTGAACAAAAGGAAATAACCCCTTTTTTTATTACTTTTTTCCAGGAAAAAATTGAGAAAGAATTTGAAGTAAGAACTTTTTATCTAAATGATCGCTGCTGGTCTATGGCCATATTCTCACAAAATGATGAACAGACTAAAGTGGATTTCAGAAAGTATAATAAAACAAAACCGAACAGGAATGTTCCCTACAACCTTCCAACTTATCTTGAGGAAAGGATACGCCAATTAATGCAGGCTTTAGATCTGAATTCAGGCTCCCTGGATTTTATAAAGAAAGGAGAAAAACATTATTTTCTGGAAATCAACCCGATTGGACAGTTTACAGGAATGTCCAATACATGCAACTATTCTCTGGAACAAAAAATCGCTGAATATCTATGAAAAATCTGTATAACGAAAAACATAAACTGCCTCTTACATTCAAATATCTTGAGGTTTTTAAAACAAAAAATGTCAGCAAAATTCACAGCAACATGCTATACTTTAAACCATCTGAAAAATATCAGACTGAATATCATGTGAGAGAGAAACCATTAAAACAGCTTACAAGACTGATATGACATATTTTAATTTATTCAGCAATATCCTTGTCACAAAAGGCGCCAGTCGTATTTTAATCTCAGATCTTCAGAGAAACATTTCTGAATTATATCCTTTAGAATTTTATGACATTATAGAGGAACTGAAAAGTAAATCTATTGAAAATATCCTTGGAAGTTATGATGCAGAATCACAAAAATTCATGCATGAATATATAGAGCTGCTCCTTGAAAAAGAATATGGCTTTATAACAGAAGGAAATTGGGATGGCAGTTTTCCGTCACTTTCCTATAAATTCTCTGAACCCAGTGAAATTTCAAATATTTTTATAGAGGTCAGCGATACATCAGTTTTGGATAGAATAAAAGAATCTATAGAAACCCTTAGAGTAAAGTATCTTGTCATTTACTGTAATAAAAAACTTTCTCTTAATGAGTTTCAAAGCATTGATTTACAATTTGAAGGCTCTGTTTTAAATGGTATCGAAATATTTTCACCGTTCTATGACAATGTAGATGAGGAGTTTATCAATCACCTTAGTCAAACATTAACGGGAATTTACAGCTTAGTATTCTACAGTTGCCCAAAAGCTCCTGTTAAACCTAAAGATGTTTTCAGATTCTCTCTGCAGTTTAGCCAAGAGAATTTAAAAATTTCCTCCTGCGGAAAAGTAGATCTAAAATATTTCAACACTAATATTTCAAAAGTAACAGAAGCCGTAAATCATAATTCCTGTCTCCACAAAAAAATAGGAATAGATATAAACGGCAACATCAAAAACTGCCCTTTAATGGCTGAAAGCTTTGGAAACATCAACGACACCAGTCTTGAAGATGCAGTGATAAAGCCGGGATTCAGAAAATATTGGAATCTCACCAAAGATAAGATAGAAATCTGTAAAGACTGTGAGTTCAGGTACATTTGTACAGACTGCAGAGCCTATACGGAGCGAAATCATACAAATAGTGAAGGATTAGACACTTCTAAGCCTCTGAAATGCGGTTATGACCCTTATACAGGAAAGTGGGAAACATGGAGCAAAAATCCTTTAAAACAAGAGGCAATACGCTTTTATGAGCAGCAAATAAATCTAAATGCAGCCCTCTAGCGGAAAAACTTCCATTTTGGAATAATTGCCAGCATCCCGAAGCCCGTAAACAGGAAAAGATTGGTTACATCCGTATACAAGAATGTGGACAGGTAATAATTATGCATAAAAAAATGCAGTACCAGTAATGCAGGAAACATAAAAATCCCAATTTTTCTATAGAAAAACATCAGGATAAGCCCGAGCATCATCAGAGCATCAATAGAAAAAATAACAAAAAAATACCATCTCGGAATCTGAAGATATTCATGCTGAAGATATTCATCGATATCAATTCCCAACCCCATAATAGTAAACAGCATTAATGCTGCAAATGCTGAAATAAAGCCCCATCCTTTCTTTGGATCCTCGTCAAAGTAACTGTATTCTTCCATAGCTACAAAAATAAAGAACTTATGAATATATTCATAAGTTCTTTAATATAATCTTCGTTTAAAATTTGAATTATATAGAAATAGCGTTGATCAATCTGTTTTTGTCGCTCAAGTACTCTTCCATAGAGATCATACTTTCGGTTCTCATTACATCTTGAATGTCGTCTATCTGATAGATAATTCTTTTCGCATCTTCCGTATTCTTAGCTCTTACTTTACAGAAAATGTTATATTTTCCGGAAATAACGCTCGCTTCGATTACATTTGGAAGTACTGAAAGCTCTTTCAATACCTCTTGAGTGCGGTTTGATTTTGTCAAAAGGATTCCAATGAAAGCTGTAAAGTGATAATCCAGCTTGCCATAATCGATATTAAGAGATGATCCCAAAATAATACCTGCATCCTCCATTTTTTTCACTCTTACGTGAATTGTTCCAGCAGAAACATCCATCTGTTTTGCAATTTCAGTAAAAGGCATTCTTGTGTTTTCGACTAAGAAATCAAGAATTTTCTTGTCTATTTCGTCCAGTTGATAGTTCATATTAGTTAAATTACAATTTTCTTAAAAAATCTATGTATTTGTTGCAAATTTATAAAAAATAATTTAACTAAAAAAATTATATCAAACATTAACAATAATTAACACGGATGATAAAAATCATTAAAATATTACGATTATTTACTAGTCGATTTTGTAGAATCTGTTTTTATTTCTGCTTTAGCTTCTGACTGTTTTTTATCTTTTTTCCTCTTTTTAAAGAGAGAATTAAAGCTTTTGCTCCACACAACTCCCCCACCATAGGCCTGATTTGCAGAACCATTGGTACTTACCATCCCAATATTGGTAGGCTTGGAATACCCTCTTAGGACAAGACTTCCATCATTCTTTTTAGAAATATCATATTCAATAGATCCCTCACCAGAAAGATAATTGGTCTGTGTACCTTCTGTTTTTGTCAGCGGAATTCCCAGTCCGGTTTTAATATTTACCCTTGGTGAAAGGGCCACACTCACCCCGGCATTGGCCCGGTCACCAGTGTTGGAATTTTGGTCACCTTTTACATAATTCAAATCGATCTGGAATTCGTTGCTCATTGTATTAAGAACTGATCCCAACTGTTTCAGAAGCATATTGTATCCGGAAGATTCCGCTACACCTGCCACATCAAAATCCACTCCTCCACTGTTCGAAACATTAAATGTGCTCAGCAGCAGGACGGAACCAAACTGAAGCACTTTTTCACCTTCCTGGCTCATCTTAGCTGCCAATGTTTCTTTTACCTGGCTGGAAACATCAAGGGCAGTCACGTTCAGATCAATTTTAGGATTGATGAGAGACTGGGTAATATTGGCCTGAAGCAGTACACTGATCGGCTGCAGTTTCCCCATGCTTAAATATTCCCCTGCATTGGAAACCATTCTCACATAATTGGCTGTAATATCGAGTGCCGGCTTCATCGCATCACCATCCCATCTGATGCTGCTGTTCTTTTCTATTTGGAAGGTCTTATTAAGAATAGCTTTGGAAACAAATGTTCCGTTATCTACCTTATAAGTACCATTCATTGCAATGTTGCCTTGTCGCCCCATCTGGAACCTCAGCCTGTCTGCAGTTCCTTTTACAGTGATATTACCTACATCATCACCCACCAGAACATTCACCGTAGTTCCTTTATCCACATCAAGACTGAAGTCGATGCGCATATTAGCTCCCGTCTTCTTCTTTTCTTCCAGCGTGATAAGCCCGTCTTTTCCTTCTTTCAGGAATCTCAGCATTTTAAATTCTTCAACATTGGATGTCGAGCTGGAATTAAAGGTAAAATTACTTCCGTTCAGGGCTTTCATATTAGGAGTTGAAATACTCAATCCGGAAACAGGTCCGTCTACATAGAGATCTCCCTGACCGTAAACCCTTCCCCAAAACAGGTCATAATCTTTCTGGCTCGTATTCAGCATAAGAAGATTGTCAGCCCTCATTACGAGGTTGACCCCCATTGACGAAATTGTCTCAAACTGGATTGCACCTGAAATTGTTCCCTTAGAATTCGATCTTCCGTCATGAACTTCAATATTGTTAAGAATGGCAAGTCCACGGGAAAGCGGAATCACCGTATCATCAAATGAATAATCTACTCCGGTAAACAGGAGCTTTAAACCGAAACCTTTTAAAGCAATATCCCCGCTATAATCAAGATCACTCAACTTTCCGTTGATCTTCAGATCACCTGTAGCTTTCCCTCTGATATTTCCGAAAACAGTCTGAACAAACTGCTGGGTAAAAGCAAGGTCAAAATCCCGCATTTCTGCAGTGAGATCAATTGTAGGAGAAGCAGTGTTATTATTGACGGTACCAGTCAGATGAAGGTTGTTATTTCCAAGAACTCCTGCTGAAGCTACCTTTACATCTACGTCATACACATTCAGAGAGAAACCGTTTGTAGCAGAAATAGTAAGGTCACCCATCTGGTTTCCGTTCATCACAATATTATCTACAGTAAGATCTACAATTGGTTGCAAAGTGCTTTTATCCATCTTGATCTTTACACTTCCGTTTGCCAGGCCTTTTATTCCCATAGGATTTCCTCCGGACTGCATTTCAAGAAGTTTTTCAATAGCAAATTCGTTAATCTCTGCGTCTAAATAAAAGTCTTTGGCGGATTTGAACTGTGCCTCTTTAATAAACAGGGCACTTTTATCTGAATATATACGCAGGTTCCTGATATCGAAATCTCCTGCGTTTTTTCTGTAAGTAATGGAATGATCCAGTTCGGGGCTTGTATCTATTGCCCAAGTCACCTCATTAAATTTAACTTCTGTAGGTTCAAACCTGAAAACGTAATCCCCGGCAGCATTCGTAGACTGATCTACGTTAATAGCATAAGCTTTAAGATTATCATTCAAATCATCCTCAGGACTTCCATGCTTGAAGGTAGTGGTCAGATGAAGAGCCGTATTGTTTTCATTTTTACCTTTAAGTTCAAAATCCTTAATAATATTGTTATTGTATACCAGTTTGCTGACCCTTGCATACAGCTGTTCATTAAGGTTTGCCGTATTGATCCTCACCATCACGCTGTCGATCATCGCACTGTCTCTGGAAATATTATTTCTGTCATTAATTTTGTATTCAGGATTGGCGGCGGCCAAAGCTTTGTCTGCATCCGAAATTTCTTCCTTCTTCGTCATAATATACTTCAGAGAGGCTGCATCCAGATTCAGGATGAGATCATTTGAATCTCCATTGTATTCTCCTTCTATCACAGCACCCTGCGGAAGCTTCAGATCGGGCAGGAAATAATTCACAACGCCCTGCTGAACATCAAAATTCATTTTAAAATTCTGACCTCTGTATAATTTTCTCGGTGGTGGGCCTACGAGAATTCTTCCGATTCCATTCTCTACCATACCCGCAAGATCGGCAAGGTTATATCTTCCTGATATTTTACCACTTGCAGCGCCAGGTGCATCCACATCAATGACACGTCCGCCAGCTTCCACAAAAGTTTTCAGCTTGGCGTTTGGAATAATGTATTTTTGTGTGGCTGTGGCAAAGTGAAGATCATTGGCATCCACATCTAAAGTCAAATCGTTAATATTAGACATAGACATTTTACCTTCCACCCGTCCGCTCACGATCTGGCTTCCCGGTTTATTGGTAAAATAATTCATATTCAGAGAAGTGACATCTGCATTTACATTCATCGCGACCCTTGAGGTACTGAAATCAATAAGCCCTTTAATCGTTGCTTTAGCCTGCTCATCATTCACGGTGATAAGTCCATTATATTTTTTATGATCCAGCAATCCGTCAAGATACACATTACTGATCTGCTTATCCATAATTTCGATGCTGGTGATCTGGGATTTCGTGGTCAGACGCATTGTATTCACGTCAAAACTCTGTCCGTTAAGATCAAATTTACCGGAGATCAGGCCAACGCTTTTATTCTTGGTGATGACAGAGGTATTCAGGTCTTTTACTTCGAGATATCCCGAATATTTAGGCATTGCCGTACTGTATGCGGTAAGTGAAAGTTTGGAGATCTTGGCCTGCCCTATTCCTGTCATCAGGTTTCCACTGGAAACGTAAACCTGCTCAGGAGTTACCCTTGCTGCTCCGTTATATTTCAGTTTCCCGAAATCATCAGCAAAGTTCTTCATCTTTTTAGAAATAAATGAAGGCATCATGGCTTTTAGATCCTTATAAGTAAAATCGGTAGAAAGATCGTTCGTTTCAATGGCAAAATTTCCTTTCAGCAGTCTGTCGACCTTCATTGTTTTGGTTGCGATATTGACGTCAGGATTTCTGATCAGGAAATTCTCTAAATGAAATTTATTTAAAGGACCGGTCATTTTCCCGGCAAGGTTGAATGGCTTAAAATTATCCCAGTTGGTCACAAAATAACTGATATCATATCCGCTCAGCTGACTTCCCTGCTGGATTTCCATATCCCAGCGTACACGGTCTGCAAAATCTGCCCATGAACCGTCATGAAGATTAAATTTGATATTTCCCTGGAGCAGTGAATGATCAGTATTCAGGGTAAGGTCTTTTAGTGACAGAAATTCAGGTGTTAAAGAAAGTTCAGTAGAAAAAGTATCTACAAAATGAGATTTCCCCCATCTGTTAGTGACGAAGGACATATTATTGATCAGTGCCGAAATATTGGCCCCGTTAACCTTTACATTAGGTGCTTTTAAATTAAAATTTGTGGCAGTAAGCCATTTTCCAGGTTCTCCCGGAGAATTTTGACTTACAATAGACACCTTTGAATCAATGATCTGTACCCGGGAATCGAGCTGAAAAGGAGGCTTTTTAGGATCTCTTTTCTTCCCACTGTCGAAAAGCTGTGTAAATCTGATAAAATTGGAAATACTGTCCCCTTTATAGGTGATCACCTTTACATCTGCATTAACCAGGGTAAGGGAATTAAAGCTTAGTGAATTACTGTTTCCTGAAATAGCATTGTAAGCGAGAGACATCCAATCTGAATTGGCGCGAAATTCTCTTGCTTTGATAAATTCCAGGCCTTTGTAGTCTTTTATTTTTAATCCTTTTATAGTGACGTCTCCAAAATAATCTACTTCTACACTCTCTGTAGACATCCCTGCTTTAAAGTCTTTATTTACGATCTGAAGCGCCTGATTGGCTGCCCATCGTTTGGTTACCGGAAGGTTAATGGCAGTAAGTATTCCTCCAACAAGAATAACTCCCAACCAGAAAAGGATCAGGAGAAGCTTTGCCCACCAGGAATAGCTGGTGACATCTTTTACAGCCTGCTTTCCAAATTCTTCAGCCGTTTCTACAGGATGATGAATAGCATCTGATGCCAGTTCAGACGCTTCTTTAACGGTCTCCTTTACAGCCCCTTCTACATCCCCAACAGTCTTCTGTACCTGATCACTTAGGTTCTCAGTTACCGATTTTTTATTCTCATTCTCGTTATTATTCTCTAACTTTGCCATTATTATGAGCGACTCTATAATTTTAGGTATTGAATCGTCCTGCGACGACACCTCAGCAGCTATCATCAAGGGAAACTGTATTCTGTCCAACATTGCTGCGAATCAGGCCATCCATAAAGAATATGGAGGTGTGGTCCCGGAACTGGCATCGCGAGCGCATCAACAAAATATAATCCCCGTTGTTGAAAAATCTCTTACTAAAGCAAATATACAACAAAATGCTATTTCAGCTATAGGATTTACACGCGGTCCCGGACTTTTGGGATCACTTCTTGTAGGAACATCATTTGCTAAGTCTTTGGCAATGAGCTTAAATGTTCCATTAATTGAAGTTAACCATCTCCAGGCACACATTTTAGCCCATTTCATTGCAGATGCAAATCCTATGCCGCCTCAATTCCCTTTTCTGTGTCTTACGGTAAGCGGAGGTCATACGATGATTGTATTGGTAAGGGATTATTTTGATATGGAAATTATCGGAAAAACAATAGATGATGCTGCAGGAGAGGCTTTTGACAAGATTGGAAAGATTTTCGACCTTGATTATCCTGCCGGGCCTATTATAGATCGATTGGCTAAGGAAGGAAATCCTGATGCTTTTACATTCAACAAACCTAAGATGGAAGGCTATGACTATTCATTCAGCGGGATCAAAACTTCCGTTCTTTATTATATTCAGAAAGAGGTGAAAAAAAATCCGGATTTTATTAAAGAAAATCTGAATGATCTTTGTGCTTCTGTTCAGAGAACAATCATTGAAATTCTGATGACTAAACTTGAAAAAGCCGCCAAAGAATTGAATATAAAAGAGGTGGCCATCGCCGGTGGAGTTTCTGCCAATTCTGCTTTGAGAAAAGTAATGGAGGACAATCATGAAAAATTAGGCTGGAATATCTACATTCCAAAATTTGAATATACAACTGATAATGCTGCGATGATTGCCATGGTTGCTCAATTGAAGTTTGAAAGAGGTGAATTTACGGATCTGAGAACTTCCGCAACTGCAAAATATGATTTATGAAAATACTATTAGAAGAAAAAATACTGGGAACACATTCTAAAAAGAACTCAAAATATTATTGGGTTTTAGAAACCGTTATAGGAAAAAATGAAGTGACAGAAAAATCTGAGGACGAAGATTATTTAATGATAAGTTCAGAAATTGGATATGTTCAAAATATAAAGGAAGAGATCATAGAGAAGATCAATTCAGAAAATGTATTTAGTTTTACTTACGAACCCAAAGAAGGAGATTATTTATCCATCAAAAATAATTTAAGAAAAAACGAATATTTGAATTTAATTTTTATGAATAATAAGTGGGTTGAAGAAATTTACGCATGTTCATATAGAGATTGTGAAGGCGATATTTATACCACGATAAAAACCGGTGTAGCATTTATAAGCGATAATGAAATTACCTTTTAATCATCACTTCACTTATCAGTAAAATTCAGGCGCATTCTAAATATCAATATATGAAACTTTTTTTTGGCGAAATCAATAACGGAAAAGCAATAATTAATGATGAAGAACAACAGCACATTGTGAAAGTTCTCCGTATGAAAGATGGTGAAGAAATTCACGTAACAGACGGAAAAGGAAATATTGCTTCCGGAAAATTAGTTATCGAAGGGAAAAAGGCCGGCTTAGAAGTTTCTGAAATTAAAACCAATACTCCGGATTTTAATCCCCGACTTCATATTGCCATTGCTCCGACGAAAAACATCGACAGGATCGAGTTTTTTGTGGAAAAGGCTGTGGAAATGGGCATTTCAGAGATCAGTATTATTATTACAGAAAAAACTGAACGTAAAATTATTAATATTGATAAGCTCAGAAAGCAGGCTGTTGCTGCTTCCAAACAAAGTTTGCGATTCCATTTCCCTGTCATTAATGATGCGGTGAAGCTTACAGATTTCTTAAAAAACATTGACCCGCAGCATACTTTCGTAGCGCACTGTCATGAAAATCTTGAAAGGATTGAGCTTAACCACATTCCCGCTCTGGAACAGATCACTTTTTTGATTGGCCCTGAAGGGGATTTTTCTGAAAAGGAAATTCAATTTCTGTCCGACACTAATGTAAAAGCAGTTTCACTTGGAAATCAAAGATTGAGAACGGAAACGGCGGGTGTATTTGTGGCGGCGTGGAATTATTTCAATATGATGAAAAGTTAGAAGTTAGGAGCATCTATTTATCAATAAATTAACAAATTCCCTACATTTCCAGGTTATGGTCTTTAAGATATTTTTCGAAAATCTGCTGGCCGCTTCGCATTGAATTGACTGCCCATCGGATCTTCATTTTCATCAGTTTTTCTTCGTTCAACTTATAATCAATACCTGATTTAATCAGTTTCTGTTTCAGTTCGTACATACAGATACCTGCGGCTACGGAAACGTTATAACTCCTCGTCAGACCGTACATCGGAATAGCCAGTGTTTCATCTGCAAAGTCTAAGACTTCTTCTGACACGCCTTCTTTCTCAGTTCCAAATACAAGAGCAATAGGTTCTGTGATTTGATAATCGGGAAGCATGACTGCATTTTTTTCAAGGGATACAGCCAGAATTTTATATCCTCTGTCTTTGATATTCTGCAATGAAGCCATATTTTTAGGCATTTTCTCCACTTCTACCCAGGTTTCGGCACCTTTTGTCACTGTAAGATTGGGATCAAAAACATTTTCCTCTTCCATAGCCACTACTTTGTGAAAAGCATTTGCCTCTACTGATCTTATAATAGCTGCTGCGTTTCTGAACTGGTAGACATCATCCATCACAGGAAGGACAAAATCGGAACTTTCTTTGGAGAAATGTTCTATTTTTGAGAGTCTTTCCTCTGTTAAAAACTGCTTTAAATATTCAAAAGTTTGCGCTAAATCTTCCATTCATTTTCAAATCTTTGCAAATTAACGTAATTTTGAGCTATGAACCTGAACGAGGCTCAATTTCTTAGAAAAAAGTAATTCATGAAACGAAAAGTCCTGCTCATTTATACCGGGGGAACCATCGGTATGGAAAAAGATTATGAAACCGGAAGCCTCCGCGCATTTGATTTTGGAAATATTTTCGAAAAAATGCCTGAGATGAAATTAATGGAATGTGAAGTATTTGTGCATCCATTTGCCAAACCGCTGGACTCTTCGGATATGGGACCTGAGGAATGGAAGGTTATTGCCAACTATATTCTCAAAAACTATGAACTCTATGACGGCTTTTTGATCCTTCACGGAACGGATACGATGTCTTATACAGCTTCTGCTTTAAGTTTTATGTTGAAAGGACTGAGAAAACCTGTAATCATGACGGGCTCACAGCTTCCGATCGGAGATCTGAGAACGGATGCGAAGGAAAACCTTCTGACAAGCCTTTATTATGCCAGTCTTTATGAAAATGATGAAGCGGTTATTCAGGAAGTTGCTGTTTATTTTGAGTATAAATTATTAAGAGGGAACAGAACATTGAAATATTCTGCGGAGTATTTTGATGCTTATGCGAGTCCGAATTACCCGATATTGGGACAATCCGGCGTTCATTTAAATATCATTAAGGATAATCTTTACCGGTGTGATCCTGATATAGAATTTCATGTAGATGAACATATTTCTGAAGATATTCTTTTCTGGAGAATTTTTCCGGGCATGCATCTGAGCCATTTTAAAGAAATCCCTAAAATGAAGGTTCTTATTCTTCAGGTTTTCGGTTCGGGAACTATTTTCAGCAGTGAAAAAACACAGGAAACGCTTGAGGAAATCAGAAATAACGGAACAGAAATCGTTGTGGTAAGTCAGTGTATTTCAGGAGGTATTTCGTTCGGAAAGTATGAAAACAGTAATATTTTTTCAAGGATCGGAGCGATCAGCGGAAAAGATATGACAGCAGAAAGTGCCATCAGTAAAGCGATGCACCTGATAGACAATCCGAATTACTCCGGAACCTTTGCAGACAACTTCACGAAGAGCCTTTGTGGAGAAATTACTGAGTAATTTTAAATAATATTTGCAGATTCCAGAAATTACCCTATTTTTGCAGTCTCAAATAGAGAGGTGTCCGAGTGGTTGAAGGAGCTACCCTGGAAAGGTAGTATACGGGTAACTGTATCGAGGGTTCGAATCCCTTCCTCTCTGCAAAAAGATAAAAGTCTTAAACTTAATTGTTTAAGGCTTTTTTATTTTACTCATGCTATTAAATAATGAGCGAAATAAAACAAAATCCCGGCATTTCTGCCAGGATTTGTCTGGAAAACTGTTGAAACTCTTCCATCAATATAATTAGATATGAATGTTTGGTGTAAAATTTAATTGCAGATCGTGAGAAACTGATGGCTCATCTGTACTTTGAACTTGGCCTCTGATTTTAATTTAGCGTAAACCGTGTGCTCAAAGGCCTGTACGGATTTCAGTTTCTTATCGATATATTCTGCGACCTGCACGACAGAAAAAATAAAATCCCGATATACTGCAATATCCACCGTCTGTCCGTAGCAAGGAAGATAAGCCTTCAAAAAAGGAACTGCAGCCTGATGCCTGTTGTAATTCACACAGTATCCTGCGCCTTCCCTTGCGGTAACAACCTCACAGTCGTTGATATAATCCAGGATTGTTTTATTTCCGTCCAGAACGCTATCGTTTTTTAACAGGTATCTGTTGATTTTGTCCAGAATATGCTGGGCGTATTCCATCATGGTGATGGTTTTCCACTCAAATATATGGTTCATCCCTTTTGCTTTGAAATGTTTTTCATTTTCACAGTTGGTGCAAAAAGAAATTCCGATTTTTTCATGATAAGGCAAAAAACAATCTTTGATTTCCATGGAAGCATCAGCCAAAAGCTTATCGTCCGCAAAGCTATAATACAGATAAGGGCTGTAAAGATCTGCAAGGGCCTTCAGATAATCAATTTCGCTGGCGTTATGATATTTTTCAAACCATTGTTCAAGGGTATCGTAATAATGGCTTTCAAATTCTTTAAATGTTAAGTAAAACGGCAATTCCATAGCTCTGTAATTTTGATATGACAAAGCTATTGCTGTAATGCGACAAAACTTGACGTGTTATTTTTTTTTTGAGAGTCAAGATGCAAGAGTCAAGAATCAAGATTTCAGATTTCAGACATGAGATTTTTGATGAGGCTAAGACTAAGGTGATCATAAGACTTAAACCAATTATTTAAAATCTTTATACAGCAACGGTTAACTTTTAAGATGCCGAAATACACAATAGCGACTTCTACTTTAAACCTCGTAACTCGAATCCCGAAACTCTAAGACACTCAAACTCTCCGACTCTCTAACTCCCATCCCGTACCCCGAAATTATTTGTCGTAATTCGTCATCATGTATTCAAAGTAATGGATCATTTTCAGGTAGTTTTCAATACTGATATATTCATTGGTGCTGTGGATGCTTTGCTGTTCTGAGCTGTTAATCCTGATGGGCATGAATCTGTAAATATTTTTGCTTACGATCTGGTATTTATAAGCGTCGGTCCCGGCCATAGTAAGATACGGAGTCACAATGGCCCCCGGATAGATCTCTCTGACTCCGGCTTCTATTAATTTAAATCCTTTTGTATTAGAAGGAGAAACGGCAGAAGCTTCTCTTGTATTGTCGATATCTTCTACCTCAACATCGAAGCCCTCTGTGGCTTTTGCAATATGATCATGAACATCTTTAACTGTATTTCCGGGAAGGAGCCTGAAATTAACGATAAATTCCACTTCGGGAGAAAGAACATTGGTTCCATCGCTTCCTTTCATCATCGTTAAAGCAGTGGTTGTACGTACTAAGGCATTGGTCGTATTATTTTTGGTAAGCTGGGATAAAAGAAGAGGTTTTAGCAGCCACTGGTTAGAAAGGGCCAGTCTGGTTGTCCAGGGCATTGCTCCACCGATATTGTCAAAAAAGCCTTTGATGAGTGGGGTTATTTCAGGCTTCATCTGATCGTCTTCAAGACGCTGCATAATAACTGCGGCTTTTCCTATTGCACTTTCCATAGGCGGCATGGAGGAATGTCCCCCAAGTCCTTTAACTTTTATTTTTGCGGATAAAAACCCTTTTTCTGCACAGCCTACCACAGCGATATCAGAATCTACTCCAGCCACATTTCCTTTCCGCATGATCAAACCTCCTTCGTCATAAACTGCGTCAAACTGAAGTCCTTTTTTCTTAAAATAATCTGCAATCTGTACAGCTCCCTTTTGTCCACCCACTTCTTCATCAAAACCGAAAGCCAGATAGATGTCGCGTTTAGGATTTTTTTTGCTTTTAATCATGGTATTGATAGATTCCATGAGGGAAAAAAGCATTCCTTTCATATCGATGGCTCCTCTTCCATAGATTCTGCCATTGGCTACAGTCCCAGAAAAGGGTTCGAAGTCCCAGTCTTCTGCTACTTTTGAAACGGGTGGCAAAGGCTTGTCATCAGGTCTGAAAATATTCTGTTCTTTATTTTTCACATCGGCATCTCCGGGAGGAACGACGTCTATATGGGAAAGGAAAAGGATGGGTTTCAGAGAAGGATCGCTTCCTTTAAAACGGAAAACCAAAGCATGGGTATTAATCTCGGTATTTTCGGTAAACTGATAAACCAATGGATAAGATGCTTTCAGATATTCTTTAAACTGGTCAAAGGGAGTATAATTGAATTCACCAAGGCTTCCTGTAGAAACTGTAGGTATTTTGATCCCTCCTGACAACCGAAGTATGGCAGAATCGTTCTTCACAGGCTTCCACCCTTCTGAAGTTTCTGCTGTCGTTTTTTTGAACGGGTAAGTATACATTTTGATCAGCAGTACAGCTACCAGAATAACAAGGATTCCGAGAATGATTAAAAGGAACTTTTTCATGACGATAAGATTTGTGTTGTGTTGATTGTCTAACAAATATACCAAAGAAAATGGCTATAATTGCAGTAAAATCTAAGTATTTCCCTAACATTAGATATAAATTACTTTTGTCAATTCCAAAGTCCGGAATTGATATCAAAAAATAGATTGTTATTTTCCAGCATGAATTTGTCGATAGCTTGTTTTGTAGAATTATTTATTGAAAAACACAAAAAACTTAAAGACTTCTTTAATAAAAACGTAGCCGCATTATAATACAAAAAAACCTTGCATTTTGCGAGGGTTTTGTTTTATCTGCCACACGATACAATCGTGCGGTAGCGAGGGCTCTCCTTGATGCGTTTCTTAAGCAAACTAAACTGCAATCAATTATGTAATATAAAAGCCACCG
The DNA here is from genome assembly GCF_019970085.1 of Chryseobacterium lathyri. Lineage (NCBI taxonomy): Bacteria > Pseudomonadati > Bacteroidota > Flavobacteriia > Flavobacteriales > Weeksellaceae > Chryseobacterium > Chryseobacterium lathyri. The sequence continues at coordinate 142,483 of NZ_JAHXYG010000002.1, read as the reverse complement.
CAATACGGTGGCTTCTCTGTTATATTAATATTTATAAGCTTTTACTTCTCCTTTTCTATAAATATAGATGCTATCTTTTCCTCTATTCTTTACTATGCTATCATCTTTTTTAAAACGACTATATTGATACATATTAAATTTCAATTTCTTTTTATTTTTTAAAATCAAAGTGGTCACTCCGTGATTAGAATAATCTCTATAAATACTGTCAATAATACCTGAAAAAGATATATTTAAATTCTTTTCTTTCATTCTTTCAGGTTCTTTTCTTCGATAATCTTTATAAAAGAAATATCCAATTATAACCATACAAAAAGCTACTGCTCCAAATATTTTAAATCCTAAATCTCTATTTCCCACTTTCTCTAATTCTTTTACTCGGGTTGATATATGTTGTTCCGGCTTGCGCACTACCTCCAAAAGAAAGTTTAGGTCTTTTCAAAAAATTCCAAATTCCAGAAGAAACACTCGCTCCACCCATTGATACATTTCCATTTCCTTCTTTTCTTGTTTCTCCATAATTTCCAGAAATTGGACCAACTCCTCCTGAAATATTCCAATAATTACCTCCTAAATTTGCAGTGGTCAAAGGCCCATATCCATCTTGAGATGTATACTCATTATAAGCTCCACCACCACCTACATTCAATCCCGCAGATTTATAGAGATTTAAATAAACTGAACTGTCATAATTACCACTAAAGTATCCAAGTTCAAATCCTGCTCCTGCACCAACTGTAAGTTCTCCACCTACGCCTACAGTAAAAGGCTTGTCTAAAACTTGTACACCCCAGTTTCTGCTGGATTCTATATTGGTGAAAAATTGTCCTCTCATACTTTCAGGACCATCAGAGGCGTGATATTCAAAACTATCTGCATCTCCTGAAGACATATTTAACCAATCACCATCGCTATAAAGTGCAACTTTACCTATCGTTTCATCGTCATAAGTCACCTCAAACTTACCTTCCTTTCCTAAATATTTCCCTTCTACTAAACCTTGGTCTTTCAGAGTATTAAACTGTTCCTCTGAAGTCAGTGAAGCATCATAGGTAAATGTTTTTTTATTACTGTCCCAAAACCAGTCTGTTCCTTGTCTTCCATCGGGATCAATAAATCTAATCGGATTATTAAATGCATAATTATAAGGGCTATGTCTTGTCATCTTCTCCGCCAACGGATCCACTACACCCCAACGGCCTAAGTCAGACATATAGAATCTCGCTCCATAATCATACATTCCCGTTTCATGCAATTCCTTACCATTATATTTATACTGATAGGCATTCTGAGTGGTAGCAGTATAATTGTGCATTAATCCAAAAGGATAATAATTGTTACTGTCTACAATTTCAAGAGCACCTGTGCTGGTTCTTCCAAAACTTACCCTTGCATTTGCTAAATGGTCTTTTGAATTGTAACCCACCGCAATGCGGTGGGTTTATGTTATTATCTGCCACACGATGCAATCGTGCGGTAGCTAAGGGTAAATAATTATCTTATTTTAACTGTTTCTAATATTCTTTTAATTGTCTGTTGTGTTTCTATGGATGGATTGTTACAGTAAATAGAAAGCTTATTGCCTCTAGTCTCTTTATTAAAAATCGCTCCAATAGTACCTTCTTGTTTTTTGGGAAAAATCAATAATACATCAATGTTATTGATTTTATCATAGTAATAATAATTTTTAAGATAGGTTGAATGTGATGTATCAAAATCTTTATTTTTATATATTACTATATCCTTAGATGACAGTTCTCCATTAGAAAAGTCAAGTAATGTTTGCTTCTCTTTTTCATTGTCTACAACTATTGGATCATCTATTATATTTGTAACACCACTGCTTATAACTATTGAGTCTCCTTTATTTACAAATAAAAAATTTTTTGAATCATATTTAGTATTTTCTTTGTTTACCCAATTATTAGGAATACAAAATTTATATTGTTCAATATTATATTCCTTACACAATTTTTTATCAACAATATTAGATTTATTACACGAAACTAAAACATACAATAACAAACTAGTAACTATTAGTATTCTCATTTTTTAACATTTTTTTTATAAAAGTCTCGAGCTAATGTAGCAGAAGGAGTTTTATCCCATCCTTTTAGCCAACTTGCCTGAGATGAAAAAGATTTTCCAGTCATTCCATTTGATAAAATAACACCTAAGCCTGAAGCCATATAAATAGTATTTTTCTCAGGATTACTTAACGATGTTGATCCAGAAGTAAAAGCAGTCATTAGTCCTCTATTTGAATGATCTAATCCTAAATTATGACCTAACTCATGTTTTACAACATCATTGAATATGTTAGATCCTATTGTTTTATTTTCAACCGCACCAATTCTACCACCTACTGTTCCCCAACCTAAAGTATCACCACCACCTGCATTTGAATCAACAACTTCATCTACTATCATCATAACATGATCATTTTTTCCAATTTTATCAAAGCTATTGACAACTTCATATTCAATATTAAATGAACTAATATAAACACTTGAATTTATTGAAGCTCCATATGATTGATATCCTAAACCTTGGAATTCTTTTAATGAAACTGAACCCTTGGATTTACTAAACATAGTAGATGATAAATCTGCACCTGAAAGATTTAAGACTTTCATTGTTACAGTCATATTTACATTTTTATATTCTGTATTTCCTTCTCGTCTAGAAGAATTTATTGTGGTTCTAATATCATCATTTTCCCCACCATCATAAGTCCCATTACCATTATTAGTCCATGTACTTGAGGAAGTTGTATTATCCCACATTTGCTGAAGAGAGCTTACGGACAACATTCCGTCAGGATCAACATAGAAAATTGGATTATTTGCTGCATAATTATACGGGGTATGACGACGCATCTTTTCTGCAAGGGGATCCACTACACCCCATCTTCCAATATCAGGCATATAAAATCTCGCACCGTAGTCGTACTGCCCTGTTTCCTGCAATTCCTTACCGTTATACTTGTACTGATAGGCATTCTGAGTGGTAGCAGTATAATTATGCATTAATCCAAAAGGATAATAATTGTTGACTTCCACAATTTCACCTGGCTTCCAGTAATCTATGCAATTGGGTGGATTCCAAGGATCCCAAGGTCCATCACATTGCTGTACACGGTATTGCCTCGGCTGTATAATTCCATCTTTATTAGTGTCAGTATAACTCAATCTAACATTTCCTAAATGATCTGTAAAATTATAGATATACGAATTGCTTAGCACATCATAGTAGCCTTCTGATGTAGGAATAATTCTGAGTTTAATTGTTGCAACTTCATTAGGATCTGGTTCCGGAGTCAAGCCCCCTCCTGAACCTTCCTCCGATGGTCTTGTAGATTTATACTGAAACCCGTCCAGATAATTGGTTTCTATATCTCCAAAGAGCTTTTTCACTTTTACACCGTCTGCTCTGTAGACGTAATTTGTTACCTGAGCATTCTGGGTAATCTGTTTGGGTAAATTTAAATAATTATATTGGATTGATGAAATCCCTTTATCTTTATGATTCAGCATGTTCCCGTTCAGATCATACCCTATGGCTGTGGGAGTTGCTACATAGGGATATCCCTTGCTGTTTCCAATCTGTTCTTCGGTAACTTTTGTAAGCTGGTTTCCAACATAGTCATATTTAAGATTGTCTATCATCAGCGCCGTAGTACTACCTGGCAGTAATCCCTCTGATCTTTTTAATCGGGTGATGTTTCCATTAAGATCATATTCCAGCTTTTCAAAATATTCCCTTCCTGTCTCATTTCCTGAGCTTTGATAAAAACCTGCTGTCAGCCTGTTTATAGGATCATATACATAACCATATCTTTTCAAAGGCTCATTTTCCTGAGTCAGAGTTTTCCAGGCTACTTCAGCTATATTTCCGTTATATTTGGGCTTTACCATGAGTCCGCTGTCAGAAGCATCAGGAACTTCCAGTCCTTCAACCTGGTTGTAATTAATTTTATATCCAAACAAATCGGTTCCTAAGTTTGCCGGATCATTGATATTGGTCATCCAACCTCTGATATTGTACTTATAATCAATGGTCTGTAAAGGGGATGCTAATGATACTCCGCCGACTTTTTTGGACTCCAGCTGGGAGAGTTCATTATACTTATTCTGAGCCAGATATTCAACAGGATTACTGCCTACCTGATGGGTATGGGTCAGAAGTCTGTTCTGATGATCATAGGTGAATTTTTCTGCGATGCCCTTTTCAGCATCTGTGCTAAGTCTTTTGTGATAGGTGTTGGTCTGAAGGACCATTCCCGCAAAATCAAGCTTATGATTAACGACAGTATATCCTCCCAGATGGTTGTTACTTCTTGAGCCTATATTTCTTCCTTTTGTATCATACCAGATAAAGTTCTTTGTCCATTGGTCATCTTCTATATTTTTGACATAGGAAGCAGTAAGCATTCCTTTAGTGGTTCGCGAATTGGACGGGTTATCAGTCAAAAGCTCCTGTGCAAATACATTGGTGACTGCGGAGGATCCTGGGGGATAGGTATCATAGTAATTAACGCTCAATACAGACTGGATATCTGAGGGGAAATAATTATTACTGTAGTAAACCGTCATCCCACTTTTGGCAAAACCTGTAGTATTTCTGGATTCGATAATTACCAAGTCTTTAATTAAATCCTGTAAAGCAGCTCTTTCTCCTGCTGAAATAATTCCTGTAAGGATCGCTCTTCCAAATGTATCATATTTGGTCATGAGCCATTTATTTTGTGTATCCATTACAGCATCCTGAGTCAAAATCAAACGGTCTGATTTATCATACACCATGTATTCCCAACCTTTGCCAGGAAGTTTCTTTTCTACAAGTCTGCCCCTGCCATCGTAGCGGTACTGATAATAGAGGGTTTCCATTGTAGCAGATTCTACAGTGGGAGCTGATGCCAAAGGTGGTATCACAAATGCCAGCTGATCATATTCATTATAAACATAATAGGTATCTGTGTTCTGTGTGGAATTCAATACTTTTCTAACGAGTAAAACCTGTCCTTTACCGTTTTTGAATTCTATGGTTTTGTTGCCGTCTTCATCAGTTACCGTGTTTTTGTATAATTGTGAAGGCTGGAAATATTGAAGAAGCTGAACAGAGGTTTGGGTTCTGCCTTCAACCCATGTCGTAGTAGTTTCATATTTTCTTACATAATCTTCTCCAATATTAGTATCATAATCAAATTTAACAGGTTTAGCCGTCCAGTCATTTCCTACCTGAACCTGTTGCTGGATTCTGTCTAATGGAGAGTTTTCCAAAACCTTTTCTGCATAGATCTTTTCTGATCCATATACTGATGGAGCATTGGCTAATGGTGTGGTTACAATAGCCCCGTTCAGGGTTCCTGATTGTGGAATAGGTAAAAAGTCTTTTACCTGTCTTCCGAACCCATCGTATTCTATATGGGTAACCATATCTTTTCCTAATGGTGAAGCTTTGACATTCACTACCTGTTTTGGTCTTCCTAAACCATCAAAATATTGAACGGTTTCTGAGGTTTTTGGGGTTGAAAGGGCAGGGTCTGAAAGATATGTTTTTGAATAGACGTAATTTTCTGTCGGTGAAAGCTGTGCATGAGCTAAACCCGTTATAAATAATGCACTGATCGGGATAATTATCTTTTTCATCGTGTGTTAGTTTTTGTAGTTGTATTTGAATTCTTTCACGATCTTATATACAGGATTTCCAGCTGTATCTTTATCCAGCTGTTTCACTTCTTTCAATCGATTAGCTGTGTCATAAACATAAATTTCTCTGATTCCTGATGGCGGGGTAATGCTTTTTACTCCGATTAGTGGATCATAGCTGTAAGTAGTGATCTGATAACCTGATAACACAGTATTATTTCTGAACACATCCAAAGCTGAGATCAGTGACTGTTCTGATGCATCGGTACTTAGTTGAGCATCATTAATGGATGAATTCACAATATTATCAATGAGTGACTGTGGGATATCTGCTAGCTTTGCTCCCTCAATCCTGGCAATGGGCTGGGTATTATTGTACCCCCAGATGATCGTGGTTGGAATACCTTCTTTTGTCGTGTACTGCTGAAGGTTACCTTTAGAATCGTATTTATCGTACGTGACTTCTGTGGATGAAACTGTAGGGTTTTGTAAATCATAAGATAAGACTGAAGTAGGTAAAACTAATCCTGATGTTTTCGTATCCGCTTCGGCTTGGTTTAAAGGATAAAGAGTCTCAGTTTTTGACAATGTTTTCGAGCTGTTTCCAATAGTCTGGGTTGTTGAAATCTCTAATGGAATACCGATCATATTTTTAGTAATCATCAGCTGATTATTTTTTTCGTGGGCATAGCTGTAATTTATCTCCCCAATAGTTCCATCAGGGAAAGTTGTTTTTTGTAGGGTAGGCTGTAAATGCTGGGAATTGTTATAATCAGTATTTACTTTGGTTGCCATTACTTGCCCTTCAATATATTCTTTTGAAAGACTTTCAATTAATTTGGAATATCCATAATAATTTTGATAAAATGTATAGGATATATTAGGGATCGGACCATTATGAGGATCATTAATATAACCATAAGGCATTGGAAAGTTTTGCTTAAAAATAAAAGATGTTATTGCATTTTGAGCAATATTGTATGTATTAATGGTTTCCCTAAAGATGTGAAAATCATTATTTCTAAAACTAAATTGTTTTTCATTTTCCACCAACCCTCTCCTTATCTGTCCATTATTACTGTGTGGTGCATCTAAAATTGGAGGATCATAAAGATATGGGTCTGAATCTCCTTCATATAAATAATTTCTTTCAAAAGCTTTATTTCCATTAACTAATTCTGTTATTGATTGATAGAATATTTTATTGGACCTGTCATTGAAATCACTTATAATATTATCTCTATAAAAACGATATGCAGGAATTTGATCTTTTGAATAAAGACTTCCTGGGTCTGAACTGGAAGTACATTCAAATTTACAATTCCTTATTGTCATCAAATAATCAAAAGACTTGGGAGTGGATGCATTTGCTATACTTGTCTTTTGAGAGTTTCTATCTGCTAATTTGCTATAGTAAAATAGACGGTTGTATGATCCGTTTTCAGTATTATTTTCTTCAATTTTTTTCACCCTGCTTCCTCCATAATGTTTTAATACATCTTCCATTTCAATTCGTGAATTATAGCTTACAGATGCATATCCGTCTATTCTGGCTAAATAAGATGTTACAGAATATTTTACTTCGTATTGATGACCTGATACTGTTTCAACAGGGCAACGAAGATCGCTCGGAAGTGCTGTTAAACACAAATCTTTATTGGCTTCAATATTTTCATAATATTTCATATTTTGGCCTCTTACGACCGTACCGGTCGTTAAATCTTTAATTTGTATTCCATGGATCTCATGAAGATTATCAGGCTCTCCACAATTAGAATAATCCGTTGAAGCATACGCTGCATAACTAATTGGAGAACCATTGGAAGTAAAAGTAAATGAATCACTTACTGTTTTAGCCCCTACACAATTTCTTGATGCCTCAAGCCCTGCACCACTAGATTTCTCAACTGCAACTGTTGCCATTGAACTATTAGATTCGTAAGTTATCTCAGAATATCCACCTGTAGGATAATAGACCCTTTTAAGATTTCCCAGATAAGTTTTGGCTGGATCGACTTCTTTATCGGCAGAAGCATAGCCCGAAGTTTTAGTGAAAACTTGATTAGGAACCTGTCCTGATATATTTGCAAAAGGTGTTTGATTAGTCTTATCATTCGAATATCCATAGAAATCTGTCCCTAGACTGAATCTTGCAGGAATACTTTCTTTTGAATAATACTCGAATCTGAATTTTTGATTTGAAATAATATCTTGAATATTACTCAAAAAATGACGATTGACTGTACTTTGTTCAGATAAGGACAAACCATAATAAGTTATAGCTGATCCTGCATTTACATCATCATAGCTTAACGAGTAATTTTTTATTTGGCGATTGTTTTGTTTAGCAAGAATTACAATAGAAGTAAGAAGTTTTCCATCACCGTTAATCAAATCTTTTCTTTGTTTATCATAAGTAAAATTAATTTTAATTTTATCATCATCAATCGTTAACAGTCTTGGTTTTAATGACATCATCGTTGTTTTACTTTTTGTAACACCACTGTTTTCATATGTATTAGGAACACAACAGCTTTCTGAGACCGTGAAAGAAGCACTCATTGAAGCGTAATAGCTAACTGTTTCAACAGAATAGTCAAAATTGATGACCTCATTTTTGCTAGTGATCACTTTAGCCAAATACCATCCTGAAGTATAATATTTATCGGGTCCTTTATAATTAATCTTAGTTCTCTCCATGAATTTTTCTTCACCTCCGAAGTAATATTTATTTCCTTGGGTATCAATAAGAACAAATTCTAAATTTTTTCCATACTGAGTGACCATTGTTGTTTTATCGGTAACTAATAATTTTGAACCATCACCCCCATTATAATGGATATTTAAACTTTTATCAATATAAAACTGACCCGAAAGCCCATTTGAAAGGGAAAAACTAAACCAGTCATATTCTGTATCAATTGAATTATCGGGATGGGCAGCTCCTTTTATCTGATTTGCATCGGCTGTTTCATTTATGGTCTGAGGAAACCATATTGATGACGACGTTTCATCCTGTTCGTCTCTTACTATTCTTGAAATTGCTCCTCCCGCAACCAATTGCCAAGACATTCCTGCATTTCCTCCTATATCGTCAACTTTAACCCCACTATTATATGCCAAACTTACAGGCATACTAATGGTACTTCCTACACTGTAAAAAGGAAAGTCATAACTAAATTCGCCTGAAGGAGAATTGTTGAAATCTAAGCCATACACACTGAATTTATATGTTTCTGCGGATGGAGGTTTAATGTCGGGTAAGGATTTATCAATGTCATTCTGTCCTTGAACATACATCGATAGTAGAGTAAAAAGAAATAATATTTTTTTCATGGTTATTTTTTTATCAATTTTGCATTTGCTGTTTTATTCGTATCTGTTTTTATCGTCACCAGATAAGCCCCCTGAATCAAATTTTGGGTATTAATCTTCGTCACCTTATTCTTAGTCTTTAAAATCTGAAGCTGTCTTCCGCCCATATCATACAGCATAATATCAGCTTCTTTAAAGTCAAAGCCTATTTCTACATAAGCATAATCTGAAACAGGATTAGGATAAATCTTGATGTCCTGCTTTTCTATCAGCTGGTCAAGTTGTTTATCTCCTAACTTTATAATCTTCCAGTTCTCTTTTCCAAGCTCTTCTGCACTGGCTCCTGCTAAAATGATTGAGCCATCCCTGTTCAGTTTTATATCCGATAATCTTTCTTCTCTTTTCCTGGATTCGCCTTTTACATGCTTTCTCCATTGTTCTTCCCCGCTTGGGTTCAGGTAGAGCATCCAAAAAGTTTCATCATCAGTCTGTATTTGTCCTTCTGCCTGGGTATAACCACCCAAAAGAATTCCTTTGGAAGATTTGTCATCTGCTGAATGTAGCACGCTCATTCCCATCAGAATATCCCTGTTCCCAAAGTTGTAGGATTTCTGCCAGATTTCTTCACCTCTTTCGTTTAAGGAGATTAGCCATAAATCTGTTCCTTCTTTTATCCCAACCGATTTGTTTCCTGATCTTTCGGATCTGGATTCTCCACATATTAAATACCCTGTAGATGTCAGTGCCAAGGTTCTCAAATGATCATCTGCTTTTCCTCCATAGCTCTTTTCCCATTCTACTTTTCCATCTTTTGAAAGTTTGATTATCCAGTAATCACCCTCACCAAAGTTTTCGGTTTTCTTAGAACCTCCTGTATTGCTTCTTGAATAGACTCCTAACAAAGCTCCTCCGTCTTTAGTAGGAATCATTTTTTCCACTTCATCTAACCCTTTTCCACCTAAAATTAATTGAGAGACTTCTTTTCCTTCCTTATCGAGTTTTACAATTAAAACATCTTTAGAACCATAGCCTTTGGATGAGTTCTGAACATTACCAGCTAAGAAAAAGCCTAAATCTGTACTTTGGATAATGGATCTGGCTTCTTCATCGGAAGAACTTCCTAATGTTTTCTGCCACAACTCATCTCCGAATTCATTTAATCTTATAATCCAGATATCAGATCCTCCTTTGGAATCTTCTTTTTTATCAAGACCTTTGTTGGAATATGAAGTCCCGGAAATTAAAAATCCTCCATCCTGAGTAGCCACGGAACCTGAAAGATAATCATGGTTTTGACCTGCGATATATTTTTCTCAGACTTCTTCTCCCTGCTGATTTAATTTTACCAAATGGAAATCGTAACCGTTATTTTGTTTACTATTTGAGGTCCCTGAGCCCGTCGAGGAGCCGGATTGAATACTGCTTCCTGTAATTAAATATTGACCGTCAATGGTTGTTGTAACCTGGCTTAGAAAATCCTGGGTGGAAGACTTAATGTCTTTTTGCCACAATACTTTCTGGGCAGAAAGGCCCAGAACTATGCACATAGTAAATGCACTCATGTAGAGTTTTTTCATCTATTGGTGTTGTCAGTTAATATATTTTTGCAAATTTAACATTTTTTAACGCATTTCAAGTCCCACCCTTGAGATTTAATCTAAATTTTTATATACAAGAATATTTTCTGTTTATTTCAAACAACCAGTGAATAAAATTAATCCTAAATGCAATAAAATCTCATTCATAAAAAACAAAAAGAGCCAATCCCCGAAGGGATCAGCTCAAAACATTAACTGTTTTATTGATAGAATTATGATGTCTTATTTCCAGCCACCCCCTAAACTTTTGTAGATGTCTACAACGGTGCTCAGCTGTTTCTGCTTAGCTTCAATCAGCTCCATTTTGGCATCCAGAGCATCTCTCTGATTCAGAAGAACCTCAAGATAATCTGCTCTTGAATTTTTGAATAACTGATTCGCTATATCAATAGACTGATCAAGCGCTTTGGTCTCCTGCGACTTCAATTGATAGTACTGATCTATATTCTTAACCTTTGACATAAGATTCGCTACATCCAGATAAGCATGTAAAATCGTTTTGTCATATTCGTACAGCGACTGTATTTGTCTTGCATCAGCAGTCTGAAAGTTCGCTTTGATCGCACTTTTATTAATTAATGGACCGGCAAGCTCTCCAGCCAGACTGGAAGCAATAGACTCCGGCAGCTTAACCAGATAAGAAGGTTTGAAGGCTTCCAATCCTAATGTTGCAGAAATTTCCAGTGACGGATAAAATTCCTTTCTTGCAGCCTGTACATCCAGTTTTGCAGCTTTTAATTCCAGTTCTGCCTGTTTGATATCCGGACGGTTAGCTAACAACTGAGACGGGATTCCTGTGTAAACAGTCTGTGGCATTGTAGACATAAAGCTTTCTTTCGTTCTCACGATAGGCTGTGGATATCTTCCCAAAAGCGCATTGATCTCGTTTTCTTTCTCTGTAATATCCTGACGGATTGTATACTCTGCAGCTTTTGATTTTGCCAGTTCCGCCTCAAATTTCTTAACAGCCAGTTCCGTAGCCGCTGCAGCTTCTTTCTGAATTTTGGAAATTTCCAGCGCTCGTTCCTGCAGCTTAATATATTGCTGAATAATATCTAATTGATTATCCAGCGCCAACAATTCATAATAATTGTCCGCTACTTCTTCAATAAGATTGGATAATACAAAGTTTTTCCCCTCCACGGTAGAAAGATAATGAGCAACAGCCGCTTCTTTTTCAGTTCTGAGCTTTTTCCAGATATCAATCTCCCAGTTGGCCATTAATCCGCCTTCAAAATTGCCCAAAGGATCGGGCATTTCTTTTCCGGGTTCTATTTCTGTAGTGGCATCACCGGCTCCTTCACTGGTATAGCGGCCAGCTTTTTTTATTCCAGCTCCTATTCCGGCTGATACCGTTGGTGTCAGTTTTCCTTTTTTAGCCAATACCCCACTTTTCGCAATTTCAATTTCCTGAAGTGTGATCAGTAATTCCTGATTGTTTTTCAAAGCGGTTTCGATTAAGCTCACCAGATTTGGATCTGTAAAAAACTGTCTCCAGGGAGTTGTCCCACTGTTTGCACTGGCATCCTGCTGCTCTTCCTGATTAAAATTCTGAGGTAGGTTTTCTTTTACTTCATCTTTTATAACGGTGGCCATAGGAGCTCTACAGCCTACGAGGATAAGCGATAGAGCAATGGCTGCTATATATTTATTATAAATCTTCATGTTTGTTATCGTGTTGATAAGGTTCAGTTTGTTCTGTTAAAGGATTTTCCTCTTCATATCTTGCCAGTCTCGATTTCTCTGCGATGGTTCCGAAAATATAATACAGCCCCGGAATAATCATCAGTCCGAAAATAGTTCCTATCAGCATTCCTCCTGCAGCTGCAGTACCAATTGTCCTGTTTCCTACAGCTCCCGGTCCGGTTGCGATTACCAATGGAATAAGGCCTGCAATAAAGGCAAATGAAGTCATCAAGATTGGACGGAAACGGATCGCCGCCCCTTCGATAGCCGCTTTCGCTACAGGAATTCCTTCTTCTGCTTTCTTCTGAACGGCAAATTCTACGATCAGTACCGCATTTTTACCTAACAGACCAATCAACATGACCATGGCTACCTGAGCATAGATGTTATTTTCCAGACCTAGTAATTTCAAGCATAAGAATGCTCCAAAAATACCTGTCGGAAGCGATAAGATCACCGGCAACGGCAGAATAAAGCTTTCGTACTGTGCTGCAAGGATCAGATATACAAATCCGAGACAGACCAGGAAGATAAACACAGCCTCGTTCCCTCTGCTCACTTCATCTTTGGAAATACCTGCCCAGTCGATACCAAAACCTCTAGGAAGGGTCTTATCCGCCACCTCCTGGATTGCTTTAATAGCCTGGCCGCTACTGTATCCCGGTGCCGGAGTTCCACTTACTTCTGCAGAATTATACATATTATGTCTTGTAATTTCTGACAATCCATATACTTTTTCCATTCTCATAAAGTCTGAATACGGAACCATCTGGTCTTTATCATTTTTCACATATAGTTTCAGGAGATCTGTAGGCAAAGCCCGGTATTGAGGACCTGCCTGCACGATCACTTTATAAGGTCTGTCGAAACGAATAAAACTAGTCTCATAGTTAGACCCTATTAAGGTAGACAGGTTATCCATTGCATTTTCTATCGTTACTCCTTTCTGTTCCGCAAGGTCATTATCTACCTTCAACATATACTGAGGGAAACTTGCAGAATAGAATGTAAATGCAGATCCAAGCTCAGGACGTTTTTTCAATTCTCTTACAAAATCATTACTTACCTGTTCCATTTTATGGTAATCTCCACTTCCTGCTTTATCAAGCAGACGGAGCTCAAAACCTCCTGCGGCACCATAACCCGGAATGGAAGGCGGCTGGAAGAATTCTATATTGGCACCGGGAATATTTTTGGCTTTTTCTTCAAGCTTTTCAATAATCTCAGCAGCAGATTCTTTTCGCTCTTCCCAGCTTTTAAGGTTAATCAGACAGGTTCCTGAGTTGGATCCGGTACCTTCTGTCAGGATCTCGTATCCTGCCAGTGAAGAAACGGACTGTACACCATCGATGTCTTCAGATTCCCTTAATAATTCTTTGGCAATCTGGTTAGTTCTTTCCAAAGTAGATCCCGGAGGGGTCTGGATAATGGCATAGATCATTCCCTGGTCTTCCGCCGGAATAAATCCTGAAGGAAGTGAGTTGCTTAAGAAATATGTACAGGCACAAAATGCCAGAAGTAAAGGAAGCGTGATGGATTTTTTCTTAACCGTTTTATTCAGCATTTTCTCATACTTCCCGGCACCTTTCGTAAATAAATTGTTGAATTTATCCAGGAAAATGGTAATTGGGGTTTTCTTTTTGACTTTTCCGTGAGTGTTTCTTAAAATCAAAGCACATAAAGCCGGAGTCAGTGTCAAGGCTACAACCCCTGAAAGAATAATCGCTGAAGCCATGGTAATGGAAAACTGACGGTAAAATACTCCCACCGGACCAGACATGAATGCAATCGGGATGAATACGGATGCCATAACCAAAGTGATTGCGATAATCGCCCCACTGATTTCATGCATAGCCTCTTCCGTTGCCTTTAATGGGGAAAGTCCTTTTTCTTCCATCTTGGCATGGACGGCTTCAATGACCACAATCGCATCATCGACAACGACCCCGATGGCCATTACCAATGCAAAGAGCGAGATCATGTTTAACGTAATTCCAAATGCGGACATGACGGCAAATGTACCAACCAGTGAAACCGGAACCGCCAGCGCAGGAATTAAGGTTGAACGCCAGTCTCCAAGGAACAGGAATACCACGATTGCTACCAGGATAAAGGCTTCAAATAGGGTATGAATAACCTTTTCCATGGATGCATCCAGGAATCTAGAAACATCATAACTGATGTCGTAATGCATTCCTTTCGGGAAGTTGTTTTTCTCAAGATCTTTCATCAAAGTTTTTACATTTTTGATAACGTCACTTGCATTGGAACCGTAGGATTGTTTTACAGTGATCGCTGCAGAAGGCTTTCCGTTCAATGTAGAATAGATATCATACATTGAGGAACCGAATTCTATATCAGCCACATCTTTTAATCTTACAAATTCTCCGCCCGGTTTTGCTTTTAAGATAATATTTCCGTAATCTTTTTCATTATTGAAACGTCCGGAATATTTCAGAATATATTCAAAGGACTGGGAGCGTTTTCCTGAACTTTCCCCTGTTTTTCCGGGGGAAGCTTCCAAACTCTGCTGGTTCAGGGATTCCATCACTTCGTCTGCGGAAATATTGTAAGCGGTCAGCCTGTCCGGTTTAAGCCAGATACGCATAGCATATTCACGGGTTCCGAGGATATCTGCGAATCCTACTCCACTTACCCTTCTCAATTCTGACATCACGTTGATATCGGCATAGTTGAAAAGGAATTTCTGGTCAGCTTTCGGATCATCACTGTACAGGTTAATATACATCAACATGTTGGGTTCTTCACGGGTAATTTTTACCCCTTCACGCACTACCAGAGGAGGCAGCTTGTTAACAACGGAAGATACACGGTTTTGAACGTTTACCGCAGCAACATTGGGATCTGTTCCAAGATCAAATACGATCTGAATGGAAGCTTCGCCATCGTTACCGGCATCGGAGGTCATATATTTCATACCCGGAACTCCATTCAGGCCTCTTTCGAGGGGAATAACTACTGATTTAATCAATAGTTCGTTGTTGGCTCCCGGATATTCTGCGGTGATATTTACTTTAGGTGGTGAAATGGAGGGAAACTGGGTCACTGGAAGTTTTACCAGCGACAGAATCCCCATAAATACAATGATCAGTGAGATCACAATAGACAGAACAGGTCTGCGGATGAATTTCTTAAACATACTGCTTCGTTTTACGAGTAGACTACTCTGCTTTTAGTTTCAATGACTGAAGAACTTTTTTAGGATCCTGGAATTTGGTCTGTATTTTTTGGTCGTCTTTTACTTTCTGTACCCCTTCTAAAAGGATTTTATCTCCTTGTTCAAGCCCTGAAGCTACCACATAAAGATCCGGCAGCTCGTAAGCTATTTTTATATTTCTGGATTTTGCCATTCCATTTTTATCGATGATGAATACATATTTCTGATCCTGAATTTCATAAGTCGCTTTCTGCGGAATGATAAGCGCATTATGCACAGGAAGAGTCATCTGTACTTTTCCGGTTTCGCCATTTCTAAGCAGTTTGTCAGGGTTCGGGAATTTTGCTCTGAAGGCAATGTTTCCTGTTTCATTGTCGAATTCTCCTTCTATGGTCTGAATTTCTCCTTTCTGAGAAAGCATTTCGCCATTAGCCATAATCAGAGATACCTGATTGCTCCCTCTGTCGGCAGCGTGTGTTTGATAAGTTAAATATTCAGGTTCTGAAACATTGAAATAGCTGTAAACATTGGTGTTGTCTGATAAAGAAGTTAACAGATCACCTTCGTCTACAAGGCTTCCCAGTTTTAAAGGAATTCTGTTGATTACCCCTGAGAATGGCGCTTTGATGTCTGTAAAAGATAAATGGATCTGTGCCAGTTTCATTTCAGCATTGGCAGCATCCAACTTAGCTTTGGCCATTGCTCTTTCATTTTTAGAAACAATGTTGTTACTGGCCAGGGTGCTTGCATTTTTTAATTCGATGGTAGCCTGCTCTACTTCTGCTTTCGCTTTTAATAATTCAGCCTGGTACAGCTGAGGCATAATTCTGAACAGGGTCTGTCCTGCATGTACATACTGTCCTTCATCTACATAAATTTTTTCAAGGAATCCTTTCTCCTGCGCACGGACTTCGATGTTTTTCACAGACTGGATCTGGGCTACGTATTCTTTATTAATCACGGTATCCATTTTTACAGGACTTGTGACGGGATATACTGTGGCTTCTTCTTTTTCTTCTTTCTTCTGACTGCAGCCAACAGTCAATAAAAGGGTGCTTATCGCAATGCCTGAGGCAACTCTTTTGATCATAATTCTAGAGTTTAATATAAATCGTTAATGTTTTGAAAATAAGAATGTTTGGTAATAGAGATCCTGCGCCATAAGATTATTGGCATATGCAACGCAGGATATTTCCTATCCGGATTGAGGACAGAAAATAAATTGGGAAAAATGAATTTTAAATTCTGATAGAACGGATCAGAATGAATGTTTTAACATTGGAATAGAGCGAAAGAAAACCGTGAAAACCAGGTTTTCGGCTTTTAAAGGAACGAAGGCCAAAAATATAAACAAGACTGAATACTCCTGCAAATACAGCAATAATCTGTATGGTGTCAGAAAGCTGAAAATCTTCTTCAGTAAGCTCTAAGCTGGCATTGTCTACATTGTCTGCCATCTGCTGTACAGAGAGTTTTTCGAAAGTCTGGTTCAGCTTATTGGCTTTTTTAGGCATATGGTGAGAAACATGACCCGCATAGTCATTTCGAAGTGTTTTAACGCTAAGCCTGCTTTCTACTACGAAGAGCAGAAAAAGGCCAGTCAAAAAGTATATTAGAAAGTTTCTCATTTTGAAGTGGCAAATGTACATTTAGATATGTATATCCTCATAGCAGATTAACAAAATTTAACTCTCCTTTAAATTAGCTGAAGAAAAAAAATTTAGCCATTAGAAATACTGAAGTTCTTGTGGAATCTAAATAAAGAGTTTCAAAATAACTATTTACAAAGAAATCTAGAATTGAGTAATTATTTTTAACTGAATATGAAAAAGAAGGAATTCTAAACAGCATGATTTAAATCATTTTTTACTGGGTATCAGCATCATATAATTTTAATACTTTTGCAATCAATTAAAACAACAAATGTACCTATGAAAAAAACTGTACTATTTCATTCTTAAAGCCGACAGCTCAAAGAGCATTCTTGCGGTAATTTATTCTTTACAAATCTTTAAAAATCCGGTCTTTTTATGATTTATAAAAACGCCTGTAAAGAACTGTAATGCATAACAGATAAAAATATCAGATTAATTTATGTAAAATTAACATATATTTATTAAAAATATTTGTAAATTTATATAGTATTAATATCACTATTTCATGATACACTTACCAATCACTTATCACTATGAAAAAATTATTTACATCGGTCCTTATCGGGCTGGCAGTCCTTTCCTCAACAGCGTGTAAGCATCCGGGCAAAGAAGCAGAGGTACTTACAGAGACAGTACCGGAAAGCAAAGATGAAACTTCAAAAGATGTTTTCACCGACAGTTATGGGGAAAAAATTGAGGTCATCATCAATCATACAAAAGGTACGGCAACAGTACATCTGGAGGGCAAAACCTATGATCTGAAAAAAAGTGATGCGCTTCCTGAGTATACTGCTAGCAACGAGGAATATCAGTATTCAAATATCAAGGGAAATATCACTTTACTGAAAAAAAATGTAGATATGGTCCTGTTCCATGCAAAACGTGAAGCAAAAGGATCCGGCTCTACAAAAATGGCTTCTTATTAATTTAATCACCAACCTTACACAAAATATATTATGAAAAACTTATATTATTATTTGTCTGCTCTTTTCTTATTTGTATTTCTTACGGCATGCAAAACAACACCAGCTACTGAGCAAAAGCCAACAGATATTACAGGAAAAACTTGGAAGCTGACGGAACTGAACGGGCAACCGATCCAGCTTAAAAACCCCAAGAACAATCCTTACTTTAAGCTTAATACGGAAGGTATGAGGTATGAAGGTCATGCCGGATGCAATGGATTTGGAGGCACTTTTGAGATTAAGCCTGATATGATGAGAATTAAATTCAACCAGGGAATGTCTACGATGATGGCCTGTGAGGATCTTGAAACTGAACAATTATTTACAAAAGCAGTACTTGCCGCAGATAATTATTCTGTAAACGGCAATACGCTGACATTGAATAAGGCAAGAATGGCTCCTTTGGCAAAATTTGTTCTTCAACCATAATTAAATTAAAATTTTACGATATAAAAAAGACGTTTTACAATTTGCGAAACGTCTTTTTTTATTATAAATTCTCTTAAGATTTTTTATAGATCATATAGCAGATCAGAAGGCTTATATTGACCAGAACAGCAAAAGCATTTGATAAAATAATGGGCAGCTCATCTTTTATAAAGCCGTACCAAACCCAGAGCGAAAGGCCCGTAATAAGCACTATGAGCATAACCAGGGAGATATCATCTACATTTTTCTCTTTAATAACTTTGATCAGTTGGGGGATCATGGAGATGGAAGTAAGGACTCCAGCTATTATTCCCAGGATATTTTCATTCATAGTTTCAATTCTTTTTAAATGTATTTCATCAAATTTCACAGCAACAGTAATAAATTGAAGACCAATAGTATTACTTCCACCTTACTTATTTGAATCTTTCACCGGAGACTTCTTCGTGAAGCGGAATATTGTCTTCAATAAACTGATACAGGCTTTTTGAAAAATAACAGCCATTCAGAATTCCTCTTGCCCCAAGGCCATTGAATACATACAGGTTTTTGTATGATGCATGTCTTCCGATAATAGGTCTCCTGTCTTTTACTGTCGGCCTGAAACCAAAATTCACTTCTTTAACTTCAAAATCATACGGATAAATTTCCGACAGTCCATTCACAAGCTGTGTAACTGCAGATTCGTCAACATGATGATGAAGCTGTTCTCGATCGTAGGTTCCGCCATAGAAATGGAGTCCGTTATCTGTTGGGAACAAGAAATGTTTCTTTTTGATCGTAATATCTTTTGGAATTTCTTCGGAGAGTTTTACTTTGATGTGATGTCCTTTGTTGGGAATAACAGCTATATCTGAGAAAAAAGGATTTTCTTTCACCCCCATTCCTTCACAAAATATAATATGCTTACACTGAAAATCTTTATAAGTAGCTGAAGAAGCATCTAATTTTTCATAATCAAACTTTTCTTTAATCAAGAGTTCTTTTTTTTCTAAAAAATCAAATAGATCCCCGAAAAATCCACTTACCTGAAGTCTGGCAGACTGATTGACCTTTCCTGTCTTAAAGTCGTTTTTTACTACCTCTAAATGATCGAAATTTTTATCAAGGAAGCTAGAAAGTTCTTCGTTATCTGATTTTTTGAGCCAAAGGTTCTGCTCATTCCCGTCATGAAAAACCCGGTGAATCGGTGAATTGATGAGATAATTTTTCCCGGTATAAGATTCTATTTCATTCAAAGTGTCTTTCAGAAAGTTAATTTGTTCCTGTGCTTTCCAGAAGGTTGTAAATTTTTTGAGGACCACCGGATTGATAATCCCGGCAGACACCTGGGAAGCACTCTTTCTCCCCTCTGAAAAGAGTACAAAAGATTTGTTATGCTTAATCAACTGATGAGCAAAAAACAATCCCGCATATCCATCTCCAACAATAATATAGTCTACATGTTTCATAATAAAAAAACCTGAGTAAAAGTACTCAGGTTTTGTATAAATATCAAGTGAAATCTAGTAATTCCACATATCATTTTCCATATTCAGGATCTGCGCCTTGATTCTTTCGCTTTCTTCCAACTGATCTTCAGCATCTTTAGGGATATAGTCCTTGATAGTACCATCACCTAAACCGCTTGATGATTTGTAAATAACTGAAGAGAATCTTCTTGCATTGATGATATCATCGAAAGACAGGTCAGCAGAAGAATTCTTTCTGTTGTAAACATAGTTGTTTGCCAGAATATCTCTTGCATTCGGATAGTAGATCCAGAATAAATCGATCAGCTCATCATTACTGGCAATCGGCTTACCATCTGGTCCAATAACTCCCTGTACAGCAGGGTCTGGTCCCATTGCTGCAATTCCCAGAGGTCTGTATTTCATCTGTCCGTCTCTCTTATCGATAAACCACATCCCCATGATCTTAAGGACTTTTACCTTTTCAGTAGTAGTCTTGAAGACGTCGGTATATTCTTTTTTCTCCTGTTCAGTTAACTGTCTTCCGGAGTTAAGAATATCAATGGCAGCATCGTTGATTACTACTTTTTCAAGTCTTTTCTGAATGCCTTCCGGTGAAAGTTTCACGGTAAAGTTTTCATCATCATAAACCTGCTCAATCTTCCCTGTCAATGCACCATCTAATAGTAACTGGTATAAAGATCTGGTAGGCGTAGAAAGAAGCCCATCCGGATTGTCATAATAGAATGGCTGGTTGATCTTATCATTCATATCAATGATCTCCCAAACAAACATACTCTTAAGGATATCTTTATCTTCTACAAAACCATATTCAAGAGGCTTTACTGTGTTATCAATAATAGTATCACCAACTTTTTGTTTGTTTTCCTCTCTCATCTGTCTGAACTCTTCTGGAGAAGAAGCATTCAGAATAGTCTGGGATAAAGCAAATCCCGAAACTAATACTAAAAGGCTGCTAATATATTTTTTCATAATAAATTACAATTTTAGTCCTATTGAACATTAATAATTATAGGAGTAATGTTTTTAATCTGCTGTCCTTCTAATCCTTGTGCTGTAGCTTTAATTTCGAAAATTGAAACTACATCTCCAGATCTAAGATTTTTAACTAATCCTGCGGCATCACTTAATGAATTTCCATGGATCAGTAATGCTGCTCTTCCAGGAACTCTAACCATGAACTGGGTAACATTGAATGAAACCGGGAAGTCGAAGTCTGGAATCGCTGCCTGTACAGACTGGTTAGGAATAGAAGTTGCCGGCATCGACAATACATTCTGTCCTCTCATCTGACCTTGTGGTGGCGGCACATTTTTAATTCTATATTCAAATACCTGAGATACGGATTTTCCATAAGGATCAATTCCGGATAATGTCAATCTAACTACGTTACCTGTTGTAGGCTTCACGATCCATTTTCCTGGGCCTGTATTTCTTACAGATGCTCCCGGAGCAGATAATGAAAGTTTAGAATTATCAGCACCTAAGATAGATCCTGAAACAGGATTCTCAAGTCCTCTATACATTACGTTCATTTTATCAGCAGAAAGTAATAATCCTTTTTCAAGTTTTACTTCTCTTGGACCTGCGATTACATTATACGTGTGCGTCCATGGGAAACTCTGAGGTTTTCCTGAAGCATCCGTTAAGGTAATTGTTCCTCCTAATTTATGTTCTCCGATACCAGAACCTGATATTGAAGTGATACCCTTACCATTTTCTACTCTGCCTACACCAGAAATACTGATCTTGTTGCTATTGGAATAAGTACCTAACATTACTTTTACTTCTGCCTGTTTTCCTGCCTGGATGTCTACCGGACCTGAAACAATAGGCTCATAGCTTGAGAATTTGATATTCGCATCCACTTTCTCCTGAAGTAATAATGCCAATGCATCGGACTGTACGTTTCTAGCATCATTCTGGATGATCTCAAGGTTTGAAATCGCAGCGATTAACGGCTGGTGATAGAATTTATTCTGAAACCAGGTCTTATCATTTGGAGATTTTCCTTTAGGATATTCGGCAATCAGAGATTTATTAGCTCTGTCCACCAAATCTTTTAATTGCGCATTGCTGCCAAAAGTTGCATTGATGTAATTTCTTACATCATCAATTTTAGCTTTCAATTCTAAAGCTCCTTTTGAAGGTGCATTCTCATCTCCTTCTTTGAAGAAGTATTCTGTAGTCGCCTCATTGTTGTTCAATGCTGCAAAATTCTCACTTACATCAATCTCTTTTCCTGTTTTCGGATCTCTATCATGGAAATCGGACTGTTTTTTCAAGGCATCTTTAATACCCTGAGCAGATGATACCAATAAATCGATTTTACCTTTTAAAACTTTATACTGTTCCCAAGGCTGTGCATAGGTATCCGGAACCTGCTGAGCTTTAGCCTCTAACGTTTTTTCAAAGATTTTTTCATTCTTTTTTTCCGTTAAAGTTCTTGTTTCATTCAAAGCTCTGGTAGAGTCATAGTATGATCTGATGATTTCTGCATCAATATTTAGGGCCATCATCGCGATGAACACCAAATACATCAGGTTGATCATCTTCTGACGAGGGGTCTGTTTTCCTTGTGCCATTCTCTTTTCTTTTAGTTTTTGATTAAGTAGTTAAATTTAGAAATGGTTAGGAATTAAGACTTCATAGCAGTAAGCATACCACCATAAACTCTGTTTAAGCTGTTAAGATTAGTTGTTAAACCTTGTAACTCTTGATTGAATTTTTCAGACTGCTCTGCAGATTTCTGCATATCAGCAACATATTTGTTAGCAAATTCAGATTGTTTTTTACCGTTTTCAAGCTGCATTGCATATAAGGCATTCATGCTTTCCATATGTTGAGCTGCTTTGTTAAGCTGATCATTATATTTATGAGTGGAAGCAGATACGTCCACAGTCTGGTTGATCTGATCAACAGAGTTGGAGAACTTATCGATACCTGTTCTAAGTCTGTCAAATAACTGAACATCTAGTTTTGCTTCCTGAAGCATTTTGTCTAATTTATTTGAAAGAGAATTTTCTAATTCTGCAAACTGCTGTGCATTGTTTTTGGATGACACATTAGAGTGTAAAGGGTTTGGGTTGGCATGCTTATCCAATAGTTCAGGATATACATTTTCCCATGCATAAGACTCTTCAGATTTCGGAGGGTCAAATGCGAAAATAATAAAGATAATAGCCTCCGTGATAAGACCCACTGTAAGAGCCATATTACCATTAATTGGTCCCAAGGTAATGTGAGTAATTTTAAGCCAAGCTCCAAGAATTACAATTGCAGCACCGAATGAATAAAAGAAATTCATCCAAGCATCTTTAGTCTTAAACATATTAAGTTAGTTTTTTTAATGTTAAATAAAATTGTTATTGAAAAATTGTCTGGTTAATTATCTGTTAACTCTTCTTGGTTTAACAGCTGCTTCAGGAATATCCTGTACAGTTCTGAATCCGATATAGCTTCTTGCAGAATCTTTTCTTTCCCAATCTCTAGCACCTGTCATAAGGGCATATCCTATATCTTTCCAAGATCCACCTCTTACAGACTTCTTCGTATCTATTTTATTCTTCGTAGAAGGATTTAATGTAGAAGAGAATCCATAAGAAGAGTTGTTATACGCAGATTCTGTCCATTCAGAAACGTTTCCAGCCATATCAAATAACCCAAATCCATTTTTCTTAAATTTCTTTACTGGAGCTGTATATGTATAAGTACCTTTTTTATCGTCTTCCATATAGTTACCTCTCTTAGGTTTGAAGTTGGCAAGATAGCAACCTCTGTCATCCATTAAATATGGACCTCCCCAAGGATAAGTAGCATTTTGCATTCCGCCTCTGGCAGCATATTCCCACTCGATTTCTGTAGGAAGACGGAACTTCATTGGTCTTTGTTTTTTTCTTTTTAAGCTTTCGTTATAATCTGTTTTCAGTTTAGATCTGAAGTTACAGTAAGCTCTTGCCTGATCCCAGGTTACCCCAACTACAGGATAATCTTTATAGGCTTTGTGCCAGAAATATTGCTCGAACAATGGTTCGTTGTAAGCAAAGTGGAAATCTTTTACCCAAACTGTAGTATCCGGATAGATCGCAATGCTTGAACTTTTAAGGAAGTTGGCTCCTCTTTCGTTCTCAGCAAGTGCGGCATCCATATCTTCCCACTGATAATTGTATTTTAGTTTACTAACGTCTAAAATTCTTTCGTTTCCGATTCTAGAAGAAGCAGGCAGATACATAGATTCCAGAACTTCTGCATATTCTACATCAGGATACTTTCCGGTACTCCAATGTAAAGGGATTTTCCAGTCTAGTCTTTTAGTTGCATCATAGCCTCCATCTTCTCTTCCTCCCTGGCCTTCTAAATATTCTTGATAAGGTGTTAAATTTTCTTCTTTTTTAGCAAGGTATGCATAGTCACCGATGCTTGCTCCTCTACGTCCGCCTTCTTCACCGCCTTCCCCAGCAGCTTCAGCTAGTAGAGTTCTCGCAATGGAATCTCTTACATAATTGATAAATACTCTGTACTCTGCATTGGTAGTTTCCGCTTCATCCATGAAGAAAGAGGAAACAGTAACAGTTTTCAACGAAGCTTTTTCAGGAGTATTTGTTGGGTCCTGATCTGCAAGACCAGCAACAAATGAACCTGCAGGAATACCAACCATTCCAAATGGTCTTTCCGCAACAAATGATTTCGTTTTTTCTCTTGGTATCAATTCTCCTTTTGTTCCAGGCTTCCCTACAGAAGAACTGCCACCACCTGAACAAGATACTGATGCTACCGACGCAGACAATAATAAAAGAAATATCCTTTTCATGTTAATTTTTATAATTAAGCCGTAAATATATAATTTTTTTAAGAAACTTTTAAGATTTTTTTTGAAATAACGGAAGAAATCTAAATTTATTTTATTTACAACTGTTTTTTATTCCACGGTTACAGATTTTGCCAGGTTTCTCGGCTGATCTACATTGGCTCCTCGGTATACAGCAATGTAGTAAGCCAATAGCTGCAAAGGCACAGATGCTACGATTGGCGAGAAACATTCTGAAGTCTCAGGGATTTCAATAACATAATCTGCCATTTCACTTACCTGCTTATCTCCTTTGTTAACTACAGCAATCACTTTTCCTTTTCTGGCCTTAATTTCCTGAACGTTGCTTACAATCTTATCGTAATGTCCTTTTTTAGGGGCAATAATAACGATTGGCATGTTCTCATCGATAAGGGCGATAGGTCCGTGCTTCATTTCTGCTGCCGGATATCCTTCTGCATGGATATAGGAGATTTCTTTCAGTTTTAAAGCGCCTTCCAATGCCGCAGGATAATTATATCCTCTTCCCAGATAAAGGAAATTTGTTGTGTTTATAAAGTCTTTTGCAATATTTTGAGTCAACTCATGGGTTGTACTTAAAACTTCTTCTATTTTTTTAGGGATAGCATCCAATTCAGCGATTAAGCTCATGAATTCAGCGTTTCCTAAATTACCGTTATGTTTTCCTAATTTTAATGCAATTAAGCTAAGGATGGTAAGCTGTGCAGTAAATGCTTTTGTAGAAGCCACTCCAATTTCAGGACCTGCATGTGTGTATGAACCTGCATCTGTAATTCTTGCAATTGAAGAATCCACTACATTACAAATACCGTATATAAATGCACCTTTTTCTTTTGCCAGCTTCAATGCAGCCATTGTATCTGCTGTTTCTCCTGATTGAGAGATTGCAATAACCACATCTTTATCCGTAATAATCGGGTTTCTGTATCTGAATTCTGATGCATATTCTACCTCTACCGGAATCCTTGCATATTCTTCAATAAGATATTCCCCGATAAGACCTGCATGCCAAGAAGTACCACAGGCAATAATAATAATTCTGTTCGCATTTTTAAATCTTTCCAAATGATCCCAGATACCGGCCATTTTTATAATCCCTTCATCCACAAGAAGTCTCCCCCTCATTGTATCATGAATAGATTTAGGCTGTTCAAAAATTTCTTTAAGCATAAAATGCTCGTATCCGCCTTTCTCAATCTGTTCTAAGCTTAATTTAAGCTCCTGAACTTCAGGTTCAATTCTTGAGTTATCATTAATCGTTCTGATGTCTACTCCATTTTCCAATGAAATTGTAGCCATATGTCCTTCTTCAAGATAGATCGCTTCTTTGGTAAATTCTACGAAAGGTGATGCATCAGAAGCAATAAAGTATTCTTTATCTCCCAGTCCGATTGCCAGTGGAGAACCAAGTCTTGCAACTACCAGTACTCCCGGATAATCTTCATGAAGCACAGTAATAGCATACGCCCCATATACTTCATTCAAAGCATATCTTACAGCTGTCGGGAAATCTGTTTCAGGCTTCAAATCCATGAAATATTGGATAAGATTCACCAATACTTCTGTATCTGTTTCGGATTTGAAAGTAAATCCTTTTTCGCTAAGCATTGTTTTAATAGTATCATAGTTTTCTATAATACCGTTATGTACAAGAGCGATTTTTCCGTTGTTTGATAAGTGAGGGTGTGAGTTTCTATCACTTGGAACTCCATGGGTAGCCCATCTGGTATGTCCCATCCCTATTTTAGCGGTCCCTTTTAACTGTGACGAAATATTGACTAAGTCATCTACTTTACCTTTTGTCTTTTCTACTTCAAACTTATTGTTTGAGCCTTCCAAGACAATCCCTGCACTGTCATATCCTCTATATTCTAATCTTCTAAGACCGTTGATTACAATGTCATACGCATCTTGAAACCCTGTATATCCTACAATTCCGCACATATTTTGTCTAGTGTTTATTTATTTTTTAGTACCGTAAGTGATTTTTAATTGAATTCTGTTAGGATTCGTTTTATCTGATCCTACATAAACTCCTCTTTCTGTTGCAAATGATCTGGTTGTAAATTTATACCCGGCAAATACATTGGCCTCAGTCGGTACAAATTTCCCCATATTAATAAGTAAAGCTTGATTTTCTTGTGTACCCTCTACAATATCTTTCACTGTTTTTGTCACAGTAAAGTCATAATAAGCAGGCTTGTTAGTTGAATCAGAAGATTTCAACCAGTCAAATCCTGCAGAAATATCACTGATAAAACCTCCAGAAGTAAGCACTCCGGTAACCGGCTTTTTCACTATTGTAAAATTTTCTTCTGTTTTTCTGTAATTATTGTTCCATGACGGATCCGTAAAGATTCTGATTTTTGCACTTACAATAGCAGCTTTATCTTTCGTATACAGCTCTTTAAGTTTTGTAATTGTTGTTTCAGGAATTTTAACGCCTATTGAAGGACCTCCCATTCCCTGTAAATAAAGTTTAGGATCCCCATCATTTTCGTTAATAGCAGAAGATGCAGTTTCCCATGCAGAACCGGTTCTGTTATACTCATACTGACCATAACGTCCTCCGCTTACAAGTAACTTAAAGGTAGACTGTGGTCTTGTAATCGTCCCGTTGTCATTTTTCTCATTGGTATAATACATCACTATTTCCATATTATCCGGAGAAAACTCAAAAAGATAGCCATCTGTTTCATCCACAGAAAGTCTGATTCCTTTAAAATATCTGGTAAAGTTAGCCGCATCCATAAGTTCCGGCTTTTTGCTTTTATCAAGAATTTTAGTCTGGAAAAAGTTTTTATTTAAAGCCATCCTAAATCCTGCATCTGATGTAAACACAGAAGAATTATCCGATTTTTTATTGATTGTTACAGCTCTTACTTTTCCGTCAAAGACAGAAGTTCCCAATGATTCTCCGGTAGCTACAGTTACGTTTGAACTTTTGAAAGCATCAGAATTTCCATCCAGGAATGTAGTCACTTCATCCACTTTTATATGCAAAAGAGTGTTTGTCCCGCCAGCTCCCAATTTCGTCTTACCATATTTTTTAGTGTAACTTACCGGATACGTTTTTATATCTGTTGAAACAGGTACTGTTTCATTTCCAATTAGTAAATTTTCATCTTTCGCTCCAGGTGCACTAACTGAATCAGCCACAGCAGCAGGTCTCATTACCAACACTACAGAATCTATTTTTGGGCTGGTTCCAAAATCAAAATTATCTGTAGACATTCTCAGCTGGGTAAGAAAGGATGCTTTCTGCATTCCGAACTGTCCTTCAGAAAATGCTCCTAATACAGAAGTATAAGTGGAAACTCCAGTTGTATTGATCAAGCTTACAAGCCTGCTGGCGTCACTTCTGATGGAATCATGATTATTAATATTATAAGCAATAAGGTCGTAAGAAGTTACATTACCTTCTGCAGCACCGTCTATAAAAAGCTGCTCACCCAGTGAATCCGCCTCCGGCTCGCAATTATAAAGAAGGGCACTCCCGAAAACCGCCATAAGAAGTATGGCAAAGGTCCTTTTAACAGTATGAATCATTAAAAATGTGTTTTAATAAAGTTGGTTTATAGAATCTACGTCCACATATTCGGATTTCGGAGTTGCTGTTTCGTTGAAACCTTTATCAAGGTCTGCATCCAGAAACTCATCTCCTTTTACCACCATGTCAACATAGTTCATACTTTCAATAACAAAGTTTTTGATTGTCGGATTATCTAACGCTTTTAATCCGGAAATATTATCGAATGTCAATTTTTCAGCAATATTCTTATCCAGGTCAGCGTCTTTCTCATTGTATAAAGAAAGAACGATTTTGGCGTCTTTGAAGTAAGTATCAGATTCGTAATAAGTTTTCAGATAAATTGGAACAAAAGAAGACATCCATCCGTTCAAATGGATGACGTCCGGTACCCAATTTAGTTTTTTGATGGTTTCTATAACACCTCTTGCAAAGAAAATCGCTCTTTCATCGTTATCATCAAAAGGATTTCCTTCGTCATCTACGTAGTATTGCTTTCTTTTGAAGTATTCTTCGTTATCAATAAAGTAAACCTGAAGTCTTTCCCCCGGAAGAGACGCTACTTTAATAATTAAAGGCTGGTCCAGGTCATTGATGATAATATTCATTCCCGAAAGACGGATTACCTCATGAAGTTGGAATTTTCTTTCACTTATTTGTCCAAATCTTGGCATAAAAACTCTTACATCATTGCCTTCATTGTGCATCTTAAGTGCCATTTTGTTTACCAATGCAGCCATATTCGTGTCTTCCTGATATGGATACATCTCTGTAGTAATGTACAGTATTTTTTGATTCGGCATAAATTTCTATCTATATTTTTGTAAAAATGCTTTAATGTGCAAAATTACAAAAAAACATTCAACATTATTTTAATTAACATTTTTTTACGATAATTCCCATTTTCAAATTATTAAAAACTCATATAATTATATGATATTTTTAGTATTTTTGAATTAGCATTAAAATAAACTATGGAAGTTATAAAGAATAAGAAAACCCTTCAGGATTTCATTGAAAGACAGAAAGAAATGGGGAAGAAGATTGGGTTTGCTCCTACGATGGGAGCACTTCACAAAGGTCATCTTTCACTCTATGAGGAAGCCAGAAAAGATAATGATTTGGTAATTTCTTCAGTTTTTGTAAATCCTACCCAATTTAATAATCCGGAAGATCTCGAAAAATATCCAAGAGATATTAACAGAGATATTCTTATCCTGGAAAATTCGGGATTAGTAGATGCAGTTTATATTCCTGAAGTAGCTGATATTTACCCCGAGAAAACAGAAAGCCAGCATTATGATTTTGATGGACTGGAAAATGAAATGGAGGGAAAGTCCAGACCCGGACATTTTGATGGAGTGGGAACTGTAGTGGAAGAGCTTTTCAGACAGATTCAGCCGGACAATGCTTATTTCGGGGAAAAAGATTTCCAGCAGCTCGCCATTATCAAAAAAATGGTTGAAAAGAAACATCTTCCCGTGAAAATTACAGGCGTTTCTATTTTCAGAGCAGAAAATGGATTAGCATTAAGTTCGAGAAATCAAAGACTTCACGAAGACCGGAAAGAAGCAGCAAAAATTATTTACCAGACATTAGTTAAAGTAAATGACTGGTTCAGAGTGATTACTATTCCCGAAATAAAAGAAAGAGTAACAGATATCTTTGACCATCAGCAGGGCATGAAGTTAGAGTATTTTTTGATCGCTGATGAAAACACCTTGAAAGAAACTGATTTTTTCTATAAAGACAGAAATTACAGAGCATTCATCGTAGTTGTAGTAGATGGCGTGAGATTAATTGACAATATGCATATGCATTAATATTAAACATTTGTTCAACAAAATACTCAGCATATTTCATTTATAAAACACAAACTCTGATTACTTTATCAGAGTTTTTCTTTTTATCATGGAATATAAAAAAATCAAAGGCCTCTTGCGGAGACCTTTGAACACCAAATCACAAAATATTAATATGAAAAAAATTTACTTTTCAGTAAACTTGTGACCCGGCTGGGATTCGAACCCAGGACCCATACATTAAAAGTGTATTGCTCTACCAGCTGAGCTACCGAGTCGGTCACTTGCTAACAACCTGCATTAAATGCCATCGTTTTTAAGAGGTGCAAAGATATGATTTTTTTTAATTTCTGCAAACGATTATATAAAAAAAATCAAAGGTCTCTTGCGGAGACCTTTGAAACACCAAATCACAAAATATTAATATGAAAAAAATTTACTTTTCAGTAAACTTGTGACCCGGCTGGGATTCGAACCCAGGACCCATACATTAAAAGTGTATTGCTCTACCAGCTGAGCTACCGAGTCGGCCATAATTAATAATGATAAATATAAAATTAATTTTTAATTATTCACCATTAATTATAAAGTTTTCTTTGCAGTGCCTGCGACTGGACTCGAACCAGCACATCCTTAGGAAACCACCCCCTCAAGATGGCGTGTCTACCAATTTCACCACGCAGGCTATAAAATTACAAAAATCTAGTAATTTTTTTCGCTTGTGACCCGGCTGGGATTCGAACCCAGGACCCATACATTAAAAGTGTATTGCTCTACCAGCTGAGCTACCGAGTCGGTCACTTTGCAACGATTTTACATTTGAATAATGTCCCTCGTTTTCAGTGGTGCAAAGATAGGAGTTTTTTCATTATCTCAAAACTTTTTTGCAAATTTGTTAAAAAAAAATTCATGGTTATTTCACTGATCGGATACATGGGATGTGGCAAATCTCACATTTCCAAAATTTTAAGCGATAAAATAAATTTTAAACTCATTGACCTTGATAAAGAGATTTCCAGAAGAAATAAATTAACCATTCCTGAGATTTTTGAAAAAAAGGGAGAAATTCAGTTTAGAAAGCTGGAAAGAGAGGCATTGGAAGAAATTCTTGCTTCGGAAGAAAACCTGGTTTTAAGTCTGGGAGGGGGAACGCCGGTTTATTATAATAATATGGAAATTATCAACCTCAACTCTAAAAGCATTTTTTTAAGAGCTTCTGTAGGTACTTTATACGAAAGACTTTCCAAACAGAAAGAAAAAAGGCCTTTAATAGCTAACATTTCTGATGAAGATCTGCCTGAGTTCATTGCCAAGCATTTATTTGAAAGAAATGCTTTTTACAGCAAGGCACAGTTTAGCATTAATACGGATTCCAGGGATCCTGAAGATATTGTCCAGGAAATAGTAGAAAAGCTCTATCTCTAGAGCTTTTTTATTTTAATTTTCATTTCCTTCGGGGCCATCTGCCGTTTCTCCAAAGAAATCATCCCAGTCTGTAAAGTCTGAGGCTATATCATTTCCTACATATTCATCCATCTCGCGTCTGTCTTTTTTAGTAGGTCTTCCTTCGCCCTTATTTCTATAATAATCCTGCGACATTTTGCGGAGCTTTAATAGTTCATACTGCTCTTTGTCCGTCACATCCTGGATATGAAGAGGGACAAGCTTTGCTCCCATCCTGCTTTTGGGGATCTGGGTAACTTTTATTTTATAATCAATTTGATTTTTGCGAATCTTGATAATATCTCCCTCTTTTACCTCTTTAGACGACTTTACGGCAGATGTTCCAATAGAAACTCTGTTCTTTTTAATTTCCTCTGTTGCAATACTTCTCGTCTTATAAAAACGAATGCACCATAAAAATTTATCTATTCTCATAATTTTTTATACTTTTGCCGTTATATTATTTGTAAAGTAATTAAAGTTTTTTGAAATGAAAAAAATATTTTTATATATCCTTGCGGGATCTTTATGTTTTTCTGCATGTAAGAAAGATGATGAAGTTGAAACTTATAAAGAACCGGAAGACATCTCCGTTCAGAACAGTTATGACGATCAGGCTATTAAGAAGTTTATGAGCGAAAATTATCTGGACGCCCAGGGAAATATAAAAGCTTTCAGCACAACAGATACCAGTGATGACAATGAAAAAAAACTAATAGATCTGCCGTATCAAACACTTCCTTCCGGGACTATATACATTGTGAGAGAAGGGGCGCAACCAACAGTTGAGCCACAAACTATCGGAGAATCTGATATTCTTACGCTTATGGTAAGAGCCAATGCTTATTTAGCAGGAAATACTGATGGAAATGTTTCTTTCATCTCCAGTTTAACATTGGTAAATACAATTAATGGTAATGGACTTCCAATGATTGATCCGTTGTTCTACTATGCTAAAAAGAGTATCCTAGAAAATGCAACAACGGGGGTAGCACAGCAAAGAAGTTATTATGAAATTGAAGGCTTCCGTGAAGCTATTCAGAAATTCAAAGCTTTTAAAAACCTCCCAAGCGGAAATCCATATAATCTTCAAGGTGTTATATTAGTACCGTCAAGAGCTGCCTTTGCAAGAGATCCACATTATCCTTACAGCACGCAATACTCTTTAAGAAATTATTCTATGGTATTTAATTTCCAGGTTTATGGAAGAGCTGACAGACCTGCAGGACAATAATATTAAGATCAATATATTTTACATAAAAAAACCGCCCTCAGATGAAGGCGGTTTTTATTTTTTATATATTTTACTAAGATCTCGCTTTTTGTTTCACATTTCCTAAAATATCCGGGAAATATAAATCAGCCAGATGATCAAACTCGTCTCCTCTCATGAACATAGTGGCATCTACTTCTTCATAAGAGCTTCTTCCCGCCGCCGCAATCAGCTCATTACAGGTATGCAGGGTATTTTTATGGAAATGGTATACTCTTTCACTTTTATCAGTAACATCAAGTCCCTTAACTAACATTTTATCCTGAGTGGCAACTCCCGTAGGGCAATTATTATTGTTACATCTTAAGGCCTGTATGCATCCTAACGAGAACATAAATCCTCTTGCATTATTACACATATCCGCACCCATAGCTATTGCTCTGAGGATATCCAAGCTTGTCAGTACTTTTCCACTGGCTATCACTCTTAACTTACTTCTTAAATTATAATTATTAAGGGTTCTGTTAACGAAAATCAGGGCTGGTTCCAGAGGCATTCCCACGCCATCTGAAAATTCCGGAGGTGCAGCTCCTGTTCCTCCTTCTGCCCCATCTATGGTAATAAAATCAGGATAGATTTTTAAAACATTCATCTGTACACAGATGTCCTCAAATTCTTTAGTATCACCAATACAAAGTTTAAAGCCAGTTGGTTTCCCTCCTGAAAGTTCTCTCAGCTGCTGTACAAACCTCAACAGGCCTGCAGCATCAGAAAATGAGCTGTGGGATGGTGGTGAAATAACGGTCATTCCTGGGGTGACGTGACGGATCTTTGCGATCTCCGGTGTGTTTTTCACACCCGGAAGTACACCTCCGTGTCCTGGCTTTGCCCCTTGGGACAGCTTAATTTCAACCATCTTTACATTTGGGAGAGTGGCGTACTTTTCAAACAGTTCAGGATTAAATTTCCCTTCCTCGTCACGGCAACCAAAATATCCGGTTCCAATTTGCCAGCAAAGATCTCCTCCTTCCAAATGATAGGGAGAAATACCTCCTTCTCCGGTGTTATGATAAAAATTCCCTTTTTTTGCACCTCTGTTTAAAGAAATCTGTGCCCTGTCGCTTAATGCCCCAAAACTCATTGCTGAAATATTGAACAGGGAAGCATGGTAAGGCTGCGTACACTGCTCTCCTCCTACCCATACTCTTGGGAGCTCTTCCACAGGCGATTTTGCATAAATAGAATGCTTGATTCCTTCATATTTTCGGTGATTAACTTCCAGCTGTGTTCCGAAAGCTACGGTATCACTCAGGTTTTTAGCTCGTCTGTATACTGCAGAACGCTGGTTTCGGGGAAATGGTTTTCCGTCTGTCTCCCTTTCTATGAAATACTGCTGCATTTCGGGTGAAATACTTTCAAAAAAGTATCTGAAGTATCCCAGTACCGGGAAGTTCCTCAAAATAGCGTGTTTCGACTGGTAAGCATTGTAAACACCCAATGCATAAATGGCAGATAACAGGATGGGTATCCAGTAATGCGCTCTGATCAGTAATGCAACGACCCATGTAGCAATTACTAATACAATTCCCCAAGATAAAAACTTATCTCTCATGAATGTAGTATTTAAAGTTAAAATAAATTTAGTAGAAATTTTGCAAAGAGACTACGCTTTTGCTAAAAAACTTTCGAAGGATGACTGCACAGAAACCGTGCCATCTGACAGGATTTTTTCTAAATTTAGAAATTCAATCTGATTAACGAATGCGGGATCAAAATCTTTTTGGACTCTCACATAGTTTTCAGTGAAGCCATACATTTTACCGTCTTTATTTTCGTGTTCCCAAAGAACGGGAAGCGTTTTTCCAAGTTGAGTCTGATAAAATGCCATTTTTTTCTTTTCAGAAAGTATTCTCAGCATTTTATTACGTTTTTTTCTTTCAGGAATAGGCACTACTCCATCCATACCGACTGCTTCCGTATTTTCTCTTTCGGAATAAGTGAATACGTGAAGGTAGGTAATAGGAAGTTCGTTCAGGAAGTTATAAGTTTCCATGAATTTCTCCTCTGTTTCACCAGGAAATCCCACAATAACGTCTACACCGATAGCTGCATCAGGCATTACCTCGCGGATCTTATTGACTCTGTCATTATACAGCTTGGTAAGATAGCGGCGCTTCATTTTTTTCAGTAGATCATCACATCCGGACTGTAACGGGATGTGAAAGTGGGGAACAAAGCTTTTGCTTTTTGAAACCAGATCAATACTTTCGTCTTTCAAAAGGTTCGGTTCTATGGAAGAAATACGGATTCTTTCAATTCCTTCTACTTTATCGAGCTCTGATATCAGGTCCAGGAAAGTATGTTCGTGTCTTTTATTTCCGAACTCACCTTTACCGTAATCACCGATATTAACTCCTGTAAGAACGATTTCTTTGATGTCTCTTTCGGCAATTTCTTTGGCGTTTTTGAGAACATTTTCAATAGTATCTGATCGTGAGATCCCTCTTGCCAGTGGAATGGTACAGTACGTACATTTGTAGTCGCATCCGTCCTGCACTTTCAGAAAGGCTCTTGTCCTGTCCCCTATTGAATAGCTTCCGATAAAGAAATCAGTTTCCTCAATTTCGCAAGAATGTACAATGCCTTCATTTTCCGATTTTTCCAAATCATCCAGGTAGCTTAAGATATTGAATTTCTCTTTGGCTCCCAAAACAAGATCTACTCCATCGATCTGTGAAATTTCTTCAGGCTTTAACTGCGCATAGCATCCTACAATAACGACCAGCCCTTCCGGATTGGCTTTCATTGCCCGTTTTACATGCAATTTGCATTCACGGTCTGCGTTTTCAGTTACCGAACAGGTATTGATGACATAGACATCTGCTTTATCATCAAAACTTACTTTATCATAACCAGCATCTGTCAATTGACGGGCAATAGTAGATGTTTCCGCAAAATTTAATTTGCAGCCGAGTGTATGAAATGCGGCAGTTCCGTGAAAAGTAGACATTTATTTACTCCTGAATTTTCTGGGTGCAAAGATAGTAATTTTAATAATAATTCTAAATCGATTCAGTCTATTATTTATATTCGTCCCTTACTTCAGGGCTGTTTTGAAAGCATACCGGAGATGAATTGGAAACATCTTTTTGTTGAGAAAACTTATCTTTCATTCCGGCATTAAACTCCTGAGACTTATTTCTTTCAATAGAAAGCGTTTTCCAGTCATTATTTTTTATCATTTTCGCAATAGAAACAATCTGCCCGATATGATAAGGATAATGGGCGAGCTGACGCAAAACTGCATCTAAGACCAAATGTCCTTCTCCCCTGATATAAATAGTAGAATATAAATTTTCATCATTGATCTGGCTCAAAGCATCAAAAAAACATTCCCAGCCCTTTTCCCAGAAATCAATAACCTCCTGTTTGGTTTTAAAGGTATTAATAAATTCTCCATCGCGGTTGCGCCAGGCTTTTTCTCCGTCTTCCGTTAGAAAGTTGGTCCACCTTGAAAGCATATTGCCGGCAATATGTTTAACAATGACTGCAATGGAATTACTTTCATCATTGTACTGCCAGAACATCTGCTCATCAGAAAGCTGACCGAATGATTTATCTCCGAGAGATTTATAATATTGAAAACGTTTTACAAAAAGATCCTTCATTTTTTCTGTTATTGATCAGACTAATTTAAAATTATTTTAACGACAAAACCATCTCTTTCGAAATGGTTTTATCTATATAGTTTATTATTAAAAAGCTTAATCTCTGTTTTTAACTACGATCCATCCTGAATACTTAATTGGAGTGTTCATTTTATCATTTTCATTCCAGCCTACAGAATACCAATAGTTTCCGGTAGGTACCTTCACTCCGCCCCTACTGCTTCCGTCCCATTTATAGCCGGTAGATTTATCGATCTGATAGATCATATTTCCATAGCGGTCGAAAATATTCATTACTAAATTTTTCTTATTGGCTAAGGCAGAATAATCAATAACATCATTGTAACCGTCACCATTTGGTGTAATCACGTTAACAAGATTAGGGACAACAATACTGATATTTATCGGATCACAGTCGTAAGAATCTTTTACAAATATGGTAGCATCTCCTCTTTTAACATTGCTGAATTCATTAGAATCCTGCCAGTTTATATTATCCATGGAATATTTGTAAGGTGCCGTTCCTCCTATCACAAATACCGTAACGGTAGTATTTGAAATTTCTATACTTGAAACAACCGGTTGTTCAGAAGGATATACTTTTACGTTCTGCACCACGGTACAATCTCCTGTTTTAAGTTTTACCCAATAGGTACCTACTCCAACGTTTGTGATCGTCTGCGTAGTTGCTCCTGTGCTCCATTCATAACCATTAAATCCCGGGCCTGCATCCAAAGTTGTTCTGTCTTCCACACAAATAACTTTATCTTTAAGTATGGTGGAATAAACCGGCGGAATAACCACTAGTGTGATTTTAGCTATGTTATAGCAACCCTGCGCATTGAAAACCCGCACATAAGCCACGCCGCTGGGAGCAATGTATGCTGTGGGCGTTAAAATTTCATTGGTCTGATTCACGGCATCTGTTGCAGAGGGATAGTATTTTTTACCTGCCCCAGTCTGAGAGGTTACCGATGCAACTGTAAGGTTAAAAGATGCCGTAGACGGATTACCTTCAATAGCACAGGATCTTAATGTAGTATCATTTACCACAACAACCGGGTAGAATTTCAATGTTATCTGTGCAACAGCAGTACATCCGAAGGATGAAATCACTTTGACAAAAATGGTTCCTTCCGCAGAAGTAAATGCTGACGGATTTGTAATTTCATTGATACCTGCATTCAGATCTGAAAGCGTATTGTAATATTTCTTGGTCACGGTTGGATCTGTAATAACATCTGCTGTTGTAAGATCAAATACTGCTGTTCCCGCATTATTATTGTTACATTGTGTGAGTGTTGCATCTTTTGCCGTGATTTTACCGTCCTTAAATTTAAATGTTCCAATCTGTTTACATTTATTGAGCGGACTGTTTGGATTAGTTGGATCTGTATAGCCTATACTGTAATAATAAATAGATGTTGTATTTACAGTAGTAGGAACTGTAATGGCATTATTTCCGGTTAACGCATCATTCTGACTTGTGTGATAGCTTACGCTAAAGTTCGGATTTGCGTTTAGAATTCCTGCAGAAAGTGTAGAAAAATCAAATACAGCAGGATTTACACATATGATTACTTCTTTTGGATCGGCCGGATTAGCAGCCGGAATTCCCGGAGGAATGAAAGGATAAGGCTGTAAAGCCGGATCTGTAAATGGGGAAGCCAATGTTGCAGTTCCACCCCATGTTAAAGAAAACGGTGCTGTTGTAGTACTGGTACTGCTCACCCAGTTGTCAATAAACAAATAATAAGTCTGGCCCGGCAAAACATCCAGATATTTACAATAAGGTGTGAGTGAACCTCCGACAGCACTGATAAGGGTGCTTGTCATATTTAAGCCGGTAGCCGGTCCGGGTCCTATAACCGTTGCAGCATTGCATCGTATGGGTGCCCCTAAAGCTCCACAGTTTACATTAGGACCAAAAATGGCCCAGTCATAATCAGCATCCGGGTTATTCGGAACCAGATCGAAGGTAAGTGTTCCTCCTGTAGCAATCGTTATTTTATACCAGATTGAATTGTGTTCACCAGTTCCGTCTATACAACTTCCTGAATTAACCAATTCTTTAATATTGCCATATCCGGTGGGACTATAAGTAATGTTGGAATTTCCGCAGACGGCAAGCGCGGTTGAACAGTCTGCCTGCGCAAAAAATACCTGAGAAATACCTAAAAAAATAAGGAGTAAAAGTTTTTTCATAGATATATAGTTTTTAGTGAATGATTTGAAAACCACACGCATATGTTGATTGACAACACATAGATCAAATATACCTATATTTTAATCACAAACAATGGATTTTTAAAAATATTGAATTATTTTAAATAAAAACACATAATAATTATGATATCATACAATAAATACCAACTATTTTATGCTTGTAATATTTCCGCATAGATTTTCAAGATGGAAAATTTTATGAAACGGACTCTTCACTTCCTTCAAATGCTCTTTGTCCTGAATAAACGTATATCTTGAGGCAATAGAGTTCATATCGGAAACAATTACCAGCCAGCATTCATCTACGGACGTATCGTAATAGGGAAATTTTTCATTTTTCTTATCGATAAGCTCAAGGATCTTTTCTGAGCAAAGCTCATCAAAAAGGTTCATGCTGTATTCATGGGTAATAAAAACATTTCTGCGGTGAAAAGATTTCCTCATCCCTTTCACACAGCCTAAAGGTTTGTTCTTTTTAATGCTTCTGTAAATACTGAGAATATTTTCCTCCTGCTGTTCTATATTGTCAAATTTAATATTCGGGTAAAATTCTAAAAAATAAACACCACGATATTTCGCGGTGTCTTCCTGTTCTAATAATATTTCTGCCTGGCGGAACATCTTATTTAAAGTACTTTCCACTTTTTTCATTTCCAGATGATTGATCACTTCGGTCAGTTCTATTCCAATCTTCTTGTCGTTGAGTTTAGCGATAAAGTCCGGACTTTCGCAGGTAAGGTCTTCAAATTTGACATCGGGAAAGTGATGCATAAACGAATTAAGCAATAGAATCTCAGATTTCTTTCTGTATTTTTCTCGGTCATGAAGAAGAGATTCGTCTATTTTACGGTGATACTTTTCCATCGGCTTTTTTTTCAAATGCCGGTTCATATAGTATAGGCTTAGATTCTTTATTAAATCTTCATCAGAAAATGTCTTTTTCATAGGTGATTTTTTTATGTGACCAAAGAATACATGCCATATTGGTTTCACCGTTAGAAGTTTTTGATTTTCAAAAATTTACATAATAAAGGTAAGTAAAAAAACTATTCACAGGATACTTTTAAATTAATTTATCAAATAATTAATGTAAAGTTTATTTTCATAATCAATACCTTTAGCGTTCAAATTATAAAACTGTGATTTATATGGATTTTAAAAATTTTAAAATACCTTACAGCATCAATCCACAATATTCTAAAAAAGCCGTCTATTTTTCGATGGAATTCGCCATTGAACAGGTTTTAAAAATATATTCGGGTGGTTTGGGATTCCTTGCAGGATCTCATATGAGAAGTGCATACAACCTGAAACAGGATCTTATAGGGATCGGAATTCTCTGGAAATTTGGCTATTATGATCAGGCCAGAAATCATGACCAGACCCTTCAGCCGGTCTGGACAAGGAAAATGTACAGCTTTCTTGAGGATACCGGAATCAAATTTCAGATCGAGATCCATAGTGCCCCGGTTTGGGTAAAAGTATGGTACCTTGATCCTGAAATTTTCAATACGGCACCCATGTTTTTTCTTTCTACAGATGTGCCGGAAAACGATCACGTTTCTAAAACCATCTGCCACAAATTATACGATGCCAACGAATCTACAAAACTGGCTCAGTATATTTTGCTTGGAAAAGGAGGTGCTCAGTTACTCGACGAAATAAATGCCGAAAGAGAAGTCTATCATTTGAATGAGGCTCATGGACTTCCAGCCGCATTTTACCTGCTGAAAAAGTACAATGGAGATCTGAACCGGGTGAAAGAAAAACTGGTTTTTACCACCCACACTCCTGAAGAAGCAGGAAATGAAAAACATAATCTGAAACTATGTTATGATATGTCTTACTTTTCCGGTTTCAGCATGGAAGAGGTAAAAAGTATCGAAGGAGCAAACGATGATCGTTTCAACCACTCGCTATGTGCTCTGAAAATGGCAAGAATGGCGAACGGCGTATCTAAGCTGCATGGTGAGGTTTCCAGAGCTATGTGGAGTAAATATCCTGGAATCTGCGAAATTACTTCCATTACCAACGCACAGGAATTTAAGTACTGGGCGGATAAGCCTCTTTATAATGCCAAAGATGAAAACGATGCAACTGTTTTTGATTACCGCAAAAAACATTTAAAGAAAAGACTGTTCACCATTGTCGCAGATCAGACCGGAAATCTATTTGATCCTAACATTTTCACTATTGTCTGGGCAAGAAGATTTGCAGGGTATAAACGTGCAGATTTACTGCTTCATGATAAGGAAAGATTCTACAGATTATTGAATAATCAAAAATATCCGGTACAGATTATCTGGTCAGGGAAACCTTATCCTATGGATTATTCCGCTATTTCTACTTTTAATACTTTGGTAGAGGAAAGTAAAAATCATAAAAATATGGCTGTACTTACAGGCTATGAGCTTTCTTTAAGTAAATCCCTGAAACAGGGCTCAGATCTGTGGCTCAACAATCCGAGGGTACCGAGAGAAGCTTCTGGAACTTCA
This sequence comes from Chryseobacterium lathyri, assembly GCF_019970085.1. Taxonomy (NCBI): domain Bacteria; kingdom Pseudomonadati; phylum Bacteroidota; class Flavobacteriia; order Flavobacteriales; family Weeksellaceae; genus Chryseobacterium; species Chryseobacterium lathyri. Next base: position 101,330 of record NZ_JAHXYG010000002.1, on the reverse strand, counting down.
GGAATGACCGCTGCTATGAATGGATCTGTAAATCTTTCTACCGATGACGGATGGATCCCTGAATTTGCCGAACCGGGAGAAAATTCGTTTGTTGTTCCGAAAGCTGATTATTTAAATATGAGCATTTACGAACAGGATACTTATGATCTGAATAAGCTGTACGAAATTCTTGAAAACGAAATCCTGCCTGCTTATTACGATAATCCGGACCAATGGAGAAAAATTCAGTATAGGGCTATGAATGATGTTCAGCACCAATTTAACAGTGATAGAATGGCAGACGAATATTACAAAGTGCTTTACAAATAGATAAAAAGTAAAAAAGGTTCAATCAACTGATTTATAATAAAATTCCGTGAAAGTATTTTCACGGAATTTTTTATGGTAACTATTCTTTTTTCTTTTTCAGCCAATATATATGAATGTTTCGCTCAAAACATTTCCGATAATAAATATTTTTCATCATTTGTAATTTTAATATCATCATGTTTAAGGTGTAGACAACTGCATAAGAGAGAAGTTTCTGCTTTCTGATAAAGATGCCGGTGCCGTAATATGTGCATCAGTAGTGGGCTTATTCAATGCTCCCCAGTTCATAGTTAGATAAACTCTATCTCCTGCATTAAGATGGACAATAGTGTTTACATTAATTGGAGAATTTCCAGCTGATGCAGCAGCATTATCAATATTTGCTCTATTCCCTCCAATGATGTTTACGAGAGCAGTACCATTTTTGGTAATATTTAAGTTAATCCCCGTGAAAGCTCCAGTTCCTGAAACTGCTCCTCCACTTCCAAAATAAGCATATCCCTCTATTTTATAAACACCTGATTCCAATATCTGCCAGTAATCTCCTGCATCATTCCAAACAGCAGAACCTCCTTGGTTCACAATGACATCTCCTACTGAAAAAGGGATGAGCTGTGGAATACTGTTGTTAAAATTGGTCAAAGCTGTCCCGGAGTAAGTCACCGTATCAGAAGCTCCCAATGCGGCAATGGTGGGAGTTGTTTTGTTAATTAAAAGTCCTGTTTCCCAGGTAGTACCGGTTGTAGTTCCTTTGCTTATCAGCATGATATATCCTCCGGGAGTTATAGATACGCTTGCAACTCCTGCACCGGATTGATTATCGATAAGCTCAGTTCCACTGGCTGCAACATTAAGGGCAGCAGTTCCTGTGTTTTTAATGTAATAAACCCTTCCCTGTATATTTCCAGCTGCGGGAGCAGCAGCTGTTGCAGCGGGCAGTGTAAATGTTCCCACAGAAGATCCATTAAACGCAGTATAAAAATCGTTTACTCCTAGCGTTGTGGAAGTTGAAATGTTTTTATACTGTCCTGATATTGATCCGCTTACCGTAAGGGTGCTTCCAGGCAAGGAAGTATTAACACCTACATTACCGGTTTGGGCACACCAAAATCCTGAAAATGCTACTAATGCTGAAATTACTAAATTTTTCATGGTTATATTATTTTAAAGTTTGATCTAAAATTTGAAATAGTATAGTCTATTTTACAGCCATATATTTATCATTTGTGTAATTTAGAATGAATTATTCGTTCTTCTCAATAATTTGATTTATTTTATTAATTGCGCAATCTTCAATTGCTGGTATTAATTGCATCAGTTAAGGTAGGGCTTATTTTTTAATTCCGCTCTTTTTGTCGTCATGGAGTGCTTATCCATTTACTATAGCCCTATACAAACTTCCCGAATCTTCAAATCTTTATTTTTTCATTATATTAATAAACAAGATTTAAACAATTCTTACAAAAATAAATAATTAATCAATAAATGAATATTTTAATTTAATCTTCTTAAAGTTACAGACCCCGAACTAGAAGAAAATTCGTTTGTCGTTCCAAAAGCTGATTATTTAAATATGAATATTTACGAGCAGATGAAAGATAAAGAAGTTTAAACAACTGATTTACAATAAAAATTCCGTGAAAATATTTTCACGGAATTTTTATTAGTCGTATTGTTTTTTCTTTTTCGGCACTTTTAAGCCTTTTTCTTTGGCTTCGGAAATCCCGATGGCTATCGCTTGCTTTCTGTTGGTCACTTTTTCGCCTGAAGAGGACTTCAGTTTTCCTTCTTTAAATTCGTGCATGACTTTTCCCACTTTGTCCTGAGCTTTTTCTGAATATTTGGTTTTGCTCATGATAAAAAATTTTTAAGGTTTTGGCAGGGATACCCCTAGTTCATAAACTTCGGCGTGCTTCAAATATTTTGAGCGTTCTCTGGAGGTTACCGATTCAAAGTGATCATTTTTAATCACAATAATCGGATCTTCTGCATTTTCAATTTCAAAATTAGCCAGATATCTTTCGTCCGGTGCATCCTGGCGAATCTTTGCTTTTATTTTCTGTAATTCATCTGCGTATTTCCTGAACCCGGGATCAGATGAATGAATAAATTTATATTCATCACCAGCATAAACATAATAGTGAAGTTTTTTCTCAATAAGGCCGGCTTCATTGGTAATCTGCGGATTATCATTCCCATCTTTAAACCCAACTTCTACCAAAGTTCCGCCTTTTTTGTTGGCACAGTCTTCCGCATCTTTGAAGCTTGAAAAGCCTGTATAAACAATCTGATCGGCTAAAACATAACGGTTCAGTTTTTGGTTGTATGCATTCGTTTCCATAATTATTATTTAATTTGATTGTTATAATAATACATTCAATTTTTTTGCCAAAAGCCGTATTAAAAAAGCTTTTTTATGCATTTAATAAAATTATTATCTTTGAGATCCATTAAAATTAGAAATGAAAAAATTACTCTTAACTCTTACCGTGGCTGTAGCATTCCATAATGTGTCTGCCCAGGAAATCACTTTAGATAAAATATATTCAGGATATTACCGCGGAAAAGGCATTGCCGGTATAGCATCTATGAAGAACGGAGAAAATTATCTGGTCATTGAGCCGACAGGAATTGCCAAATACTCTTACAAAACTTCACAAAAAGAAGGAAATATTGTTGATGGTAAATTTGAAAGCTATGAATTTTCTGATGATGAATCAAAAATTCTTCTTTTAACAGAAAGCCAGCCCATCTACAGACATTCATTTCTTGGAAAGTTTGAGGTGAAAGATCTGAAATCAGGTAAGACAATCAGCCTGAATGACGGTAAAACAGTTCAGGAGCCCAGATTTTCTCCTGATGCCTCTAAAGTAGCATTCATTGCTGAAAATAATTTATTCTATCAGGACCTGAGTTCAGGAAAAATTACCCAGATTACAAATGACGGTAAGAAAAATTCCATTATCAACGGGTTAGCAGACTGGGTATATGAAGAGGAATTCGGGCATGCAAGACAATATGAATGGACAAAGAACTCGGATGCCATTGTATTTGTAAAATCTGATGAAAGCCAGGTTCCGGAGATCTATATTCCGATCTATGGAAAAAAACTTTATCCTGAGGAAATGCGTTACAAATATCCTAAAGCAGGAGAAAAAAACTCTATAGTTTCTGCCCAGCTGTACCGTCTTGATACAGGAAAAACAACGCCAATCAACCTAAGTTTTTTTAAAAACTATTATATCCCCAATGTCATTCAGACGGCAAAGCCTGACGAAATGGTTCTGGTGACTTCTGAAAGAATTCAGAATGCGTCCGATATTTTAAAGGTGAATACCAAAACCGGAGTCGTTCAGAAACTATTCACAGAAACGGATGAGAAATGGATCGATACAGATAGCCCTACTCTGGAATTCCTGGACGATGATTCTTTCCTTTGGGCATCCGAAAGAGACGGTAACCGTCATTTATACTGGTATGACAAGGATGGAAAGCTTAAAAAGCAAATAACAAAGGGAAATTGGGAAGTAACCGATTATTATGGATTCAATCCGAAGTCTAAGGAAATTTATGTTCAGACGACTGAAAAAGGAAGCATCAACAAAGTCGTTTCCAAAGTAAATATTGAAAACGGAAAATCCCAGCTTATTTCTAATGCGGAAGGAAACAATTCTGCCAATTTCAGTAAGAACTACAGTTATTTCATTGAAACATCTTCTACTGCTGCAAGACCTTACACTTTTGTTTTAAAAGACGGAAACGGTAAAACGGTAAAAGAACTTCAGAACAATAACGACCAGCTACAGAAATTAAAGGCCGATAATTTTGCAGATAAAGAATTCATCACCATTCCAAATGGCGCCGGCGACCAGATGAATGCATGGATCATGAAACCTAAAAACTTTGATCCTAATAAAAAATATCCACTGTTTATGTATCAGTATTCCGGACCTGGATCTCAGCAGGTTGCTAATTCATGGGACAATGGCAATGCTTTATGGTTTAATCATTTGGTACAGAAAGGTTATATCGTTGCCTGTGTAGACGGGCGTGGAACGGGTTATAAAGGAGCTAAGTTCAAGAAGGTTACCTACATGAATATGGGTAAATATGAAATTGAAGATCAGATTACTGCGGCAAAATGGTTCGGAAACCAGTCTTATATTGACAAGACAAGAATCGGAATGTTCGGATGGAGCTACGGAGGTTACATGACCAGTCTGGCAATGACGAAAGGAGCGGATGTTTTCAAAGCCGGAATCGCTGTAGCACCGGTAACCAACTGGAGGTATTATGATTCCGTATACACGGAAAGATTCATGAGAACCCCTCAGGAAAACGCTGACGGATACGATAAAAATTCTCCAACAGAGTATGCCAATCTATTAAAGGGTAAATTCTTACTGATCCACGGAACTGCTGATGATAACGTACATTTCCAGAACTCTATGGAATTCTCTGAAGCTTTAATTCAAAATAAAAAACAGTTTGAATTTATGGCTTACCCTGATAAAAACCACGGAATTTACGGGGGCCAGACAAGACCGCAGCTGTATCAGAAAATGACGGATTTTATTTTGAATAATTTATAACATTATGATGAATAAGATTATTTTATCGGTATTTATTATATTCTCATTTTCAGTAAAAGCACAGGTAAAAGCAATAACAGAAGACGGAAAAGAAGTTGTTCTCTTCGATAACAAAACATGGAAATTTGTTAACGAAAGTGATGATAAAACTCTCGAAACTATTACAACCAACGAAGAATTATTTGAGAAGTCAAAAGAATCCACTTTTTTGGTAAAAAGTAAAAATATTAATGCTGGGTTTTATTACAATCCCAAAAGTTGGAAAATTGTAAAAGCTCCTGGTGCTACAGCTTTTGTAGAATATGCCTTCAATAACAATTCTAATTCTGCAATATATGCCTTATTTGGAAGTGAAATAGTTCCAATTCAGAGTTTGAAGAATTTAAAAGACATTTTGCTTCCTGCTATTCAAAGAAATGCAGATTATTTCAGATTAAAAAATTCTGAATACAGGACAATCAATGGGATTAAAGTACTACATATAGAGTACAGCGCCAATGTTAAAGGCATAGATTTCGAATACATTGCAAATCTATACCTTACCAACGAAGGGTATGCCAGTATTTCTACTTATACTTACGCTAATAAGTTCGAAGCTAATAAAAAAGAAATGGAAAACTTTGTTAACGGTATAATAAAAACTGAAAAAGGGAAAGATATTGTAGAAATCATAAAATCTGACCCACCTCCCCCAATGCTTCAAAAAAATTCAAAATAAGATAATCCCTTCCATTTTGGAGGGGATTTTTATATTTATTTCATTAATCATTTCTGCCTGGATTATTTATTTTATCAATTGAAATTAAAAACTTATTTTTGGGAAATTTGAAAATTGATTATATGAAGACTAAACATCCTAAAGGCTTACCCTTCCTCTTTTTCACAGAAATGTGGGAACGTTTCGGGTATTATTTGATTCTTGGAATCTTTGTTCTTTATGTCATTGAGCCAACCGGGCTAACAGGAGGACTTGGACTTCCGGACAAAACGGCTGATGATATTTTCGGAACATACATCGCCTTGACCTATTTAACACCGTTCCTTGGAGGTTTTTTGGCTGACAGGGTTTTAGGATATATTAAATCTATTTATCTGGGCGGAATTTTGATGGCTGCAGGATATATAGGAATGGGGGTCTTCAAAGAGCTGCCTCTTTTTTATGGCTCTCTGGCATTAATCATCATTGGGAATGGCTTCTTTAAGCCCACTATTTCCACACTGTTAGGAAACCTTTATTCTGAGGAACCTTATAAAGCCAATAAAGACTCCGGATATAATATTTTCTATATGGGGATCAATATCGGGGCATTTATCTGTAATATTATTGCAGCTTTTATGCGTAATAAATTTGGATGGGGTGAAGCTTTCATCACTGCAGGAGTAGGAATGCTTGTTGGTCTTGTGATTTTTACCATCGGTAGAAAACACTATATCCATGCCGCACAGATGAAGCCTGTAGAAGAAGGAGATACCAAGCTTTCTGAAATTTTAATTAAGGTTTTTGTCCCTGCCATTGCAGTGGGAGCTATTGGATGGTTCATTCCCGGAAATATCTTCGGTAGCGACAGTACAGACGCCTTTATTTTTGCCTGTATTCCTGTGATCTACTTTTATGCTTCACTATACTTTAAAGCTAAGCCAGAGGAGAAACCATCAATCGGAGCTCTACTTTCAGTGTTTCTAATCAGTATGTTCTTCTGGGCAGTTTTTAAGCAGAATGGTACGGCTTTAACAAGATGGGCCAATTATTATACGGACAGAAGTGTTCCTGCGTCACTGGAAAAACCTCTCGAGGATATTTATATGGTGGAGGGGAAAAGCTATGAAGACAAAGAGGTTCCGGTTTATGACAATCAATTCCAGTCTCAAAAGGACAAGGACGGAAAAGCCATTAAAGAAACCGGGAAAGATATCTATTTTAAAAATATCTCTGCTGAACAGCGTGCCGCCTTGGAAAGAAATCCGGAATCGAAAGTCTATCTATACAATACGGAATTATTCCAGTCTATCAATCCATTCTGGGTAATTGCTTTAACGCCTGTCATTGTAGGGTTCTGGGCTTTATTAAGAAGAAAAGGAAAAGAACCGCTTACTCCTACAAAAATTGTTTTAGGATTATTTATCTCAGGATTATCATGCCTGGTAATGGTTCTCGCCGTTATGGCAGGAGATAATGGGGCTGAAAAAGTTTCACCGTTATGGCTGGTTGCCGGTTATGGAGTAATTACTGTTGGGGAGCTCTGCCTTTCTCCAATGGGACTCTCATTCGTTTCAAAACTTTCACCGGCAAGAATTACTGCATTAATGATGGGAGGTTTCTTCTTAGCCAACTCAGTTGGTAATAAGCTTTCAGGAATCCTGGCAAGTACGTGGTACAGCTACGACAATAAGATGAATTACTTCCTGGTTAACTTTGCTTTGCTAATATTTGCGACACTTTTAGGTCTGTCAATGTTAAAAAGATTGAATAAGATCATGAGGGAAAAAGGACATTAATCCTCATTTATCATAAAGAATATCAAGCTGCAGCATCGTTCTGCAGCTTTTTTATTTAAATATAAAATTAAAACCTTGCCAAAAACTCAAAAAAAACTATATTTGTCAGTCTTAACAAAAATTAACAATAGAATGGATAATATTGAAGCATTAAGTCCGAAACCGGATGAGTTTGTAGAGAATAAGAATTCAAGGCATCCAAAAGGATTGTGGGTTCTTTTCGGAACAGAAATGTGGGAGCGTTTCAACTTTTATGGGATGAGAGCCCTTTTGACGCTCTTCATGGTAAATTCCTTATTAATAAAAGAAGCAGATGCAGCAATTATCTACGGTGGATTTTTAGCTTTATGTTATTTAACACCTCTTTTGGGAGGATTTATTGCAGATAAATATATAGGAAACAGAAATGCCATCTTAATCGGTGGATCTCTGATGGCTATCGGTCAGTTTCTATTATTTATCAGTGCCTCTACTTTCTCTGCCGATCTGGGCAGTTCCAAAATGATTATGTGGCTGGCGTTATTCGTTATCATTTTCGGTAATGGATTCTTCAAGCCGAATATTTCCTCAATGGTGGGAAGTCTTTACCCTAAGCAGGAGAAATCCAAACTGGACTCTGCATTTACCATTTTCTATATGGGGATTAACATCGGAGCATTCCTGGGACAATTTATCTGCCCATACGTAGGAGATGTGAAAGATGCAGCTACAGGAGTAAGAGATATTTTTGCTTTCAAATGGGGATTCTTAGCCGCTTCAATTGCAATGATTATTGGAACCGTAACATTCTTTATCCTTAAAAATAAATATGTGGTAAATCCGGAAGGGAGACCTATCGGTGGATTGCCAAAGAACAATACAAGTGCAGACTTTGAAGAAGGTGAAACTCAGACCGCTAAATTCTCAGGTTTATCTTTAGGGATCACCGGAGTTATATTTGTGGTTTTATTCTTCGCTTTCCGATATTTACTGGTAGGAGAATTCGGATTTAAAGCCGTAGAGATGGGACAATTGATCAAAGGAATTATTTATCCTTTCATCTATGCGGCCGGTATTTCCCTGGCTTTCCTGATCATGAGTTCTGCAGAAAACAAGATTGAAAGACAGAGAATCTGGGTAATTTATATTGTATCCTTCTTTATCATTTTCTTCTGGGCAGCTTTCGAGCAGGCAGGATCTTCATTAACATTTATTGCTGACAACCAGACAGACAGAAACATTTTCGGATGGAATATGCCTCCTTCAATGGTTCAGATCTTCAACGGTATCTTCGTAGTTCTGTTAGCCGTTCCATTCAGTTTGACATGGGATAAATTAAGAACAAAAGGAAGAGAACCCGTATCTCCGTTCAAGCAGGCAATGGGTCTTGCATTAATTGCTCTTTCTTACTTCATTATTGCACACAACGTAAAAGATCTTGGAAATTCAGGATTATTAGCAATCAAATGGTTAATGCTTCTTTATTTCATCCAGACTTGTGGTGAGCTTTGCTTATCCCCAATCGGTCTTTCATTGGTAGGAAAACTAGCTCCAAAAAGATTTGCATCATTATTATATGGAGTATTCTTTATTTCCAATGCTGCAGGGTATGCATTGGCAGGTTCATTGGGAGCTCTTATCCCTGCTACAGGTGATAAATTCACAAAAGCACAGGAAATAGGCGTAAACCTTCAGGACGTTTTAGATAAAAAAGTAACGTTGACTGCTGAACAGACAGAAGCATTTGAGAAAGCTCAGTTACCATTGCACAATCCTACATTTGCAGGATTTGAGATCCACAACCTATTCGAATTCTTTATGGTATTCGTAGTACTTTGTGGTATCGCAGCTGTTATTTTGGGTTTGATCTCTCCAATCTTAAAGAAAATGATGCACGGTGTAAAATAACCGCATCAATAAAATACAACAAAACCTCTGCAAAGTCAGAGGTTTTTTTTATTTTCGTATGATGGAAATTTCCGAAGATTCTTTATTTCAATCCGTAAAGGAAATTATTAGGCAGTCGCGCGAAAAAGTGTTTCGGATCGCGAATTCTACTTTACTGCTCACTTACTGGCAGATCGGAAAACTGATCGTAGAAAATGAACAGCAGGGAAAAGAACGCGCCGAATACGGAAAGAAAACCTTAAAAAATCTTTCTAAAAAACTTTCTCTGGAGTTTGGAAAGGGCTTTGATGAGAGTAATCTAAGAAATATGCGGTCTTTTTATCAGGCATTTCCAATTTGTGACGCATTGCGTCACGAATTGAGCTGGACCCATTACAGATTGGTGATAAGACTTGATCACCCTCATAAAATGAATTATTATATCAATGAAGCTGTTCAGAATAACTGGAATTACCGGGATTTGAAAAGACAAATCAATTCACTTGCCTACGAAAGAGTTCTGGAACATAAAAAATCCCCGGCAGAAAATATCCACAGTGTTTTAAAAGACCCTTACATTTTTGAATTCTTAGGTTTAACACCGGAGCAAAAATTTTCTGAAAAAGAAATTGAAACCGCCATCATTGATCATATTCAGAAGTTTCTTCTGGAATTCGGGAAAGGATTTGCTTTTGTAACAAGACAACAGCATATTTCTACAGATACATCCGATTTTTATATCGACCTTGTTTTTTACAATTATATTCTGAAATGCTTTGTCATTATTGATCTTAAAACCGGAGAACTCTCCCATCAGGACATCGGACAGATTGATATGTATGTACGAATGTATGATGATATGAAACGCGGAGAAGGTGATAATCCGACGATAGGAATTTTACTGTGTTCAGAAAAAGACGAAACCATTGTAAAATATTCCGTTCTGAATGACAAAAACAATCTCTTTGCGAGCAAATACCTCCTCTACCTTCCAAAAGAAGAAGAATTAAAAGAAATCATAGACCAGGACAGAATCCGTTTTGAACTGGACCAAAACAACAATAAACAACCCTAATTAAAACAATCATATACAATTATGAGCTTAACTCTAGATGAAATACAAAATTTCAAAGGAAAATACCCCAGACAGATCTGGAGCCTGTTTTTCTCTGAAATGTGGGAGCGTTTCTGTTTTTACGGAATGCGCGGAATGCTGGTTTTCTTTATGATCTCCCAGCTTAATTTCCATGAAAAAGAAGCTAACCTTCAATACGGCGCTACCCAGGCATTCGTATATGCCTTTACTTTCGTGGGCGGCCTTTTTGCAGATAAAATCCTCGGATTCAGGAAATCTCTCTTTTGGGGCGGGCTACTGATGATCGTTGGAAGCTTGATTCTGGCAACTGATCCACATAAATTCTTTTTCTTAGGAATTGCATTCACTGTGGTAGGAACAGGTTTCTTCAAACCGAATATTTCATCTATGGTTGGACAGCTTTACAAACCTAATGATTCAAGAGCAGATGCAGGTTTTTCTCTTTTTTACGCGGGAATCAATCTGGGAGCTTTATTGGGTGGTTATTTATGCATCGCTATCGGTAAAGGAGAAATTCTAAGCGGTATTATTTCAGAAGCCATGAGATGGAACGTCGCTTTCGGTCTGGCCTCCGTGGTAATGGTAATAAGCCTTATCAATTTCATTTTCACTCAGAAAAGAATGGGAACAATAGGTCTTCAGCCAGGGCATCCTTTGGCAGAAGTAAAAACTGCTCCAATCCCAAAATGGAAAGAATATGGAGTTTATATTTTATCTCTTATTTTCGTACCAATTATCATGAAGATGGTTGCCAAAACGGAATATACAGATTATTTTATGTGGACCATCGGGCCTTTGACACTGATCTACCTATTCTATGAAATGTCAAAAGTAACCGCATCAGAGCGTAAAAAACTTTGGGCAGCTTTAGTTTTCATTATTTTCTCGATCCTATTCTGGGGAATCTATGAGCAAAGTGGTGGGTCATTAAGTATTTTTGCAGCTAAAAATCTGAATAAAGACCTTCTTGGATTAGATCCGAACGGTGTAAATAACTCAGGAGGAGCCTTTTTTATTATTTTCCTTGCGCCGCTTATCGGGCTTCTATGGATATGGCTGAATAAAAGAAAAATTGAACCCAATACTATCGTTAAATTTGGATTAGGATTTATTTTTCTGGGAATCGGGTATTATGTTTTATTTGCAACAAGACTTTTTGCGGACCTTCAGGGAATAACATCGCTGAATTTTTTCACGTTGGCATTATTGATCATCACTCTTGGAGAATTATGCCTGTCACCAATAGGATTGTCTATTATGACTAAACTTTCCACCAAAAATCTTCAGGGAATGATGATGGGAATGTGGTTCCTGGCCTCAGCTTACGGACAATATGTTGCCGGGATTATCGGTGCCGGGCTTGCTACAGCAAAAGAGGGATCTACTAACTATGATGCTTTGATCACTTATACTGATGGATATAAACAATTGGGATTATACGCGGTAATTGCCGGTGTGGTATTAATTTTGATATCTCCGTTCGTAAAAAAATTAATGCAGGATGTAAAATAGAATAAGCTATATTATGCTTATTTTTACGTAAATATCAAATTATGAAAAAAATTATAAGCATAATACTCTTATTTTTAGTAAGTTTCAGCTTTGCTCAGATAAAATGGATGACTATTGAAGAAGCTTTAAAGGCTCAAAAGGAAAATCCCAAAAAAATCCTGATCGATTTTTATGCAGACTGGTGCGGACCATGCAAAATCATGGATAAAAAAACATACGGTCACGAAATTATCGCCAAAATCTTAAATGAAAATTACTATCCGGTAAAATTTAATGCTGAAGAAAAACAATCTATTGATGTTTTCGGAAGAACATTTTCCAATGATAATACTGAACATAAAAAAGGAAGGAATTCTTTGCACGAATTCACCCAATATATGAACGTCGGCGCTGTTCCAAGTACTGTATTTCTGGACGAGAAAGGCGGACCTATCACAATCCTTCAGGGAGAATTGTCAGCCAAAGAACTTGAACCTTATTTGGAATTTATTTCGAAAGATCTCTTCAAAAAGATCCGTACCAGGGAACAGTGGGAAGATTACCAGAAAAAATTTAAATCCAAAATCAAAGATTAAACTATACAGCGGCTTTCAAAAATTGAGAGCCGCTTTTTTTGATTTTAAGCTCAATATTTTCGGTGAAAAATTTTAATCTTAAGCCTATTTTCCCGAAATTAGGGCTCATTTTTAAAATGACTTTAGATACTTCTATAGAATATGTAAAAGGCATAGGTCCCGAAAGAGCCAAACTCATCAAGAATGTGTTGGGCCTGTCAACCGTTGACGACCTTCTGAACTTCTACCCTATCCGTTATCTGGATAAAAGTAAAGTATTTAAAATTTCTCAACTCGAGGAAAGTAGTATTGAGTTACAGCTTAAAGGAAGAATCACACAGGTACAGGAGATTCAGACCGGGAAGGTAAAAAGACTTTCTGCAAAATTCAATGATGATACCGGAACGATGGATCTGGTATGGTTTCAGTATTCAAAATGGCTGAAAGAACAGATTCCGATCAACCGTGAAGTTTATATTTTCGGGAAGATCAATGTTTTTAATCGTCAGTTCTCCATGCCTCATCCGGAAATTGAAGCCGTGGAAAATAAAGAAAGCGACACCCGCCTGAAACCTATTTATCCAAGCTCTGAAAAGCTCACTAAAAGAGGTTTGAATCAAAGGTTTTTCCAGGTTGTCTTAAGGAATATCTGCAAAGAGATCCCCAACCTTATTGAAGAAAATTTCCCTGATTATATGATAAAAGCATTTAAGTTTTTATCAAGGCAGCATACTTTTTTAAATATTCATTTTCCAAAGGATATGAAACATTTTGAAAAAGCTGATAACAGACTGAAGTTTGAAGAGTCTTTCTTTTTTCAATTAGGTTATGCCCTCAAAAAGCTTCATCATAAAACCCATTCACCGGGAAATCCATTTCCTGTTGTGGGTGACCATTTTAATGGTTTTTATAATCATCATATCCCTTTTGATCTTACCAATGCACAGAAAAGAGTTTTAAAGGAAATCCGGCTGGACATGAAAAGGCCTATTCAGATGAACAGGCTTCTCCAAGGTGATGTGGGATCCGGAAAAACCATGGTTGCATTGCTTACCATGCTGATTGCTATGGATAATGGTTTTCAAAGTTGCATAATGGCTCCTACTGAAATCCTTGCACAGCAGCATTATAATGGAATTAAAGACCTTTTAACAGAAACAGGGATCAATATCCGTCTTCTGACGGGTTCCACCAAAACTTCAGAGAGAAAGATCATCCACGAAGAGCTGGAAAACGGAACATTATCGATATTGGTAGGAACGCACGCCGTTCTGGAAGATAAAGTGAGATTTAAAAACCTTGGGCTGGCTATCATTGATGAGCAGCACAGGTTTGGTGTGGCGCAAAGGGCAAAATTATGGGCAAAAAATAGAATTCCTCCGCATATTCTGGTGATGACGGCAACTCCTATCCCAAGGACCCTGGCAATGAGCTTTTACTCTGACCTGGATGTCTCCGTGATCGATGAAATGCCTATGGGAAGAAAGCCGATCATTACTGCCCACCGACGTGAGAAAGACAGAACGTATGTATATAATTTCTGCAGGGACGAAATAAAAAAAGGAAGACAAGTTTATTTTGTATATCCGTTAATTGAGGAATCAGAAACTTTGGATTATAAAAATCTGATGGAAGGGCTCGATCATGTGATGAATGCATTCTCCGATTACAATACCACAATGCTGCACGGTAAAATGAAACCTGCTGAAAAAGATATCGCCATGAATTATTTTGCCTCGGGTAAAGCTGAGATTATGGTAGCTACCACCGTGATTGAGGTAGGGGTTAACGTTCCTAATGCTTCTGTAATGGTGATAGAAAGCTCAGAAAGATTCGGGCTTTCGCAGCTTCACCAGCTTCGGGGGCGTGTTGGGAGAGGAGCAGAGCAGAGCTACTGCATACTTATGACTTCTGATAAATTATCGAAGGAAAGCAGAACCCGCATCAAAACGATGACGGAAACTAATGATGGATTCAAGATTTCTGAAGTGGATATGCAGCTCAGAGGTCCCGGAGATATTCTGGGAACACAACAGAGCGGCGTTGTAGATTTTAAAAGACTTGATCTTGTGAATGATTCCGCCATTATAAAAACCACAAAAAATACAGTTGATAAAATCCTGGAGGCAGATCCACATCTGATAAATCCAGACAATCTGATCATCAAAAATTATTACCTGAAACACTACAGGGGAAAGAATAAGTGGAGCAAAATTTCATAAAAAAACCGCGAAAAGAAAATCTCTCCGCGGCCCCCTTATAAAACTGTTATTTAGAAGAAATTACTTTTAGTCTGCTTAAAAAATTTATTTTAATAGTAGGAACTAATATCTGATTGGGTTTGAAAATATTTATAGGTATTTAAATTCTCAGCCCTGACTATTAAAATAAATTAAAAAAACAAAATGAATTATTTTTCCAACTTGCTTATTATAAAAACTAACTGTTTCAAGTTGAAGGAGTGGGAATGAAACGAATAAATACCCTTCAACTCTCTTAAGTTTTCATGATTGTACCGTTTTGTTTAAAGATCTTCTATGCTTTATAGCTGGAAATAAACATAATTCATTTTGTTAAACTAACATTGTGACTTATATCTTACTTTCTAAATGAAATAATCTATTTTCTACCATCCATTGCTTTTTTATATAGCTAATTTGTGTTCCAAAGTTTACATTTACAAAATTGATGATATTGCGTGGAATTCTTATTATATTATTTTAATTATTAATTATACAATTTTCACTTTTATGTGAATAGTATGCGCTGAATATTATCACTTATTTAAAAAATTAACATCATAAAACCTTTATCCATCATACTTTCATAATAAAATTATCTTTGTTCAGGCCTGAAGAATGATACTGCCAGTTTACGGTAATAATTTCTGTAAGTGATTTTTTAAGACCATCATAAGTCTCAGGCTTTCTCATAAAAATATTGCCTCCGTTAACGAAGATTTCTTCTGTTTCGTTTTCGGAAATCTGGCCGGCGTATACTGCAATTATGATGTTGCTGAATCCATGATTTATTTTAATTTCTCTCAGGCATTCCATACAGCTTTTCCCTGAAATATCATACTTAATGAATATTACTTCAGGAATAATTGCACCATTGCTGCTCAAATATTTCATAAGATCATCTCCGTCCGAGAAAAACTGTGATTTCACCCCTATCTTTAAATCTCTGAAAATATTTTTAAAGAATATAATATTACCCTCATCATCATCTACTGTGATTACATTCAGATATTCTTTATTCATACAGCGTTTTTGAATTTATATTAATACTTTGGTTTTCCCTTCTTTTTATAATGGTTTTATGAAACTGAGAAGGTGTGATGCCGGTTGTATTTTTGAATTGGGTGCTCAAATGAGCCACACTTGAATAATTCAGTTTATGGGCAATCTCTGTCAGGCTCTGCTTATTATCCAGAATCAGCTCCTTGGCATACTCTATTTTCTGAAGGATGATGAAGTTTTCTATTGAGGTATAGGCAACCTCAGAAAAAAGATTGGAAAGATATCCATAACTGTGGTTCAGCTTTTCAGCAATATAAATAGATGCTTTAACAGGAACAGCGTTTTCAGAGAAAACAAGCTCTACAATCGCATCTTTTATTTTCTGTACTAAAGCCGTTTTCTGGCTTTCAATAATCTCTATGCCGTAATCTTTAAGATTTTTCTTAAAAAGATTATGCTGCTCCTGGGTAATGGGTTCATAGAACTCCACTTCACCAAAGTTCAGCAGGCGGTATTTTAGCCCGTGCTCTTTTAGCTTCTCATCCAACACTTTCTTGCAGAGAGCATTGAAATCAAATTTTACATACATTTTCATCCTGATATAAGTGTGTCAAATTTCGAAGTAAATATAATAATTTATTTCATTTAAAAGTGAAATAGGTTATTAATTTTTAACATAATATATAAAAAAAAGAAAAACTCCTGCATATTGAATACAGGAATTAAACACTAAGGATGAAAAAAATATACTGATAAAAAGCTGCAAAAGCTCAAAACCAAGCATATGAATGTATTATTGAAAGTGATTTGGTTCTGTTACAAAGATGGAATAAAAAAAAACATCACTTGTTATAGAATTAAAATTAAATGTTACAGAATTTTAAGTCAATTATTTGTGAAATACATATTCCATTAAATAATCATCCATAAAATAATTATCGCCTATATCCAAAACCACCTCATCATATACTCTATACCCTTGAGATTCATAGAATTTTTTAGCAGAATTTTCTTTATTAACATTTAAAATAATCCTTTCATCTCCGCTTTCAGAAACTCTATCTTTCAAAAAATTCAATGTCTCTTTTCCAAATCCTTTTCCTTTGCTTTCCGGCACCAGATAAATACGGTGAAGTTTTGTAGTTCCCACTTCATAATTATTCTCATAACCGATAAAGCCTTCAAAAGAACTATTACCTTCATCAAAAATCAGGTAATAATGATAATCCGGATTCTGAAGCTGACTGAGAATTTCTTCTTCTGAATACATTTTCTCCAACATATAATCTATTTGTTCCTGAGAAATAATTCCCGTATAAGCGCTTTCCCATGATCTTTTGGCCAAATTCCGTATCAACGGAATATCCTTTTCTGTTGCTGCTGTTAATTTCATATTTTTTGATTAAAAAAAGTGAAAAGCCGGAACTTTTCACCTGTTATTTTATTGTTAATGGCCAATGGTAAATTTTGCTTCGCAAGTGAATGGGCAATTTTAAACCGTACATTTAAAAATTCACCATTGACTATTCACTATTCACATCTTTTAAATTTTCGCCATTTCAGCTTTAATTTTCGCGTAAAGACCTTCTGAAGCAGGAACTAAAGGAAGTCTCAGATAGTTTTTAATAATTCCTTTTTCTGTAAGGATTACCTTGATTCCGCAAGGATTTCCTTCTGCAAAAATCAGTCTTGTAATTTCTACCAGCTTATTATGAATATCATAAGCTTCCTTCACTTTTCCATCAAATGCCAGCTGGACCATGGTAGAAAATTCTTTCGGATAACCCTGCCCTATTACAGAGATTACTCCGTCTCCTCCCGCTAAAGTCACAGGAAGCGTATATTCATCATCTCCGGAAACCAATGAAAATCCTTCAGGTTTCTTTCTCAAAATATCAAAATACTGAAGAATATTGGGTGCCGCTTCTTTGATCATGAATAGATTCGGGAATTCGTTGGCCAAACGAATAGTGGTATCAGCCTCAACATTCTGACCTGTTCTTGACGGAACATTGTAAATAATAATATTTTTTCCGGTAGATGCCAGCATTTTATAGTGCTGGTAAAGGCCTTCCTGATTAGGTTTATTGTAATATGGAGATACCGAAAGTACGGCATCAAATGCAGAAAGATCTGCTTCTTCAATCTGTTTCTTTACTTCAAGAGTATTATTTCCGCCAATTCCCAAAACCAGGGGGAGGCGTTTATTATTAACCTTAATGATATGCTCAATTACCTGTTTCTTCTCCTCTTCAGAAAGTGTTGCAGCTTCTGCTGTAGTTCCCAAAACAACCAAATAATTGGTTCCGTTTTCGATATTATACTCAACAAGTTTTGTTAAACTATCGAAATCAACGGATAAATCTTCATTAAAGGGTGTTACCAACGCAACACCTACTCCTTTTAAAATGCTCATCTGTTAGAATTATTTTTTTCAAATTTAATAATTTACGATAAGAATTTATAATAAATAATAATGTTTTATTATACATATAATTATATTTGCATATACTAAAAGATATTATGACATCGCTATGATCGAAGTTGTTTACAAAAACACTATAATTAATGGTGATTACATATGACCTTTAAAAAAATAATTTGCAACATATGAAAAATAAATTCTTGTTATTAGGAATTGCTCTGGCCACACTTACTGCCTGCAAAACAGCATCTACACTGCAGTTGGCACAAGTTCAGCCTCAGAAAAACATTTCTATTAATAATGAGCTAAAGAATGATGAGGAGTTTGTAAAAGTTATTGAACCCTATAAGCAAAAACTGGACAAAGAGATGAATCAAAAGATCTCCCACACCAGTATAGATCTTACAAAACAGGGTGATAACAGTAATCTGGGCAATCTTTTGGCCGACTATACCTTTGAAGGTGCCGATGCATGGACGAAAAAGAATCTTAATAAAAGTGTAGATGCTGCCCTGATCAATATCGGCGGAATACGTACTACAATTGGAAAAGGAGATATTCTTCTGAAAAGTGTTTTTGAAGTAATGCCTTTCGAAAATGAAGTGATCATTGTAAAAATGAAAGGATCGGATCTGCAGGGACTTTTTGATTATTATGCAAAAACTCAGGTCAATAATCCTGTTTCTCATTTATATATTGAAACCAATAACGGGCAGCTTACCAAATCCCAGATTAATGGGAAACCAGTAAATCCTGATCAGGATTATTATATCGCTACTTCAGATTATCTGGCGCTTGGCGGAGACAATATGAAATTCTTTTCTAAAGGGGAATCTATTTCTACAGGAATCAGATTAAGGGATCTTTTCATTGAATATTTCAGAAAAACGTCTGAAATAGTTCCAAATACAGATGTTCGTTTAAATTTTATCGGTAAGAAATAATGGATAGAAAAAGTTTTTTAAAAGTAATAGGTAGCGGATCTTTAGCAGCAGCTTTAGCTCCCAATATGATGATGGCAGAAGAATTGAAATTCAATCCTTTTCAATCTGAAAATAAACTCACCATTCTTCATACCAACGATCAACATAGCAGAATAGAGCCTTTTGACGCAAGCTATACCAAAAATCCCAATCAGGGAGGATTTGCAAGAAGGGCAAGCTTGATACAGCAGATCAGAAGCCAGGAAAGCAATGTTCTTCTTCTGGATTCCGGTGATATTTTTCAGGGCACTCCTTATTTTAATTTCTTTGGGGGCGAACTGGAATTTAAGCTGATGTCTATGATGAAGTATGATGCTTCAACAATGGGAAATCATGATTTTGACAATAGCCTGGACGGTTTCCTGAAAGTTCTTCCTAATGCAAAATTTCCATTCATCTGTTCAAACTATGATTTTAAAAATACAGTTCTGGATGGAAAAACTTCACAGTATAAGATTTTTAATAAAAATGGAATAAAAGTCGGAATTTTCGGAGTAGGTATTCAGCTGGACGGCCTTGTGGGTAAGAAGCAGTATGGTGAAACCGTATATTCAGATCCTGTAGATGTAGCACAACATTATTCCAATTTCCTGAAAAACGAACAAAAATGTGATCTTGTGATCTGCCTTTCTCATATCGGCTATGATTATAAAGATGAACCCAATAAAGTAAGCGACAAAATTCTGGCTGCCAAAACAGAAAATATTGATATTATCCTGGGTGGGCATACCCATACTTTTTTACCTGAACCGCAGACGTTTACCAACAGACAGGGTAAAAATGTTCTGGTAAATCAGGTAGGATGGGCAGGTCTTCTTCTTGGCAGAATAGACTTTTACTTTGATGCAAATAAAAATGTAAAGCATATTTCCTGGAACAACCAGATCATAGACAGCAGCATAACCGTATAATATGAAAAAACTCTCTTTAATCTCTCTTGGTATTTTAGCATCCCTGCAGTTCGTGAATGCGCAGGTGATTTCGTCAAAAAAATGGACGGATCTTTTTTCTTATAACAATGTCTTGGCTATGAAAGAAGACAATGGGAAAATAATTGCCGCTACTGAAAACGGGATATTTTACTATACCATTTCAACCGGAGAGATGACCAAGCTGTCAAAAGCTAACGGACTCCATGACGTTAATATATCCGCCTTCGACTATAACCCACAAACTAAAATAGGTGTAATAGGATATGCAAACGGTTCTATGGATGTGATTACCCCGCAGGAGATCAAATATATTGTTGATATTCCTATCGCAACCGGCTATAACGGAAGCAAAAGGATCAATCATATTTCAATTACAGGGGATCAGGCTGTAGTATCAGTAGGCTATGGAGTTTCTATATTTAACATTAACAAAAAAGAATTCGGAGATTCTGCATTCTTTGTAACCGGTGGTGTATATGAAGCCAGCAACGAAGCAACCCTATTTGGAAACAAAGTATATTCTGTAACCAATACCGGCCTTAAAAGCCACGAAATGAACACTACATTTCCGGTATTCTCTACCTGGTCGACAGAAATTCCCGGATCTTATAAACATATTGACGCTGAATCCTCTCTTATATTTTCATCCGCCACCTCCGCATTTATCTACAATAACGGTACGGGCACCCCGCTTCCGGCAAGTTTCGGAAACATCCAGGATATTGTTATCAATTCAAGCAACATTATAGTAACAGACAGCAGAATATATACATTCGGACTAAACGGAGTATCTTTAGGCGCTGTAAGTATGGGGGAAGATTGCAACACAGCCATAACAGCTAACGGAAAGGTATACGGCGGAACAATACTGTCGGGAATAAAGGAAGAAAGTGGTACTACTTATAAACCATCAGGGCCATATTCAAATTCTTCATACAAGATCAATCTGTATGACAATAATCAAATGCTGGTGTCTTCCGGATCAAGACTGAACAGATACAATCAGCCAGGAGATAATCCTAAAAAACCCGGATTTTATTATTTTAACGGATCAGAGTGGCTTCGATCATCTTTTTTTTCAACAACTTCCGCTCCAATCAATGTCCTGGATGCTGTATTCAACCCGGCTAATAACAATGAAGTATTTTTTACGAATTATACAACTACTGCCCAGGGAGTTTATAAAATGAAATATAATGCCAGCAGTAAAGATTTTGATTTTGTGAAGCGCTATGATCTGGGATCTCCGGGTGATTATTCACACCGCCCCGTAGGTTTCGCTACAGACCCGCAAAATAATCTTTTTGTTTCTTTTGGGTTCAACTATGGAAGTCCTTCCATTGGAATCTATGATAGAGGAACTGATGATTTTGTGATAAAAAAATTCGGAATAACAAGTGATGGTGTACAAACTCCTGTCTATTATGAAAATATGCTGTGGATCCCAACCCCGAGAAGCAATAATTTTATAGTTTACGATTATAAAAATGCGACCAATCTTTCTGATGACACTGATTATATATTACAAGATACCAACGGATTCGCAGGAAATGCAAGAGGAACCTTATCAGTAGCTTTTAGTAAATCAGGAGATGCCTGGATAGGCAGTGACAGCGGTTTAAGAATATTACCCAATGCTGCTACAGGAATAAAAAATCCGGATCCGAAAGTGGAACCAATCATCATAGAACAGGGCGGACTTGGAGAAGAACTTTTCAGAGATGCCCAAATACAGCAGATAGAAGTAGACGCCGGAGATTATAAATGGATTTCTATAGACGGTGGTGGTGTATATTACCTTTCTTCCGACGGACAGCAGACTATAAAACATTTTACAAAAGAAAACTCCCCTCTTCCAACCAATTCCGTTACTGATATAAAGGTAGACAGAAAAACAGGAAAAGTATATTTTGTAACGTTTAACGGTATTGTAGCTTATCAGGGGGATGTAGCAGATGTGACTGCCAACTTCGGGAATGTGGTAGTCTATCCTAATCCTGTAGTCTATTCAAACTTTAAAGGAAAAGTTACTATTAAAGGGCTTGCAGAAAAAACAAATATCAGAATTGCTGATGCGGCAGGAAATGTAATACATTCTGCAGTAGCCAGAGGAGGTTATTATGAATGGGATCTTAACAACATGAAAGGGAACAGGGTAGCTTCAGGTATTTATTTTGTATTGATGACCAATGAAGACGGTTCAGATAAAGCTACTGCAAAAATAGCTGTGGTTAATTAATGAATTCACAAAACGGATTTTTATTATCATTCATAAAATACGGTGAAAATGATGCAGTTCTGCATTGTTTTACAGAAGACGAAGGCTTTCAGACCTATTTCGTAAAGGGGATTTATTCCAAAAGAAATAAAAAGAAAGCTCTGCTTCAGCCTTTGAGTATGCTCAGCTTTACCATTAATCCTGCAAGAGGCAACGGAATTCCTTCAGTCTCAAGATTTGAGTTGGTAAAGAACTATGATATGTATATGGATATCAAAGCCAATACAGTCATATTCTTCATCTCAGACTTTCTGAATCAGGTTTTAAGACACGAAAATAAAAATCCAAATCTATTTTTCAGTATCGATGAATTTGTCAATGAACTGGCCGGCAAAAATTATCAGTGCCATCTTCTTTTCTTAATTGCGATATTGAAAATTCAGGGAGTAGCTCCTTTGATCAATGACGGCCAATATTTAGACCCCGAGACAGGAATATTCTCTGTAGCTCCTTCTCATCAGTTGTTTACCGAAGAAATATCAGCCATCTGGAAAACAGCCATCTGCTCAGAAAATCTTTATGCAACAAAGATACACCCCTCATTAAGAAAAGATTTTTTGGATAGTCTTCTGGTCTATTACCATTATCATATTACAGACTTTAAAATACCGACATCGCTGGAGGTTATCCAGCAGATTTTTGAATAGTCTGAAGGTAAGGAATGTTGAACTCCCAGCCATTATCCCTTTGCCTCTTCAGGCATTTCCGTTTCAGATTCTGCTATTTCTTTTTTGGAGAATCTTGGCTGCAGAATCTTTGCAATAAGGCCCGTCCATCCTGTTTGATGGGAAGCTCCTACTCCTCTTCCATTATCCCCATGAAAATATTCGTAGAATAAAATATAGTCTTTAAAATCCGGATCAGTCTGAAATCTTTCATACTGGCCGTTGACCGGACGTTTTCCGTTTTCATCCATTAAAAAAATTTTAGATAGCCTTTTACTTAACTCATCTGCAATCTGGTCCAGGTTGGAATAGTTTCCGCTTCCGGTAGGATATTCCACCAGAAAATCGGGGCTGTAATAGAAGAAAAACCGCTGAAGACTCTCAATAATCAGAAAATTGATTGGAAACCAGATTGGTCCGCGCCAATTGCTGTTTCCCCCAAAAAGGCTGCTGTCACTTTCCGCAGGAGTATATTTTACACAATAATCTGCTCCGTTCAAATTCAAGGTATAGGGATTCTGTTCATATTCTTTCGACAATGCCCGCACTCCATACTCGCTTAAAAACTCTTCAGGATTCAGCATTCTTTTGAGCAGCCTTTTTAACCGATGGCCACGCAACAGCGACAGAAGATGTTTGGAATCCTGTCCCTTCACTTCCCATCTTGATACCAGGGAAGCCAGTTCCGGTTTGTTTTCAAGAACCCATTTCATTCTCTTTTTAAAATTGGGCAGATTTTCGATCATTTCATCATCAATTACCTCTACGGCAAACATAGGTATCAATCCCACGATAGTTCTCAATCTTAAATACATATGATTGCCATCGCTGGAAGAAATAGCATCATAGAAAAATTCATCTTCCTGATCCCAAAGACTGAAATCCTCATCCCCCATATTATCCAGTGAATTGGCAATGGAAAGGAAGTGCTCAAAAAACTTCATCGCCATTTCTTCATACACATTGTTATACAGTGCCAGCTCAAGAGCAATTCTCATCATATTCAGGGCAAACATGGCCATCCAGCTTGTTCCGTCCGATTGTTCCAGCTGTTCACCATTCGGAAGCGTCGTGTTTCGGTCAAAAACTCCGATATTATCAAGACCTAAAAAGCCTCCTTCAAAAATATTATTACCATTATTATCTTTTTTGTTGACCCACCATGTAAAATTCATGAGCAGCTTCTGAAATGCACTTTCCAGGAATTCAATATCAGGTTTCCCTTTGATATATTCATCAATTTTAAAAACCCTAAAAACCGCCCAGGCATGAACCGGAGGATTCACATCGCTGAAATTCCATTCATAGGCAGGAAGCTGTCCGTTAGGATGCATATACCATTCAAACAGGAAAAGTTTCAACTGGTACTTTGCAAAATCCGGGTCAATTAACGAAAAACTGATCATATGAAATGCCAGATCCCATGTCGCATACCACGGATATTCCCACTTATCGGGCATAGAAATGATATGCTCATTATTAAGGTGCTTCCATTCAAAATTTCTGATCTTCTCTCGGGATTTTGGAGGCGGCATTTCTGCAGGATCTCCTTTCAGCCACTTTTCTACATTATAGTGATAAAACATTTTGTTCCAGAGCATTCCGGCAAAAGCCTGCCGTTGGACCAATTTTTCATCTTCTGATTCTATACCTTTCTGAATTTCAGTGTAAAACTCATCCGCTTCTTTTTTCCTCACATCAAAAATATCTTCAAAATCAGCAAATGGATCTTTTAAGTCCTTATCCGTCATTCTGAATTCAAAAGTTCTTGTTTCTCTGGCTTGCAGGATTTCATCAAGAAGAAAAGAAGCCTTAGTTCCGGTACTCTGGGGATTTACGGACTGGGAATTTCCATTAATAACAAAATCATTGATTCCATCCTTACAGTATTTTGATTCGTTGGCCGACTGATAAAGTTTTTCGGTATTGGTTTCATTATCACAAAACAGGGTCTTCAGAGACTGCCTGGCATATACATTTTTGATTTCAATATTTTTGTGGTTAACCGAAATATGCCGCGCATCTTCGCTGCTCAGTTGTGGCTTATAGCTATCATAACCCCATTTCCAGGTATTCCTGAACCATATTGTTGGCAGTATGACAATAGGAGCTTCATTCTGAGATTTGTTGATTATTGTAAGCCTGATCAAAATATCATGCTCACTTTCTTTAGCATATTCAATAAAGAGATCAAAATATTCATTCTGATCAAAGATTCCTGTATCAATCAGTTCATATTCCGGTTCATTCTTATTTCTTTCTGCATTGACTTTTAAAAGATCTTCATAAGGAAAAGCATTCTGAGGATATTTGTACAGCATCTTCATATAAGAATGAGTAGGTGTGGAATCCAGATAGTAAAAATATTCTTTTACATCTTCCCCATGGTTTCCCTGTCCGTTGGTAAGACCAAAGAAACGCTCTTTCACCATTTTATCTTTTTTATTCCAGAATCCTATAGAAAAAACCAACTGCTGAAGGTCGTCACAGATCCCGCAAATACCCTCTTCACCCCAACGATAGTTTTTGGCTTCTGCAGTATCATGAGTGGTATAATTCCATGCATCCCCAGTTTCGCTGTAATCTTCACGGACCAGTCCCCACTCACGGTTGCTGACATAAGGACCCCATTTCTTCCATAATATTTCTGAAAGTCGTTGTTTTTCGGACATGTGTAGTTTTTTTGTAAAATTTATTGATGAATAGAGATAAGAATAAAGAGGAAAGACTTAAGACGTGAGACGTCAGATTTTCAAACTATTAAAATAGAAACTTTAATTACTAACAACAAGCAAACTAGCAACCATTTCACTCTCAAACCCTAAAACTCTCATGCTCTCGAACCCCGAAGCCCGCACCGCGTCTACCCTCCTGTAGAAAAGCTCTCGAAAGTGGTCATTGCTCCGTCTACAAAAATGCTGGTTCCCGTGATGTAATCTGCCAGGTCACTTGCTAAAAAGGCAGTTAAGTTTCCGATATCCTGTGGCTGCCCGATTCTGTTGTAAGGGATAAGATTCAAGAGTGAGTTCAAAGCCTGAGGAGTACTCCAAGCATCTTTATTGATCGGTGTTTGGATAGCACCGGGACAGATAGAATTGACACGGATCTTATCTGCTCCATATTCCTGTGCAAGGGTTTGCATCAGCATTCTTATGGCTCCTTTACTGGCTGCATAATTGGCATGGCCTGCCCAAGGAATAATTTCATGTACCGAACTTATATGAATGATTTTTCCGCAGGCAATGGAACGGGACGGATCTATACCACGACGCAGAAATTCTTTTATGGCTTCGCGTGCGCAGAGAAACTGTCCGGTAAGATTCACTCCTATCACTGCATTCCACTGGTCGAGGGTCATTTCAGTAAATTTCGAGTCTTTTTGAATTCCGGCATTATTGATCAGAATGTCTACCGTTCCGAATTGTGATACGGTATCCTGAAACATTTTGATGACCTGATCTTCTTTGGAGACATCACATTGGTAAGTGATTCCGTTTCCGCCTGCATCTGTAATTTCTTTTAAGACAGCCTGTGCCTCATCTGTTGATCTTTCTGAAGAATGATTGACAATAACCGTCGCCCCCGCGGAAGCCAGAGATTTTGCAATTCCTGAACCTATTCCGCTGGAAGCTCCTGTAACGACAGCTACCTGATTATGAAGTGATATTTCCATATTTTATGATTTGATGTTACTCAAAGTTATGGAAACAATTCAGCAGGATGGAATTTTTGAATTTAAAATTTTCTTAAAATTTTTTATACATCAGGTACTGGGGACCGCTTCTTCCTATTCTGGTTTTACCGTCGTACAGATAACCTGCTTTCAGGTAGATATGATATGCTGAAACATTTTTCTGATTAACCGCAAGAACAATTTCATCACAATCCGGAAAATTTTCTTTGACAAATCCATCCACTTTCTGCATGGCTTCTTTCCCGATTCCTTTTCCCTGTAAGCCAGGATTTATAGACAAAGATCTTAGTAAAACAGATTTTTCGTTGTCTGTAAGATCCAGCTTATCTTCCCCGAAATCCAGGACAAAAAAACCTGCAGGTTTTTCATTTTCAAAAATGGTAACGGCGAATGTTTTACCATCATTCCTCTCTTTTATCCTATCCAAAGCTTTTTTTACCGTTGAAGTATACTGCTCCTGATTTTCATCCAGAGCGTAATCAAGTTCCGTGAAATCGGATTCTTTAAAAAACTCTAATCTGACCATATTCTTAATGATGATAAATATCCTGATACATTACACCGGCTCTGATCTCAACCGGAAGCTTATTTTCCTCAGGAACGATCGGACAGTTGTAATCGTAGGCATTGTACGCACAGTAAGGCTGATAGGATTGATTGAAATCCAGGATAATGGTATTTCCCTTTGGAATCTTCAGATCCATATATTTTCCGCCACCGTAGGTTTCTTTTTCGTTGGTAGCGTCCCGGAAGGGTAGAAATAAATAGTCTTTATATTTTTTCTGCTTAATCAGATCAAGGCTTTGATACAAGGTCAGTGTATAGGACTTTCCGTCCAGCTGAAATGTTGCTTTTCCATATTCCTTATAAGATTTCGTTTTACCGGAAGAAGTTGGAAGCTCAAAAGGTCTGGCATTTTTTGTTTTACTAAATTTAGCCGTGACCATATATTTTAAATCTACCGGAAAGAACGGATGCCCTTTAAAATTGGTAAAGTTATCTCCGCGTAAAGGCGTTTCCTTTGGGTTAAGATATTCTGCATTGAGATCTTCCTGAAACTTCCTGATTTCCATGATCTCTTTTGAGACCATTTTTTGAGAAAAGATAAAAAGCGGAAACAGCAGGAACAGTAAAATATATTTTTTCATGATTTTTTCAAAAACTATGAGTAAAACTATGAATTTTCCATGGCATGAAAAGTTAAAATTGTAATAAAAATATACAATCTGTTTTAAATAATCCGTCCTTCAATTTCTTTAGCATATTTTTTGCCCCCTACAGAGCACATGGACAGAAAGAAATTCATTAAGACAGGCATTCTCGCGGTATCAGGTTTTTATTTCCTTAATTCTAATCTGTTTCAGGCCGTAGAGCCCAGAACAGGAAAACTGAAAAAGGAGACTATAAACGCCCCCATACTTATTATTGGCAGCGGATACGGAGGTGCTGTTTCCGCCCTTCGGCTCTGTGAAGCCGGAAAAAAGGTCATTATGCTGGAAATGGGCCTCAACTGGGAAAAATCAGGGATTCCATTTTCAAATATGCTGAAACCGGGAAAAAGTGCTGCATGGCTGAAAAAAAAGACCATCGCGCCATTCATGAATATTTTTTCTCTGACTCCTTTTACGGGAACCCTGGACAGAATGGATTTTGAAAATATTAATATCTGGGTTGGCAGAGGCGTTGGTGGCGGCTCTCTTGTCAATGGCGGAATGGCAGTAACTCCGAAGGAAAGTTATTTTAAAGAAGTATTTCCTGATCTGGATGCTGAAAAGTTCTATAATCACTATTTTCCTTTGGTACACAAAGAACTGAAGGTAAATGTTATCGGTGAGCAGTTTTTAAAGGATTGTCCTTATTATAAATTTACGAGAGTGGGTGAAGCAGAAGCCCATAAAGCAGGCTTTAAAACCGTGCGGGTTCCGAATGTCTATGACTTTCAGTATATGGAAAAGGAATACAGAAATGAAGTCCCCCGCTCTGCTTTTAACACGGAAGTAATCTATGGAAATAATCACGGAAAGAACAGTCTGGATAAAACGTATCTTAAAAAAGCCCTGGAAACCGGAAATCTTGAGATCCTGGACCTTCACTGTGTTGAAAATATTAAGCTTAATGATGATAAAACCTATACTTTAGAAGTTCTGCAAACCGATACTTCAGGAACTGTAATTTCTGATAAAGTATTCAATTGCAGAAAGTTGATTCTGGCTGCCGGAACAATGGGAACTTTAAAACTGCTGCTACATTCTCATGCAGTTCATGGTTTTCCTATTCACGAACAGGTTGGAAAAAACTGGGGGAATAACGGTAATTTCATGACCGGAAGAAACTGGGTAAAACCACTTTCGGGTGGAACAGGTTCCAAACAATCGACCATTCCTGTGGGTGGTATAGATAACTGGGATGATAAGGAACATCCTTTTTTTACAGAAATCGCTCCGCTTCCGATGGGAATGGATGTGGCAACGGCATTGTATCTGCTGATCAACCGGGTGGATAAAAAGGGAGAGGTTTCTTATGACAGCACAAAGAAAAACCTCAGTTTGGACTGGAACCAGAATCATACGGCTAAAATGAGGGAGAATGCTGATTATTTCATAAAAAAGATGAACAGAGCCAATGGCGGAACGAGAAGCCATTTCTTATTTAATAACGGTTTCGGTGCAGATGTGTGCTACCATCCATTGGGCGGCTGTGTTTTGGGTAAAGCTACTAATGAATATGGAAAATTAAAAGATCATGACAATCTTTATGTTCTGGATGGATCTTTGATTCCGGGAACTATTGGTGTCAATCCGTTTGTGACAATCACCGCCATTGCAGAATACTGTATGGAAAACCTGATTACGCAGAATGAATTTGCCTGACATCAGGGCATGGATTTCACCTCAGCAAGGTACTTCCTGATATCATGTTCATGTTTTTGAGGGTATTCAAAATCAAGCTTCTGTGCCAAAGCCGTTCCCAGCTCATGTACAAGATCAGCAGCAGCGTATAGGGCATGCCAGTTATCATTAATATTGCTGCCTGAAAATGTAGCTTCTACCCGTTCCCAGAGTTCCGCAGAAAGATATTTTCTGAAAAGGCGGCCGTGTTTATTGGTCGTTATATTTTTCCAGTCGTGAAAGCTGGCAATATACCACTCGATGAGAGGGACCAGATAATCTGTCCTGATCACATCTTCGGACATGAATTTGGCATAAAACAGATCTCCGCGTTTAAGACATTTTGCCACATAGGTTGTATCCCACCAGAAATCATTCATTAATTGCTGAAATCTT
The DNA here is from genome assembly GCF_019970085.1 of Chryseobacterium lathyri. NCBI lineage: Bacteria > Pseudomonadati > Bacteroidota > Flavobacteriia > Flavobacteriales > Weeksellaceae > Chryseobacterium > Chryseobacterium lathyri. Next base: position 71,402 of record NZ_JAHXYG010000002.1, on the reverse strand, counting down.
TGTTCTGTAGGCTTCTGGATCATAACAGATTGATAGGTTGGAGACTTCAGGCTTTTAGTAAGGTTGTCTTTATCAACCAGAACTTTATAGCCTACATCCCAATCTTCCGGAAGCTGCTCTTTCTGTACCTCTTTTAAAAACTCTGATCTCTGATAAAGTTTAAAATCAACCTTCACATGATCGGCGTACAATACCATTTTCATGGCATGTTTTCCGTCAAAATAAGTCTCATTTTCCTCAACCATGGAAATAGGCTCACCAAAAAGATAAATCCATTTTTTATCAGCCTCGTATTCCTTCATGTTTTCAAAAACCAGCTCTACATCAAGATCACTTAAATCATCTATAGGTGCATAAGGGTTGACCAGTGAACTGGTCAGCAGTACAACATGGATATCAGGATTGTTTTCTGCCCAAATAATGATCTGTTCCAGTTTTTCTTGGCGTGCTGTCATGGTTTTCCGTTAATACGATTCTGATATTTTCACGCGGTAAACGTCCAGAGAATTTCTTTTAATAGACTCCACAAAAAAGCCTCCTTCTTCCGGAATAACTTCTTTGAGGTCGAAACTTTTACAGTCTCTCGGCAAACCGGAAAACACTAAAGTAAACCAGAAATCCCGCATAAACGGAACAGCTGTCCAGTTGGGATAGATCGTAATATTCTCAGCATGGATCAGCTTACTTTTATGGTCAGACTGGTTATCAAGAAGATAAGTGGAGTTCCAGATCCTGATCAGATTGCCCAAAAACGGTGATGCAGGGAAACAGCAGTGTACAATAACCTGCTTCTCCTCTTCTATTTTGGTTTGAAGAGATTCCAGGAGTTCTTTGGCAATAACGGGCTTTACAATTACTTCTTCCACCTTTATAACAATGTCAATTGTCAATGGTGAATAGTCAATTTTTAGAATTCACAATTGACTATTCACCATTGACTTTTTTAATATTCTAATTCCAGTTTTTCTTTGGTATAATTCCTTACTTTCTCTGTAAGCTCAGGATTTTGGGCTAATTTTTGTCCATACGAAGGAACCATTTCCAATAACTTCTCTTTCCATTCTCCGTTTAATTTTTCAGGGAAACATTTCTCGAGAACATTCAGCATGGCATATACTGCTGTGGAGGCTCCCGGAGAAGCACCAAGCAATGAAGCGATGGTTCCGCTTTTATTTACAACGACTTCGGTTCCGAATTCCAGCTTTCCGCCTTCTTTTTCGTCTTTTTTAATGATCTGTACTCTCTGCCCGGCTACTTTCAGTTCCCAATCTTCTTCTTTGGCATCTTTGATGAATTCTCTCAGGTGCTGCATTCTCTGGGACTTCGTCATCGCCACCTGCTGAATAAGATATTTAGTCAGAGGAAGATTATGCCACCAGGCACCAAATAGTGATCTTAAATTTTTTGTATTAACACTTTCAGGCAAATCCAGATAACTTCCTTCTTTCAGGAATTTTGTAGAAAATCCGGCAAAAGGCCCGAAAAGAAGTGCTTTTTTACCATCAATAATTCTAAGGTCTAAGTGAGGAACAGACATTGGCGGAGCATCTACTGTCGCCTGGGTGTATACTTTTGCATGATGCTTTTCTACCAATTCCTGATTATGACTCACAAGCCATTGGCCGGAAACAGGGAAACCTCCATATCCTTCGCTTTCTTTGATATCCGAGCTGCCCAGCAGCGGAAGCGCATACCCTCCGGCACCAATGAATACAAAATCAGCAACTACTTCCTGTTTATGATTGTGGATTCTGTCTTTCACCTTCATTTCCCACTTCCCGTCTTCTCTTGGATCAACGTCTTTTACTTCGTGATACAGGAATACCTCAACATTAGAATCTTCCAGCAAATGCCTTCCCATTTTTCTGGTTAATGTTCCGAAGTTAACGTCTGTACCCATATCCATTTTGGTCGCTGCCATTACTTCAGACTGATTTCTTTTGCTCATTACCAAAGGAATCCACTTTTTAAGCTGTTCATGATCTGTAGAATATTCCATCCCGGAAAACAATACAGATCCCGCCATTTTTTCATGACGTTTTCTAAGATATTCAGCATCTTTTTCACCAAATACCAGGCTCATGTGAGGGCAGGAATTGATAAATTCTTTAGGATCTTTAACGTATCCCTGGGTAACAAGGTAAGACCAAAACTGTTTTGACATTTCAAACTGCTCTGCGATACTTTCTGCCTTAGAGATATCAATACTTCCATCCGGCTTTTCAGGAGTATAATTTAGTTCACAAAATGCGGAATGCCCTGTTCCTGCGTTGTTCCACGCTGCTGTACTTTCCTTTGCAAATCTTCCGAGCCTTTCAAATATGGCGATCTCAAGATTTGGATCAAATTCATGAAGCAGCGTTGCTAAAGTGGCGCTCATAATTCCGCCGCCTATCAGTACAACGTCATATTTTGGTTTCGGTGTTCTGCTTGTAAGCGAGTGTGGCATAATTCTAAATTTTACTCAAATTTCGGGAAAAGTTTTATAAATAAGGATGGGTTTAACGATTTTAACACGTTAATTTTTTGCACTTAAACAGTTTTCTAACAGGCAAAAAAATTCTATGGAAACTGTCAATATTGCACTATCGAAATAAGTAATCGGATTATCTCTTTATTATTTATTATAACTTTTATATTTTAGCTTATAATTTGCAAATATCAATTCATGAACACTTTTTGAGATATTTGTTTTAATATTTAATAACATGTTTGAAAAGAAAGTGTACGTTCAACGACGTTCTGTGTTAAAATCGAAATTAAATTCCGGGATATTGCTCTTTTTAGGTAATGAAGACAGCCCGATGAACTTTAAAGATAATATATATCACTTCAGACAGGACAGTACCTTTCTGTATTATTTTGGAATTAACGAACCTTCACTGGCAGCCATTATCGATCTGGATGAAGATGAAACCATTCTTTTCGGAAATGAAATGAGTATTGATGATATTGTGTGGATGGGCAGGCAAAAAACGTTAGCAGAAAAAAGTGCAGATTCCGGCTTATCAAATATTCTTCCGCTGGATCAGCTCGACATTTACCTCAAAAAATACCAGGGAAAAAACCGTACCATTCATTTTTTACCCCCTTACCGTCCGGAAAATAAAATTAAACTCGCAAATTGGTTTGATATTCCTATTGATCAGTTAAAAGAACGTTCGTCACTAAGTTTCATAAAAGCTATTGTTGCACAGCGTTCAATAAAATCGGCTGAAGAAATTACAGAGCTGGATCGTGCAGCATCGATATCAGCTGACATTCATCTAATGGTAATGCAACAGGCAAAACCAGGAATGTATGAGCGTGAACTTGCCGCAAAAATACAAAGCGAAGCATTGGCTTCAGGAGGTAATCTGGCTTATCCTGTCATTCTAACGGTTCAGGGTGAAATCCTGCATAATCACTATTATGGCAATCAACTTAGGGAGGGTCAATTAGTCTTAAACGATTCCGGAGTGGAAACCGCTTTAGGATATGCCGGAGATCTTACCCGTACTTTCCCTGTAGGCAAAACATTCAGTGCAGAGCAAAAGGATGTTTATGATATCGTACTCAGTGCCTATCATCATGCAAAAGGTCTTTTGGCACCTGGTGTCAGGTATCTGGATGTTCATTTGGCTTCGTGCAAAATACTGGCACAGGGCTTAAAAGACATCGGCCTGATGAAGGGTAATATAGAAGATGCTGTACAGGCTGGTGCCCACGCTATGTTTTTTCAGTGCGGTACAGGTCATATGATGGGTCTGGATGTTCATGATATGGAAGATCTAGGTGAGCAATACGTAGGATATACTGATGACCTTGTTAAAAACACTACTCAGTTTGGCCTTAAATCTTTAAGGTTGGGTAAAGCACTGGAAGCAGGTTATGTGTTAACCGTTGAACCGGGTATTTACATTATCCCGGAACTTATCGACCGTTGGAAAGCGTCTAAGCAATTTGCTGAATACATCAATTATGATAAACTGGAAACATTCAGAAACTTTAGCGGCATCAGGGTGGAAGACGATTTTCTGATTACGGAAAGCGGAAGCAGAATGTTGGGTAAACATTTGGCTTTAACTACTGAAGAAATCGAATCGATCAGACACGAGGCTTATTAAAAAACAGAATATTTTTGAACCATTAAGATAAGCTTCGCTTTAAGTAACGCTGAATTAAAAATCTATTTGATTTTTCTTAATGAACCTTAATCCCTTTAGTATTCTTAATGGTTCAAATGTATGGTGTTTGGTTACCCATTTATAGTTATTAAGTTCAGTCTCATTTCCGGCAGCTTGATTTCTAATCTTTATTTCGAAGTCTGATCACAAAAATAAAAACCTTCATTCACTTAAAGCGTGAATGAAGGTTTTTATTTTTAAATTGGTGGTTAAACCGGATTTAATTCAGTTTTGCCGTTAATTTTTTAAACTGTTTTTCTGCATTTTTACCTTCATAAAGGATGGCGTAAACCGTATCAATGATCGGCAGTTTCAGATGTTTCTGCTTAGCTGTTTTATAGATGGAATCTGCTGCATAATACCCTTCTGCCACCATGTTCATAGACTGGATTGCTGATTTCACAGTATATCCTTTTCCGATAAGGTTTCCTAAACTCCGGTTTCTTGAGAACAAAGAGTATGCTGTTACCAGCAGGTCACCCAGATAAGCGCTTTCGTTAACATCTCTTGGGGCTTCATATACAGCTTCCAGGAAGATTTCCATTTCACGGATCGCATTGGAAACGAAAACAGCAGTGAAGTTATCTCCATAACCCAATCCGCTTGCTATACCCGCACCAATCGCAAAAATATTTTTAAGGATGGCACTATATTCATTTCCTAAGATATCTTTACTTGAATGTACTTTGATAAAATCTGAACTGAAAATTCCTTCCAGTTTGTCAGCCGTTTCATCCTCCACGGCAGCAACAGTAAGGTAAGAAAGTCTTTCCATAGCAACTTCTTCTGCGTGGCATGGTCCTGCAATAACAGCCTGGTTTCTGAAACCTATTTTAAATTCATCTCTTAAATAGTGGGCTACCACATCATTTACTTTAGGAATAATTCCTTTAATGGCGGAAACAAAGATCTTATCACCATATTCACAGGTCATTTTATCCATTGTGTCCGACAGGTAAATGGAAGGTGTTGCCAATACGATCACGTCGCAGGCACTCACCAGCTCGTTGATATCTGTTGTAAGTTTCAGACTTTTAAGATTAAAATTAACTGCTGTAAGATAGGAAGGGTTGTGTCCGCGGAGCTCAATAGCCCCTTTTACAAATTCATTTCTTACGCACCAGTGTACTGTTTTACAGTTTTCAACAAGCATTTTTACGATAGCGGTTGCAAAACTTCCGCTTCCTACTACTCCTACCGAAATGTCTTTCTTATTCTTTTTTGGATGAGAAGATTCTGAAATTATTTTCTTTTTAGCCATAATTGGAATGTGAACTGCAAATATATTAAAACATAGACGGAACGCAGACTTTGAGGCTATGATAAAAACCACTTTCTGAAAAAATTAACACTTGAACACAATTAAATATCTAATCAGACGTTAAATACAGAAAAAACTAAGTTTTATTTAAAAATATGCCTCAAATAGTATTTTTAATTAAATTTGCACGCTTAAAACCGTTTTGTAATATACTAAGAGAAGAAAAATGAAGAAATTTCTAAACAGCAAGAAGAACGTAAACATTCTCCTCAGAGGACTTTTGCTAGTAGTTTTTGCCCAGGCCATCTTTATCGCCAGGTTATTTTCTGAAAAGGATGACAAGATGTATGAAGTGAACCTTGTCAAAATAAACACTGAAAAAGACAGTGTAGATTATTTAAAAATGAAAACAGATCTCACTTTGGTAGATCAGACTGTAGCTGAACTTAATTCATTCCTGAGGTCCAAAGACATCGCCAACGAAAAAGTGATGATCCTGAGTAAAGACAGTATCTCGAATTCTGTATATCTGGCAAAGCAGGCCAACCGCTACAGCCAATATCTGATGAATCTTCAAAAAAAGCTGATGGAAGTTCCCCTAGGAATGCCTACCGATGGATATATCTCCTCTAATTTCGGCATCAGAAAAAATCCAATTCCTTTTAAAACCGTATTTGCTTCTGTAAAACCTAGTGCCGCAGAATCCAAACCTATGGCTGCTGCCGCACCAAAACCGGAAGTAAAAGCTGAACCTGTTGAGAAAATCATTGAATTAACAGACAGCTACGGAAATAAAAGGGAAGTAAAAGTGATGGTTACCCCAAAAGCCGCTCCGGTTGCGACCACACCACCTTCAGCTGCTGCATCAACAAAAGCTGTTGCCGGCAATACCTCAACGAAAGCCCCAATGGAAAAGAATAATCCACCTGCTGAAGCCGATCAGATGCAGTTTCACAAAGGACTGGACATTGCGGTTGCTTACGGCTCGGATGTGAGAGCTGCTGCTGCAGGAACAGTCATTTTCTCCGGCCAGAAAGGCGGTTATGGCAACTGTGTTATTGTTTCTCACGGAAATGGGCTGGCTACACTTTACGGTCACTTATCCCAGCTGGTTTCAAAAGTAAACGATAAGGTAAAGGTAGGACAGGTTATTGCCAAATCCGGGAATTCCGGGCGTTCTACGGGACCCCACCTTCATTATGAAGTACATAAAAACAATACTCCGGTGAATCCGAAACTGTTTATGAACTTATAAAAAAATGGCTGTCTGTTCTGACGGCCATTTTTTTGATATTATTCAAGGACTAAAATCTGTGGGAGATTGATTCACACAAAAAACTGCCATCATGTGACGGCAGCTTTTTATTAAGTCTATTATTTCAGAATTTTAAGGGTTCCTTTCAGGTGAGTGAACGATCCGTTAGGTTCTGCAATATTGGTGTAGATTATATTCTTATTATAATCCTGAACATGGGTAACATTAGAGCCTAATTTAGGTTCGTGCCAGTATACCATAAATACATTCTTTGCTACTTCTACAGCAGTGTACTGTACGGTATCTGTATTGCCTTTCCCAATTCCTGAAACTCCAGTAAAGGACATTTCTTTGTTATCTTTAAAATCCAGAATGAATTTAAGTGTTCCGAAATCAACTTCCACTTTGTTTCCTATCGCCGGATAAGGAGACTTCAGATCCCAATTCATTTCGCCAAAGAAAACTTTTGCTCCCATTCCCAGCTCATCTTTTCCATGAAGATCAGGATATTTTTTAACCATAAAATCTACAACAGCAGAAGACGTTTTGTTTTCAGTGACTGCTTTTTTATAGGTTTCCAGATAGTTTTTAACGAAATCCAGAGATTGTGGAGACAAAGACTGTTTTGCAAAATGAGAAGGAACTACCTGTTCAGGTTTTAATGCTTTCATCGCATCAATTTGTCCGATCCACTGATCAATGGCTTTGATATTCTGGGTGTCTGCCATCCAGATATGGGAATCTACGGAAACAGAAATACCGCCAGCCACTGTTTTTAAAGATGGAATCCACACAAAACTGTGAGCCGGATCTTCGGCAATCTGTTTTATCTCGATCTTATTTCCTTCCAGGTCCGGAATTGCATTGGCAGCTTCCGGAATAATAATTTCTGAGGGAGCATCTTCTTTTAGCTGTGGTTTCCATACGGCCATTTTTTCATCTTTGGATGCGGATATAAGGTAGGCAGTCTGTGCTGTTGAAATGATCTTTGCATTGGGAAATGCTTTTTTAATGACATCTAAACCAAAATAAAAATCGGGATCACTGTGGGAAATAAAAACTGTTTTCAGATTTTTTCCTGTTGCCTTGATTTCTTTCACCAATTGTTCTGCATACTGCTTCTGAAACTGGGCATCAATAAGCACAGCGTCTTTGTCACCATAAATAATGGTGGATGTAATAGGAAAAATAGCCTTGGGGCCGGGATTATAAATTTTAATCTTTAAATTCCCCGCAAACATGATGGCTACAAATCCCAGCAGTGCCAGCAGTGATAATAATTTCTTTTTTAACATTGTATATTTTTTAATGAATTAATAAGCTGCTGTGAAACGCTCACGGATATGGTTATTTTGTTCCAGTTCGTCTACCAAAACTGCAGCTACATCTTCTACAGAAAGACGGCTTCTTCCGTTTTCATCAAAAACAGGAGTTTCTAAAGAGGTTCTGTACTTTCCTGTTCTCTCTCCTACATTCGCCTGATTCATTTCAATGGCAGGGCTGAAAAAAGTCCAATCCAGTGTACTGTTTTCTTTGATTTTGTTTAAATAATCTCTTGCTGCTGTTGCTCCCGGTTTGTAAGCTTCAGGGAAATCCGGAGTATCTACGATCTGTACGTTGTCCGGAGTGTAAAGGCTCCCCGCTCCCCCAACTACAATAAGTCTTTTTACACCTGACTGCTCTACTGCTTTTTCAATATTAATGGAACCGTTCAGGAAATCGTTATAAAGATTTGGATTGGTCCAACCTGCATTGAATGCACTGATCACGGCATCACTTCCTTTTAAAGCTTCTGCAAGTTCTTCTGTATTGTTTACGTCAACACTTTTTGCGGTTACATTTTCCTTTGATTCTACTTTAGAGGCATCTCTTACCAAAGCTTCTACAGCATATCCTCTTTCTGCTAATTCATTAACTACTTTTTTTCCTACAAAACCGGTCGCACCGATTACTGATACTTTTTTCATAATATTTTATTTTAAAAATTAAATTGTAATAAAACTTGTTACATTTTGGGTTAAAAAAATTTTATTCGAACTGCTCCGAAAATTCTTTCAGGGACTTATCGCCTAAAAATTGAGTAACCAACTGATCCGTTTCTTCAAATAAGCTATTTAAATGGATATTGATCTCTTTACCAACACTGCATGCAGGATTGGGATTCTGATTTTTTTTGCCTAAAACCTCTGTATTTTTTACAGCTCTGTAAATCTCTGAAATACTGGTCTGTTCTGCATTTTTGGCAAGTTGGCTTCCCCCGTCTTTTCCCTGTCTGCTGACAATCAGGCCTGCTTCTCTCAATACGCTGATCTCTTTTCTTACAATCGCCGGATTGATATTGATGCTGCCGGCAATCCATTCAGAAGTGAGCCACTCCTGAGGGCTTTTTGCCAATAAGGTCATAATATGTATTGCCGTAGCAAATCTTGTATTGTTCATTGTAATTACAGGACAAAGGTAAACAAATTTTTAAATGTAACAAATTTTATTACAGTTAAATTTTTCTTAAAGGATTAATTTATCCAGATCCAGCAGCAGATAATTGATGTTCTGGTTAATGGTTCTTGTTGCAGACTGCATCTGATTGAGCATGGCAGCACGGTTATGAAGATCATCTGCCCTGTAAAAGCCTCCATCACTGAAAATCACAGACTGATCCGCTTCCGCTTTATTGTCATCAAACTGATAATGAAGCCATCTTTCCTTCATATTACCAATTATAGAATGTGCTTCTTTATTGGAAAATTTCTTCTCTGTATACATATACCAGATGAATGGCGGAAAATTCGGGGATTCCAGTTTTCCTCTCCAAATATCTCTCAACAGGTTTCTCTGATGGATAAATTCTACTTTTTTGCCTTTCGGATTAAGGGTCGCAAGCCCGAAACCTGCTCCCAGAACCCCTCCACTGATGTCAACAGCATTGCTCCAGCCTCCATCACTGATGATTCCTCCGGCCACAGAGGCAGCCGCTCCTGTTACAATAGAAAGCAGAATCAGCTTATTATTTTTGGAATCGTTAAGATTATCCACATAATTTCCTATTTGTGCCACCCTTTCTCCTTCACAGTCAAATTCCGCAGCAACGGCATCCAGTTCTGTAAGGGCAATAGTGATTTTGCTGTTGATCTTGGTTTTAAGCTGCAGTACTTTAACCTGGGAAGCAATGGATGAGTCTTTTTTAAGATCAATAATTTGATGAACCTCATCCAGATTATCCAAGGCATTCAGAATAAGGATACTCTGATCGGAAAACAGGCCCTGTAGCTCTTTATTGGCAGCCAGAATAGAATCCGAATTATAGGATGGGATTCTGTTGCTGTAATTATATTTGAAAGGTGCCTTACAGTAACTGTCCTTCAGCGTAAGGATATTTTGCTTAATCACCTGATTCTTTTTGGAGACACAGGAAGCTAACAGACTGAATACTGCCAAAAAGTAAAAGAGTTTTTTCATTCAGTTTATATTTTTTGCTTTGGGTAATATTGTTGGGTAACCGCAAAGGCACAAGAGATTAATGGTTTACTTTTTTTAGGGCGCAAAGATTTTATCTCCGATAGAATTTAAAACTGCATATTCTGTATACCATTTTCCGGGGTTCCCTGAAACCTTAAAAAATTACAACCATCTTTATTTTTTAATAATTGATCAACACGAATATAATACAAATAAAAAAAATTACCTGAAATCAGGTAATTTTTTAAGCTATTTTTAAGCAGGATTATTTTATATCCAACAGTTCCACTTCAAAAACCAGAGTAGAATTCGGTCCTATTTCTTTGCTGATCTGCTGATCCCCATACGCTAAATGTGGAGGAAGGATCAGTCTCCATTTACTTCCAACAGGCATTAACTGAAGAGCTTCTGTCCATCCTTTAATTACCTTATTTAAAGGGAAGGATGCAGGAGTTCCTCTTTTTACGGAGCTGTCGAAAACCTTACCGGAAATAGTCGTTCCGTGGTAATGGCACTTTACTGTGGATTTAGGCCCTGGTTTCGGACCATTTCCTTCGGTAATGATCTCATATTGCAAGCCGCTCGGCAACTGTACAACACTTTCTCTCTTACCATATTCTTCCATATATTCTTTACCATCATTAAGATTCTTTTCGGCAAGTTCTTTTTTCTTTTTAAATAACATATCTGCTACTCCCATTATTGATATTTTTTACAAAGATAAGGGTTTTGGGGAGAACGGAAGAGGGAAGCTGGAAGATAGAAGTTATGGAGGTAGATGGTAGGGATAATAGTTAAAATGTTGCTGGTTATCGGTTTAGAATATAATGAAGAAAAAATTTACATCACCGCCAGCTAATGGGTAAATAAAGAGTTCTTCCATCTTCAGGCTTCCATCTCCCCTCCTTTCAGCTAAACCACAGACTAACAACAATTTCCATCCCGATTCTTCCATCTTCTCTTTCCAATCTCATTCTCTGCCGGAAAATTCAAACACTTTTAACACTGGGTTAACACAGATTCGGAAACTTGGCGTTATAATTGGATTTAAAAACTAAATGCCACAACCACTAAAATATAATAAGAAGTTTGATGAGCTAAATGAAGAGGAAAAACAACTTCTCGAAATCAATAAAAAGTCGATTGCCGACTTTGTTGAGCAGTCCTCTTCTATAAGCGATGTCAACTATGCTACCAGAAACGCTCATGCAAAAACGTATGCAGCAGCTGATGGCACATTCATTATTGATAAAAATATTCCTGAAGAACTTTTTCAGTTTTTTGACGGTGAAAGATTTGACCTGACCATAAGGATTTCGAATGCTAATCTGAAGATAAATACGACTGAAAAAGATATTCCCGCCTATGGATTCGCAGTAAAAGTAAAGGATGAAAACGGTGATCTGATCGCCAATTTTCCACTTGTTAATTTTCCTTTATTTCCTACCAATTCGGTTTCTCATTTTCTGAAACTGTTTACTGCGGTCAACCGGTTGTATATGAAAAAATGGAGAGGTATGTTCTCGCTGGCCGCTCAGGCTGTTAAGATGATTCCTTATTTTTTTACGCTGTCTTTTTTCAAAAACATTATAAAACTTCTGGGCAAAAGGAATGATTTTATTCTATCTTTTGATTATCATTCTGTGGGCGCCTACCGTCTCGGTGAAAATATGATTAAGATAAAGCTGGTTCCAAAGTCCGTCAATAAAAAATTTGGCAGGAAACTCAAGATGAAAGATGCCTTGAAAAGCTATTTTCAGGATAACAATTATACAGCAGAGGTCTTTATACAGTTTTGCTATGACCTGAAAAGCCAACCAATCAACCGGCTGAATGTCGAATGGAAAAATTCTCCTTACATTAAGATTGGGGAAGTGATCATCAACCAGGGAGCACTGCTTGATCCCCGAGACTGTACCAATGAGCTGCTTTCATTCAACCCATTTGAAAGTAAACCTTTTTTTCAGCCTGTGGGAAAGATACAGAAACTGCGTGATGAGGCGTATAAGGTTTCTTTGCAGACGAGAAGGAAAATTAATAAGCTGCTGAATAAGCATCAATAAATCAGGGCTTTATTTTTAGCTGGATTTGATATTTTCAATAAAAGACTGCTCAGGTGAGCAGTCTTTATACCATTATTTAAATTTCCGGTCTTCTTCCCGGATGCTTACATCATTAATACTTGCATATCTTTTCTGCATAAGGCCATTCCCATCAAACTCCCAGTTTTCATTTCCGTATGCTCTGAACCATTTTCCATCTTGGGTTTGGTATTCATATTCGAAACGGACAGCAATACGGTTGTCTGTATGGGCCCAATATTCTTTTTTAAGCTTATAGTTAAGTTCTTTTTGCCATTTTTTCTGTAGAAAAATAACGATTTCCTCTCTTCCGTTAATGAAAGTATCCCTGTTTCTCCATTCACTGTCAACTGTATAAGCTTTGGATACTTTCTCAGGGTCCTGACTGTTCCAGGCATCTTCTGCCATCTGTATTTTTTCTATTGCCGTTTCAAGGGTGAAGGGCGGAAGCGGGTGTTTCTGTTCCATATTTTTAAGGAATTAAAGTGTTGATTATTTTTTTTGAACTTTCTATGAATTCATTGGACTTAAAAAGCTGGCTTTCTATGAGACTGCTTTCAAACAATAAATAAATATGATCTGAGAGAATATCATCCATAAAAAGTTTTGTGAAATAATGTCTAAGGTCTGTTTTATGATGCTGGATGACGTTTAAAATTTCAGCATTATTCATAGGTATTTCTGACAGAATATTCAGGAAACTACATCCCTGAAAGTTTTCTTTCTGATTCATATGGATCAGAAAATCGAAAGATCTCAGGACTTTTGATTTCGTGGTCTCTTCCTGTGCGCAAAAATGATTCAATTCATTGAACCAATATTGATGTCGTACATTGAGGTATTCTACACACAGGTCATCCTTAGATTTAAAGTACTGGTAGAAACTTGCTTTTGCTACTTTTGCTTCGGAAATAATCTGGTTGATGCCTGTGGAATTATACCCCTGCTTACCAAATAAACCAGAAGCTGTCTGAACAATTCTATCTCTTGGTGATGCCATCTGTTTTAATTTATAGGACAAATGTACAATAAAATTCAATACATACAGACAAGTCTGTCTATTTTTAACACTATTATTTTAATTCAAAAAACTTGTGACTTTTCATAAAAAAGCCCTTGAAAATTTAATATCAAGGGCTTCTATTTTTAAAGAAAATTCTTAAAATTTATTGATCTTCCAGCTTCTCTTTTTCCTCATCTTCTTTTTCAGGGAACATAATGGATAAAAGAACAGAAAGCAATAATACTCCTCCCACGATTCCCAATGAAACCGGAGATGAAATATGAATCCATGGTGCAATCAGCATTTTTACCCCGATAAATGAAAGGATAATAGCCAGTCCGTAAGAAAGCTTGCTGAACATGTGGATAAAATTCGCCAACAAGAAATATAATGATCTTAATCCTAAGATCGCAAAAATATTGGATGTATACAGGATGAACGGGTCATTGGAAATGGCAAAGATTGCTGGAATAGAATCTACCGCGAAAAGAACATCGGTAAATTCAATAACTCCCACCACTACTAAAAGCGGTGTTGCCATCTTGATTCCGTTTTGGATCGTGAAGAATTTATCACCATCATAGTTATCGGAAACTTTCCAGAAACTTTTGATCAGTCTTGCACCGGCCGTATTGCTGTAATCTTCATCATCTTCACCATCTCCTTCACCCCAGGATTTGATTCCGGCATACACAAGGAAGAGACCGAAAAGGGTCATCACCACATTAATTTTCACCGCTTCTCCGAAAATATTCATTTCAGGAAGATACGTCAGGTTAATAAGTCCTACTCCTGCGAAGATAAATATTGCTCTGAATATCAGTGCTCCAATAATTCCCCAGAAGAGAACTTTGTGGTGAAGGTATTTCGGAACTTTAAAGAACCCGAAAACAAGGATGAATACGAATAGGTTATCCACAGAGAGAGCCTTTTCAATCCAGTAGGCGGCCTGATACTGCGTAAATTTTTCTACGGCCACGGCATGGCTTTCAGGAGATCCGTCTGTATTGAAAACCCAATACACTACTCCGGAAAATATCATGGATAATGAAATCCATACGATAGACCAGATGGTAGCTTCTTTGGACGATACTTCATGGCTTTTTTTGTTGAATACTCCTAAATCCAGGAGCAGCATGATAACGACTGTTATTGCAAATCCCCACACCAAGCCCGGGTGCAATTCTAAAATACTTTGATGTTCCACTTCAGTTTATGTTATTATATGATAAAAGCAATAGATGTACGGCATGCACAAATATTGCTAATTTTTAATTATTTTAATTCAATATGTAAGTTTTGGCTCAAGCCGTAAAACTATTCATTTTTTTTGAATGAGACAAAGCCTATTCTTACTGATTATCTATCGATTATAAATAATTGGCCTGAACTGTCTGAATCGTCTGCTCCAGCTTTCTGTCTGAGGTAGGGTCACCGATCGCGTTGAACTTCCATTCACCGTTTCTTTTATAGAAAACACCCATGACCATGGCAACATGTCCTTTGAATGAAGCATCGTTGGCAATATCATATTTAGCGAAAACCTCTCTTACGTTGGTAGGAGTTCCTTCATAGATACGGATAGAAGCGAAAGGAATTGTTCCAAAATCCTGCCCCTGATAGCTGTTCAGTACCAGTGCAACATGTTCCACGTTCGGCTCCAGCTGGCTGAAGTCCACTGTGATCACTTCATTATCCAGTCCATCGTCCCCGTTTACGTCTCCGGTAAGGTCGTCCCCGCTATGTCGTACAGAACCGTTTCTAGATTTCAGGTTTCCGAAATAGATTACTTCTGTAAGCGTTTTGTTTGAATCAAATAAGATACAGCTTCCGTCTAAGTCTACTGCTTCTTTTTTAGTTCCGAAAAGTCCTTTTTTCTCAATTGCTCCCCAGTTGATTCCCACACAGGCTTGGGTAAGCTCGGCACCGTTTTCCTTTTTCAGGTTTATTCTTTGACCTTTTTGTAAGTTAATAGCCATTTTTTTATGGTTTAGTATTGTTATTTTATTGTTGGGCGAAATGATAGCTTTCTTTCGCTTTAATTATTATTTAAATTCAGATTAAGCATGGCACGCAGGATATTCGTTTCTTCGTCGAAATCAAATATTTTGCTCATAATATCTATATTTTCCAGGTTTTTGAGATAGTCTTTCAGTACATTTTCCACTTCTGCAGGAAGCATTCGCTTTCTTTCATTGATGGAATTTTCCAACAGCTCGTTTTTATTTTTCAGCTGGTTGATGATCGTTGTCTGGTTCGACTGGTTTTCGGAAATATCTAGTTTTTCCAGATCACCGTCAAACAGGTAAAGTTTTTTCTCATCAATACCAAAAATAAAATAATCATCCGACTGAAATATTCTGAAGAGCTCATATTCATAAGTCCCAATCAGATAACCGCAAACAAAGCGTACCTTGAAATTCTGGATATTCAGTCTTCCCAAAAGTTTCCTTTCTATTGCATAATCTTTATACTGATAGGCCGGAAAAGGCTGGGACTTCAGCTGTTCTTCATCTGCATTAGTCCTGTAGAACTCTTGTCCGTATTTTTTATGGAAATACAGAACCTTGTTCCAATCTGCCGTAAAGATATTTTCGGTAAGATCTTTATAGAGCGTTTTCAGATGTTGGGAAAATACGCCGCTGTACATTTTCCGTTCGGTCTGAAAGCTGTCTCCACGCCTTTCTTCAAAACCTTCAATATATTTATTATTGACATCAATTTCGTTAATCACAGCCAGCATATCATTTTCCTTCTGCCTTTTGATCTTAGTGAGAAGTTCTATGAGGCTGTCGGTATACTGCAGGTGAAACAGTTCCAGTTTCTTGTAGTCCAAAGCCTTATTTTCCTGAAATAAATTGTGTATAATATCTGTTTTGATGTAAATAGATATGATATCAATATGTTCAAAAAAATTAGCAAGAAGTTTAAGCTTTGTTAATCTTCTTTTACTCTGAGACATTATGGTTGCTGCATCATCCCCCACCTTGGTATTCTGTTATTAACCTCTGACGTTTGCTTTTAATTCATGTTCCAGTGTCTGAAGATCCTGATCCAGTTTTCTTCTTCCTTCAGCACCTTGCTTTTGGATCTGTTTCACTTCATTCAATGTATTGATCAACATGGAAGTCGTTTCTCTCAATGTTTCTACCGATACGATGGTCTGCTCGTTCGCTCTCGCTACATTCACTGAATTCTGACCCAGACGTTCTGCATTTTTCTTCAGAATCGCTTCCGTAGTGGAAGATACCTTTTGCTGGATCTCGATATTCTGCTGCTGTCTGTACATGGCCACGGCCAGTGAAAGCTGGTTTTTCCAAACCGGAAGTGTTGTAGTAAGAATTGTCTGTGCTTTTTCAGCAATAGAAACATTGTTATTCTGTACCAGTCTGATCTGCGGAAGTGACTGCATCATGATGATACGCACTACTTTAAGGTCAGCCATTCTTCTGTCTAATCTTGCGATGAAATCTCTCTTATCAGCAATCTGATAATCCTGGTAGCTTTGCGGGTCAGCTTCCATTTGGGCCAATTCCCCTGCGGCTCTTTCCATTCTTACATTTCCCGCGATCACAAGGTCTTCAATTTGCTTGATGGAATTCACATTGCTCTCAAAAATTGTCTGTAAAACAGCGTTGTCTTTGGTAGACGTTATAATTCCTGCGTTTACTTTATGAGCAATCTGTTCGATATTGTTGATGATCTTATCATATTTCGCGAATAGATTTTCTACCTGCGAAACAATTTTTTTCATGAATGGGATCTTGCTGAGGAAGCTTTTCACTTTATTCTGTTGAAGTTCATCAACATCTACGTAGTTCAATTCTACCAACAGATCATTGATAAGCACTCCCACTTCTCCTGAGTTGGATCTTCTTACATTTCCTAAAAAGCTGTCACTCTGGTTGGATAAGGTTTTCTGAAGCTCTGCTCCGTAATTTACGATGGAGCTTGGATTGGTCTCATCGATGGAATTGGCAAGAACCTCATACTTTTGGCGTTCTTCTACCTGCAGCTGATTCAGATTTACATTTCCTTCTTTATCCACAAGAACCGCTGGTGCCGTATTTTGTACAGGCTGGCTCGGTGGAGCCATTGGGGTGGGTTCGAATGTTTTAAGAGGTTCAATTGATCCCATTGGATCTATGGGTTGATTGTCCTGGTTGTCCATAATTACTTTTGATAAATTGATACGAATTTGTCAAGGCCGTCTCTCTGACCAGCTCCAACAGCTTCAAATTTCCATTCTCCGTTTCTGTTGTAAATTCTTCCGAATTCCACTGCAGTTTCAATAGAGAAATCCTCGTCTAATTCATATTTCAGGATTTCTTCGTTGGTATCAGTATTGAAAATTCTGATGAAAGAATTTCTTACCTGTCCGAAGTTTTGTTTTCTTGCATCAGCATCGTGGATCGTCACCACTACCGTAATTTCCTGAATTGCTGAATCTATTTTTGTAAGATCTATCTTGATCTGTTCATCATCTCCTGAACCCTCTCCTGTAAGGTTATCCCCTGTATGGATCACAGATTTGTCCGGAGATTCTAAATTATTATAGAAAATAAAGTGATTGTCTGAAACCAGCTTTTTGTCCTCGCCAAGCAAAAATAAAGAAGCATCAAGGTCAAATGCTGTTCCTGTAGAAGTATTATTGATATCCCATCCTAAACCTACAGTGAATTTAGGTGCGTTAATGTTTTCTCTCTGTCCTTTTTGTAAGTTAATAGCCATAATATAGTTCCGTTTGTGTTAAAGTATTAATGTTATTTTCGTATTCTTTTATTAAATGATAATTATTGCTGATGGCCAGCTCAAGAAGCAGGTCCATCTGCTCCTTTTTTACTTTAGACGTAAGATAGTCAAAATTACTTGAATCCAGGCCTAAAATATATTTTACGATCCTTGTGTTAAATTCAAAACTTGCCTTTCCCATTACTTCTGCGACGTGTTTTACATTTTTCACGGCATAATAATTGAAATGGTTTTCGATTTTCGGATCAATATCAAAGTTCATCAGTTCCGCATAATAGAGAAACATAAAATCTGCTTCCACATTATACTCATTCAAAATCCTGCTCACTGTATATTCGTGGCTTCCTGTGATTTTTATATCGTCTATAAAAATACAAAGTTTTCCACGTAAAAAGTCCTTATCAATATAATAAGTATCATTCGCAATCAGATTTTTACGGTCTTCAAAATTAAGGTTCCCATAATCCGTAATATAGGTGTGGTTACGGTTGATTTTGGAGATAATACTGGATCTCATTCCTTTCTGAAACAGGTACAGATCCAGATGCTTTTTAAAGAAAAAACATAAAAAATTAGAAGCCGTAGGAATGGCCATATACGGACTTGGCAGAACCACAATCTCTTTTTCTGTGTTTAAAAGGTCTGCATGTTCTGCAATAAATCCGTTGAATAATTCTTTAGCAAACTTTTCAGCATACGACTTATCGCCATACTTGAAATAGCTGTATTCCTCGGGTGAGAAACTGAACTCATCCGCCGAATGAATGTGGTGTAAGCTGTATCTTTTATTCATAGTAATTTAGTGTTTAAGTAAATGGGCACTGAAGCCAAAATCTTTTGCGCCCTTATAATCTGCCACGGGATTGTCTCCAATGTGCAGGATACGGTGCATAGGAAGATCCCGGTCTTTAAGATTATTTTTCACTTCCTGGAAAATAAGAGGATTCGGTTTGGAAATATTGATCTCATCTGAATAAATATGGAAGTCTATATACTGATCCAGCTCCTCCTGAATCAGAAATTTCCTCATTGTTCTCCCTTTGATAAATCCCGTATTGCTCAGAATATTAACCGTCTTTCCCTCATTCTTGATCTGATCAAAAAATTCTTTTATATTTTCGAAAATGATAACAGGCTTATATTCTAAAAACAGGTCTTCACTTTTCAGATAAAAGCCGTTCAGTATTTCTTTATCCAATTGTTTTACATCTACATCCAGCGAACCCAGAATCAGTAAATACATTTCAAAAGTATCAATATTTCCACCTGTAACTTCATTGACTGTATTGCAGAGATCATCATAATATTTTACAGTCTTCGCAACTTCTTCTACAGGTTTGTTAATATCAAAAAACGAGGTGAACAACTCAACTCTTTTTGTTTTAAATTCAGGGTGAGATTTGATTAAGGTGAGCCACAGGTCAAAAGAAAAATGACAGTGGTTGTGAATGTCGATATCCGTTTTCAATAGTTTTAAGTTAAAAGTTTTATTTAGCTTTCTTGAAAAAGATTTAAAATTGTTTAATCATCAACAAGTGTTTCATTGGGTATTCTTCCCAAAGATAAAATTTTTCTTAGAAAAGCATGATGTACTTCTCTGTTTTAAGAAATTTTTATGAATTTTCACCTGTTTTTCTATTGATTTCAGTTGGGCTTAACAATTTGTTTAAATTCGCTGATCAAAAAATTTTTCTAAAAAATTTTGGACAATTAAAAAAATTATCTAATTTCGCAACCGATTAAAAATCAACAATGTCAACAACAATGATAAATATAATAACTTTAAGTAACCCTGTGAGAGCTGTGTACTCTGGCAGCACTCAATATTTATCTGAATAGTTCCTTAGATCTTTTTATTACTAAAAATATATTGAAGACCTATCTGTTCAGATGGGTCTTTTTTGCTGCCTTATTTTCCAGACCTCAAACGAGGAGAATACCTGTTTGTATTCTCAAAATCAACAATTTAAATTCAGCAAAATGAAATATAGCACAAGAAATATAGGAATCATAGCACACGTAGACGCAGGAAAAACCACTTTAACAGAAAGGCTTCTTTATTACACAGGTCTCATTCATAAGATTGGAAATGTAGACGATGGAAATACCACCATGGATAAAGACATCCAGGAGAAAAACAGAGGAATCACCATTTCATCCGCAGCTGTTTCCACACAATGGAAGAAAGGAGAAACGGTTTATAACATTAATATCATCGATACACCCGGACATATCGATTTCGCAGTAGAAGTCGAACGTTCCTTAAGAATTCTGGATAGTGTTGTTGCTGTGTTCTGTGCCTCTTCAGGTGTTCAGCCACAAACTGAGAATGTTTGGTTCCAGGCTGAGAAACACGGAATTTCAAAGATATGCTTCATCAATAAAATGGACAGAATCGGAGCGGACTTCTTCGCCGTTCTTAAGGAAATTGAAACAAAACTGAATACAGTTCCTATGGCGCTTCAAATCCCAATGGGGGCTGAAGACCAATTTGAAGGAGTGATTGATTTAATCAGACAGAAAGCTTTATACTGGACAGATGAAAACGGGGAAACCATTATCGAGAAAAAAATTCCTGAGAACTACAAAGCGGATGCTGATGAATACAGGATGAAATTAATGGAAACCCTCGCGGAATACGATGAAACGTTTTTTGAGATTTTCATGGATCCTGAACACAACATTGCTGAGGAAATGATTACTGAAGCTTTACAAAAGGTTTGCAGGTCAGGAGCTGCGGTTCCGGTTCTTTGTGGTTCTGCCTTTAAAAATAAAGGGGTACAGCCGCTTTTGGATGCTGTAGTTACTTATTTTCCGGCACCGGATCAGCTTCCTGCCGTTCAGGGAAAAGACCCCGATACGGAAGAAGCTGTAGAATTGGTAAGAAATGAAGCTGAATTCTTTTCGGGACTTGTTTTTAAAGTCGTGATCGATAAACATATGGGAAGACTTGCCATGCTCCGTTTGTATTCCGGTTCGATAAAATCCGGTGATACGGTTCTGAATGTAAGGACAGGGGAAAGTTTCAGGATATCGAGAATTCTGAAGCTGCAGTCTGATAAAACTTTATCGATAGAAGAAGGAAAAGCAGGTGACATTGTGGCTTTAACAGGAATTAAGGACGCCAAAACCGGAGATTCTTTATCAGCGGTAGAGAAACCTGCCCTTCTGGAAGCGATTACCATTCCTGCTCCTGTAATCAGGGTTTCAATAGAGCCTAAAACAAACAGTGATGAGAAATCTTTCGGTTTGGTTCTGGCTAAAATTCAGGAAGAAGACCCTTCTTTAGTGGTAGAAAGAGACCTGCAGACCGGAGAAACTTTGTTGAGCGGTCTGGGTGAACTTCACCTTGAAGTCACTCTTGAAAAGATCCGTCTGAATCATGGTATAGAAGTCAATCAAGGGAAACCTAAAGTGTCTTACCGTGAGATTTTAACGGAAACCAGAACCCACAGGGAAAAGCTTTCGAAGCAAAATGGTGGAAGCGGACAGTTTGCCGATATCACTTTTGAGATCGGACCAAGAGAAAATAATGAACCCGGATTGGAATTCATTAATCTGATCAAAGGAGGTGTTATTCCGGGTGAATTTATTCCTTCCGTAGAAAAAGGTTTCAGAGAAGCCATGGAAAACGGACCATTGAAAGGTTATCCTTTGGAAAGTATGAAGATCAGACTTCTGGACGGTTCTTTCCATGACCAAGATTCTGCTGCATTTGATTTTGAAAATGCAGCGAGAGACGGATTCAGAGCGGCTGCTTTATCATGCAGTCCTAAACTTCTGGAACCGATCATGCAGGTTGAAATCCAGAGTATTGAAGAGTACACGGGCGCTGTAACGGCTGATATCAACCGAAGAAGGGGAATTATTTCGTCCATTGATGAAAGATCAGGAAGAAAGATTTTCACGGCGGAAGTTCCGTTGGCTTCTACGTTCGGATATATTTCCGATCTGAGAACTCTGACGAGTGGAAGAGCTTCGATCAGCATGAAACTGTCGCACTATGCTTTAGCGCTGGATTTCATTGCCAATACATTAGTAACCTAAAAAACGGGGGCTGTAAAATGATTTTACAGTCCTTGTTTGGTTATTGCAGGGTGAAATGTGAATGGTCAATTGTGAATTTTTGCGTACTATTTAACCACAAAAGTCACAAAAGATTTTAATTCTAAACACTTTAGCTTTAGTTTCAAAAGTTTTACCATCCTGAAAACAAGAAGATCACATAAGTGAAAAATCAAAGATTTTCATAAAACTGTAGTGCACTTTATGCGAATGATATATTCAACTTAAAAAGCTTTTGTAACTTTTGTGGTTGATGCTTTGCTTCCCACAGATTTCTCAGTTGAAACAGATTTTTAAATTTCTGAATCTCTAAATCTTTTAATTCTTAAATTTTTAAATCTTTCAGTCTCCCCCCTTATTCCGGCATCACCTTATAAGTAGGATCTTCCTGAATATTGACTTCAATCACGGCCTCTGCATTTTTCAGCATGGCACGGCAATCTTCACTGAGGTGGCGCAGATAGAGCTTTTTGTTTTGCTGACTATATTTTTTAGATAGTTTATCCAAAGCATCAATAGCACTCATATCCACAATGCGGCTTTCTCTGAAATCTACTACAACTTCATCCGGATCATCCATCAGATCAAACTTATCCATGAATGCAGTTACTGAACCAAAAAATAAGGGGCCGTATATTTCATAATGCTTTACTCCATTTTCGTCGATAGATTTCCTTGCCCTGATTCTCTTGGCATTATCCCACGCAAAAACCAATGCAGCAATTATAACGCCTACAAGCACTGCCAGTGCAAGATTGTGAAGGATAATCGTTATCAGGGCTACAGTAATCCCTACAAAAATATCGGACTTCGGCATTTTATTGACGATCCGGATAGAAACCCACTGAAATGTACCTATGGCAACCATCATCATAACTCCCACCAATGCTGCCATTGGTATTCTTTCAATAAACGGAGCTCCGAATAAGATGATAGCAAGGATCATTACCGAACCTATAATCCCGGACAGTCTGGCCCTTGAACCTGCATTGAGATTGACCAATGTCTGTGCTACCATGGCACAGCCTCCCATTCCTCCGAAAAAACCATTGGTAATATTGGCTATTCCCTGTGCTACAGACTCTTTGTTGGCATTTCCTTTTGAATTGGTGATCTCATCTACCATGGATAACGTAAGAAGAGATTCGATAAGACCAACCCCAGCCATCACCAAAGCATAGGGAAAAATGATCTGCAGCGTTTCTAAGGTAAAAGGAATTTGCGGGATATGAAAACTTGGAAGATTTCCACTGATGTGTGCTATATCTGCTACAGTTTTTGTAGGAATATTAAAACCAAAAACCACCGCAAAAACTACGATAATTGCCACCAAAGATGCAGGAACAGCTTTTGTGATCTTAGGAAAGAAGTATACAATAGCAATGGTAAGAGCTGTGAGTCCTGCCATAATATATAAAGGCATTCCCTGACGCCAGCTGATGGCTCCTGTGCTGTCTGTTATTTTAAACTGTTCTATCTGGGCCATAAAAATAATGACCGCGAGACCATTCAAAAAGCCGTACATTACAGGCTGCGGAATGAGCCTCACAAATTTCCCAAGCTTAAAAACTCCGACAAGTATCTGAAAAATTCCGGCAAGGGCAACGGCGGCAAAAAGGTATTCTATTCCATGAGATTTTATCAGAGCGATCAATACAACAATAGTGGCTCCGGCTCCTCCCGAAACCATTCCGGGGCGGCCTCCTAAAATTGCCGTGATAAGTCCCATCATAAAGGCAGCATAAAGCCCTGTAAGCGGGGACAATCCGGCCAGAATCGCAAAAGAAAGTGATTCAGGGATCATGGTCATGGCCACTGTAAAACCTGCCAGAAGTTCGTTTTTATAATTTATTTTTTTCGAAAAATCGAATAAGCTTATGGTATTTTTCATTGAGCTGCAAAGGTATATACTTGAAAGATGGAATGCAATTACAATGTTTAAACTTTTTGATTGAAATAATTCACATACCCGTATAATTAATATGTTAATTTTATTTAAAATTCATTCTGAAAGAGATTTTTTATGCATTTTTAGGAATTAGGTTCTATTTTTTCTTTAAATTTGAAAACTAACAGGCAGATTATTCACTATCAATTAACATTTTACGGATAGTATGATCTGCCCATACTAAGGTTAATAGTTGAAAATATTACGAAAACTGTATGAAAAAGTTTTAAAGACATATTCCTACAGAATATGATAAAGGCACATGAATCAATGACTAAGAATACAGCAATTGAAAAATTGAGGTATAAAATATTTTTTAAGACATAGAGCCTGAAACAATATCGGCCGGTCATCCCTCTAACTGTCGACTGTACATATATCAAAGTATGGTACTAAGCTTAAATTTCTTTTTTGCTGCCGCTGAGATTTTCTCGACGTACCCGTATTTTAAATGTGCTGTCATTCGCCGGAATGTAATATATTTTCTATTTTCTTTAATTCATGAATTAAAAAAATAGTACTCAATAAATGTTATATAAAGAAATTCATATAGGAAAGTTTATCAAGGAGATGGTTGATGAAAATGAGGTATCTATGGAAAGGATCTGCAATTTTCTCAATAAGGATGATAAATTTATTGAAAATGTATACCAAAGCAAATCCATAGATACGGATTTACTTTTGAGATGGAGCAAGCTACTGGAATATGACTTTTTCAGACTCTACAGCTCGCATCTTATCCTTTATGCACCTCCATCTGCAGTGAATAAGAATCAAAAGAAATCTGATAAGATTCCTTATTTCAGGAAGAATATTTATACTCAGGAGATCAAAGATTTTATTCTGAAAAGGATTCTATCCGGCGAGATGACCTACGGTGAAGTCATCAAAGAATATTCTATCCCCAAAAGCACGCTTCACAGATGGCTTCAGAAAAATAATGATAATAATAACGGATAAACAGAAATTCTTTATGCGTCCCAATTACAAAAAGATATATTATGATATGCTGAGGCTGGAGCATCCGGAAAAGCTGAAAGATCCAAAGATCAAAGAGCTCTTAGGAAAGCTGAATACCACAGAAGATGTGTTAAATTTCAACGAAAAGATTTTTGAGCAGTCGAAAGAAAGCCAGATCAACAATCAGAAGCTTAGAACTTATGATAAGGAAACCATGTTCAAGCTTTTACAGTATCAGAATAAGCATGGTTTTTCTACCAGCTACATGTCACGAAAATATAAGATCAGCAGAACAACGATCATGAACTGGAAGAAAGCTTTCGAAGAAGAAATAGAACAAGTAATTAATGCCGGCGAATAATTCGCCGGCATTTTTGTAAAAGGTAATGAATTGCAATAAGTAAGGAAGCTTGATGCAAGAAGAGGGAAGTTATCAAAGTTGAAAACTACAACTGTAACCAAACTATATTATTTTTTAAGACAACTCCATAAAATTCTCTGGTAACTGCCTGAAATTATTATAACCTATAGTTAACTCTCATCTTCATTCTTCCATCTTCCTGTCGTTTAATTTTTTAAAACAAGGCAACAGCTGAAAGTGTATAAGCGTGCTCTAACCAACTGAGCTACTCTTCCTATTGATAGACTGTGTTTTTTTTGTGGAAGAGACGGACTCGAACCCGTGACCCCGTCGTGATGAGCGAAGTAACACTGTTCTACGGCACTTGATATTAACCTTTTTTACTTTTAATTTATACTCTCATTTAAATGAGTGATTTTTATAAATCAAGGTAATACTGAAAGGATCTTTCTGCGTTTTGCTCTACCTGCTGAGCTACAATCCCGTTTACAACAAGGAAGGCAGGGATCGAACCTGCGGCCTAAACGTTTAACAATCGAAGTATGATCCTAAAACGACACTTGATTATTTAAATTTTCATGATTATTTATTTTTACTTAATGGTTGATTTTAATTGATGTCATATTTATCTAAATGATATTCCTTTTTTTTAAATCAAGGTAACAATGAAAGGATCTTCCGTGCATTTGCTCTACCTTCTGAGCTACCTCTCCTTTTCGAGGGAAAAGGCAGGAATCGAACCTGCGACCCAATGTTTCAAAATCCCGAAGTATGATCCTAAAACGACACTTGATTATTTTTAAGCAGGGCATTCAGTTCAAACAGAAACTTACGGCAGAGTGATACCCTTACACCATCTGTTTCCAGAACAGGATTCGAACCTGTATTGCTGCCCCCAACGAAGCAAT
The DNA here is from genome assembly GCF_019970085.1 of Chryseobacterium lathyri. Lineage (NCBI taxonomy): Bacteria > Pseudomonadati > Bacteroidota > Flavobacteriia > Flavobacteriales > Weeksellaceae > Chryseobacterium > Chryseobacterium lathyri. The sequence continues at coordinate 45,186 of NZ_JAHXYG010000002.1, read as the reverse complement.
TCTGTTTTACGGCACCTGCTTTATATTTTTATAGTGAACCTTTCTATATTTTTTCCAGTTTCTCTGGTATTTTTCCTGACGGGAATTCACCGTTTCGAAGCCATGTGGAAAGCAATATGAACATCCCATTTTATCTCCATGCAGCAATCTTGAGATCTGTATGCCGGAAATTTTCTTTGGAAAATCAATAATACCATATTCATTGACTCCAAAAGCTTGCCTTAATACTTTTTCTATTTTCATATATTGAGAATTAACCTCAATACACTGCTTCTTTAAGACATGGTTTATAAATTTTCATGGTTATTTGTTTTTAAATTTTACTTTCCATTTTATAAAAACCAAGCAACTAGCCATAAGAGTCTTTGAATGTATTCAAATTGGAAGTTTGACGATGAAACTCTTATTGTACGGCATTGGTTTGTTTAAGCGGGCTATTAAGCGGAAAGATTTTGTTTCAAGTCGGAGTCGAAGAAGCTCTTTCCTTACGGCACCGGATCAATAACATTGCAAAGGTATTTCAGAAGTGCGCATTCTTTTTACGCAGTTAATTTTATTTCTGTTATTGTAAGATTAAAATCATTGATCATTGATGAAAGCAGCGCTTTTTACAGCACTACTTTTTTAATGATTTGAACGGCAGACTTTCTGTCTTCCAGGGCATTCAGTACATCGAAAACCTTGTCTGACCAGCCGGCAATAAGATATACGTCATTTTTTCTGATATCCAACGGCTGTTTTCCGTAACCTGCCAGATCAAAAATATACAATTTTGCATCCGGAGCAATACTTTTGTATCTGTTCCAGGAATCTTCAAAAGAATGTCTGGTCCCATTGCTGTTCCACAACTGAGTGTCGGTAAACACCATCACTTTATCTGCTCTCTCTCTTCTTTTGATCAGATCTTCAATCACCAGATAACCGTTGGTGGAATAACCTACTTCGCCTTCACGCTTGTAAAACTCATTCACGTTTCTCAGAATACCGTTTTTAGGCATCGGCACTCTCTTCCAGCTGTCACCAAACATACCGGTAATTACATTCTTACACTGTGACTGCAAGATCATAGCCAACAGTAATCCGATATCGTAAAGCAATACTTTACTTTTAGGAGAAACAGGCTGTTGCATAGAACCTGAAACATCCGCTGCAATAACCACCGAAGTGTTAAAACCAAAACCTTTAATGTTTTTTGCACTCACCATCACAGCATCTTCCAATGCTTCCAAAATGGATGACATGTAAGGTGAATCAAGAGTCTTCAGTTCTCTGTAAGCAGCTAAAAATCTGAACGGAAGCTGTTTTGAATTTATGACAGCTTTTTCGTTAGATAAATAGGTACAGACTTTATACATCGCATCAGAAGAAACACCTGCTTGTATAATATTTCTCAGGTTTCTTAAGGTTGCCATATAACCCAACTTATTACTGAAGATCAATTCTTCCCATTTATTTTTAAATGCCTGCTTTTTTTCGGTTTCATCAGCAAATTTTGTCTGACCTAAAACGGAAAGCTCAACTTCCCATGTGTAGGGAACTTCCAGAGTATCACCCACAATTTTGTTAAAAACTGCCTGCTGATCTTCATCTTTTGCTTTCGGGTGAACCAAAAATAAGGCATCTTTAAGCGTTACTTCTGCTTTTCTGTTGTATTTTGCGAACTGGTATTCATCAAATTTATTGAAAGACTTTGCAAGGCCTTTCTGGATCTGCTTGGAAAGCCTGTTTAGCTTTTTGGTTTCTGTTCTTTCATTAGCAATCTGATAGTAAGCTAAGAGTTCAGTGATTTCATCTGCCCTCTGAACAACACTATCTACTGTTTTGCTCACTAAGTCTGTACCTGAGGCTTGTTTTGCCAGTTCTGCAGTCAGCACCAGAGGAATAGAACGTAAATACATATCTTTTCTCGCATAAACCGCCAGCTTAGCAACAAATTCAGGGTCATTTTTTTTGATCAGAGATTTAATTCTTTCCAATCTGTCATTTCCTTTTTCATAAGATGTATTGGATAATCCTGTTGTAACAACAGCACTATATAGTTCTTCGGCAGGGGTCATACTAAATGCTTTTGCACCTTCGTAGTTCACTACGATATTTTTCTCTTTCTTTAAAAAATTAAATTTCATGAGTTACTGTTTTTTTGTTAAACATGTAGAGGATCCTCTTCCTCTCTGATTTCTGATGCAAAGTAAAAACAGTATTACGCAGTCTTTTTGCGCAGTAAATATTTATGTGATTTTTTTAATTGAGAAAATATTTCTCATAGATTTCTTGCACAGATTGTGGAAATTTGTACTTGGAAATTTAAGTTTTGGCTGAAGCTAATAGTTATGATTGCGTTTTGTAAGCGGGTTAAAGCCCACTCCTATTGAATTTTAATAATAAGTTCTTTTTTCTTTAAATAAAATTTTTCTATTACTCAATTCAAATAAAGGAATCACAGAACTTATATTGTTGGAGACGCATTGCCTAGCTTTGTGGGTATAAAAATAAAATTATGATCAAAGGATTATATGAAACCCACATTCAGGTAAGCAATTTAGAGAAATCTATCAAATTTTATACTGAGGTATTGGGATTGAAACTGGCACATAGGGATGAAACACGTCCCATTGCATTTTTGTGGATCGGTGAAGGTAAAGAATTCATGTTGGGATTGTGGGAACAGAAGGAAAACCTTCAGACAAGACATTTTGCTTTTTCAAGCAGCAAGGAGGACATCTTAAATCATTCTGCAAATTTTCTGAAGAAAAAAGAACTGAAGCCTTATAATTTTCTAAAAGACGGCAAAGATGAGCCTATGGTCTTTGCATGGATGCCAGCACTTGCCATCTATTTTAATGATCCGGACGGTAATCAGCTTGAATTTATTTCAGTCCTTGAAGGCGAAGGGAGACCGGAATTGGGCGTACTTTCCTATGAAGAATGGATGAAGATCCATGAATAAAAAGGACAGACTTATTTTCAGAAGCTGTCCTTTTAGTTAGTCATATATTAATTTCTTTACGGCCAGAACGTGTTTACATGGTCCTCTTTCGCCTTGGTATTTGCTGAACCATTCGCAAGTACACCGTTCTTTATCATGATCTATGATCACCGTGTGATGTACGTCGGTGCCTTCTACTCTGGCTTCGGTTCTGGCTGCAATTTTATTTAAAATCTCTACCTTTCCTTCTGCAATAAGCTTTTCTGCATTTTTCATCCGTGGATTTAAACCTGCAATTCTATTGAGCTTAAATGGCAGCCTTCGATAGAAAAATTCCTTATCATCCAGATCATAACCCAAAAGTCCCATAGCAGCCAATCTTCCTGTAAGGTTTTCTGTTTTTTTCAGACTTATATTTTCTTCTAAGGCAAATGCCGAAGGGTTAAAAGACTGATTGGCATAAGCGTATTTATCCAGTGCATTGATCCACTCATCAGAAATATTATCGATCAGGCTGTCCAGTATTGCTCCTTCCCCGGAAAATCCCCGCCAGGTTTCTCTTGACAATGAAAAGCTGAACTTTATATTTCCCATATAAAGCTGCCATGTAGTAGATTGCATGTCAGCATGTGGAAATACCTGCATCTGGTCAATATAAGGAAGAAGAGGTTCCAGCAGGCGCAACCTGTGAAGTCCGCCAATACAAATTGAATCGGCCGATTTTACCGGCGAAAACATGGGTTTATTTCCTCTGATGATTAGGTAGTAATCTGATTTTACAGATCCTTTCGGTATTCCTCTGAAGAGCTGCTGGGTCTGGATTTTATTAAAGCAATGAAGCTTTTCCGATTCGGACAGATAAATCTGAACAGTACTCAATCCTTTGATCCATTTTACAGGCAACGGAACCTTCCGTTCGATCACTTTTTCTTCTTCTTTGTAAAGTCCGACTTCTTTTTCTCCCACAGAAAGCATTATTTTTTCATTGGGACGTATACTTCCTAAAGCAGTAATCATCGACTGGTTAAAATCTACATTGGTAGTTCCATTTTCCAGAAATTCACCATGCAGACCATCCGGCAGTACATCTACTCTGGCGTAAACACCGGCACAGTGTGAAAATCCTTCAAAACGCAGCCTGCTGTTTCCGGCAGTAACGATAGGGTCTTTAAGCAAAGCCATATGAAACGGCGACAGGTTAAAGCTTGATTTCACAATATTAGAAAGTGTGATAAGGCATCTTGCCAATATAAACGGCTGGCTAACATCTCCCCAAAAAAAGCAGGGAGCATCTGTATTTTTCTGAATTTCGCTATACTTGGACAGGAATAATTCTTCGGATACATCTTTTTTTATCAGAGACGAGGGTCTATGATAGTTGTAAATGAGCATATCTTCCATTAATTTATTTTTTTAGAAGAAGATTGCAGGTTTTTTTCAGACTGGAATTATCTTTCCAGCTATTCAGTTTTTCTTTTAAGTTTTTATCGGGCTCTGATTGATTCAAAGCTAAAACCTCGTTGTAAATATCCAATATTTTTTTAAGATTGGTAACCGGGTTCTCCATCTGCAGCAAAATATGAGTTAGAAGCTGTTCCAGCGCGAGATTGTGATCTTTACTGACGTTAAGCATCTGGTGTTGTACAAGATCTGCAAATCTCTTTACAGGAGCCCATTCCAGTTTTTCATGAAGCCCGACAACCTGTCCCAAACGGGCATTATCCATTACTTTATGGGAAACATGTTCCAGCCAGATTTCAGCAGCAGTTCCGCGGATCACTTTGTCTCCGTCCAGGAAAACAGTTCCCAGAAACAGGTACCCCATTGAATCCAGAGGCTTTTTCATCTGATGCAGTGCCTGTGCCGTACTCAGAACAAGTCCTCTTTCGTAAACTTCTGCGATCCCTGAATAAAACAGACAGTTTTTAATGATTCTGGCAAAAACATTTCCAGGCGTATTGGGAAAGCTCCATATAAAGGACGGGGTCTCAGAAATATCTTTCTGTTCTGAAATAAAGTATTCTAAGAAAAGCTGATGTTCTCTTTTTTTTAAGTGATATTTGGGAACGTTGATATTAAGCTCGACAGGATAATAGGAATTCTTTTTGCTGTCTATGGTTTTCCATTTATAATTACCGGTAAGGAATTCTTTAGGAATATCATCATACCCGAAGTCTTTGAATTGTTCAAAAACTTTTTCCGGAGAGCGTGTAATTCCTGCAGTCATCCACCATGAAGGATGTTCAATTTTTCCTTTCGGAGCAGAGTCTTTGTTAAAGAAGAAAAGCAGAAGCTCTTTATATTCCCCTTTTAATTTCTCTTCAGCCTGCTGTAAGGCGTCTGAGGTTTTTTCCAGTGAACAGCGCTGCAATGCAAGCTGTACATCCAAATCATGGGGCTTTATATTTTTATTCTGATAAATTTCAAATCTTTCTACCAATGCTTCGGGGCTTATCCAGCATGGTTCATGGGTTACTGTAGACAGCAGAGGAGTTTGATCTCCTGATGTAATCTTATCAAAAATATGTATTGCAATATGTTTGAATGGCTCCATGGCCAATCCTCCGGCATAGATATCTTTGATGGGTCTCAGCTTTTTATGATAGGAAGAATAAGCCTCTCTTGTGGCTTCGTCTTCACGGGTTTTTTTATATATTTTTTCCAGACTTTTAAGCTGAAATGGAAATTTTTCTAATAATGAAAGTCCGTAATTAATAATCAGATTGCACAGTAATACATTAAAATGGTGTACTTCCCATCTGGCAATAGTTTTACATGCTTTTTGAAATACGGGTTCAAACAGTTTTACAGAATTTGCATCAGCTTCATCAGCAAAACGTACAAGTCCTGCCAGGGAAATATCGTAATAATGCGTTCCGGGATTTTCTATGGCTTGTGGAAGAAGAAACATGAGGTCTTCAAAGCTTTCGGGTTCCTTAACTTTGCATTCTTTATTGATGAGTTCCAGCGTTTCTGTTTCAACAGCATCCAGCTCCAGCTTCCTGTTTTCTATGTATTGAACCAGCCCCGGCCTTACATTAGCCAAAATATTATCTTCGTAATGAGACAGAGCTTCTTTTATTCCTTTTGATACAGGGATATATTTAATAATAATTTTTGCTGCTTTGGTCTGTATACTTTCGTCTTTGTTTACAAATGCTGCACTTAAGGCTGTTGTCAGATTTTGTGTATCAGTTTTCTTTTTCTGAAAGATTTTTTCAGTGACTGCCAGGCTGGCTGCCACAACTGTTTTAACTTCTGAACTTAACAGATTAGGAAGAAAATATGAAAATTCACCGGTTCTGAATGCCGGATACTGAACTATTTTTTTTAATTGAGCAAGTATAGTATTAACCGCTTTGGACTGTACGGAAGCCAGCCCTGCCATCAGTTCGTCCTGCAGAATGATCAGCTCCTCATCAGAAGGTTTCAGAATATTGAATGCATCCATGAACCATCCTGTCACATTTTTATTAAAATTCCTGTTTGCGGCCAGAAGGCATTCTCTGAGGAATCTTTTTCTTTCAATTTTATTTTCAGCAATCAGTTTTTGAACCAATGGAAGCCATTCTCTTTTAAAAGGCAATGATTTTGAAGGAAATTCGCACAGGTACCAGAAATGGATTCCCAGTGTTTCCGGAAATTTTTCCAGATCATATGGATGAAGGCTTAAATGGTACCCAAGAAGTTCGGGTCTGGGCTGTACATAGCCTTTTTCTGCCCAGCCTAAAATATCATGGTAATTAAATGCTGTAAACTCTGCATCTATGGAGTCATTAATAAAATCCGAAAACCAATGCGGACATCCCCACTCCAGTATTTTTTCGGTTTGCTCTTTATCCCTGAAAAGACTCCAGTAATTTTTCCCGTAATGCTTCTGATCCATACAGACAAAAGATGCGATATCAATAATAGAATGCTGATCTGCAGAACCGGCAGTGTGATAGGAGTTTTTCGTCATTACAATCTTGCTGATCTCCCGGTCCAGTTTTTTTATGGTCGGGACCAGCGCTTTCTTTTCTTCTTCTGTAAGCTGTTTTAGAAGTGGAATAATCTCATGTACTCTTTCCTCATTAAGGATCTCATAAAATCTTTCTTTCATTTGTTTTTTAATTTGATAATAATTTTTTTCAGGTTATTTTTTGTTTTTTGCATTCGTTTAGCCGTCCGGCTACAGCCTGGTCATATAATTTATCATAAGATCTTTGGTACTGTGGCAAGTATAGAAATGTTGTTATGCCCCAATTTTTATTTAAGAATTTCTTTAGAATTACTGAAGTTCTTTTTTTTCTTTTGAGGTTCACTTTATAAGAAAAGGAATAATTTTCCTGATTTTATAGTGTAAATAAATCGCCTTTCGTTCATCTTCAATAAGTATAATTCCAAACTCAGGGACTAAAATAATAAAAAATGTCTGACAGACATGAAATTAACCTTTTAAAGTGATTTTTTTTAACAAAAAATTATGTTTTCAATGACAGTTTAAGGGGCATTTCTGAATAAAAGTTAAAAAATTTCTTTTTAATTTTCCAGGCTTTTTATATTTGATGATGTAAAATAAATAATATTCGGAATATTATTTATACAAAAAAACTCCCTTAAAAAAGGGAGTCATCAGATTTCAATTTTTAATATTGTGAAATGGTGATCAGCTGTAAAAAATATATTTGGTTTCTTTTTTAATAGTTTTTAAAGTTTTCCAAAAGGCTTAATATATTCTTCTTTCCTACCGGATTCATTGAGTGGCAGTAGAATTTGGGTAAGTCTAAATGGTTATCTATACAATATTCTATCAACCATTTGGCACAATCGTAACCTGTTTTTTCAGCATATTCATCAGAATTAGGTTTCAGATAGTGTATATCTGCAAGGTCATGGTCAAAAGAAATCATTTCCGGAAGTCCTTTTTTCAAAATTCTGTTGACAAACTGTTCGTAATTGCGAACGATATGCCAGTCTTTTCTAAGGAAAATATCCTGTTTGGTATAATGATACGCCTCAATGGGATATCTGATATCATCCAGAAATAATAATCTTTTGGTCATTTCCATGATTGTGTATTTTATTTTTTTAAACCATCATATCAGCACAATTGGAGCTTGCAAATGCGTGGGGTTTTGCTTTAAACACATATCCCATTCCCAGAATATAGCCCATAGCATCTTTCAATGCAGTATTTGACTTGAAATCCGGATCGGTATTAATGTCTGCGTGTACCTCCATTTCCACACCATAAGCATCCAGAACGGCACAGATAGCGTAAGCAATTTCTACGGATCTGTTGACCTCGTTCAGCATTCGTTCTTTGATACTGATCTTCTGTATTTGTCTCTCTTTTCTGATAAAGGTAAACGCTCCTTTTCCCTCACGTACAAATACTACTGCCGTAGCATAGCTGATCGCTTCGCCGTAAACATGGGAATCTGAGCCCACACATACTTTCAGGCGGTGACCGTTAGCCTGTTCGCGGATAATGGCTTCTTCTACCAGCTGGGTGATAGGTTTCTGGAAAAAATTTCCTTTCATATTCTGCCATACTTCTTGTTGCGTTTCCATTTTTTTACATGTTTTAAATTTGTTTTGTTTATAAATTAATTTGTGAATTGTGAATTGTGAACTGTTAATTCGCTTTGCTGTCAATTTTAATATTCACTTGAGCAGCAAATTCACATTGTCCCTTCACTTTTTGCACTCCGAACAGGACTCGAACCTATACCATCAGTTTTGGAGACTGAGATGCTGCCATTACACCATCAGAGTAGTTTTTGTTGATTCATCAGGACTTGAACCTGAACAACAAGAGTCAAAGTCTTGTGTGCTGACCCATTACACTATGAATCATTTTTTGTGGATCAAAACCGAATTGAACGGTTCCCTTTTGCTTTTCAGACAAACGTGCAGACCTTCTACACCACTGATCCTTTTTTGTGCCTCTCCCCAGATTCGAACCGGGACTTTACGGGGTTTAAAGCCGTTTTCTCTGCCTATTGGAATAGAGAGGCATTTTGTACGGGAAGAGGGACTCGAACCCCCAAAACCCTGAGCCTAAATCAAGTGTGTCTACCATTTCCACCATTCCCGCGGGTTTTATGAATAATGAGTAATCTGTAATATTTGTGAATTGTCAATGGTCAGCTGTCAATTTTTTCATGGTTTTTAATTCACATTTGATGTATTACAATTCACAATTGACTATTCATTACCAGTCAAATTACTTATTGCTATTATTCGTTACTTATATAATTAAGGTCAGAGAAAGCCTGTCTTTAAAACTATGCCTGTTAGTGTTTGTAAGATCTTCTGCGCTGGACAAACTTTTCTCTTTCCTGTTTTTCTGTGAATGATCAGCCAATTTATTTTCTCGATCTGAACTTTCATGGTATTAATAATTCATAACTGACTTTTGACCATTCACGTCTGTACTCCATAAGGGAATCGAACCCTTGTCGTCCGGTAGAAAGCCGGATGCACTTACCGCTATGCTAATGGAGCATTTTAACCAACCGACCAGGAATCGAACCTGAACAACAAGAGTACTTTTCCTGCATGCTGCCGTTACATTATCAGCGGTTTTTGTGGAAGTAGCAGGATTTGAACCTGCTCAGCAATGAAGCAACAGATTTACAGTCTGCCCCGGCTCTCCAACTCCGGCGTACTTCCATGATAAAGAGTAATTCTAATTTCTAACCTCTAATCCTCTTGTGAAGAAAACAAAAGCCTGTCTGTATTTTTAGTTTGATATAAGAACTTCTTCGCTCGACAAACTTTTACTTTTCTCCGGAACTAATCTCATTTTAGTTATTTGAGATGGTTATGGGATTCAAACCCACTCAGCTTATGCAACAGTTTTGCAGACCGTCCCGACTCTTCCACTTCGGCGAACCATCAGATGTGACAACAAATGATCAATGATGATTGATAGTTGATAGTGAATAGTGAATAGTGAATAGTGAATAGTGAATAGTGAATTTACACCCTTCTAACTTCTAACTTCTAACTTCTAACTTCTAATTTCTAATTTCTAATTTCTCTCATCTAGCTTCTAATAAAAAAGAAAAAGGCTGTCGGTATTTTCCATATTTGGCATAAAGATCTTCTGCTCTTGACATACCTTTTTTCTCTTCTTTTGAAACAATTAACATTGAGTTATCTGCGATCCCGGAAAGATTCGAACTTTCAACTTCCGGTTTAACAGACCGGTGCTCTACCATTGAGCTACGAAATCTTTTTTGATGTGAATGGTGAATTGTCAATCCGTTTCACGGTCAATTTTTTAAATTCACTTGCGAAGCAAATTCGCCATTCACTTATCATCTTTTGTAATTTCGGAAGGACTCGAACCTTCAGCCTCCGGTGTATCAGACCGGTGCTCTACCATTGAGCTACGAAATCATTTTTGATGTGAATGGTGAATTGTCAATCCGCTACTGTCAATTTTTAAATTCACTTGCGAAGCAAACTCACAATTTACCATTCACTTTTTTAGTCTGGAAAGCAAGATTCGAACTTGCGACCTCCCGCGTCCAAGACGGGTAAACAACCACCGTTATCTTTCCAGTTTTCAGGTTCCGTTTCCATTTTTTCCGGGAGACAGCCGGAATAAAACGTTTCATGAACCTTGCGGTCTATGCGGGAATCGAACCCGCAGTGCCCAAGAGACAGTCGGGCAGGTTAGCCTTTACCTCAATAGACCTTTTGTGACCTCGACAGGATTTGAACCTGTACCCTACGGTTTAGAAAACCGATACTCTATCCAATTGAGTTACGAGACCATTGTAATCCCAGAAAGACTTGAACTTTCAACCCCCGGTTTAAAAGACCGGTGCTCTAACCCATTGAGCTATGAGATTATTTTTTAATGTGAATGGTGAATTGTCAATTTGCTTTGCGTGTCAATTTAAATTCACAATTAGCTATTGACCATTTCACATTTAACAAGATTCATCATTAACCATTCACATGTGTTGGGTATCTTCGGGGATCGAACCCTGTTCTCCGGTTCCACAGACCGGCGCTTTACCAAATAAGCTAAAGAAACCATAAAAAAAGCACCTCTTTTCGGGAGGTGCTGTATATATTCTAACGTAAGAGATCATTAGCTGACCCACGTATATAAGCACCTTTTAACTATAAATTCACTATCGAGAATGATACATGCATATCCTTTCGGCTCCTGTCCGTGTAATCTCGAATATTGATTAGATATGTTATGTAATTGTTTCATTATATTCCTGTTATTTAAAAAGTTTTGAATCCTGAAAACCTGCTGCTTTCAATTTTCGGTTGCAAAGTAAGTATGAAATTTTTTAACTCACAAATTTATTTTTCAATTAAATATTTGACAATCAATTAGTTGCGTGTTATTTTTAGCATAAAGAATAACCGTCCGCAATATCCTGCGGATCTCTTAAATACCTAAATGACTGTCTCTCATCGGGTTACTTATCACTCTTATTTACTGTATTAAATGTTCATTGTTAATTAAAAATTTTTTGTTTTTATGGTTATTTTTTTTCATTCTAAATAATTTATGGCCTAAAACACAAGAAACGCCTCGAGTTATCGAGGCGTTTCTGCGGTATTTTGTTTAAATTTTTACGGGTTTATTGTAAATAATTTTCAAAGCAAGCACATTTCGCCTCATTCCATATCATCCATTCGTATCCGAATAATCCTTTTATTGAAGGGCTATCGCATAGATTTACATTGATATGTGCTCTTTGTATTGTCATAATTTTTCTGGCGCAAAGATATGAAAAATTGTTTTTCAGCAATGAAATTACTCCTTCTGTCCGCTGGAAGGAGGGATAAAACCGAGTTGGCTTCGAGGACCTCAGCCACCTCAATTTTGCCGGCAGAACATAATTTTGTTTAAATTTTTAATCTTTAAATGCTACAATCTTAATTCCTCAACATTTTGTTCCTTCCTGTTTTAAACCTCGAAATATCTTTTAATATCACACTGTCATCAGGATTGAAATATTTGAGCTCGTTAATGATCTCTGAACGGGTACCTACTTTTTCCGCAATAATTTCATAGGCGATAGTTCGGGTTACATCCTGCAATTTGGTATCTTTTTTAAATTCATGCTTCATGGCTTCAAGGTAAATCATCTTTTTATAGGAAGGTGTTTTCTGATAAAGATTCTGAATTTCAGTTTCGAGTTTTTTGATGTCATAAACATTGGCAAAATAATTATTAAGGCAATTGAATGCATCTTTATCTTCATTCCAACCCTTCAATAGCACTTTTTGAGCTTCTTCAGGCAGCTCCATTTTCTTGCTGTATATCAAAGAAGCTTTTACCATCTGGCTGTTGGCCGTATAGTCGTCTGCCACCATCTGATAGTAGCTGTGGGCATTATTAAGATCATTCAGTTCTTTGTAAAGATCTCCTACTTTCTCTTTCTGCTGCATTTCTTTATACAGATCGATAGCTTTTTTGTACTGCTTTGCTTTTTCGTAACAGGATGCCGCTTCTGACTTATTGTTTAGTTTTTTTAGATAGACTGCGGCCGCCTCATTGTAAAAGCCCCCATTTTCCAGTGTTTTTGCACCCCTAAAATTATCCTGAAGAAGATTCATATATACTTTTGCTGCCTTTTTATAGTCCTTTTCAGCGATATATTTTTCGGCAAGTTCTTCGTATTTATTTCTGATCCTATCAAATAAGGAGGTTTCCAGGTAAAAATTCCCGCCTCCGGAACCTCTTCGTCCAGAGTTTTGTTGATTTTGTTCTTTATCTTTTAAAGCAGTGATCACAATCATGATTATAAAAGCTATGACCAGGAAAATCACCAGCGTTCCCACCACACTCCAAAAGCTTTCGTGAAATAACTGTGCTGCAATACCAATGATCTTAAACACTGCCAGGATCATAAATGCAATCAGGAATTTGTCTATAAATTTCTGCTTATTCATCATCTTCAGGGTTTAAAATGGTTTTATCTTCGTTAAACAGGCGGTAAAGAAGAAGGATGACACAGATCACCAGAATCCATACAAACCAGTTGTACCCAAACATCTTTATCAAGGGATAGAATAGATAAACCAGCATGGAAACAAGAACAGCAGACAGAATCAGCTTTACCCATAAAGGCACATTATCTCCGCCAAGGTTCAGCGACTTCCTTCTGAAGATGAAAGAATAGATTCCTACAGCTCCAAACATGAAAATCACAAGATACAGGATATCTGAAACTTTTGTTTTTTCAGGTAAACTGCTGTCCCCAGACTCAAGCTGTCCTATTTTTGAATCTTTAACAGGAGTAGGTGGAAGATCCATTATATCAAGTGTTCCGTACAGTTTTCCAAGAGAATCCGCTACGAGTGCCTGTTTTTTCTTTAAAACAAATTTTACCACTTCGCCATTAACCGGCTTTCCCTTACTGTATTGTTTGAGGGAATCTGAAATGCTGCGTTTCATAGTGGCTTCCTGCTGAACCAGATGTTTCGTTATTTTTTTTGAATAAATAATTTTCAGGGAGTCCCTACTGCTCTGTTCTCTGGCATTGAGCTTTTCAATATCATTTCCAACCTCTCCAAGGTTTCTGCCACCTGATTTTTTATACTGCTCCCTTTCGTTTTTGTCTTTTGACATGGCAGCACCAGCCGCAACATATTCACTGGAAAGCTTTTTTCTTGTTTTTCCGTAAATAGAGTCAATTTTCATGTCAATATCCGTCACACCTGACTGATAAGCGATCATATCTGCCTGTGCTTTTTCAGCTCCGTTCATGATCTTACCGGATGAAACCAGAAAATCCTCTTTCACGGTTCTGTCTTTATCTGAAGGCATAAAAATTCTGAAGATTATAGCCATCACGACAACGCCCCAGAATATCCAGCGGAAATTCCGGCTTCCTGCTGTCTCTTTTTTACTGCCCGAACCTCCGAACAGAGCACTCAGCCAGCTGTCTCCGAAAGTGAATTTTCCAAAGCCATCACCACGAGAAGTCCCCATAATATCTAAAGGCACGCCCAGTTCTACAGCTCGGTCAGGATACTTTTCTATATATTTTAAATATTTTTCAATTTCTTTTTTATTTCCTGCCATCACTTTTTTGAGATCAAAAGGCAGGTTTTTCATCCACTCTTCTTCATTTCTTGGCTGCTGAAGGGTTGCCAGAACTTTTTCATCATCCATCTCAACAGCAAAGCTTTCGATATATTGAGGAGTTTTCACCCCATTGGATGGTTTTCTCACCCTGCCTTCTGTTATTTCAGGTTCCTTCAGCACAGAGAGCCAGTCTATTTCTTCTGAGAGCTTCACTAGACCAAAATCGGGATGCATAACGACATACCGTGAACCGACAGACTGCCAGTCTTCCGGATTGATCCTTGGATAAAATATGGTATTTTCAGGAATAAAAAGTCTGTCATCTACACACTGGAAATAAGCATTTCTCCCAATTTCCTGCGGAGCTTCATCATAAAATATAAGCAGGCATCCGTATAAAACATTAGGCTGGTCTGCCGGAATAGCATAGGATTTTACTTTATTGAGATCTATTCCCAATACTTCCATTTCATAAAGCCATACGCGAGGCGACGGGTCTTTGATCAAAAGCCCTTTTTTAGGATAGTTATTTTTCGGAAAAGGTTTTATTCTAAGCTCCATAATCCAGGATCTGATCAATAAACGCTGTTAAATATTGAGCATACATTTCTTCCATAGTCTTCACTTTCAGCAGGGTCTGTTTCGGAAGGTAATATTCCGAACCTCCATACTCTGTATTGGTTGCCAAGGCTAAAAATCCATACTCCGTGGAAGGAATATAAAATGTAGGAATACCGGTATTGCTGCTTTTAAAAGTAAGCATTCCGCGGGAATCCGTAATGATCTCGCTGCCATCCTGAAATGTAAACTTATTTTTGTTCTGCTCTGCAGGGATTTTAACCGTAAATCTGTTTTTATAAAGGTTTAATGAGTTGTCATACAGCCTGCACAGTTCATTTCCGGAAATGACGAGATTATTATTCTCATTGATTCCTATTTTATTGAAGTTACTGATTATTTTCATACCGCTTCGATTCAGTTTGGCAACTTCTGTTTCTGCTTTTGCTATATTTTTATCTATTTCACTATCATCGTTAAATATGGATTCCACAGAGATATTTCCTTCTAAACCAATCTTATAACGGGAAGAATTCATAGGCTGATGAAGGTAAAAGTTTCTTCCGAAATAGATCAGATGGTATGAACTGGGGATATTGAGTCCGGTAACATTCTGTTCGGAATATTCTTTTGTGTTGAGATTCAGTTTTGAAATAAGTTTTTTATCCGGCTGATACTGACATAAAATAAAATGCTGCTGTTTGTTTTTAGCGAGAGCAAACTCTCCTCTTGGTTTCACAGAAATATCTTCTATTAAAACTTCGCATCCATGATAGATTTTGTAGTAATCATAGGAATTCCGGTCGTAGTAATTATCAGAAAGATAAGTTTTCAACAGCTGTTTTTTTGAACTTAAAATATAAAATTCGCCTTCATAAAGAAACTGGGCAATTTTATTGGATGGAGTCGGAAACAGGATCGGATAGTTCTGCGGCAGATCTGTTTTTTTACCGTTAACATTATGAACCTTTTGCTTGCGCTGTGGCGGATTGGCCCATAATTCCTGAAGCGGAAGCTTTATCTTCTGAATATGCTTGCGCGCTCCTTTATGATGTTTATAAAAATTCAGTTCGCCATCTGAAGATGTTGTGATCAGGAATTTCAGCCTGTCCCTGTTTTCGTGGATCACTTTCCTTGTCTTTTCATCAGCAAGGTTTTCCTGGTGAGTAATGAAGAAAACTTCAAGCTCTTTTTCTGTATGCTCTTCATTAAAAAATTTCCCAAGTGCTTCTGAAACATCCAGAATGGGGCTGACCAGATTCAGGGCTTCAATAACATCTTCCGGTTTATCAAGAGAAGCCGGTATACCTGCCTGCCCCAAGGCAAAAACCTTACACTCCGAATGGGCTTTCGGATGCCTGATCACCGCAATAGCCGATGCAAAAGCCAACACTTTAGGTGTTCCCCAGTTTTTCAGGGAAGTATCAATTAAAATAATACGTTCAAAAATATTTTCTTCCGGTGGAATTTCTCTCTGGATATACAGAGCTTCGTTATTGGCCACACGGTTCATGAAAACCTCATCATCATTGGCAAATTCAGAAAGAAGCATTCTGTGGAGGTCACCTTTATTGGCCATATCTGAGATCCCTCCAATGGGCTGCTCCCCGGGAGAAAGGTGGCGCATAGGAATTCTCAGTCCGCTCCAAATCCTTTTGATCAGGCTTCCTACCTGAAATGTTTTGGGCTCCTCGATTAATTGCTGAATAAAATCTTTATCGGTTTCTACAGTTGTCTCTTCCTCTACGACTTCGTCATCCAGTTCAGGTTCATCTATGTGATCCCGCATGGCATCAACAATAGACTGGGTTGTCGGAAATTTTTCATTCAGGAGATTGAGTGTACTCAAGTCCCTGTTAATGGCTGACGGTCCGGCATACTTTTTCCCTGCACTGGCTGCCAGCATATGGGGTCTTTTGTAGTAGGTGGTCAGAATCATTTCTGCCTTTCCGGGAGCTGTCCTGTTGTGGGAATCCTGGAAAATTGTCTGGAGTAGTACAATTCTATTTTGTCCCTGTTTATAGATTTTATTTAATGATTTCAGCTTTTCAAGGAACTCAATACTCTTTTCAGCAGTAAAATCAAAATTTCCAATGCTGTGAAAATTGGCTGTATGATTCAAAGGGCCTGCAAAATCGGTATAACCGTCCTGCATCGCATACAAAACCATCAGCAAGGCTCCAAACGGAGGCCATCCCTGTGGCTGAAGTTCTTTCAGGATCTCCATGACGTAAGGCCTGTAAGCTATAGCCCCAACACCGGGAATGGAGATGAGGTTATAATCATGGTATCCGGAATCTCCGGCGATATCCTCGTCGGTTACCCACTCCCAAAAGTAGTTTTCGTATGACTGGAAATATTCGGTTAAATCCATTCTTTCGTTTTTTCAGTAAGACGGAATGAACTTACGGACAATGGGCGGAAATTTTCTTTTTTAAGGGAAAGATAAGTACCGTTTTCATTCCATAATAACCATTTGTCTGACTCTTTATTATATTGCTGCTGTAAAAGAGAACTCAAATTTTTAAATTCAAAGTCAAAACCTGCAGGCAGAAGGTGGCAATCCCTGATCCAATATGTTTTTCCGGGCAAACTCAGCAATGGTGTTCCCAGGAACAATGCTTTATCATCAATAACTGTCCATTCAAGTTTTTCCAGCTTAAATTTCGGCAGTAAAGGAATACTTTCTTTTATTTCCTCAATTATACTTAATAAAGCCATGACAGCATGTTCTTCATTACCCGGTTTTAATCTCACCTCAACTTTTTCACCGATTCCGAAATAATTATTGTTCGAAGCCGGAAAAGTAAGGCGTAAAGCTTTATCTATCGGTGACCAAAGTAAGGCCGTTCTCATTTTTTTACTTGGTACCAGTGCCTCTTTTTTGAACAAAAGTCCATCGCGCAATTCGTACAGTATGAAATTAGGCAGCTGCTGGATATCTGAGGAGATAGCCTGTTCCTCAGTGAAGCCTTTCAGCCAAACCGTCTCGTCATCTGTTGCAATCTGTACATTTTTCCAGTCCCGGATAGTACCCAGAAAATCTTCATCGGCCCGGGGAATTTCTGCCCAGAATTCTTTTACACCGTTTGAAGGATCTTCTGCCATAAGCTTTCAATTTCTTGCTGGATATATTGCTTCTGCTCCGGATTTCTGATCCAGTCGCAACGGGTCTGCAGGTATCTCAATTTATCTTTGATCACGTTCTGTTCTTCAAAACTCAACGTTCCGCTGTTCCATTTTTCCATGAGGATTTTTACGTCCTTCATCACCTCCTCCGGATTAGGAGTTTTGTTCTGCATCGCCTGTGGATGGGATTTCGGGTTATTGTCTTTTTCAATGGTTCTGTTGATGATGCCTTCCAGAATCTCAATCTGTTCTTCTGTATCCCAGATATGCTTCAGTACCCAAAGATCGGAGAGCACAGCTTCATTTCTTCCACAGATCAGGGCGCTTGCCGCGATCAGGTTCTGAAGTTTTACGGCTCTACGGTCGGAAATGGTAATTCCTGTATTTCTCAGGCTGATAATTGTATTTAAATAAACTTCGTAGATGGGCCTCAGATCTATGGTTTTGCACAGATTCTGAAGTTCTCTGATTTCATCTGCCTGAATTTCTGGAATATTGGTTTCTGTTTGGTTTTCCAGCTTTCTTCCGGCCAGAAGTACCTGCTGAAGCAGTTCAGGATTTACGTAATCAACATTAATTCTAACCAGAAAACGGTCAAATAATGCATTCAGAGATTCATCTTCCGGAAGAACATTACTGGCCCCAACGAACATCAGGGCCGGCAGATGCTTTGTTTCTTTTCCTCTTTTAAATATTTTTTCATTCAAAGCGGTCAGCAGTGAATTCAGGATTGCAGAATTGGCATTGAAGATTTCATCGAGGAAAACCAATGAAGCTTCGGGCATCATGCCTTCGGTATTGGTGAGAAGTTCTCCTTCTTTTAATTTACGGATATCAAAAGGTCCGAAAATTTCGTTCGGTTCTGTAAATCTGGTTAATAAATATTCAAAGTTTTTTCCATCTTTTACTGTTTTCGACAGTGTTCTTACGATAGCGGATTTTGCGGTACCCGGAGGTCCGTACAGAAATGCATTTTCTTTGGCCAGAAGGCATATTCCCAAAAGGTCTACAACATCATTTTTTCCTACGAAAGTATCTTTTACGTAGTTGAGAACGGTATTAAGTTTTGTAATATTTTGTATCATTAATTTTCTTCGGTTATTATTTTTAATTCTCTCCAGTACGTATCTTTATACAGTCCAAAATCAGACAACAGGAGTTGATTAATATATGGGATTTCTGCAAGAGCATAGGCTTTCTTCTCAACAATCCTTTCGAGATATAATTTCCTGTAGATTTTGTCTTTCAGCTCTTTTTCCCAATTGACTTTTTCCAGATTAAGATGATATCCAATTCCGGAATAATGAAACTGTGTAAGAATATCTTCCAGAATTTTAACCAAAGGATCATGAGGATCAGCAGTTTGCATTAAAGTTATGATCTGGGGAAGAAATCTTAGTGACAGATCTGCAGACAAAATAGAGGAAGTATCGGGTGTTATTTTCAGTTTTGGGATCAGCTTATCCAGATCTTTTGCCGTGTTTTCACGGATGAGGTAGAGCTGTGCACTGTAATACAGGACTTTCGCGGCCCAAACTGCAGCTTCTTTATGGCAATGGATTTCTGTAGATAAAAATTCCAGTCTTTCTTTTTCAAATTCTGTTTCAAAATAATCACCGGCTTCCTGTTCTTCTTTTTTCGAAATTTCATGCAAATTTGAAAAAACGGTAATGCAGCCGCTTTTCCGAAGCAGAAAAATAGTATCTAAAAATGGTGATTTGGTTTCCGTCATCTAACAAAAATAAAACTATTTTGCAGAGAATAAAATTTTTTATGTGAGTGATTGGCAGCTAAATAATCTTTATGATAAATAATTCACAAAATGCCTATTAATTATGACTTAGATATTTGATGTTGTATTTTTACTCTCGCAGATTTAGCAGGTGGCTCTGATATTTTGCTCCTGTGAAAACCTATTTTCAGATTACAAATCAATCTGTTATTTCTATAATATTATTTTCAGGATCCAGAATAACACTTTCATAATAGCCGTCGCCTGTTGTACGTGGCTCTCCGGCTATAGTGTAACCGTCTTTTCTTAAAATTTCTGTCAGTTCATCCACTTTTTCTTTGCTGCCTGTCGAGAACGCCAAATGAATGATCCCATATTGCTGGACATCATAAGAATTGTTGCTTTCCTGAATATCCGGTCTGGTCATGATCTCGAGACGGCAGTCATTGTCAAAGCTTAAAAAATAAGACTGAAACTGTTTTAGAGAATTGTGATATTTTTCATTGGAAACGGCCCCAAAATATTTCTGATAGAATTCTCTGATCTTTTCCAGATCTTTTACCCAAAAAGCAACATGCTCAATTTTCATTATGATTATCTTTTACTTTGCTAAAGTAAGGAGGAGATTCCTCAAATACTTCTTCTATGTTATTCTTTTTTGAAACTGTATTGGCAATACTAAATATTAAGCTTCTGATTAAGCCTCATAGGTTTTGGAAATCTATGAGGTTGTTAGGAATTTCTTTCTTTTTTAACCACCCCGTCAGATCTTCGATCTGCCACCTCTCCGGAGAAGGGGAATTTGTACTTAGAAAACTTAGGGTATTGAAATACAAACGTTGAGATGTTACAATCTAAAAGTTGTTATCTTTGTCGCTTCAAAATAACATTATGAGTATTCACATCAGTGCAAAAAAAGGAGAAATTGCCAAAGTAGTATTGCAGCCGGGGGATCCGCTTCGTGCACAATATATTGCTGAAAATTATTTGGAAAATGCTAAGCTGGTCAGCAAAACAAGAGGAATCTTTTATTATACCGGTCTTTATAAAGGTAAGGAAATCACTGTAGGCGCCAGCGGAATGGGCTTTCCGAGCATCGGGATCTATTCTTTTGAATTATTTACGGAATATGAAGTAGATACCATCATCAGGATCGGAACGTGTGGAGCCTATACAACAGACCTTAAGCTTTTTGATATTTTAAATATTGAAAATGCAGCGAGTGAAAGTACGTATGCAAAATATGCCTGGGAAATTGAAGATGAGATACTTCCTCATCAGGGAAATATCTTCGGAACGATCAATGAAACCGCTCAGGAGCTTTCTTTAGCAACCAAAGCGATCAATGTACACAGCAGCGATATTTTCTACAGAAAAGACCCGAATGTTCCTGCTATTGCTACTAAGTACAACTGTCCGGCCGTAGAAATGGAAGCTTTCGGATTATTCGCGAATACACAACATTTAGGAAAAAATGCAGCTACGATTCTTACGGTAACCGATATTATTCCTACCCACGAAAAGATTTCTGCTGATGAGAGAGAAAAAGCCCTTAAACCAATGATGGAGCTGGCTCTGGAATCAGCGATAAAAAGTCTTTAATAGAAAAGAAGTTAAGCTGCTGTTTCGCAGTTTCGCCATAAAAAAAGAGCTTTACCTGATGAGTAGAGCTCTTTTTTATAGTTTGAAAAAATTTCTGGCGGTTTCCGTAGTTTCATGTGCGACTTCTGAAATACTTATCTTCTTTAGGTGTGCGATTGTCTGTGCTACATACGGCAGGAAGGAAGGTTCATTCCGGCGGTTCTGCATTCTCGGCATATTTTTCGGCAGCATGAACGGGGCATCAGTTTCTATCATCATGCGATCTATCGGTGTATATTTTATTACTTCTTCCAGCTGTTTAAATCTTTTGCCATCACTTATAGCTCCGGTAAATCCCAGATAAAACCCTTTGTCCAGATAGATTTTAGCTTCCTCCGGTGTTCCTGTGAAACAATGGACAACAGCTTCCGGCAAGTTGGTAAGGTATTCATCTGTAATTTCATTAAATCTTTTAAAAGCTGATCTTTCATGAAGGAAAAGAGGCTTACGAACCTCAACGGCCAATTCCAGCTGGGCTCTGTAGCATTTTTCCTGAATAGGTCTTGGAGAAAAATCCCGGTCAAAATCCAGTCCGCACTCTCCTACCGATACCACATGATTCAATTTCAAAAGGTTCCGAAGTTCCCGGATACTCTCCTGGTTAAAGGATTTGGCATCGTGGGGATGAATTCCTGCTGTAGAAAATAAAATCCCGGGATATTCTTCTGCGATTTCAGCAGATTCTTTGCTCCCGCGTACGCTAGTCCCGGTGAGGATCATTTGTTCCACTCCATTATTCAGGGCGCGGTTAACAATTTCTTCGTGTTCATTATAGAACTGTTTATTGGTCAGGTTAATGCCAATATCAATGTATGTATTCATTTGTTTTTGTTTTGTATAAAGGACAGATAAGATTGATTTGTATTGATAAATTTTTGATCTGAAACTTTATCAATACAAAATTATCTGCACAGTACGCAATCTTTTTGCGCAAGTAAGGTTTTATACGCTATTCATTGATAAATTTTTCTAGGAAACCGATTAACTGTTTTCCTCCGTGACTCCAACGGATCCCGTGACCTTCTTTTTCCCTGGCTTCAAAAACAAGTTCATGTTTGTAATGATAGAAAACATTCCACCATGTTCTGTTGTCCAGAATATAGCTGATCTTTTCCATGACTTTTTCCTGTTTCTGCAGATTATTCCCTTTGATCTCGCCCCAAAACTCATCATCCATTCTTCCGATATGTTTTTCCCAGGCTCTCTGCGCAATGGTAATTTCGCTGTTAAAAGGTTTCCGGCAGGCTTCAAGCAAAGTATCTTTCAAAGGGGGAACAGCATTTTCATCACGAACGCTGGCAGAAGTCAGGCGCTGTCCCAAAATATTCAACCAATGTTCAAAAGGTATTTTTTCAAGATGAGCTGCTTTTACCTCATCTGTATCCTTGTTTTGAAATATATTGATAAAAAGCTCAAAACTTTCTTTTCTGTCTGTTTTAATTTCTTCATTAAAATATGGCTGCTCCCATTCCAGACTCTTGTTCTGAAATTTCATGATATTATTTTCCATAGTTTGTAGATGCTCTCTGGCAAGAACAGCCCGATATTTTTCTTTCCAGGGATCTGAAATTAATGAAATACAGGATTTAAACATATCCATTTACAGATATTTTATAAGATTGATAACAGAATAAAGATTTTCTACAAAGCTCTGAATTACATCAATTCCTTCCACCATTTTTTCCAGGTTATTTCTCCCAGCTGATCGAGATCTGTTTTTTCTCCAATCATAGGAAGTGTCACAGGGATACTGTTTTCTTCTGCATATTTTGAAACAAGTTCCAATGGCTCAAACCAGGGATGCTGAGCTAATTTAAATTTAGAATTATGGACAGGAATAAAGTTTTTAGCTTTCAACTCCTGTACTTCTTTGATGATCTGCTCCGGAAGGCTGTGAATGTAAGGCCATTTTTCATTGTATTGGCCGCATTCCATTACCGCAAGATCAAACGGTCCGTACTTCTCCCCGATCTCTTGAAAGTGATCTCCGTAACCGCTGTCACCGCCTAAGAACAATTTTTTAGATGGAGTCTGTAAAACAAAGGAAGTCCACAGTGAGATATTCCGGTTCAGGAGTCTTCCCGAAAAATGTCTTGCAGGAGTCAGGGTAATGGTGAAGCCACCTTCCAGATAAATGCTGTCCCACCAGTTTTTCTCAATAATTTTTTCTGAATCCCAGCCCCAGTACTCGAAATGCTGCCCTGTCCCCAGTCCGCATATCACCTGACCTACTTTGTCTTTAAGCGTCTGAACAGTGGAATAATCCAGGTGATCCCAATGATCATGGGAAATCAGGAGAAAGTCTATATCCGGCATATCTTCCGGTTTGTAATGATCTGATCCGGGGAAGGCCTTTATGGAACCCGACATTGGTGAAGCGTTGCCACTGAAGACAGGATCTACAAGGAATTTTTTGCCATCGATCTGGATAAAGTAAGAGCTGTGCCCGAACCATACGAGAACATTTTCTTCCGGTTTAAGGTTTTTCAGATCTGTGATCACAAAGGGAAGAGATGATTTCGGGCTTGTATTCTCAACTTTGCATAGGGCCTGCAGGAGTAATTTGGTCATACTTTCTCCTTCCAGTAATGCAGGTGTGGGAAGTATATTCTGAAATTTTCCGTTGGTATAGTTGGTCAGCGTACTGAAATAGGTTTTTCTTTTTTCGTTGGGAAACTGCCCCATTTGTTTCTTTAAATTCATTATCACTGTTTTTATGCTCTGAATCCTGATCATTAAGATGTATCAGATGAATAAATATAAGAATAGATTTCTTATTTATATGAATCAACGAATAAAGGGAGCGTTTTACTTTATATGATCTAATATCTTCTGCACATAGTTCTGTAACTTTTGATATGAAACAGTAAATGGATCAGCCCCAACACTTCTTATGGAGTATAATTTTCAATAAAGATAACAGTATCGGTGAATTTTTTATTTATTTTCCCAATGTGATGTAACAAATGTCCTGCAATAACTGTCTTATTGGTGAAATATCACTTTGAATGAAAATAATTATATCTTCAGCTGCATTATTAATCGGTTCTTTAACATTTGCACAAGTAAAAAATGACACCATCAAGGAGAAGGAAAACCAGATTGAAGGGGTTACATTAACGGCCAGAAAACCTACTGTAGAATCCAAGGTGGACAGAACGGTGTTTAATGTGTCCAACAGCTCTATCCTTGCAGGAAATACAACATGGGATGTTCTTAGAATGACCCCTTTGGTGAGTATTGATAATAATGATGCTATAAAAGCGGAAGGTGAATCGGTGACGGTTTACATCAACGACAGAAAATCTGTTTTTACTGGGAAGGAATTAAAGGAATATCTGAAAACCATTCCTGCAGATAACCTGATGAAAATTGAGGTGATCACAAGCCCGTCATCCCGTTATGAAACAGCCGGATCGGTCATCAATATTGTACTGAAAAAGAGAGATGATGAAGGAATGAAGGGCAGCGTAACCTTCAATAACAGGCAGAATACTAAAAATTCTCAGTATACGAATCTTAATCTTAATTACCATAAGAAAAATTTCACGCAGACTCTTGTCGGAAGCTACAGCGACAATACCTGGGCACAAAAGAGCCTATACATCAACTCTTTATACAAGGATAATGATATTACCCAAACCAACAATGAAAACATAAGCAGAAATAAAAGTCCTTCCCTTTCCTCAACCTCTGAATATGAACTGAATGATAAAAATAATATAGGACTTATCCTTGAATATTATCAAAGCAAAAGTTCCACAACCTCGAATTCTGACTTCATCAGGTCGAAAAATGATGTGCTGTTTGATTCTTATCATCAGGAGCAGGATGCAACAGGGCGCTACCGAACGCTGGGAACAAATCTTTTTTATAAGTATTATGATAAAGAGAAAAACAGGATATTGGATGTCAATTTAGGGTCCAATTACAATTCTCAGGAAAATACAAATTGGTTTTTAAAAACATCCAATATGACACCGGCTGTGAGCTTGTTAGGCCTGGATTCTCATGAACAGACCCGAAACTATTATCTAAAAGTAGATTATACGCAACCGCTTGGAAAGGGCGGAAGCTTTGAAGTGGGTGGAAAAATGGATTTCAATAACAATGTGATCCCCAATAATGTATCCGGAAACAATGCAGATAATCTCCCTTCGAACGATGTTTTCCACTATGAGGATAATATCAATTCCCTGTATGTGAACTACAGCAAAACTTTTTTCGAGAAGCTGGAAACAAGAGTGGGAGTCCGTTATGAACATATCGATTATAAAATGAGACAGGATGTAGCCGGTACGGAAAGAAAAGATTCTTACAGTACTCTTCTTCCCAATCTATTGGTGAAATATTCTTTTTCGGATAAATATGATCTGAGTCTTACTTATAACCGTAATCTCTGGCGTCCGTGGTATTCGGAATTTAATCCTTTTCTTGTCCCTACCAATGACGGAACGTACTCACGCGGAAATATGGACCTGGAACCCAACCCGAGCCACAGGCTTTATATGAAATTCGGGATCCTGAAAAAATATTTTCTTTCGGCCAGATATATGTACACTGACAGGGATTACTGGACATCTATTGCAGAGGAAAATGGAAGAACGGTTAGCCTACCTGCCAATTTCAACGGAAAGGTGCAGAAGTATTATCTGTTTGCGAATACCAACCAGACTTTCCTGAAAAATAAAATGAACGTGAATGTAGGAGTTGGATGGTATTATATCGACAATCATGATTTCAACGAAGTCAATGATCTGAAGGGTAAAAATTATATAAGCTATCTGGGTGCTTCAGCTAATCTGTCGTACACCAACCTGTTTGATAAAAACATTAACCTGAGTGCATGGGTAGAGCTTTCCAACCAGAACAACGGAAATTCCTATGCGAATAAAACGAATATTTTCCACAATATCTCTGCCACCAAAATATTCCCTAAAACACAGATGGAAGTAAGCCTTCAGCTGATGAATATTTTCAGCAGACCGAATTTTGATTCCACCACCTTCAGCCAGGTCGGAACCACCAGAAGTTCTACCAGATCCGACTGGTATGGATTTTCACTTACTTTTGTGAAACGTTTCGGAAATCAGAAAGTAAAAGGAAATACGAAGACGGATGTAGAGAAAAACAGCGGCGGCGGAAAATAAAAATAAAAAATCAGTGCCGGCAGAGACTGTTTGCAAACGAAATAAACAAGCAAAAATAACAGCTAAAAAAGACACTTGCATTGATGTAAGTGTCTTTTTATTCTATATGAAGAGTAAATTCTTAGTTCAGGATTTCATTCATTTGTGTTAAAATAATGGGTTTCCCATCCGTCACCATAATGGTATGTTCGTGCTGTGCCATATACCCTCCTTTGTTCCCTACCATGGTCCAACCGTCATTGAGCTCTACAGCAAGGTTTGAAGATGTTGAAATAAATGTCTCTATGGCCACCACAGAGTTCTTTTTGAACCGTCTGGAATCGAAACGGTTTTTATAATTAAACAGCTCATCAGGCTGCTCGTGTAAGCTTTTCCCAACACCATGCCCGGCAAGATTCTTAATCACTTTAAAACCTCTTTTCTTAGCTTCAGTTTCCATGAGAAATCCAATATCAGCTATTTTTACACCTCCTTTTATAGAATTGATGGCTTTTTGTAAAATATCTTTGGAAGCATCTACCAGTTTTTGGTGGGAATTAATATCTTTTCCAATAACAAAAGAACCTCCGTTATCTGCCCAATATCCGTTAAGTTCTGCTGAAACATCAATATTAATCAGATCTCCTTCTTTTAAAATCCGTTGATCAGTCGGAATACCATGACAAAATTCATTATCCACACTGATACAGGTCCAGCCCGGAAAACCATACGTTAAATAAGGAGCTGATTTTGCACCAAAATCTGAAAGGATCTTCGCCCCGTATTCATCAATTTCTTTTGTTGTCATGCCGGGTTGGGCATAATTCATCATTTCTTTTAAGGTATAGGCTACAGCTTCACTCACTTTCTGCATTCCTGCCAATTCATGTTCATTCGTTATTGACATTGTTGTTTCTTTTGGTTATATGGATTTTTTTTCACGAGTTTAATACCCTTTGAAAACGACAAAGTTAAGGATTTGAAATATTATTTACCTCGCCTATAAGTTCATAATTTCCACCACAGAACCAAAACAAATATTCATAATAAAAACTTATTGAAATTGAAACCCAATAAAAAACCGTCTCAACTTTCATGTGAGACGGCTTCCTGTAAAGATATCAACAAATATATTTAATTAATAGGCATAAAAAGGAATGCCCTCTGCTACATAATTAATTGGAGTTCCGGGATAAGTAGAATAATAGTGATCTCTTTCACTTCCGCTATAGAACTGATAAATAGGTTTTTTTGAACTGTCCATTGTTGCATAAAATGCAATTCCTTCATAGGCATATTGGTTAGGCGTTCCAGAATGAGTAGAATAATAGTGGTCTCTTTCGCTTCCACTGTAGAACTGATAAACCGGAACGGTATTCGGAGCTTTATAAGTATATGCTTTAAACTGCTCGCCTTCAGCCTGATAATTATAAGGTGTCCCAGGAGAAGTTGCTAGGTAATGATCTCTGTCGCCAGGACTATAAAAACCGTAGACCGGAACAGGAATATAATCTAAGAAAACTTTATTATCAATCAAATATTGATTGACATATGCCTGAAGCTGGGCTTTTTTAACCGGATCTTTTACTAAATCATAAATAAATACCAGTCCATTATTTCCAAAATCTACCAAAACAGCATTATTTACAGTAGAACTGTTTTGCCAGTTGGCGATATTGATTTTAGGATTGGATTGGTCCAGGTTCAATTCACCAATCAGGCCTTTTGAAGGATCTCCCCCTCTTGTTCTATATGATAATTTTCTGGAGAAGTTTTTGTGTGATTCCGCTGTATTTACATCGTTCTCTACATTGACATCAAAAATACCTTTCATTCCAACTTTCACACCGATTCTGGCTGCACGTTCACGGGATTCATTAGTTGTTTCAGATTGGAATATAACATCCATTTTAGCACCCGTATAAATGTCTACCGTTACGTGTGTACCATAATCCTGGACAATTTGCTGAGGTGTTTTTGTCTGTAAATCCTGCGTAAATTCAGGAGTCAGGTAGTCTCCCAACATATCTGTTGTTGCATTGAATCTCAATCTTCTTTGTTTGATTAAAAGATTGTAACTTCCATAAATATATTTTGCATCAAACTTATTGGTGTTAGTCACTGCAGAATTAAAGCCCACTGAAAGTGTTTTCTTAAATAATGGGATACCAGCCGTTACATCCACTTTGGTCGACACCATTTTAGAATAGGTTTCAGCATTTTCACCATACTCTTCTACATAATCTTGTGAAAGTGTATTTTCAGCAACCAATCTGGGACCCTGTTCAGCTTTGAATCTGTCAATATCAATTACTTTAAAACCTGCTGCACTCGCATTTGCATATTCACCCGCGGCATTATAACCATGTCCCAGAACATCATACTGCCCGTCACCTGCAAATTTTCCGGCGGCTATACGACTCTCTTTTCCAAGGTTCTCAGATGTCACTTCAGTGTTCAACTCTTCCGAAGAACATGAAGCCATGAAAAGCAACAGCAATGTGCTGAAGCAAAGTAAAATTTGTTTTTTCATAGTTATTAAAATTTTCAACAAAAGTAATATTCAACACATGGTGAAAAAAGTAAAACAATATGATATATATCACTAATCAGGGATTTTAATAACTCATGAGAAGAGCCCATGTAAATGATAGATAGAAACAGTCTAAATTTAATCGGTACCATTTCTATATCTCCAACATTTAGAGTGTGTTTAAATTTTAAGCAGGTTCTAAATGTTTTTAAAAATTTGATATATATTTATCTAAAATTTATACATGTTAGAAAATTTCGAATTCTATCTTTTTTTGGTTCTGCTCATCACCATGCTTATTATGCTGGCGAAAAAAATTAAGGTCGCCTATCCTGTCTTGCTTGTGTTGGCGGGGCTTTTAATAAGCTTTATTCCGGGCGTACCACCCATAAAAATAGAACCGGAATTAATATTTATCATTTTTTTACCGCCTTTATTGTATGAAGCAGCCTGGTCAACTTCATGGAAAGAACTTTGGCGGTGGCGGAGAATTATTTTCAGTTTTGCTTTTGTCGTTGTATTTTTCACCGCGTTATCGGTTGCCGTCTTCGCTAATTATTTTATCCCGGGATTTTCTTTAGCTCTAGGCTTTTTATTGGGCGGAATTGTTTCTCCACCCGATGCAGTAAGTGCCGGTGCGATTTTAAAGTTTGTAAAAGTACCCAAAAGACTAGCTTCCATTCTAGAGGGCGAAAGTTTGCTGAATGATGCTTCTTCTTTAATCATTTTCCGGTTTGCCATGATTGCTGCTGCAACCGGACAATTTGTATGGCATGAGGCAGCAGGAAGTTTTGTATGGATGTGTATTGGCGGTGTAGGAATAGGGCTTATCATCGCATATATTTTTCTGAAAATGCACAAGATTTTACCCACTGATTCAAACACTGATATTTTACTGACTTTTATTGCGCCCTTTTCGATGTATCTGGCAGCAGAGCAGCTTCACGCCTCCGGAGTTCTGGCGGTGGTAAGTGGCGGCTTATTCCTCTCTTACCGCAGTCACGATTTTTTGAGCAGTGCCTCCAGAATACGCACCGTAACAGTTTGGGAAAGTTTTTGTTTTTTGCTGAATGGAATTGTTTTCATGCTCATCGGCTTAGATCTGCCTGAGATTGTTTCCGGTTTAGGTGACACCGATATTTATACGGCAATCGGTTATGGAGTTGCTGTTACTGCAGTTCTGGTTATTGTAAGAATTTTTGCCGGCTATGCAGCAGTGGTTACGACCTTAATTATGAGAAATTTCATCACCGTTGCAGATGCACAATCTCCCGGCTGGAAAACGCCCATGATCATTGGCTGGACGGGAATGAGAGGCGTAGTATCTCTGGCCGCAGCACTTTCAATTCCCCTGACTTTAGATGACGGGACGCCTTTCCCACAAAGAAATCTGATTCTTTTCATCACATTTGTCGTGATTCTTTTAACATTGCTTGTTCAGGGGCTTACGCTTCCTTTTTTATTAAAAAAATTCCCACCTATAGACCGTGATTTTGTAAGAAGTGAAAAGGAAATCGATTACGAAATTCAGAACAGCCTTGCTCAAGTGGCCGTTGATAAAATCCGTAAGGACTATGCTCATAAAATAGAAAGCTTCCCGGCATTAAAGGATCAACTACAGAAATATGAAAAACAACTGAGCAGTTCAGAAATCATCATTAATTACAATGAATACCGGAATATTTATATTGACATTCTCGAAACTCAAAGAATCTGGCTCATTAATAAGAACCGCGAAGAACTTTTGTTGGATGAAGAAATCATCAGAAAACATCTTCGTTTACTTGATCTTCAGGAGGAAAGATTGAATATGAAAAGTTAGAATATAAATAAAAACCGCAATACTTTTATTAGAGTATTGCGGTTTTTTGTTGTGGTCCCACCTGAACCAAAACAACACAATACAGAGTAATTATTTTTTATAGTAAACATCATCAAACATACTATAAACACTACTATATATACATTATAAAAGCCTTGATCAGTATTGCATGTAATTTCATCAAATTGATTCTAATTTTAAAACGGTTGGGAAATGGTTGGGAATTTTTCCCAACCACCTATTTTTTTATTTATCTTTGTTATGTTCAAAATGCAAAATTATGGCAACCGTAAAATTCAGACTAAAGGCTAAGACTGATAATTCTCAAATTTTTTTACGCTTCAGTATCTCCCGGAATCAGGTTTTTGAAACCAGAACAGGCCTAACTGCTAACTTCAAAGATTGGAGTGTTGAAAAATCCCAGGTCAAACAAACAAAAGCTGAAAACAAAATTATTGCTATCCAATTAAATGACCTTTCAAACTTTATTCAGAAAGAACATAATTCCGATTTTAGCAAAGGGGTGATTTTCTCTACAAACTGGCTTAAAAAGAAAATTGACTTATTCTTTGGACGGAATTCCAATCCCGAAAACGACGATTTATTTTCGATTTATCTTAATAACTATATTGAATTACGGAAGATGGATAGCAATATTAAAAATGCTACCATCCAAAAATTCATTCAACTACAAACAAAAATTAAAGCTTTTGAAGTTAAAAGGAAGAGCGAATTTTTAATTACTGAATTTGATAAAAAATTAATGCTAGAGTTTAGAGTTTTTATGCTTACCGACTGTAAAGTGATGGAATCTACTGCAAACAGGACTTTAAGGTGTTTAAAAACCGTTTTATTGGATGCACAGAACAACGCTAAAAATATAAACCGGCTTATCAACAACTTTACTATTGAGAATGTTCCGTCAATAAAAGTATTTTTAAATTTTGATGAAATTGAAAAAATAAAAAATGCCAAAGTAATAGGAAAAGATTTAATTACGGCTAAACACTGGCTTATTATTGGATGCTATACAGGGCAAAGAGTTTCTGATCTTTTAAGAATGAATTCAGGAATGGTCTTCACTAAAATTGATAATGAAGGAAATAAGTTTCCTATTCTGGAACTTACACAAATAAAAACAGGCAATGAGGTTTCAATTCCCCTACATGATGAGGTTTTGAAAATATTAGAAATTTACAATGGAGACTTCCCTCCCACCTATGGGAATGCAACAGACAGTAATTTTGTTTTGTTTAACAGGCATATTAAAAAGGTTTGTGAAGTTGCTGAAATAAATAATATAGTCAAAGGGAAAGTTTTTAATGACGAATTGAAAAGAAATGAGATTAAAGAAACAGAAAAATATAAATTGGTATCTTCTCATATATGTCGTCGTTCTTTTGCAACTAATTTTTACGGGGACAAAAGATTTACAACCCCACAAATTATGTCCATAACAGGACATAAAACGGAAAGAATGTTTTTATCTTATATCGGAAAAACCTCATCAGATCATGCTTTGCAAACGGCAAAAACATTTAGAGAAATCGCACAACAAAAAATATCTTAATTCCATAACCAACAGAATTAATTACTGAAAATATAAAGGAAAAAAAAAATTAAACCTTTCGTCTTAAATATCGTTAACAGTGGCAATCATTAACAGAGCAAAGTTTTCACTTTATTTTTTGCGGGCTCCTAAAGCTGATTAGTAAGCAAAATATTATGCGACAACCTTTGTCGCATTTGCCTTTTAATTTAGCTTTCCAAATCACAGGTTATGGAAACGATAATTTATGAAAGTTTAAGAGATTTCAAAGAAAACTATTTTATAGACTTTTCAATTCAGAACGAATATAATATGCTACAGTATCTTTCTATGCTTAAAAGAAAGTATAACAGCTATATTGATAATTGCAGGGCCAAATATGATAAAAACGACACTACCACATTTAAAATTATTGATACCCTTGATGATCTTGAAGGTTATATGCCCTACCACAGCCATTATATCCTAAAAAATAACCTGCTGGATGATTTCAATCTTTCAGGATATAGAGAAGAGGATTTTATACAGTCCCCTGAACTTTTAGCAAGCTGCATTGAATTAAACAACTGCACTAAACAACAAAAACAAATATTACACGAAAAAATAAGTCTTTTCTTCTCATTAAAAAGAGCCGAAAATATAAGGGATACCGAGTTTTACGAAAAAACAGTTGGGCTTTATGATATTGCTACCTTTATTACCGAGCAGATCGAGATTGAAAAAAATATTTTACTGAGGTTCCGGGATATGCCTAAAACAGAAGACACCGAAAAAAGTAATATCAATGTAGATATTTGGGATTTCTTTCATCACATCAGGTATAATGATGTTGGGTATTTTGAAAGAAGCAAAGCATTAAAAGATATTACAGAAAACTACCACCTTGATTTATTAAAATCATTATTGAAAGACCTGGAATTCTATCTCTTTATTGAAACGGATGAAAAGCAGGCCGAATTTACACGCGAGGATATAGAACAGGCCATAAAAGAGCGTGAAGCCAAAAACCTTACTATACCATACACAAAAAAGATACCTCAGCATCTTTTAACAGAAAGGCAAAAAGAAATATACAAAGCCCCTGAAAAGATCTGCGGAGATAAAGAATATTTGCAGGTAGATATTGAAAGTTTATTGTTTCCTTATGAATTCTTTTCCCTCTATGAGTTTCAACGAATGATTATAAGAAAGATCAAAGAAATTTCCCCGGCTGAAAATATGGAAGTTTTAGAAAACGATATTGATATTTCAGAAATTAAAACAAGCAAAACAAAAAATATAGCTTTGCTGCATCATACTGGAATATTGGATTTCCTGCGGTCTCAATATCCTAAGATTACAGATAACCAGCTGGCAAAATTCTTTGAACTCTTAACCAAAGAACCTATTACAGCACGGAATCAAAGCAGCCAGTTTACAAAAGATAAAAACTCACTAAAATACCCTATCAGAAATATTCAGGATAAAGAAGAACTGGACCTCATCCTCACCCGTTTCGGAATGAAAGCCGTTATCTTACAACTATGTTCGGAAAAATGAATGGCTGGGCTTTCTAACCAGAAAGAAATACAGTTTTGTGCTTTCAACATAATGTTACAAGGTGAAAATGCTGTACACCATATCTATCATAAGATTAAAGATGAACCATATTTAAAGGTTGAAGGCACTACTAAAAATGCGGAATATTCTGATGATTGAAATAAGCGTAAACCCGTTTATTATATATTGGAAACCAATAAGAAGCATATTCTAAATTTAAAATCATTTCAAAACCAAGTAAATCCATTATGAATGATCATTAAAATGTGTCTGGAACAGAAACATTACCTTCATACATTATACTAAAAACGTTTTCTTCCATTTAGCAACCGTATTCCTGCTTAATTTAAAATGCATCGCCAGTTTGGTATTGTTTAATCGGTTCTTTTTCTGAAAATCCAAAATTTTAAGAATATCAGATTTGCTGTAGGAACGTTGTTTCTGGTTGAATGTCAAATTCTGTTCGTTAGTTCCGAATATCATTTTGTTGATCTCAATTATCTCCATAACAGAGAATTTTTCTTTGTTTAAAATAGAAACATACTCATCGTTTTTATCCGGAAACTTTTGTTCTATAATATCTATAAATATCTGTTTATAATCTGGTGTATTGAGTTTATTTTCCATACTATAACTTGTTAAAAAAAATCGTCTGAGCATGTTTTATAAAAGATTCATCTTTAAAAAAGAATCAGGTTGTTGATAAAATTATAACCAGATGTTAATATTTACTGATCCACTTATAAAGCGTTGTTTTTGGTATCTTATATTTTTCTATTATTTGTGCCCGGGTCATTTTTCCTGTACTAATTTGCTCTAAAATGAAATCTATGATCTCTTTGGTATAGATATTTTTGCGGAAACGATGTAGATTGTTTGATTTGCTCTTCTGGCTCTCAGACTGATTGTTACGAGCCGGAGGTGAATAAAGAATCAAATGCTGACTGTACAGCCGGAAAAAATCATATTCCAATAATTTACTCCATCTCAGCAGAACATCTGTAGGGAGGCTTTCCTGTCGACACATTTCTATCACTTCGTTTTCAGAACATTTGAAAAAATTACAAATAAGGGACATTTCTATTTCCTGATGTTCAATAGCTTGTTTGATCAAGCTTCCTAGATGAATATTCTTATAATTGTCCATTAATATTTCTTCTTTTTCATCATAGAGTTTTAAATAAAAGGAACTCCATTATTTTTAAGTTAACAGAGCATTTTTACCAAACCCCATTATTTATTTTTATGTCATTCTATACAAAACTGGTCTTGGATCAGATTTGTTATTGGCTATATCCTTTCAAAATAAATGTCAGGCGATGAATTGCAATTATTCGGTTATCAGGAATAGAATAAAAGTTACAGAAATGCAGAAATAGATTAATTAAAGTCTCCGCGCTCTGTAACAAAGGGCTGGTCAGGCTTCCGGCTTTATCAATAAAATCATCCTTTATGGTAAACTATCCAGGTAATTCTGGTCTATAACTCCGGTTGGTGGTAATTCTGCTCCGGCTCTCCATAAGTGCCACTGCCCGGCACCGTTGATGCTCTTATTCCCTCCGTTAAAAACCCATAAAAGCTTTTTACTGGGTTTTGTGGTCGGAAAAACTACATTATCGGTTTCTGCAAAACCTATTGTTCCTATATATGGAGATTTTATAGCTTTATGAGGGGGATTAGTTCTTGTACCAATCGAAGGCATAACCAGTGTTTTCTTGTCATTCTCCAAAACAAGAATTCCTTTTTGGCTGGTTGTTTGTGCCCCGATGATGACTCCTGCATTTTGTGTGGATTCTGCTGCGGTATTGGCGGTAGGCAAAGTAACTGCTGCCGGTAATGTTGGAGTAAGCGGTAAAAGCCCTGTGCTGTTTTGTGTGGTTGGTAA
Organism: Chryseobacterium lathyri; assembly: GCF_019970085.1. Lineage (NCBI taxonomy): Bacteria > Pseudomonadati > Bacteroidota > Flavobacteriia > Flavobacteriales > Weeksellaceae > Chryseobacterium > Chryseobacterium lathyri. The sequence goes on along the minus strand of NZ_JAHXYG010000002.1, from coordinate 9,684 downwards.
CATATAAACTTTTATCTGTTTATCCGCACGGCTGACGTAAAGTGTTCCCGGAACTCTCACTACATTGTTGGATGATGCGGTTTCCGTTGCAGAATTGATGATAGGAAGTACAATTCCCATATTTTCTGAGGAAAAGGACAAGATGGCATTGCTGTTTGCCGGTACTGAGCCCGCATTATCACCGATGATGACCTGGGATTTTACTGAAAGACTCGCAGTAACCAATATTGATGCTATTATTTTTTTCATAACTATTAAGTTTTTAAGGGGTTCCCAATTGTGCTTTTATACTTTCCAGGACGTCATAGATAGACTTGTCACAGCCTTTAGCAAGACAGTCCCATTTATCACCATCAAAGAGCATCAGACATTTTCTTTCAGTGTCATAAGCCACAGCACCTTTTAATGATGCATCTGTTCCCAGTGTTTTAGCAGGGTTCTTTACTCTGGTGACTACCAATGGTTTTGTATTTGAATCTAAGACCATGATGCCATTATTAATATCATTGCCATCCATATCTTTTTGAGGCCAGCTTTTTGATTGGGATTTGAAAGTGGATATGCCTATTTTTGAGATTTTTGCCGTAGCGGCATCACTGTCGTCTATTTTGAAACAGCCCACACTTCCTGTATAACAATCGATTGTAAAATCGCCTGCATTAACATCTGCGATGTCTGCTTTGGTTGTACCGAAAGTATTTCCTGTACCTGCGACTATTTTCAGTTGCAGATTGTTTCCGGTATAGGCTACTGCATTGGGCAGTTGAAATTTATTATTGTCAATAACTCCTGTTATATTAGAAGCATTAGTAGCCCTTATCTCCGCGTAAATATCCTGATCTCCGCCACTGTTACGGTTACCATAAAATACATTATTGGAAATATTTCCTATATTATTTCCGCGGGTTTGGATAGTTGCCTGACGGTTTGTGCCTGTACCTGCAAGGGCTGAATTATAAGCAAATATATTCCCGGTAATGTCAACCGCTCCCGTTGCTGTCGTACTCGCTGTTGCTGCTGCAAGGGAAATTGCGCTACCCCCATTAGTTGATGTATTGACCTTATTCTCAAAAAAGAAATTATTCTTGATATAATTGGTGGTGATCATACTTCCAACATCAATGGCACCTTCAATGGCTATAGCTCCCCCGGCACCTACAGTTGTATTACTGGTGTAGTTTTGTATAAAATAATTGCTATCGATTTGGAATCCTCTTGATGCTGTCAGGAATATTGCTCCACCATAATTCGTTCCTCTTACACCGAGGAAAACATTGTTTTTAGCAACAAGATTTCCGGCTGTTGTAAAATAAACTCCTCCGGTTGTAGAGTTGGCCGTTCCGCATGAAAATATATTCCCGATAATATAAAAGCGTGCCTGGCTTGTAGCTGTATTCCCGGCAGTTGTCGCATAAAATCCTGTTCCATCGGTTGAGTTACCTTCTCCAATTAAATTATTGCTGAAGAGAACTTTAATATTTCCATTAACTACAGAATAAGCAATAACACCTGTGCTTCCCATTGTATTACGGTAAAATTTGTTGTTGTGTATCCATTGGGTAACCGGCGTAGTTGTAGAAGTGAATGTATCGGTTCTTATAAAACCGGCAGTCGCTGTTGCATCGTAAATCGTACAGTCTTCAATTTTCAGCTGATAATTTCCATTTACACCAGCGGAGAAAAAATTACCGGCACTTCCGGCTCCTGTGTTAGTATAATAAATTCCTTTTATAGTCAATTTATTTACATTAAAAGTGGCAGATGTGGTTCCAATGGCAAATAGTCCGTCATTAGCAGGTTTGATAACTCTGGAAATATACATTTCCGGGTTGTATCCTGTGAGGTCTGTTCCTGTGGCATCAGCTGGAAACCCACCTTGAAAAAGAACATCATTCCCTGTATAGGAATAAGTGGTTGTTCCTAAATTATAATCACCTTCCGCAACATAAATATGAACATTATTCAGTATTTGACCAAGAACAGGTATGGCTCCCAAAGGGTTATCCCAGGAAGTACCACTGCCGGTTCCTCCTGATTTTACATAATAGTTGGTCTGTGAAAATACAGAAACGGGTAAAAAAGTAAGCAGGCAAAGCATAGTAAGCTTACCGTATAAAGTTTTATGCATAAGTTTGTGTTTAAATTTGATTGTGTTTTTGCATCACCCGATTCAGCAGCTATCAGCAGCTACATAGGGTAAATAACATTTTAAGTATGTTTATTTAATGGCGGCCCGCGCTCAGGATGCACCTGCCAGTAATTTTCTGTCGAGTGATAAAATACATAAGTTATTTTCTTTTCTTTTGAAAAAAAGTATGCTATTATATTTCGAAGCGGACCGCCTGTATAGATATTTTTATAAACATAAACACCTGGGATGCTAAATGAACATCGCTTAGAGATACTGACCATAAATAAGCCGGGCTCTTCCGGAATGATATGGAGTGTAAAGCGAGGACTATTTTGTTTAGAAACTATTTTTTCTTTCTTCTTTTCCTTTTTCTTTGGATTCCGGGCTATCGATCTTTCCTTTTTCGTGATCCGGGCTGAGCGAATATGTTTTTTCTCTCCGCTAAACCCACCTATGATGTTAGTCTCGCCCACAACAAATACTTTACCAGACTTAATTACTTCTTCTCCAGTGTAGAATCGAGTATGCTCGCCAATATTTAATTGTACATTATCTGAAATATAAACCTGTGAAGTAAAGGAAACCGGGCAGAAATAGCAGATAAGCCCGAACAGTGTTACTACACTGTCCGTAAAAAGAAAAATAATTTTCTTGACTCTGCCGCACCCTTTTCTCATCATTTGCTTTTTAGATCCTCAGACTGAACTTGTGGTATCAGTTTTAAGTATGCAAAAAAACATAAAATCAAAAAAAAAAGCAGAAAACTTTGACCTCGAAAACACTCGCGGGGAAAATTGGGGGTTTCAAAACAATGCCAATAATAAGCTATAGTACTATAAACCAAGCTTTTGAATCCTCATCAGTATTGATATTCAATTTCTTTCTTAGCCTGTATATTTTTCCTTCTACAGACTTGATTGAAGAATTGGTATAGATTGCAATTTGTTTAGCTGTAAAACCCAACTTGAGCATAGCGCACATTTTAAGGTCGGAACCTGTGAGAGGATTTTCGCTGATCTTTTGAACTTTATCAAAAAGGCCGGGAAAAAATACTTCAAATTTTTCAAGAAAGACAGTATCGTTCAATTGGATCGAGTCCACAAGATCTTTTAACGTTTCTTCAGAAAATACATCCTTATTTAATAATCTCTTCAACCGGACAACTTCATGATTCAAATTATCGATCTGCATATTCTTATGCACATCCCTGTTTAAAATAAAATAATAGGTTTTTATTTTCCTGTAAAAAAAGAATGAATTAAGGGCCAGGCTTAGCAAAAGAAAGCTGATATTCATCAACAACAATGCATGTCTAAAATTGATGTACTTACTGCCATTATTCACCAATTTAAAACCAGTACTTGCCGATACGTATAGCTGTAAAAGAATAAAGAACAGTATGAATAAAATAAAGAATCTATGCTTTTTCCACGAAAAAAAAATTTGTAATGCAGGGATTAAGGAGAAATAAAAAAGAAATACTCCGCTTTCAGCTCCACATAAAGAAGAATAATAAGTGATCATAGAGGTTAGGAGCATAAAGAAAAAGGAAATAAAATATTTATTCAGCCTAATATTTACGGGAATAAAGAGGCAAAGAAAAAATACGCACGAAATAGCAAAAAGCAGAATATTGGTTGGCAGATCTCTTATAAAGATCAGACTGTAGATGTCGTGCAATAGAAATATAAGGCATAATAGAAAAAGGTATTGATTCAAAATAATAATAGAATCATTATCGGCTGTGCTCGAGGTATTTTTATCAGTCCCTAAATAAGAAACAGTATTAGATATGAAGTAAATCAAATTTTTCATCCCAAAGTACTTTTAAAGTTTAATAGCAAAGCTTTGTGGATAAATAGCCGTTATCATATCTAACTTCTGCTTTTTGCGATTTATATTTTCCAATTGTTTTTTGTTCCGGTAAGATTTTCCAATTCAATTGTTCATCAATCGGGAGAAGATAATTTGCTCTTAAATAAGTAATAATTTTTCCTATTTTTTTATTAGTGATATCTTTTTTAATATAAAATTGATTTTCAACCCCCATTATATAGCCTCCATTTTTATTAATGAGCTTCAGGGAGTCAGCATCTCTGGACATGGAGTCTCTAAAAAATAGAAGTATTATTCTCAAATCCAAAATCATATTTTCAGTATTTATATCTTCAGGTTTTTCTTTACTTGTTCTATATTTAGCTTCATAAATAAAACTAAACTTCTGTGAAAAAAAGAAGTTGACAGAAGTGAAAAAAATTAAAATAAATTTCAATTTGTGTGTTATTTTCATAAAATCTATCGTTTTAAAAACCTAAATGTATCTAAACATTTTCTAAAAACCAAAGTACGATGAGAGATAAGATGCTACAAATAAAATACATCAAAATATAATATGAGAATTTCTTTTTCTTCTTGACCAAAACATTGATAACAAAGAGGACGAGGGTAAGAAAAAAACCAGCAACGATGGCACACATCACTAAAATATAATAGATATCTCTTTCATTAAATATACTGATATCTGACATAATTTAAATTTTGTGTGAATTAAATTCTGTGTTGTAGGTTTTATAGAGGTCGTGAAGTTAACTTATATTTTCCATCAATCACATCGAAAACAATTAATAGTGTTCATATTTTTGGTAACTGTATTTATTTAATTGTTTTTTGAGATTTTAAATAGACGTTTAGGTTTTTGTAAAATGCTAATAATAAAATTATGTCTACTCATAAATTAATTATTTCCTAATTTGTAAAATTGCTTTTTCCAATTTGTCTAATTTGTCTGAAATATTGCTATTTTTTATATAAAAGTCTTCTAAATCTGAATCTGGTGATGTTGTCATTCTATATTGTTCCATAGAAATTGTTTTCTGCTTTTTCACCAATCTTCCGTTTTCAGTTTGCGAAAATGAATATTCAACTGTATAGTCTTTTGGCCTTTCACCATTTAAATTTTGAGCAAACATATCAGCAGTATCAGATACATTTTATTGTATTCTTTCTTTTTTGTCAATAAAATTTAGATTTCCATTTTTTATTATTTCATTTTTAATCACTTTCAATTCCGGAGTAATAGTGAAATTCACTTTATAAGCTCTACTACCGCCAGTATTCTCAATTACGAGCAATACCTTTCTGCTAATTGTTTTTAAATCAAAATTAATTTCAATATCAGCTTCGTACTCGTCTTCCTGTTTCCAGGAAATACGTTGAGAATTAAAATTTGCAATAATTGCTGCAATTACCGCTAATGCAGCTGCTGTAACTTCCCAATTAGAATTCTTAATAGAGTGTATCAAATATACTGTAATTTGATTTTATGTACAACGAAATGTACCGAAAAGAGAATAAAAAAAGACTCATTATGTAATTTTCAAAGAAGGTACAGCAAACCGACCGTTAAAAAAAGTATTTTAACTCCAGTAAGCATACTAATTATCTCATTACTGTACTAACACTATTCAAATAAAACATAGTTCGGAAAAATAATTTTGTTCCGAATTTTTTCCGAATCCACCTTTGTTGCATAATATTTAAAGCAGTTATTATGACAACGATTCAATTTATTGGAACTACACCAGATGACTTGATCAGGGAGATTAAAAAAGAAATTATCCCGGAACTAAAAGAGCAGCTCAAAGAGCAGTTTCAACCCAAAGAGCCTACCAGCTACCTTACCCGCAATGAAGTATGTGAAATGCTTCATATTGATTTATCGACCCTTCACCGATGGAGAAAGGAAGGAACCCTGATTGCCTATGGGCTGGGAAACCGAATCTACTTCAAGAGAAACGAAATTGATGAGTTCATTAACCGTAACAGGCTGTAATTAAATCCTGTTAGCCCTTATCATTTCAAAGTATCATGTTGGATTTCCTTAAATTCAGAACACTTTGCCAGAAGATCATAAACCGTCTTCTATGTAATGCAGATTTTGAAAGGATAAGCAGCCGGGGAAATTATACCATCACCTACCAGCATAAAAAGTACCACATCAAACTTGAATGCCGTAAGGGTAAAAACATGGCTGAAAATGAATTTATTTTTGTAGACCTGTTTATTACCCCGCATTATTATTTTAATGGGAATAAGCATAACGGGAATGATTTCACTCCCGGAAACTGTCAACAGGTTTTACAAGAAATATTTTCTATTCTGAAAATTGAGCCTTCAGAATTTATAGAGATGCAACTAATTAATTTGGAATACGGTGTTAATATTATCCCGGAAATGAATATGAAAAACCTCATCGAAGGAATCATATACTACAAGAAAACACCTTTTATTTTTGGCAGCAGTATCAGGACCTATAAGATAACCAATGCCACTCCTTATAAACAGATTAAAGCCTATGATAAGGGTATCCAGTTTGTAAACTATCCACAGTATGGTATACAAAGAAATACATTTCGTTTTGAGGTCAGAAGCAAGCAGAGAAAGAATATCCGTAAGCTGGGAATCTACTCACTCTGTGACTTATTCTGTGATGAAGTTTACAAGAAGCTGGGAGAAAGTTTATTAAGTGAGTGGGAAAATGTCCTTATCATCAATGTAGAGCCAGATTCAACAGGGTTAAAATCTTCTGAGGTAAAATATATAACCGAAGCAGGTACAATTGAATATTGGATAACAAAATTGCAAAATCCTTATCGAAACTGCTATGCAAGAGAAGTCAAAAAATACTATCATAAATCACAAAATAAAAACAATCTGCATCATCAATTAAAGGTGCTGATTTTAGACAAAATTTTTGATTTGCTAAGTGGTGCAAATTCCACACAGGGAATATCGGTGAAATCTGCTTTTTCCAAAAATAAAAAAACTCTCTCAGGCTGATAAATTTGGAATATGCACCTTTTCTTAAAATAACTCTAATAAAAAAGAAGGTATAAATAATAATATAATTCATAAAAAGAAAGAAAAAAGAGATTCAAAAAATTACAGAATTGAGATTATGATATTTTTAATAATAGCTCAGTTTTGTTTAAAAAATATTAATCACGCATCTTTTGATTGTTAGGAAAAAGGTAAGGTTTTAAACGTGAAAAATTATCAAAGAATATGCTATTCAGAGCCTAACAAAACCTGACATTGAAAAAAGCAAAAAGCAAACGTAAAGCAACTCTAATATTCTTTGGGTTAACTTGGATCACTGATTAAAATTTAAAATTACCATACAATGAAAACAAATAAAAAAGCAATTGCAGGAATCAATAAAGGTTTACCCAAGTTGACAGAATCTGAAAATAAAATAAATTCTCTGCTGTCTTTAGAAAAGATAACTAGGGAAGATCTAAAAATACTAAATGCCAAAGAAAGAGAAGATCTCACCCTTATTCTTACCCGGCAGTTCAATACATTAACCGGGGAAGATAAAGATAAATTCTGTACTCAGGTTGAGGAAATCATGGATCAGGGTACAAGGAATGAAATTTGGGAACATAATCATATCAATATCATGTGGGCTATTACGTCCCATATCAAAGAGAATGGCAGGATGCCTACAAAAACTGAAATAGCCAGTAAAACGGAACTCAGCAGACAAACGATTCATAAGCATTTAGCGAATTATAAAAACAGCCCCTACTATGCAGAATTTCAACAGCAGTTCCATATCATGCAGTCCAAAGTAATGACAACAGTTTTCCAGTATGCTATTAACGGCGATATGAAGGCTGCTAAATTATATTTGGAATGTATTGGAACTTTGAAAAATACTTCATTTGGAAATAACCCAAATCATATAAATAATAACACTCTGATCCAAAACCAGAATAACTATATACAGATTAACGGAAAAGTACTAAGCCAGGAAACTGTTAAGAACCTCAACCCCGATCAACTTAACACAATTGAAGGGATCTTAAAAACAATTGAAGGGAAAGATATTGAAAAGAAAAATTGATTTGTAGAACAAAACAAAGATTTTCCGACGGACAAATTTAAATCGACTTTTAAATTTCAAAATATGTTGTAAAAGAGTATAGGGCGGGATCTTTTTTACAGTTCCTAAACAGTACATTATTTTTCACCTTTTATATAATATACTTAAACTCTTACTCAGTCACCCATTATAATATATAATGCTATTTAGATACAAACCTTACATACCTTCCCAAACAAGCCTTCTTGTATAAATAAAATGCAATTGTATTTATTTGAAATTTAAGATAGTTTTATTGAATGCTTTTAGATTACAAAAAAGAATAGTCCTGAACTGGTATTGCTCCTTTGACAAAAAATATTTTTATAGATTATACCAGATAGTAATAAGATTTTTACTAAAATTAAACTTCCTTAGTAATTTAGGCCTCACTTATCATTTCCCGCCTAAAGTTTTATTTCTTCCACCAAATCAGCCAATGAAATGTCTAGGGCAGAAGCTATAAGAGCAATTGTGAAAACATTTGAGGTTACTTTCCCTTTTTCTATTTTATAGAGATATTGTCTGTCTTTCCCTATCAATTCAGCTAGTTCAGTCTGAGAAAGTTTCTTTTTTTCACGGAACTTTCTAATCTGATTGCCGACATCAACAGGAATTCTGGCTTTTAATTCAGTAATTTTATTTTCGTCTATTATTTTCACTTATACAAAGTGAAATATAAAATACTGCATTTTTGTAACCTTATATTACTGCAATTTATATATTTGTAGAAAATAATATTACTTATGGTAATCCACAATAATTATTTGGGACTCCTTTTTATTTTTGTCATTGAAAATTAAATTAATTATGCATTTATGTAATACGACACACTTTGTCGTCTCATGATTATATCTTTGTTACAGTAAGAAAAATAGAATAATAACATTTAAACCACACTTATGATGAGATATTATTTATCCGGTTAAATAACCTACCGTAAATCACTAATTAAAATATACGGTTTTCCCCATACTGAGATTAAAATATAATTTTAAATTTGCGCATAAAATAACAAATATGAAAAAACTCTACATGAGTGCATTTACGATGTGCACAATCCTGGGTCTGGCGGCTCAGGAGGTTGTCTGGCAAAAAGACATCAAATCCTCTACGCAGGATTTTCTAAGCCAGGTGACTACAACAATAGATCAGCAGTATCTGATCACGGGAAGCTCAATTCAATCAAAGGCTGAGTCCCCTGCAACCTCTAATCTGCAATCTGCAACCTCGAAGCAGAATAACGGCTACGATTTCCATCTGGTAAAGTTAAACCAGCAAGGAGAAGAAGTTTGGGAAAAATACTTCTCCGGAAACAATCACGACTATCTTTCAGCAACCGTTGCTACACAAGATGGTGGATTTTTGATTTCTGGTACCTCATATTCAGGGAAAGGCCTTGATAAAAAAGAAGATTCCAAAGGTGGATCAGACATTTGGCTGATCCGACTTAATGAATTTGGAGATGAACTCTGGCAGAAAACTTTAGGAACTTCTTCTGATGAAGAAGCCAGATCAGTCATTCAGACCACGGATTTAGGATTCTTTGTTGCAGGGAATGTTCAAAACTCAGCTAAAGGCTATGGCTCCAAAGATGTTTTGATTGTAAAACTCGATAAAGATGGAA
>NZ_JAHXYG010000023.1:0-242 GCF_019970085.1 Chryseobacterium lathyri | reverse complement strand
AATAGGGAATAGGGTGAGGCCAAAAATCATTGATCATTCATCGCTGATCATCACAATACCCCAAAACACACGATCAGGGAAGAGACTTATATTTGCAATAAGCAATAAGCAATAAGCAATAAGCAATAAGCAATAAGCAATGCGGGAAATAACTGATCATTGACCGCTTGTCCTTCAGCTATTATAGATAGTCTCACCAACAAAATAGAATATAGTCTTGTACAGAAATGCGCATGACTTTC
>NZ_JAHXYG010000022.1:0-253 GCF_019970085.1 Chryseobacterium lathyri | reverse complement strand
GCAAAGATACAAAAAAAATTAAAACCCACAACTTTTATTTATTAAAATATTGCTAAGCTTTTTCTCCTGATTCCTGTAAGCTTTTTTAAATACCTATCGCTTATCTAAAAGCTCTTCTGCGCTACTGACCACTCTCGTTTTTCAGTGCGGCAAAGATAACAACTTATTCAAACGCAAAACAAACTTATTTAACATAAAATTTACATACATTTTACATTGGGGATAAGTATTAATACAGTATTTTGATTATTAA
>NZ_JAHXYG010000021.1:0-410 GCF_019970085.1 Chryseobacterium lathyri | reverse complement strand
AAATCCATTACGGCAGCTGATTACCTGAAAGTGAAACCTTACAACCTGATCAATGTTCAGAAGCCTTCACTGGCTCAGAATATGGACTATTTCATTACATTCCAGAATGGGTATTATTTTGTAAGATACCTGATGTGGAACTTCGTGGGAAGACAAAATGATCTTGAAGGAAATATGGAAAACACCAAAGGAAACTGGATCTCCGGAATTCCTTTCATCGATAATGCACTGCTTGGGAACCAGGATAAAATGCCTGCAAAATTCAAGAATGAAAGTACGGTTAAATTCTTCTTTTTACCCTTAATCTTAGGATTGATCGGTTTCTTTTTCCAGCTGAACAGGGACTTTGGAAGATTCTATGCACTGCTTTCATTATTTATTTTAACAAGTGTCGGAATTATTTTCTACAC
>NZ_JAHXYG010000020.1:0-442 GCF_019970085.1 Chryseobacterium lathyri | reverse complement strand
CCCTCAAGCTGCGCTTCGTCGCCACCGAGGGCTACTACCTCTACCGCCACCGCTTCCAGTTCCACACCGAGCCGGCAGACATCACCCTGGGCGCGCCGAACATCCCCAAGGGCGAGGCCAAGCACGATGAATTCTTCGGCGACGTCGAGGTGTACCACGGCGTGCTCGACATCGAACTGCCGCGCACCGACCCGCGTGCCTTCACCCTGCTGGTGGGCTACCAAGGCTGTGCCGACAAAGGCCTGTGCTACCCACCGGAAACCGCACGCCTGAGTATTGATGGCGAAGGCGGTGCCAACGCACCCGCAACGGCCGAACACGGCTGGAACTGGAAATCGCTGCTGTTGTTCTTTCTCGCCGGGGTCGGCCTGACCTTTACCCCGTGTGTACTGCCGATGCTGCCGATCCTGTCGGGCGTAGTGCTGCGCGGCCAGGTGGGTGG